>UQHT01000011.1 GCA_900540875.1 uncultured Collinsella sp.
GCGCCGAATGCTCGCCATCGAATTTTATCGATGGCCTATTTCAGACTGTAATGGGCAGCCAGCGGGGTCAGCGCCGCTACGATGCCGATTGCGACTGCGGCGATCCTCCCGCCTTTTCGGATGCTCTTAAACATGGCAATCCTTTCGTTAGGTTATAAGTAACTATCCAGTATCTTCATGCCGGATTCGAAGAATCTGTTGCGCAACATTGCCAAACGGGTGCAACAAGGCGGCAGCCCCTTTGCCATAACCTGTCGGAAAGTGCGACCCATAATTTCGTCGAATTCTGGGATGCGCTTTCCGGTTGGAGCCTCTAGCGGAAACTGCGACCCGGAATTTCGGCTCAGAATGGGATGTGCTTTCCCAAACAGGGCTCAACCGGAAACTGCGTCCCAGTTTGGGGCCTCAAAACGGGACGCAGTTTCCGCTCGATCAACCCTCGCCGTCATTCCGCCATTCAGCGGCGCGCATCAGCAGTCTCGTTCACATAAAATATATGAACAGGTGTTCGATACATACCTATCTACCTG
This sequence comes from uncultured Collinsella sp., assembly GCA_900540875.1. GTDB lineage: Bacteria > Actinomycetota > Coriobacteriia > Coriobacteriales > Coriobacteriaceae > Collinsella. The sequence continues at coordinate 531 of UQHT01000011.1, forward strand.
CATCTTTTCTGTCGAAAAACTTTGCTACTCCAAAAACTCAATCGCGTCAAGGCTTTTCTTGCCCAACGGTCGGTACCTGATAAACTATTAGGTTGCGATAACTGGCGAAGCTATGCCTCGCCAACCCACCGAGCATTTCCGTGAAGGAGGAAAAACCTGGTGACCTACGCATACACTGCCACTGAGCGCAAGCGCGTCAGCTTCGGGAAAATCCCGGAGGCCATGGAGCTCCCCAACCTTATCTCTGTTCAAAGGGAATCCTTTGAGCGTTTTAAGGACGAGGGTCTTCGTGAGGCGTTCAAGGAATCCAGCCCCATCCAGAGCCAGAACCATGTTCTCGAGGTTACCTTCGGCGAGCATCAGTTCGGCGACCCCGCGCACACCGTCGAGGAGTGCCGCGAGAAGGACATGACCTATCAGGCCCCGCTTCTGACCGACGTTCGTCTCACCAACAAGGAGACCGGCGAGATCAAGGAGCAGCTCGTCTTTATGGGCGACTTCCCCATGATGACCGATCAGGGCACCTTCATCATCAACGGTACCGAGCGTATCGTCGTCTCGCAGCTCGTCCGCTCCCCGGGCGTGTACTACAGCTCCGAGATGGATTCGGGCAAGCAGATCTACAAGGCCCAGATTATCCCGTCCCGCGGTGCCTGGCTCGAGTTTGAGGTCGACAAGCGCGACCAGCTCATGGTCTCCATCGACCGTAAGCGCAAGCAGAGCGCCACGATGTTCCTGCGCGCCCTTGGCATTGCCGTCACCAACGACGACATCATCGAGCTGCTCGGCAACTCCGATGTGATCAAGCGCACCCTGGAGCGCGACACCGCCCTCACCCGCGAGGACGCCCTCATCGAGATCTACCGTCGCCTGCGCCCGGGCGAGCCTCCCACCGTGGACGCTTCCCGCAGCCTGCTCGAGGGCCTGCTCTTTAACCCGCAGCGCTACGATCTGGCCCGCGTCGGTCGTTACAAGGTCAACAAGAAGCTCAACCTCACCACCGAGGAAGAGGTCACGGTGCTCACCGACGAGGATATCGTCGCGACGCTGCGCTACCTCCTGTCCCTCGCTGCCGGCGAGCAGGGCTTCAAGGTCGACGACATCGACCACTTCGGCAACCGCCGCATCCGCACCGTCGGCGAGCTCGTCGCCAACCAGTTCCGTATCGGTATGAGCCGTATGGAGCGCGTCGTCCGTGAGCGCATGAGCTCCCAGGACATCGACGAGATCACCCCGCAGTCGCTCATCAACATCCGCCCGATCGTGGCCTCCATCAAGGAGTTCTTCGGTTCCTCGCAGCTCTCGCAGTTCATGGACCAGGCGAACCCCCTGACCGGTCTGACCCATAAGCGCCGTCTGTCCGCACTCGGCCCTGGTGGTCTTGCCGGCCACAAGTCCGGCTCCAGCCGCCGCACCAACGTGCCGACGGCCGTCCGCGACGTTCACAATTCGCACTACAGCCGCATGTGCCCGATCGAGACCCCCGAAGGCCCCAACATCGGCCTGATCGGCTCGCTCGCCCTCTACGCCCGCGTCAACGAGTATGGCTTCATCGAGGCCCCGTTCCGTCGTGTCGAGAACGGCGTTGCCACCGATCAGATCGACTGGATGACCGCTGACGAGGAAGAGAAGCACGTCATCGCGCCGGCCAACACGCCGCTCGATCCCAAGACCAACGAGTTCATCACGACCGATGCCGAGGGCAAGATCGTCCGTCCGCATACCGTGATCGCCCGTACCCGCGACTTCGACGGCTCCTTCGGCGCTCCCGCCGACGTGCCTGTCGAGGACGTCGACTACATGGACGTCTCGCCGCGTCAGATGCTCTCCGTCGCAGCCACGCTGATTCCGTTCCTCGAGCACGACGACGCCAAGCGTACGCTCATGGGCGCCAACATGCAGCGTCAGGCCGTGCCGCTGGTTCACCCCGCCGCTCCCTATGTCGGTACCGGCATGGAGCGTCGCGCCGCCCTGGACTCTGGCGAGGTTACCCTGGCCAAGAACGCCGGCGAAGTCATCTATGCCGACGCCTCCAAGATTATCGTCAAGCACGCCGGCGGCATGGACGAGTATCACCTGGCCAAGTACCAGCGCTCCAACCAGTCCACCTGCATCAACCACCGTCCGCTCGTGCGCGTCGGTGACACCGTTGAGCAGGGCGAGCCTCTGGCCGACGGTCCTTCGACCGATCATGGCGAGCTCGCACTGGGCCAGAACCTCACCGTGGCATACATGCCGTGGGAAGGCTTCAACTACGAGGACGGTATCGTCGTGTCCGAGCGCCTGGTGGCCGAGGACCTGCTGACGACCATCAATATCACCCGTCACGAGATCGACGCCCGCGATACCAAGCTCGGCCCCGAGGAGATCACTCGCGAGATCCCGAACCTCTCCGAGGACATGCTTGCCAACCTCGACGAGGACGGCATCATCCGCATCGGCGCCGAGGTCGGCCCTGGCGACATCCTGGTCGGCAAGGTCACGCCTAAGGGCGAGAGCGCTCTGACCGCCGAGGAGCGCCTGCTGCGCGCCATCTTCGGTGCCAAGGCTCACGATGTTCGCGACACCTCCCTTAAGATGCCTCACGGCGCTTATGGCCGCGTCATCGACGTCGTCCGCTTTAGCCGCGAGAACGGCGACGACCTGGCCCCCGGCGTCAACGAGCAGGTGCGCGTCTACGTCGCCCAGCGTCGTAAGATCCAGCAGGGCGATAAGATCGCCGGTCGCCACGGCAACAAGGGCGTTATCTGTAACGTTCTGCCGGTCGAGGACATGCCCTACATGGCTGACGGTACCCCGATCGACGTTATCCTCAACCCGCTGGGCGTTCCTTCGCGTATGAACGTCGGTCAGCTGCTCGAGTGCCACCTTGGCTGGGCTGCTGCCTGCGGTTGGGATACCGAGGATGCCGACTCCGACAAGTATGTCCCCGGTCCGTTCTTCGTCTCGACGCCCGTCTTCGACGGCGCCAAGGAGGACGAGATCGCCGAGGTCATCCGTCGCGCCAACAAGAACATGCTCAACAAGGCCACCGCTGCCTTTGGCGATCACATGCGCCCCGAGTTTGTCACCCAGCTTGACGAGCGCGGCAAGACCCGCCTGTTCGACGGCCGCACCGGCGAGGAGTTCCGCGAGCCCATTACCGTGGGTACGTCCTACATCCTCAAGCTCGGCCACATGGTCGACGACAAGATCCACGCCCGTTCGACCGGCCCTTACAGCCTGGTTACCCAGCAACCGCTGGGCGGCAAGGCTCAGTTCGGCGGCCAGCGCTTCGGCGAGATGGAAGTTTGGGCACTGTACGCATACGGTGCTGCCAACGTCCTGCAGGAGATCCTGACCGTCAAGTCCGACGATACCGTGGGCCGCGTCAAGACCTACGAGTCCATCGTCAAGGGCGAGAACGTCCCGGTTCCGGGTATCCCCGAGTCCTTCAAGGTTCTCGTCAAGGAGATCCGTTCCCTCGCACTGGACATCGAGCCCATGCACGATGCCGACGAGGACGCCTCCGCCCCTGTGACCGCCGAGGAGACCTCTGCTCTCGACGACCTGGCTGCGCTCGCCGGCGTTGACACCGACGTCGAGGCCCAGGATGCCGAGACCGCCGAGGCACCCGAGGCTGTCGCCGCCACGACCACTGATAAGGAGTAGTTGACTGTGGCAGATTTCGAAGCTACTGATTTTGACTCGGTAAAGATCTCCCTTGCCTCCGCCGACCAGATCCGTTCCTGGTCGCACGGTGAGGTCAAGAAGCCGGAGACCATCAATTACCGTACCCTCAAGCCCGAGAAGGACGGCCTGTTCTGCGAGAAGATCTTCGGTCCCGCCAAGGACTGGGAGTGCTCCTGCGGCAAGTACAAGGGCATCCGCTTTAAGGGCATCGTCTGCGAGCGCTGCGGCGTCGAGGTCACCTCGGCCAAGGTTCGTCGCGAGCGCATGGGTCACATCGAGCTCGCCGCTCCCGTGTCCCACATCTGGTACTTCAAGAGCCCCACGAGCTTCCCGATGAGCCGTATGCTCGACATCAAGTCCAAGGACCTCGAGAAGGTTCTGTACTTTGCCAGCTACATCATCACCGAGGTCGACTACGAGGCTCGCGAGGCCGACGCTGACGACCTGCGCGAGGAGCTCGCCGCCGATCTGGAAGAGATCGATGCCGAGTGCGCCCGCCAGATCGAGTCCCTCAAGGAGCAGGGCAACCCCGAGAACTTTGACGAGTTCTCCGACGAGGAGCCGCTGACCCCCGAGGAGATCGCCTCTGGCATCGTCGACATCGAGGAAGAGTGCAAGGACGAGAAGCAGCTCCGCACGGACGCCTTCAACGCCTTCATGAAGCTCACCGAGCGCGACCTCATCTCCGATGAGCCGCTGTTCCGCGAGATGACCCGTTACTACTCCATGTACTTCAAGGGTGGTATGGGTGCCGAGGCCGTCCGCGACCTGCTCGCTGCCATCGACCTCCCCTCCGAGGCCGAGAAGCTCAAGGCCATCATCGCCGACGAGGATTCCCAGAAGCAGAAGCGCGAGAAGGCCGTTAAGCGCCTCGAGGTCGTTGACGCCTTCCTGAAGGGCGGCAACAGCCCCGCGAACATGATCCTGGATGTCATCCCGGTCATTCCGCCCGATCTGCGCCCGATGGTCCAGCTCGACGGCGGCCGCTTCGCCGCGTCCGACCTCAACGACCTGTATCGTCGCGTGATCAACCGTAACAACCGACTCAAGCGCCTGCTCGACCTGGACGCCCCTGCGATCATCGTGAACAACGAGAAGCGCATGCTCCAGGAGTCCGTGGATGCCCTGTTCGACAACGGCCGTCGTGGTCGCCCGGTCTCTGGCCGTGGCGGTCGCCCGCTCAAGTCGCTCGCCGAGGCCCTCAAGGGCAAGCAGGGTCGTTTCCGTCAGAACCTGCTGGGCAAGCGTGTCGACTACTCCGGCCGTTCGGTAATCGTTACCGACCCCAAGCTGCTGCTGCACCAGTGCGGTCTGCCCAAGACCATGGCGCTGGAGCTCTTCAAGCCCTTCGTCATGAAGCGCCTGGTCGAGCTCGGCAAGGTCGAGAACATCAAGGGCGCCAAGCGCGCTATCGACCGCGGTGCCACCTTTGTGTGGGATATCCTCGAAGAGGTCATCGACGGTCGCGTCGTGCTGCTCAACCGTGCACCGACCCTGCACCGTCTGTCCATCCAGGCCTTTGAGCCGGTGCTGGTCGAGGGCAAGGCTATCCACCTGCACCCGCTGGTCTGCTCGCCCTTCAATGCCGACTTCGACGGCGACCAGATGTCTGTCCACGTGCCGCTGTCCAGCCAGGCTCAGGCCGAGGCTCGCGTGCTCATGCTCTCTGCGAACAACCTGCGCTCGCCGGCATCCGGCAAGCCGGTTAACATCCCTTCGCAGGACATGATCATTGGTGTGTACTACCTCACCCAGGTCCGCGAGGGTCTGCCGGGCGAGAACCACGTGTTCGCCAGCTTCGACGACGCGCTGCACGCCTATGACTGCCGTTCCGAGGTCGACATGCAGGCCAAGATCCAGGTTCGCGTGTCCGCTGCCGATGCCAACGTCATCAACGAGGACGGCACCCGTATCTTCCGCGTCAAGAACGGCAAGAACGAGTTCGTCGACTACGACGTCACCGGCAACAAGACCGCGCGCTTCGAGACCTCTATCGGCCGCATCATCTTCAACCGCCAGTGCCTGCCCGAAGACTATGAGTTCATGAACTACAAGATGGTCAAGGGCGATGTGGCCAAGCTGGTTGCCGACTGCTGCGATCGTTACCCCGAGGCCAAGGTCGGCCCGATCCTCGACGCCATCAAGTACTCCGGCTTCCACTACGCTACCCGCGCCGGCCTCACCATCTCGGTATGGGACGCTCTCATCCCTGCCGAGAAGCAGGAGCTGCTCGATCGCGCCCAGGCCAACGTCGACCAGATCAACGAGTACTTCGAGGAGGGCTTCATCAACGAGACGGAGCGCCACATCGAAGTCGTTAACGAGTGGACCGCTTGTACCGATAAGGTTGCAGCGCTCATGCTCGACTTGTTCGACGAGGAGAACCCGCTCTACATGATGGCCGACTCCGGCGCCCGTGGTTCTAAGACCCAGCTGCGTCAGCTCGGCGGCATGCGTGGCCTGATGGCAGACATGTCCGGCGAGACGATCGACCTTCCCATTAAGGCGAACTTCCGCGAGGGCCTGTTGCCGCTCGAGTACTTCATTTCGACCTACGGCGCCCGTAAGGGCCTGGTCGATACCGCATCCCACACCTCGGACTCTGGTTACCTGACCCGTCGTCTGGTCGACGTGGCCCAGGACGTCATCGTCCGCGAGGAGGACTGCGGTACGCACGAGGGCGTCACCTACAACCTCATCATCCCCGGCACCACCGACCTCAATACCGACCTCGTCGGCCGTTGCTTCATTGAGGACGTCGTGGCTCCCGATGGCACCGTGCTCTTTGAGCAGGACGGCTACATCGAGAAGGTCGCCGACATCCAGAAGATGGTCGATGCCGGCCTTAAGAAGGTCAAGCTTCGCGCACTGCTCACCTGCCGCTCCAAGTACGGCGTATGCCAGAAGTGCTACGGCTGGGATCTTTCCACCCGTCGTCCGGTCGCCATCGGTACCGCGGTCGGCATTATTGCCGCCCAGTCCATCGGCGAGCCCGGCACGCAGCTTACGATGCGTACCATTCACTCCGGCGGCGTCGCTGGCGTCGACGATATTACGCAGGGTCTGCCTACGGTCAGCCGTATGTTCGATATCGTCGGCAACGTCAACGAGAAGATCCTGGGTCGCGAGGCCGAGCTGGCTCCGTACTCCGGCCACCTCTCGATTAAGCCCGAGAAGTCCGAGTACGTGCTGACGCTCACCGACTCCGAGGACCACACCCGTGTCCTCGACGAGCGTCGCGTCCCCGCATCGGTGCGCTTTATGCCCGAGATCGAGGACGGCTGCGAGGTGCGCGCCGGCGACCAGATCACCAAGGGCTTCGTCAACTTCCGCAACCTGCGCAAGCTGACCGACATCGAGTCGACGATGCACACCTTCGTCGAGAGCGTCAAGGACGTCTACACCAGCCAGGGCGTCGACCTGAACGACAAGCACATCGAGGTGCTCGCACGCCAGATGCTGCGTCGCGTTCAGATCACCAACCCCGGCGACTCCAAGTACCTGCTTGGTCAGTACGTCGACCGCTACGAGTTTGCCGACGAGGTCGAGCGCGTTGCCCGTCTGGGCGGTCAGGCTCCTGTGGCCGAGCCCGTCATCCTGGGTACGCTCAAGGTCGCGTCCAACATCGACTCCTGGCTGTCGAGCGCTTCGTTCATTCGTACCGCTGGCGTCCTTACCGAGGCTGCCATCGAGGGCAAGGTCGACCACCTGCTCGACCTTAAGTCCAACGTCATCGTCGGTAAGAAGATCCCGGCTGGTACCGGCCTCAAGCCGTACGCCAACGCCAAGCTGACGTATCGCACGGCCGACGGCTACGTGGACATCGACGGCCCGGCTTCGCCCAACGCCAAGTCGCTGCCCGAGTGGGCTCCTGTGGAGCTCAAGGACCTGGACGAGCAGCTCCCGCAGCAGCTCGACTGGGCCGGCTACGACGAGTTCGGTGGTGCTGACGGTTCGTTCACCCGCAACGGCCACACCATCTCCGCCGAGAAGGCTCGTCTGTACCTGTTCGACGATCTGGGCGTGTCGCAGCGCTGGACCAACAAGTTCAGCGAGGTTGGCATCGAGACGGTCGGCGACCTGGTTGGCAAGTCCGAGGAGGATCTGCTGCGCATCGATGGCATCGGCGCCAAGGCGATCGAGGAGCTCCGTGACGGCCTGGAGGCCCACGATCTGCTCTACATCCTCGAGAACAACGACGACGTTGCCGACGAGGAAGACCTCTCGCAGCTGCTGCAGATGGTCTTTAGCCCCGACGGTCCGGACGATATCCTGCTGGGTACCTCCGCTCCGACGCATCACGCCGACGCCGACGAGGAGCTCCTGGGCGCCCCGATCGACGACAAGAAGGCTCCCGCCAACGGCGCGATCAACGAGGACATGGCTTCCCTCGACGAGCTGCTCAACCAGCTCGTGGACACCGACGACGCCGAAGAGGCCAAGGACAACGACGAGGAGTAATTAGTTCCGCCGTTCTAACGAACGGCGGCGACCTCCGTCGCTGCGCGGCCCCCAGAGCTACAATCTGTCATTCAAAAGGCAGGGCATGACCAAAAGGTCAATGCCCTGCCTTTTTCATGCCACCTTGTACGCTCTGGGGGCCGCTCGCTTGCGTATGCTCAACTTGTTGCGTTCCGTTGATCACTTGCAAAAAAGGACAGGTTTATTTTGGTAGTTTTTCCTGCTTGAATTTGAAACATTCCGTTTGGTCAAAGCGTATCTATGGTGAGGGCCCCATCAAGAACCATCAGTGTCACCGGGAGGTGATTATGGAAGAACAAGCTTTTAGACAGGCGGTCGAGGATCACCGAGATGTCGTGTTCCGAATCGCCTTGACGTATCTGCGTGATCGCGCTGACGCCGACGATGTCGCTCAAGACGTCTTTCTAAAGTTACTCAAAAGCGATACGCATTTTGAAAGCTGGGAGCATCTTCGTCGATGGCTCATCCGGGTCACGATCAATGAATGCAAATCTCTCTTTCGAAAGCCGTGGAGGCGCGTGGAGGATATTGAAAGTCTGACCGATTCGCTCTTGACGGCGCAGGACGAGACCAAGGCCGTCCTATTAGACGTCATGCGGCTTCCGGAACGATTCCGTATCTCCATCGTGCTCTATTACTATCTGGGCTTCTCGACTTCAGAAATTGCCGAGTTACTGCATGTGCCAGCCGCGACCGTTCGAACGCGTTTAGCTCGCGGCAGATCGAAGCTCAAGTTCATCCTAGAGGAGGGCGACCGTGAAATCCAACCAGATCAAGCAGGCCTTCGAGTCCGTCCAAGCCGATAGCGATCTTGCTGACCGTGTTCTTTATGCCGCTGCTGGCGAGCCGCTTCGCCGAAAGGGTCACGCGAAGCCTCTGTATGTTGCCGTAATCGGATGTCTTGCCGGAGTGCTGGCGACCGGAGGGGTCGCCTACGCTGTTGTCAATTCCAGTTATTTTGCCTCTGCCTGGGGAAACCATGGCAACGGAGAGTCCGTTACCTGGACAAATGGCGGCTCGTCGGGGACGAAATATACCTACACCAGAGAGTTTGGTGATGGTATCGCGCCCCAAAGCCTGGAGGGTGCAGTCCAGAAGGTCAATCTGTCCGTCGAGGGCAACGGCTATACGCTCGACATTCATGAGATGGCAATCGACGAGAACGGTTGCGGTGCTGTGACGTTTACATTGTCCAATCCGAATGGCGTTAGCTACTACAAGCCGGCGGCAGAGCTTGGCGAACTTGTTCTCTATGGTGAAGAAGAAGGGGGCGTCAGTACACCCAGCATGAACTTCGGCGAGGAATGGGCTGATACACGCTGCACCATTGATAAAGACACATCAAGCGACACGGTCATTAACGGCACGATGTACTTTGCATCTTGGAATCGCGATCGAGATTTACGACATGCGGTCACCTGGAATATCAGTTGGACGGAGGGCAAAGGTGAGGATGCGAAGGTGATCGAGGTATCGACGCCAGAGTTTAACGTCGGAGCGCACGTCGATACAAAGGAGCTCCGCTCCGACGACTCGCCTCTCGAGATCAGCCCGTTTTCCATCCAGACGCACATCGATGATCTGGGCTATGAAGCAGTTGATCATAAACTGACCGTCAGCTACAAGGATGGATCGGAGCAGATTATCGAAGATGACGACGCAGGGGCGTACAATTTCTATGTTTCGATGGCGCGCAATAGCGGAGAGAACATCTGGGTTCCGACAAAACTGATCAATGTCGATCAAGTGGTCTCGGTGACCCTCGAGGGCACGAGATGCACATCAACAGGAGAGACCGAAACAGAAGTACCCTTTACCATCGTCTATTCGTAAGGTCTAGGCCGCTTCCTGCTAGAGGAAGCGGCCATTTTTGCGTTACATGGAGGGCTGGAATGGGCACTTGCGCACAGGCGGGGATTCCTTTTATGGAGGCTTTGCGGAAATATGGCTATTTTGGGATACGCCCGGCGGCGTGGTCTGTTGACGGCACAGCTAACGGCACGTATCCTATCGAACTGCGTGTTTCGTAGGGGGATGCTGACCCCTCGATTCAAGCCGTTGCACTTTACAGAAAGCTGGAATCATTCGAGAAGGAGTACGCTTTGCCTACTATTAACCAGCTGGTTCGCCAGGGCCGTCGTTCCGTGCCCAAGAAGTCCAAGAACGCTGCTCTGCAGCACAACTCCCAGAAGCGCGGCGTGTGCACCCGCGTCTTCACCACGAGCCCCAAGAAGCCGAACTCGGCTCTTCGTAAGGTTGCCCGTGTTCGCCTTGTCAACGGCATCGAAGTTACTGCTTACATCCCGGGTGAGGGCCACAACCTGCAGGAGCACTCCATCGTGCTCGTCCGCGGCGGTCGTGTCCGTGACCTCCCTGGTGTCCGTTATCACGTCATCCGTGGCGCCTACGACGCTGCTCCGGTCCAGAACCGTATGCAGGCCCGTTCCAAGTACGGTGCTAAGCGCCCCAAGGCCAAATAAGCCAGATAACGTTTTGATACTTTCGCCGTGTGCCGCCTAAGGGCCGCACGGTAGACACTTAAGGAGATTTCACATGCCGCGTCGTGCAGCAGCTAATCGTCGTGAGGTTCAGCCTGACGCCGTTTACAACAACCGCCTGGTGACTCAGCTCATCAACAAGGTCCTTCTTGACGGCAAGAAGGCCACCGCTGAGCGCATCGTTTACACCGCTTTCGAGATCGTTGCCGAGAAGTCCGAGGGTGGCGACGCTCTCGCTACCTTCAAGAAGGCTATGGACAACGTCAAGCCCACGCTCGAGGTTAAGCCCAAGCGTGTCGGTGGCGCTACCTATCAGGTCCCGATGGAGGTCAACTCCCGTCGTTCCACCGCTCTGGGTATCCGCTGGATCGTCAACTTCTCCCGCGCTCGCAAGGAGAAGACCATGGCCGAGCGTCTCGCCAACGAGATCCTCGACGCTTCCAACGGCCTGGGCGCTTCCGTCAAGAAGCGTGAGGACGTCTTCAAGATGGCCGAGGCCAACCGCGCGTTCTCTCACTATCGTTGGTAAGTTAAGGTAAGGAACTAACATGGCTAAGCCTAAGTACAAGCTTTCCGATACCCGTAACATCGGCATCATGGCCCACATCGATGCCGGTAAGACCACCACGACCGAGCGTATTCTTTACTACACCGGTAAGACCCACAAGATCGGTGAGGTCCATGAGGGCGCTGCCACCATGGACTGGATGGTTCAGGAGCAGGAGCGCGGCGTAACCATTACCTCCGCTGCTACCACGTGCTTCTGGAACAAGGACGGCAAGGACTACCGCATCCAGATCATCGACACCCCGGGCCACGTTGACTTCACCGCCGAGGTCGAGCGCTGCCTGCGCGTCCTCGATGGCGCTGTCGCCGTCTTCGACGCCGTTGCCGGCGTTCAGCCCCAGTCTGAGACCGTTTGGCGTCAGGCTTCTACCTTCAACGTCCCCCGCATCGCCTTCATCAACAAGTATGACCGCGTGGGCGCTGACTTCTTCAACGCTATCGAGACCATGAAGGATCGTCTCGACGCCAACGCCGTGGCCGCTCAGGTCCCGATGGGCGCCGAGGACAACTTCTGGGGCGTCATCGACCTGGTCACCATGACTGCATGGGACTTCAAGGCCGACGAGAAGGGTATGACCTACCCCGAGCCGATGGACGAGATCCCGGCTGAGTTCGCCGACATCGCTGCCACCAAGCGCGAGGAGCTCCTCGACGCTGCTGCCAGCTTTGACGACGAGCTCATGGAGAAGATCCTCATGGAGGAGGACTTCACCGTCGAGGAGCTCAAGGCTGCTCTGCGCAAGGGCGTTCTGGCCAACGAGCTCAACCTCGTCTTCGTGGGTTCCGCCTACAAGAACAAGGGCGTTCAGGAGCTGCTCGACGCTGTCGTCGACTACCTGCCCAGCCCGCTTGACGTCGAGGCCGTCACCGGTACCGATCCGGACACCGGCGAGGAGATCCAGCGTCATCCTTCCTTCGACGAGCCCTTCTCCGGCCTGGTCTTCAAGATCATGACCGACCCGTTCGTCGGTAAGCTCACCTACGTCCGCGTTTACTCCGGCCGCGCCGAGTCCGGCTCCTACGTTGTCAACGCTTCCAACGGTCAGCGCGAGCGCCTCGGCCGCATCCTCGAGATGAACGCCGCCGAGCGTATCGACCGTGACGACGCTGCCGCCGGCGACATCGTCGCTTGCGTCGGCTTCAAGAACTCCACCACCGGTGACACCCTGTGCGCCGAGGGCAAGGAGATCGTCCTCGAGAAGATCGAGTTCGCTAAGCCCGTTATTGACGTTGCCATCGAGCCCAAGACCAAGGCCGAGCAGGACAAGATGTCCCTGGCTCTGACCAAGCTCGCCGAGGAGGACCCGACCTTCCAGGTGTCCACCAACCACGAGACCGGCCAGACCATCATCGCCGGCATGGGCGAGCTGCACCTCGAGATCATCGTCGACCGTCTGCTCCGCGAGTTCAAGGTTGACGCTAACGTCGGTAAGCCCCAGGTTGCCTACCGCGAGACCGCCGGTCACGACGTCGAGAAGGCTGAGGGCAAGTTCGTCCGTCAGTCCGGCGGTCGCGGTCAGTACGGCCACGCCGTCATCAAGCTCGAGAAGATGGAGGAGGGCTTCGGCTACGAGTTCGTCAACGCTATCGTCGGCGGCGTCGTGCCCAAGGAGTACATCCCGTCCATCGACAAGGGCATCCAGGAGGCCCTGAACACCGGTGTTATCGCCGGCTTCCCGGTCCTCGACGTTAAGGTCACCCTGTTCGACGGTTCTTACCACGAGGTCGACTCCTCCGAGGCCGCCTTCAAGATCGCCGGTTCCATGGCTATCAAGGACGCTCTCAAGAAGTCCGATCCGCAGCTGCTCGAGCCGATCATGGCTGTCGAGGTCGAGACCCCCGAGCAGTACATGGGCGACGTTATGGGCAACCTCTCCGGTCGCCGCGGCAAGATCGAGGGCATGGAGGATCGCAAGAACAGCAAGCTCATCCGTGCCAAGGTGCCGCTGGGCGAGATGTTCGGTTACGCTACCGACCTTCGCTCCCAGACCCAGGGCCGTGCATCCTACACGATGCAGTTCGACTCTTATGAGCCCGCGCCCAAGTCCATCGTGGACGAGGTCATGAGCAAGAACGCCTAAGTTCGAGCTCCCTGTTACGTAATCCGCGAGAACATCTCTCGCACTCTTTGGAGGTTTAAGTTGGCTACCCAGAAGATCCGCATTCGCCTCAAGGGCTATGATCACGAGGTCGTCGATCAGTCCGCGAAGCTCATCGTCGAGACCGCTCAGAAGACCGGTGCTCGCGTTTCCGGTCCTGTCCCCCTGCCCACCGAGCGCAACCTGTACACGGTTATCCGCTCGCCGCACGTGAACAAGGACTCCCGTGAGCAGTTCGAGATGCGCACCCACAAGCGCCTCATCGACATCCTCGACCCCACCTCGGGCACCGTTGATTCGCTCATGCGTCTCGACCTCCCCGCTGGCGTCGACATCGACATCAAGCTCTAAGCGATATCGCTCATAGCTTACAGAGCCCCGCTGCCATTACGGTAGCGGGGCTCTTTTGTTTTGCATGATGGGTTTTGACCGCCTGGTAATGCTGCTGAGTAGGTGGCTGCGGCGCCCTATTCGCCCAAGGGGCGCAGCGACGCCTCCTCAAAATGGAAGGATCGCAAGCCGTCTTCCGTTTCGATACACGCGCGTCCAAAGGTATCGACGGTTTTAAAGATGCCTCGCGCCAGCTCGTCACCGGCAGGGGAGCGGGCGATAACGTGCTTTCCAATCCAATTGAGGTGAGCGACATATTCGTCGTGGACGGGCGCGAGCGGTCCGGCGTTTTCTTCCATGGCGTTGAGCAGATCTGCCCACGCGTCTACAGCGTTTACGACGGTGTGATAGACCTCATCGAGGAGCATATCGACGGCGGGAACGTTCTCGTTGAGGTCCGAGAGACCGATTGCCGGCAGGCCACCATCGGGCACCTCCGCGGGCACATAGTTCACGTTGACGCCGATGCCACAGACCGCAAAGGGGTTGCCTTCGTTATCGCGTGCGGCTTCGACCAGAATGCCGCCGAGTTTGCGTCCACGCGCGACCAGGTCGTTGGGCCATTTGAGGCCAATCTCGTTTGCAAGACCCTGTTTTTCGAGCGCCTCGAGCACCGCTAGGCCGCTGACGGCGGCAAGGCCAGAGTACTTGGCGGGATCAACACGAGGACGTAGGACAATCGAGAGTAACAGATTGCCGGCGGTTGAATCCCACTTGTGGCCGCGCCGGCCGCGTCCTGCTGTCTGAGCCCGGGCGGCAAGTCCTGTGCCGTGCGGCGCTCCCTGTTTTCCTGCTTCGAGCAGGTCATCGTTGGTCGATCCGGTTACGTCGACTATCGTTAATTTGGCATCCATAACGGCTGCTACCTCCTTAATGAATAAGTGAATAACGCAATGGTGTCGAGAGAGACACAATGTGAAGCCTTTGTCGCATTTGGACAATTTAATGTTAACACGTTAACAACGACTGAAATGCGCTATCCTCTCTTGGTCGATGTAAACACGTCAACAACTCAAAGGAGGTTAGTGATGGGTTTCACGATTCTTGGAACAGGCTCGGCGCTTCCTAAGCGCAGTGTTTCCAATGACGAGCTGTCCGAGTTCCTCGATACCTCGGATGAGTGGATTTTTACCCGCACAGGTATTAAGAGTCGCCATGTATGCACCACCGAGTCACTTGACGACCTTGCCGTAGCGGCGAGCGAGCGGGCACTCCAGGTGTCCGGAATCGACGCGAGCCAGCTGGATTTGATCGTCTGCTCGACGACGACGGGTGACCACCTTGTTCCCGCCGAGGCGTGTGCCGTTGCTGAGCGACTGGGCGCGACGTGCCCTGCCTTCGATGTCTCGGCTGCCTGCGCCGGCTTCGTATTTGCGCTCGATGTTGCCGAGGGCTATATCGCCCGAGGACGAGCCAAGCATGTGCTTGTCGTTGCCGCCGAGCAGATGACGCGCGCGCTCGACTGGACCGACCGCGCCACCTGTGTGCTCTTTGGCGATGGGGCAGGCGCCGCGGTGATTGAGGCTGGGGGAGACAGCCCCCTTGCCGTTGAGCTTTCGACGGCGCCCGACGTCGAGACGTTGTGCGTTCCCGGTCTGGTCGGCACCTCGCCGTTTAAGGCCTCCGCAGATAGCGAGAGCGTGCTGTCCATGAATGGCCGCCGCGTGTTCAAGTTCGGCGTCAACGCGATTTGCGACACGGTCCATAAGCTTGCGAGCGATGCGGGCATTTCGGTCGAGGACATCGACCATTTTGTATTCCATCAGGCTAACGAACGAATCCTGAGTCAGGCGGTCAAGCGCCTCGGTGTGCCAGACAAGCGCGTGGTTCGAACGCTGCGCGAGACCGGCAACATTTCGAGCGCATGCATTCCGCTTGCCCTCGACCGGCTGGCAAACGCCGGTGCACTTCACACGGGCGACACCATCGCCCTCGTTGGATTTGGCGCCGGTCTGGATATAGGTGGCTATCTACTTCGTTGGAAGTAGTCGCACATAGGAAATAAAAACGCCCCTAGGGCACAAACAAAGGAGAACTACCATGGCAGATCAGAAGACCTTCGAGCGCGTTTGCGATGTTATCCGCGAGACCGCCGGTCTTGACGACGTCGAGATGAAGCCCGAGTCCACGCTCGAGGAGATTGGTCTCGACAGTCTGGGCACCGTCGAGATCCTCGTCGCCGTTGAGGACGAGTTTGGCATCCAGCTCGATACCGAGGAGAACCCCAAGACGGTCGGCGAGTTCGCCGATACGGTCGAGGCGGCATTGGAGAAGTAGAGATGCTCAAGACTCCTCTCTGCGATCTGCTCGGCATCGAAAAGCCCGTGTTCCAGGGCGGTATGGCCTGGATCGCCGACGCCTCGCTGGCGTCCGCAGTGTCCGAGGCGGGCGGCTTAGGGATTATCGCGGCCATGAACGCCGACGCCAACTGGCTGCGCGACCAGATTCATGAGCTGCGCGCCAGGACGGATAAGCCCTTTGGCGTCAACGTCATGCTCATGAGCCCGTTTGCCGACGAGGTCGCGCGGGTCGTGATTGACGAGCGGGTGCCGGTCGTCGTGACGGGTGCCGGCAATCCCACCAAGTACATGAAGGCGTGGAACGAGGCGGGCATCAAGGTCATCCCGGTCGTTGCCTCGGTGGCGCTGGCGCGTCTCGTGGCGCGTCGTGGAGCCACTGCCGTGGTTGCCGAGGGTACCGAATCAGGCGGCCATATTGGCGAGACCTCGACGATGGCACTGGTGCCACAGGTTGTCGATGCGGTCGATATTCCCGTGGTTGCGGCTGGCGGTATCGCCGATGGCCGCGGCGTGGCGGCCGCCTTTATGCTGGGCGCCGCCGGCGTGCAGGTGGGTACGCGCTTTCTGATCGCAGATGAGTGCACCGTATCGGAGCAGTACAAGGAGATGGTCCTGAAGGCCAACGACACCTCGACGCGTGCGACCGGCCGCTCGACGGGACACCCGGTGCGTGCCCTCAAGAGCCCCTTCACTAACGCCTACGCCAAGAGCGAGGCGGCGGGCGTAAGCGTCGAGGAGCTCGGGGCCATGGGCACGGGCGCCCTTCGCAAGGCCGCCAAGGACGGCAATTACGAAGAGGGCTCGTTTTTGTGTGGACAGATTGCCGGCATGGTCAACGAGCGCCAAAGCGCACGTGAAATCGTTGACGACCTGGTCGATGGCGCCGAGCACGTCCTGAAGGGTGCGTGCGCATGGGTGGCGTAGCGTTTCTGTTTGCCGGCCAGGGCGCCCAGCACCCCGCGATGGGCGTCGACCTGATCGAGGCATCGCCGGCGGCCGCCGAGGTGTTCGCCATTGCCGACGAGGTGCGCCCGGGGACCAGTGAGCAGTGCCGAAGCGCCTCCAAGGAGGAACTCTCGCAGACCGAGAACACGCAGCCGTGCGTGTTCGTTCACGATTTGGCAGCGGCTGCCGCCCTGCGTGAGCGCGGCGTGGTACCTACCGCCTGTGCGGGTTTTTCGCTTGGCGAGGTCGCCGCGCTCACCTTTGCGGGGGCGTTCGATACGCGAGCGGGTTTTGAGCTCGTATGTGAGCGTGCGGCATTGATGGCCACGGCGGCCGAGCGTCACCCCGGCGGCATGCGCGCCGTCATCAAACTCGATGCGGCGCAGGTCGAGGGCTTGGCAAAACAGGCCGGCGAGGACTGCTGGCCGGTCAACTACAACAGCCCCCAGCAGACGGTTGTGGCCGGAGCGCCCGAGGCGCTGCAGGAGCTCGACGTTCTAGTGAAAGAGGCTGGCGGTCGCGCCATGAAGGTCGCGGTGTCGGGTGCATTCCATAGCCCCTATATGGCCGAGGCGACCTGTGGCCTTGCTGCATATATCGAGGCCGGTCACGCGCCGTCCCCGCTGCTGATTCCTGTTATGGCAAATATGACAGCGGCGCCCTATCCGGCCGACCCGCAGGCGGCAGCGGAGATGCTGGCCAACCAGGTGAGTCATGCCGTGCGCTGGGTCGACACGCTGCATGCTCTGCAGGATCAAGGCATCGACACGTTTATTGAGGTCGGCCCTGGCAAAACGCTGTCGGGCCTGGCCAAGCGTACGCTGAGCGACGTTCGCGTGTATTCGTGCGAAACGGCCGAGCAGGTCGCAGCTATTGCCGACGAGCTCGCATAGTCCACAGGGCTGTAACCCGAAAGGAATGACATGGGCAACTTGAACAACGGCGCGCTCGAGCGCAACGACTCACGTCGCGTGGCACTGGTCACGGGCGGCTCGCGGGGTATCGGCCGCGCCTGCGCTGTCGGTCTGGCGGAGGACGGCTTTGATATCGCCGTCGTCTATGCCGGCAGCGTCGATGCGGCGCGCGAGACGTGCGAAGCCTGTGAGGCGGTTGGCGCCACGGCACGCGCATATCAATGCGACGTGGCCGATCCCGCTGCCGTCAACGCGTGTGTGGAAGCGGTCCTCAACGACTTTGGTTCCATTTGGGCGCTCGTCAACAATGCCGGCATCACCCGCGATGGCCTGCTCATGCGCATGGGCGATGACGCATTCGATCGCGTGCTCGATGTCAATCTCAAGGGAACATTCAATATGACGCGCGCGCTCACCAAGACCTTTATGCGCCAGCGCGGCGGTTGCGTCGTCAACATGAGCTCGGTCGTGGGCCTGATGGGCAATGCCGGGCAAGCCAACTACGCTGCTTCCAAGGCGGGCGTGATAGGGCTTACCAAGGCGGTGGCGCGCGAGCTTGCGCCTCGTGGCGTACGAGCGAACGCGGTCGCCCCCGGGTTTGTCGAGACAGATATGACGGCAAAGCTCTCGGAGAAGGTGCGTACGGCAACCGAGGAACAGATTCCCCTTAAGCGCATGGCACGCCCCGAGGAAGTGGCCGGCGTGGTGCGCTTTTTAGCGAGCGATGCGGCTGCTTACATTACGGGCGAGGTCGTGCGCGTCGACGGCGGAATGGCGATGTAGAAACCAGGGCCGAAGAACGGCTTGGATGAGGAGACCATGATGGAACAGAGAGTTGCAATCACCGGCATCGGTGCCGTATCGCCGCTCGGCAACACCGCGCTTGCCACCTGGGCGGCCATGTGCGCCGGGACCTGTGGCATCGGCCCGATCACGCACTTCGATACCGATGCGTTTACCGTCAAGGTGGCGGCCGAAGTCAAGGGCTTTGACGGCAACGAGTACTTTGGCAAGCGTGACGCCAAGCATCTCGACCCCTGCGTTCAGTTTGCGATGGCGGCTTCGGACGAGGCAATGCACGATGCGGGCTTTGATGTCGAAGGCGCCATCGATCGTGAGCGCCTGGGCGTCTACGTGGGCTCGGGCGTGGGCGGCATGACGACGCTCGTCGACAACGTCCACACGATCGCCGATCGTGGACCTCGCCGCGCATCGCCCTATATGATTGCGATGATGATCCCCAACATGGCATCGGGCAATATCGCAATCCGTCACAAGGCAAAGGGACCGACCCTGCCAGTCGTGACTGCGTGCGCGACCTCGGCCCATGCGGTGGGCGAGGCGTTCCGTGCTATTAAGCACGGCTATGCCGACGCGATCCTCGCGGGCGGTGCCGAGGCGGCCATTATCCCCGATGCTGTTGCAGGCTTTACGTCCTGCCGCGCATTGACCACCAACCCCGATCCCGCGACGGCCTGCCGCCCGTTCGACGCAGACCGCGATGGCTTTGTGATGGGTGAGGGCGCCTGCGTGCTGGTACTCGAGAGCATGGAGCATGCGCAGGCGCGCGGTGCGCACATTTATGCCGAGGTCGTGGGCTACGGCAACACCGATGATGCCTATCACATTACGAGTCCCGACCCCGATGCCGCCGGCATTGCCCGTGCGATATCGCTGGCGGTAGCCGAGGGCGACGTCAAGCCTTCCGAGGGTCTCTACATCAACGCCCACGGCACCTCGACCAAGCTCAACGATTCGTCCGAGACGACAGGCATTAAGCGGGCGCTCGGCGAGGACGCGGCACGCGCCGCACACGTCTCGTCGACCAAGTCGATGACCGGGCACATGATCGGTGCCACGGGTGCCATCGAGGTCATGGCCTGTGCCATGGCGCTCGAGCAGGGCGTGGTGCCCCCGACCATTAACTACCACACGCCCGATCCCGCCTGCGATCTTGATTACACGCCTAATCGCGCGGTTCGCGCCGACCTTACCTGGGCGCTTTCGACCAACCTGGGCTTTGGCGGGCACAACGCCGCCATCGCGCTGCGTAGATATACGAGGAGCTAGAGCATGGATTCCAAAAGACTTGCCGAGATAGCCGATGTGATGGAGGACCGCGGCCTTACGCGCGTACGTGTTGAGGAGCCCGATGGCACCGCGGTCGAACTCGAGCGCGCGAGTGCCGCGCAGCCGGTTGCCGTGCCCATGCCTATGCCGAGCGCCATGGCCGCTCAAGTTGCAGCTCCCACAGTCGCGCCTGCCGCACCGGAGCCCGCCACGCAGATACCTGCCGCCGCGCCGGAGCCCAAGGGCACCGAGGTGACTGCTCCCATGGTGGGCGTCTTCTATGCTGCCCCTGCGCCGGGCGACGAGCCGTTTGTGCGCGTGGGCTCCAAGGTCAAGGCCGGCGAGACCCTCTGCATCATCGAGGCCATGAAGGTTCTCAACGAGGTGACGGCCGAGGCAGACGGTGAGGTGCTCGAGATCTGCGTGGCCGACGGCGACCTCGTGGAGTTTGGCAGCTGCCTCATGAGGATCGGATAGGTGATATCCATGAACAAAGAAGAGCTCAAGAAGCTGTTGCCGCATCGCGAGCCGATGCTTTTGCTCGACGAAGCCGAGCTGGTGGGCGACGAGGCCCACGGCAAGATCACGATTACAGGCGACGAGTACTTTTTGCAGGGACATTTTCCGGGAAACCCGGTCGTTCCCGGCGTGATTCAGTGCGAGATGCTCGCCCAGAACTGCTGCGTGCTGCTGATGGGCGATGAGGAGGCGCGCGGCGCGACGCCGTTCTACACGAGTCTGGACAAGGTGCGCTTTAAGCGTCCGGTGCGCCCGGGCGACACGGTGGATCTAGTGTGCTCCATCACGCGTGCGCGCGGGCCGTTCCGCTTTGCGACGGGTACTGCGAGCGTCAACGGTGAGGTTTGCTGCCGCGCCGATATGTCTTTTGCACTCATGCACGAAAGTTAAGGAAGGCTCCATGTTCGACAAAGTGCTCATCGCCAACCGCGGCGAAGTCGCGGTCCGTGTTATCCGCGCGTGCCGCGATATGGGCATCAAGACCGTCGCCGTTTATTCCACGACCGATGCGGACGCGCTACACGTGCAGCTTGCCGACGAGGCGTATTGCATCGGCGGCCCGCGTCTTGCCGAGAGCTACCTCAACGACGATGCCGTGCTCACCTGTGCCGTAAAGTCGGGAGCTAAGGCAATTCATCCCGGCTATGGCTTCTTTTCCGAGAAGGCGAGCTTCGTGCGCGACTGCGACAAGTTCGGTCTGGCGTTTGTCGGTCCTTCGGCCGAGGTGATCGACAGCATGGGCGACAAGGACGCCGCACGCCGAACGGCCGCTGCTGCGGGCGTGCCCATCGTGCCGGGCTGCGATTTGCTCAAAAGCCCCGAGGAGGCGACGGCCGAGGCCGAGCGCATCGGCTGCCCCGTGCTTATTAAGGCGCGCGCGGGCGGCGGCGGTCGCGGTATTCGCAAGGTCGAGCGCGTGGAAGATGCGGCAAAGGCGTTCATCGAGGCGCGTGCCGAGGGTGAGGCCGTTTTTGGCGACGGCGAGTGCTACATGGAGAAGTTCGTTGCGCCGGCGCATCACGTTGAGGTACAGATTATGGCCGATAAGCAGGGCCATGTGTTTTCGCTCGGCGAGCGCGAGTGCTCGGTGCAGCGCCGCAACCAAAAGCTGATCGAGGAGAGCCCCGCGCCGTGCCTCGACGGACGCGATGATATTCGCGCGCGCATGCACAAGGCCGCGCGCGACCTGGCTCGTGCCGTTGGCTATGAGGGCGCTGGCACCATCGAGTTTTTGTACTCAGATGACGGCAATTTCTACTTTATGGAAATGAACACGCGCTTGCAGGTGGAGCATCCGGTTACGGAGTTTGTGACCGATACCGACCTGGTTAAGTGGCAGCTGCGCGTGGCTGCCGGCCAGCCTCTGCCCTTTGAGCAGGAGGACGTACCGGTCCGCAACCACGCCATGGAGTGCCGCATCAATGCCGAAACGCCGGACTATCTACCGTCATGTGGAACGGTCACCGCGTTGCGTGTGCCGGGTGGTCCGCGCGTGCGCTGGGATTCCGCCATGTTTACCGGAGCGAAAGTTCCGCCGTACTACGACTCCATGCTCGGCAAGCTCATCGTGTGCGCGCCCACGCGTGACGGTGCCATTCGCAAGATGCGCTCGGCCCTGGGCGAGCTCGTGATTGAGGGCGTGAGCGAAAACAGCGAGCTTCAGCTCGACGTGCTGGCAAACGACGAGTTCTTGTCGGGCATGTACCACACCGATCTGATGGGGCATCTCTATGCTGATGAATAGAAAAGCGAAGACGGTCAACGTCCTCGAGGGGCCGATGACCGAGTCGTGCGCCGAGTTTCCCGCGCGCCACGTGTTTATCAAGTGCCCGGAGTGCCGCCGTGTGATCGATGAGGCGCGCCTGCACGACAACCTCGAGGTCTGCCCTCGTTGCGGCAAACACTTTCGCGTGAGCGGTCGCGCGCGCATGCGCATGACGGTCGACGCGGGTACCTTTGAGGAATGGGATGCCAATCTGGCGTCGAAGGACTTCCTCTCGTTTCCCGGTTATGCCGACAAGCTTAAGAGCGTGAGCGAGCGTTCGGGCGAGCGCGATGCCGTTGTGTGCGGCAGGGGCAAAATCTGCGGCTGCGATACCGCGCTCTTCTTTATGGATGCCAACTTTATGATGGGCTCAATGGGCTCCGTGGTGGGCGAGAAGATCTGTCGTGTCTTTGAGCGCGCGGCCGAGTTGGGGCTGCCGGTCGTTGGCTTTACCGTATCGGGCGGCGCCCGCATGCAGGAGGGCGTGACCTCGCTCATGCAGATGGCCAAGATTTCTGCGGCGGTTAGGCGCCACAGCGAGGCGGGCGGCCTGTATATCACGGTGCTCACCGATCCCACGACCGGAGGTGTAACCGCGAGCTTTGCCATGGAGGGCGACATTATCCTGGCCGAGCCCGATGCCCTGACGGCATTTGCCGGCCCGCGCGTGATCGAGCAGAACATGCACAAGCGTCTGCCCAAGGGATTCCAGCGTTCCGAGTTTTTGCTGGAGCACGGCTTTTGCGATGCCGTTGTTCCGCGTGGTGAGATTGCGCTCACGGTAGGCGAGCTGCTGGCGCTGCACGAAGGGCACGCGCCCGGCCTGGGGGCACCGCATGAGATCGTGCATACGGGTCGTCGCGACAAAAAGCTGGGACACTTGTTTAAGCGCTCGGCCGCACCAAAAAGCGCGCTCGAAATCGTCAAACAGACTCGCTCGGCGAACCGCGCCACGGCAGGCGAGATGATCTCGTTGGGTCTCGACGGATTCGTAGAGCTGCACGGCGACCGCTACTTTGGCGACGATGCTGCCGTGGTGGGCGGCATCGGCTGGAAAGACGGGCGACCCGTGACGGTTATCGCCATCGAGCGCGGTACCACGACCAAAGAGCGCATGCGTCGCAACTTTGGTATGGCACATCCCGAGGGCTACCGCAAGGCACGTCGCCTGATGCACCAAGCCGAGAAATTTGGTCGGCCGGTTCTGTGCCTGGTTGATACTTCGGGCGCGTTTTGCGGCATCGGTGCCGAGGAGCGCGGCCAGGGCGAGGCGATTGCCCAGAATCTCATGGAGATGAGCGGCCTTAAGACGCCGATTGTCTCGGTGGTGACAGGCGAGGGCGGCTCTGGTGGCGCGCTGGCGCTGTCCGTGGCCGACCGCATCCTGATGCTCTCGAGCTCGGCCTATTCGGTCGTGAGCCCCGAGGCCTGTGCGTCGATCCTGTGGAAGGATACCGAGCGCGCGAATGAGGCCGCTGAGGCGCTTAAGCTCACGGCCCCCGATCTGTTGGCGCTCGGCATCATCGACGGCATTGTTGACGATAGGGGCCTGTCGCATGAGGAGATCGCCGGTGTCGTCATGTCCTCGGCATTTGATGCCTTCGATACGCTTGGGCAGCTCGACGACGCGACCCTCACAAACCTCCGCTACGAAAAGTACCGCGCAATCGGTCAGTACCGCACGATGTGACAAAGGGACAGTCCACATGTCACATTGGGAAAGGCGTTCCATGTCACAAGTTTCTAACACCTCGTTTACAACGACGGTTTCATCAAACGCCATGGCCGTGGTGGACTATCTGTCCAAAAGCATGATGTCGGCGTTGCCGTTTATTGTCTGCGCGGCGCTGTTCCGCACCGTTGCCGTCATTATGGGCGAAGGCATGCTTGGTCTATGGCCTGCCGATTCCGAAATCTATCGCCTGTTTTACAGCTGGCTGTATAACGCCGGCTATTACTTTTTGCCCATCTATCTTGGTTGGGCCGCTGCCCGCCAGCTCGGTTGCTCGGAGCAGCTGGGCATGATGCTGGGCGGCGTATTGATTGTGCCCGATCTGCTTAAGCTCGTTGATGCCGCATCGACGACGGGGGCATCGATGACTTCCGTGTATGATCTACTTCCCGCGCCGGTCAACGATTACACGACGACTGTTATTCCGGTTCTCATCTCGGTGCCCGTGCTATGGCAGGTGGAGCGTTTCTTTAAGCGCACTATCCCTCAGGCTGTGGCGTTTTCTTTTGTACCGTTTGCAACCATGCTTGTCATGGTTCCGGTGTCGCTGTGTGTTACGGCGCCGGCAGGCAGCTATCTGGGCATGCTGTTGGGACAGCTTATGTTTATGCTTGGCAATTCCGGTGGCATCGTGTCGCTGCTCACGCTCATGGGGCTTGCCGCGGGCTGGGAGTTTCTTAAGATCGCGGGTGTCAGCAACGTTGTCCTATCGCTCGCCTATGCGCAGTTTATGAGTGTGGGAACGGATTCGTGCATCCTGATCGCCGCGACGATGGCAACGTTCGCCGTTTGGGGTATGCCCTTTGGCGCGTCGCTCCGCGTTGCGGATAAGGACGAGAAGGCGCTCATGCTGGGCTATTCAATCTCGGGGATTCTTGGCGGCGTAAGCGAGCCAGCGCTGTACGGATGCGGCTTTAAATATGGCAGGTGTCTGACGTGCATGGCCGTTGGCGGCGCCGTCGGAGGCCTTGTTGCGGCCGTGGGCCACGTTACGGCTTATACCATCGGTATGACGAATGTCCTCATGGTCATTGGCTTTGCCACGGGCGGCATCTCGAATCTGCTGTGGTGCTGCGCTGCCGGCGGCGCAGCATTTGCGGTGTCTGCGGCGCTGAGCTGCTGTTTTGGCGTGGTGCCGACAAAGATGCAGGCGGCAGAAGACGCAGCTGATTCGCTCGAAACAGTGGCGAGCGCTGCTGAAGCAAGCGCATAAATCTGTGCGACAAAAGGACGATTCCTTTGTCATATTCCAAGGCTGCGGCCCGTGTGGGCTGCGGCCTTTTTGTATCTGGAGGACAAAGTGGCTACACTACAATCCGTTTGAGCAATAGATATATAGGTAGTACCGTGGGGACTGATGAGGATGGTCGAGTGGATTGTTCGTCGTGCGCAGGGCGACCGTGCGCGCGTGGGAACGTTGACGGGCATAGTGTGTATTCTCGCCAATGTTGCGCTTTGCGCTGCGAAGGGTGCAATTGGCGTGCTGTCGGGATCGGTTTCGATTGTGGCGGACGCCATGAACAACCTGTCCGATGCCAGCTCGAACATCGTGAGCGTGCTTGGCTTTAAGCTGGCGGGCAAGCCGGCCGACCCCGAGCATCCTTACGGACATGGCCGCTACGAGTATCTCTCGGGTCTGGTCGTGGCGGCGCTCGTGCTGCTGATTGGCGTTGAGCTGGTGAAGTCCTCGGTTGAGCGCATCATCCACCCCGAACCTGTCGAGTTCTCGCTTGCCCTGGTGGCAGTCTTGGTGCTTTCGATGATTGTTAAGCTCTGGATGGCGGCCCTCAACCAAAAGCTCGGCGATCGCATTGAGTCCGAGACGCTGCATGCGACCGCTCGGGACTCAAAGAACGATGTCCTAGCTACGGGTGCTGTGCTGGCGTGCGCAATTGTTTCGCAGGTGACGCACATCAATCTTGACGCATGGGTCGGCCTTGCCGTTGGCGCCTATATTGGCTGGAGCGGCTTTGAGCTCATCCAGGATACGGTGAGCCCGCTTTTGGGCCAGGCACCCGACCCCAAGTTGGTCAAGCACATTCGAGACAAGATCATGAGCTACCCCGGCGTTTTGGGTGTTCATGACCTAATGGTTCACGATTACGGTCCGGGCAGGAAGTTTGCAAGCGCGCACGCCGAGATGGCGGCCGAGGCAAGCCCGCTGGAAAGCCACGACACGCTCGATAACATCGAGCAGTCGTTTAGGAACGAAGACGGCATGATCGTCACGCTCCATTACGACCCCATCGTGACCGACGACCCCAAAGTGGCGAGCATGCGCTTGCGCATCAACGCTATGGCTCAAGAGATTGATAGCCGCCTCTCGATCCACGACCTACGCTGTGTTCCGGGCCCCACGCATACCAACGTGATCTTTGACTGCGTACGTCCCTCGGATTTGGCGATGAGCGCCGAGGACCTGAAGCGCGCGCTGGCGAAACGGGTCGAATCGGAATATCCCAAGTCGGTCGCCAAGATCACGATCGACGAAGACTACGTAGGCCATACCCACGAGTAGGGCTGTGCCAGCAAAGCAAGTTATACAGAAGGGGAGAGCATGAAGCGTCTATATCTACTCCGCCACGGTCAGACAGAATTCAACGTTAAAAAGCTCGTCCAGGGCCGCTGCGATTCTCCGTTGACCGATCTGGGCCGCAAGCAAGCGGGAATGGCAGCCGCATGGCTCAAAGCCCACGGCGTCGTCCCCGACAAAGTGGTCTCTTCGCCCTTAGACCGAGCCATGGACACGGCTCAGCTCGTCGCAACCGAGCTCCTCGGCCCGGACACAGCAGTCGAGCCCTGCGAAGGCATCATCGAGCGCAGCTACGGCACCTTCGAAGAAGGCCCCCACGACGCCCTACCCACCGACGTCTGGGACCCCGGCGAGGACCTGATCCCATTTGGCGGAGAAGGAAGCCATGCCCTGCAGGAGCGCATGGTGGGCACCCTCACCAATCTCATGGGCGCCGAGGGCATCGAAACCCTCCTAGCAGTAAGCCACGGCAGCGCCAGCCGCCAATTCATCAAGGCTGCAGCCCCAGAGGGCTTCGAGCTCCCAACAAAACTCCCCAACTGCGCCATTATGATTTTCGATTTTGATGAGGCGGAGCCACAAGTAGAGGGCGAGCCAATGCAATGCAAGTTCACCCTCCAGAAAATAGTGGACCCCCAACAAAGTCATTAGCCTGAGCGAGCAGAGTTAAGCAGACATCAACGTGTCGTCTCCCGAGCACGGCGGAGGGCCGGAGAAATATATTAAGGTCATCGCGAGTTCCGCACGCAAAGGAGAGCACTTAATGTGCTCTCCGTCTTGCGCAGGACTGTAGAGCAGGGACCTTAATATATTTCTCCGGCCCTCCGCCGTGCTCGGGAGCCATCCACGCACTTTACCTGCGTAAACAATGTGAGTGAAATATGAATCTCGATGGATACGCCCGCAGCCGTGTATACTAAACAGCTGTGTGAAACCAGGGGAGTATTCTGGCTGGACAAAATGCCTGCTTAATAGGGTTGTCAGGTAGTCCGGGCGCAATACAAGACTGGGGAGCACGTCGTGTAAGTAGTGGTCCTCTAGGGGCGTACGCTCGGTGGTGTACGCATTGTCCCAAGACCACGCGAGAGTTGGGATCATATCTTGATCAGCATGATTCTCGGCCGCAAGATTGGCATGACCCAGGTTTGGGACGAGGACGATAACGTCGTTCCCGTCACGGTCATCCAGGCTGGCCCCTGCGCTGTCTCGCAGGTTAAAACTCAGGCAACCGACGGCTATGACGCCGTCCAGATCGGTTTCGGCGACATCAAGGCCAAGAACGTGAACAAGCCCATGGCTGGTCACTTCGCCAAGGCTGGCGTCGAGCCTGTCCGCTTCCTTCGTGAGGTCCGCGTCGAGAACGGCGAGGAGCACAAGGTCGGCGAGGTCGTCACCGTCGCTGATTTCGCTGATGTCGAGAAGGTCGACGTCATCGGTACCTCCAAGGGTAAGGGCTTCCAGGGTCGCATCAAGCGCTGGGGTCAGCGCCGCGGTCCTATGACGCATGGTTCTCACTTCCAGCGTCACCCCGGTTCTATCGGTCAGTGCGCCTATCCTGCGCGCGTCCTCAAGGGCGTCAAGATGGCCGGTCACATGGGTAACGAGCGCGTTACCGTCAAGAACCTTTCCGTTGTCCGCATCGATGCCGAGCAGAACCTCATCTTGGTCAAGGGCGCTGTCCCGGGTGCCAAGAATGGTCTCGTCGCCATCCGTATGGCCTAAGGGCCCAGCCCATTTAGCCCAGCGTCATACCAAGGAGAACACTTAAATGGCAAAGTTTGAAGTAAAGAACAGCGAGGGCAAGAAGGTCGCCGAGGCCGAGCTCGCCGCTGAGGTGTACGGCATCGAGCCGAACATCCACGTTATGCACCACATCGTCAAGTGCCAGATGGCCTCTTGGCGTCAGGGCACCCAGTCCGCTAAGGGCCGCTCTGAGGTTTCCGGTGGCGGCAAGAAGCCTTGGCGTCAGAAGGGCACCGGCCGTGCCCGCCAGGGTTCCATCCGTGCTGCCCAGTGGCGTCACGGTGGCGTTGTCTTCGCCCCCAAGCCCCGTTCCTACGCTAAGCGTATGAACAACAAGGAGGTCAAGCTGGCTATGCGCTCCGCGCTGTCCGCCAAGCTGGCCGATGGCGAGCTCGTGCTCGTCGACGACTACGGCTTCGAGAAGCCTTCCACCAAGGCTGCCGTTGCCATGCTCAAGGCTCTTGGCCTTGAGGGCAAGCGTCTGACCATCATCGTTCGCGATGAGGACGTCAACGCCTACCTGTCGTTCCGCAATATTCCCAAGACGTTCATCATCACCGCTGACGAGGCCAACACCTACGATCTCGTCAACAACAACGCTGTGCTGATGCCCGCCGACATCGCCGCTCACTTCGGGGAGGTGCTTGCATAAATGACCGCCCACGAGATCATCATCCGTCCGATCGTGTCCGAGCGTTCCTTCTCCGGCATGGAGCAGAACAAGTACACGTTCGAGGTCGCCAAGGATGCTAACAAGTATCAGATCAAGGACGCTGTCGAGGAGATCTTCAGCGTCAAGGTCGTTCGCGTGAACACCTTGACGGTCAAGCCCAAGACCAAGCGCGTGCGCTATGTCGCCGGCAAGACCCGTTCTTGGAAGAAGGCCATCGTCACGCTGGCCGAGGGCGACACCATCGAGGTCTTTGGCAACCAGGCCTAAGACTCGCTGCTGTTGAGTGAGCTCATGCCTCCCAAATAGGGGAGGCGAGAGCTCAAGGTTTCGGGCGTATAAAATGGACACGCCCGGAACCGTGTATACGTCCGGTGTCATCGCACCCGAGGCAGAACCTCGAATCCCTGTCTGCGATGGCTAACGGATTCCTATTGAAAGGGATTGTAATGGCTGTAAAGCACCTTAAGCCGACCTCCGCTGGTAGGCGTTGGCAGACGATCTCCGATTTCTCCGAGATCACCTGCACCAAGCCCGAGAAGTCTCTTCTCGAGCCCCTGCCCAAGAAGGCCGGTCGTAACAACAACGGCCGCATCACCACCCGCCACCAGGGCGGCGGCGTGAAGCGTCGTTACCGCGTGATCGACTTCAAGCGCAACAAGGACGGCGTGCCCGCCAAGGTTGCCACGATCGAGTACGATCCGAACCGTTCCGCTCGCATCGCTCTGCTGCACTACGCTGACGGTGAGAAGCGCTACATCCTGGCCCCCAAGGGCCTCGAGGTCGGTCAGACCATCATGTCCGGTTCTGACGCCGACATCAAGCCGGGCAACGCTCTGCCCCTCGCCGACATCCCCGTCGGTACGCTCATCCACGCCGTCGAGTTCCAGCCGGGCAAGGGCGCTGCTATCGCCCGTTCCGCCGGTAATTCCTGCCAGCTGATGGGTAAGGAGGGCAAGTACGCTATCGTCCGTATGCCTTCCTCCGAGATGCGCCGCATCCTCGTTACCTGCCGCGCCACCGTCGGTGAGGTCGGCAACGCCGATCACGCCAACATCGTCATCGGCAAGGCCGGCCGTAAGCGTCACATGAACGTGCGCCCGACCGTCCGCGGTACCGTCATGAACCCTGTCGACCACCCGCACGGCGGTGGCGAGGGCAAGAACCACACCTCTGGTCGTCCCTCTGTTACCCCCTGGGGTAAGCCGACGAAGGGCCTTCGTACGCGCAAGAAGAAGAAGGTCTCGAACCAGCACATCATTCGTCGCCGTAAGAAGTAATTTCGGATACCGAGTTTTAGGAGAAAGCACTTATGAGCAGAAGTCTCAAAAAGGGCCCGTTCGTGGAGACTCGCCTTCTCTCGCGTATCACCGCGATGAACGAGGCTGGCAAGAAGGACGTCGTGAAGACCTGGTCCCGCGCGTCCACCATCTTCCCCGAGATGGTTGGTCACACCATCGCCGTCCACGACGGCCGCAAGCATGTGCCCGTGTATGTTACCGAGTCCATGGTTGGTCACAAGCTCGGCGAGTTCGCGCCGACTCGTACGTTCCGTGGCCACAAGGCCAAATAGGGGGTTAACCGTAAATGGCAACTAAGTCTATTGAAACTGAGGCCACCGAGGTTCGCGCCGTCGCTAAGTACGTGCGTGTTTCCCCCAGCAAGGCCCGCCTGGTGGTCGATCTGATCCGCCGCAAGCCTGTCGCTCAGGCCTTCGACATCCTCCACTTCTGCGACCGCGCCGTCGCCGTGGATGTCG
This sequence comes from uncultured Collinsella sp., assembly GCA_900540875.1. Lineage (GTDB taxonomy): Bacteria > Actinomycetota > Coriobacteriia > Coriobacteriales > Coriobacteriaceae > Collinsella. The sequence continues at coordinate 31,189 of UQHT01000011.1, forward strand.
AGAAGGTTCTCCGTTCCGCCGTTGCGAACGCCGAGAACAACAACGGTCTGCGTGCCGACAACCTGGTTGTCGCCGCTGCCTATGTTGACGAGGGTCCGACGCTTAAGCGCATCCGTCCCCGCGCCAAGGGTTCCGCTTCTCGCATTCTGAAGCGTACTTCCCACATCACCGTCGTCGTTGCTCCTCGAAAGGAGGCGTAAAGCTGTATGGGTCAGAAAGTCTACCCCACCGGCTTCCGTCTTGGCATCACCGAGAACTGGCGCTCCCGCTGGTTCGCAGAGAAGGATTACGCTAAGACCCTCGGTAACGATCTCGAGATCCGCAAGTACCTCGAGAAGCGTCTTTCCCGCGCAGCTGTCTCCCGCGTCGAGATCGAGCGCGCTGGCGACAAGGTGAAGGTCATCATCCTCACCGCTCGCCCCGGCGTTGTCATCGGTAAGAAGGGTGCCGAGATCGATACCCTCCGCACCGAGCTCGAGAAGGTCGCTGGCGTCTCCAAGGGCCAGCTCTCCGTCGACGTTGTCGAGATCAAGCGCCCCGAGCTCGACGCCAACCTCGTTGCTCAGTCTATCGCCGAGCAGCTCGAGGGCCGCGTTGCCTTCCGTCGCGCTATGCGCAAGGCTGTCCAGTCTGCCCGCAAGGCCGGCGCTAAGGGCATCCGTATCCAGTGCTCCGGTCGTCTCGGCGGTGCCGAGATGGGCCGTCGTGAGTGGTACCGCGAGGGTCGCGTGCCTCTGCACACCCTCCGTGCCAAGATCGACTACGGCACGGCTGTCGCCAGCACCACCATGGGCGCTTGCGGCGTGAAGGTCTGGATCTACCTGGGCGAGAAGCTCCCGGGCCAGCCTGTTCCCAACCCTGCACTCGAGGGCTCTTCCCGTCCTCGTCGTCGTAACTCCGAGAGGAGGGGTCAGTAGTGCTTGCCCCTAAGCGTATTCTTCACCGCAAGGTGCAGCGTGGCTCCATGAAGGGCCAGGCCAAGGGTAATACCGAGCTGCATTTCGGCGAGTTTGGTATCCAGGCTCTCGAGGCCCATTGGATCACCAACCGTCAGATCGAGGCCGCTCGTATTGCCATGACCCGCTACATGAAGCGTGGCGGTCGTGTCTACATCACGATCTTCCCCGATAAGCCCATCACCAAGAAGCCTGCCGAGACTCGCATGGGTTCTGGTAAGGGAAATCCCGAGGAGTGGGTGGCCGTCGTCAAGCCCGGCCGCATCATGTTCGAGGTCAAGGGCGTGCCCGAGGAGGTCGCTCGCGAGGCTCTGCGTCTTGCACAGCACAAGCTTCCCATCAAGACCAAGATTGTTGCTGCCAAGAACGCTGAGCAGCGCATCGAGAAGGAGATGGCTGAGGAGGCCGCTCTCGAGGCCAAGTGGGCTGCTGAGGACGCCGCCGCCGCCAAGGAGGAGAACTAATGAAGCCCGCAGAGATTCGTGAGCTCTCGGACGCTCAGCTCGTTGAGAAGCTGAAGGAAATGCGCGCCGAGCTCTTTAACCTTCGTTTCCAGATGGCCACCAGCCAGCTGGACAACACCGCTCGCGTCAACACCGTGAAGAAGGACATCGCTCGCGTCCTCACGGAGCAGCGCGCCCGCGAGATCGCAGCGGAGAAGTCCGCTGTCGCCGAGTAGGACCTAAGGAGAGAACATGACTGATTCGCGTAACTCGCGTAAGGTCCGTACGGGTGTCGTTACCTCCGTCTCCGGTGCCAAGACCATTGTTGTCACCATCACCGAGCGCAAGCGTCACCCCAAGTACGGCAAGATGATGACCAGCTCCAAGAAGCTGCACGCTCACGACGAGGAGTGCACGGCTGGCGTGGGCGACACCGTCCGCGTTATGGAGACCCGTCCTATGTCCAAGATGAAGCGTTGGCGCCTCATCGAGGTCGTCGAGCGCGCTAAATAAGCAGTCGCTCTTACGACTTGTACGTTTCCGAAGATGTGCGTATGCCTGGCTTGCATACCACGGGCCGTATACAGGCTGCGCACCTCTCTTCGGTTCTTAGTTCGGAGGAACATCTACCATGATTCAGATGCAAACCATGCTGAACGTCGCCGACAACTCCGGCGCTCGCAAGATTCGCTGCATCAAGGTGCTTGGCGGTTCCAAGCGTCGTTATGCAGGCATCGGCGATGTGTTCATCGGTGCTGTCCAGGAGGCTACCCCTGGCGCCAACGTCAAGAAGAAGGACGTTGTCCGTTGCGTCGTCGTTCGCACCGTTAAGGAGATCCGCCGCAAGGATGGCTCCTACATTCGCTTTGATGAGAACGCCTGTGTTGTCATCAACAACGATGGTTCGCCCGTCGGCACCCGTATCTTCGGGCCCGTCGCTCGCGAGCTTCGTGACAAGAAGTACATGAAGATCGTCTCGCTCGCTCCCGAGACCCTGTAGTTAGGGGAGATATATGTATATCAAGAAGGGCGATAAGGTCCAGGTTCTCTCTGGTAAGGATCGCGGCAAGCAGGGCGTTGTCCTGCGTGCTCTCCCCGCCGAGAACAAGGTCGTTGTCGAGGGCGTTTCGGTCGTCAAGAAGGCCGTCAAGCCCAACGCTGCCAACCAGCAGGGCGGCATCGTTTCGCAGGAGGCTCCCATCGACGCCTCCAACGTCAATCTCGTCTGCCCCGAGTGCGGTAAGGTTACCCGCGTCGGTCACGAGAAGGACGGCAAGAACAAGCTGCGCGTCTGCAAGAAGTGCGGCCACAAGTTCTAAGCTGCCCGCAACATCAAGTTGCTAGCAAAGGCCCGGATGCCACGGCACCCGGGCCTTTTTCTATCCCCACTCGATGGCTTCGGTTCTGCCGTCCCGTCATTCCGGTTGCATCCAGTTTTCGGTGCCGTCTCGAATCGAGTGCCGCCAGGTGATACCCTGTCGCGTTTCGTCGGCTTCGGGGACAAAAGTCGGGACAACTCCAAAAACTATTTTCGAACTCAGGGCTTTGAGTTTTTGTTTTTGTCCCAAAGGGCGCGGCGGGATGCCTTTGGAGGCTCGATAGCGCCGAAAACGCCCGTTTTGAAACTTAAATGCCTTTTCGCGTGCAAGCCGCCAGCTGCAATAGGAAGTGAATCAACGCATGTGGCTTTCAAGCAGTTTGCAAAACTGCAGGTCGCAGGTCTTCATTGCCAGTAGGAGAAATGAGTAGTCTCAGGTGGCTTGCCCATGAGTTGACGAACGGGATTTGAGATTACGCTGACGTCCGGAAACGCTTCGAGCACGGCGTTACGTTTTTGGGGTTTGGGCGTAGCCCCTGCACCCGCGAGCGCGGGCCTTAAGCCCGCCGAGAGGGTGACGCGTCGAAAACGAAGGGGAAAGAGAGAAGGGGCCGTCCCTATCATTCAGGTTGCGACCGAAGAAGACAAGGAGACCCCCTGAGCCTGAATGATGCCCCACAGACCGCGTCCGACCGAGCTCAAGCCGAGCTTTTCCTGACGTCCGCCTTCGCGAAGATGATGGCTGGATTGGCTATGGATTGGCAACACTTATTTGGACGATTCCGGGAGGGACGGCCCCGCCTCCCTGAACTCGACCGGCGACATGTAGCCCAGCGTCGAGTGGATCCTGAAGTTGTTGTACCAGTGCACGTAATCCAAGAGCTTGACTCGGAGCTCGCGCGTCCCTCCTCGGTCCTTCGGAGTGGCCGACGATCTCCCCGTTGCAGAGGTCGACGAGCAGGCAGACGTAGTTCCACGACGCCCCGACGCGCACGCAGGCCAAGTCGCTGCATATATGGGTGCACGGCGCCCTGCCGCCGAAGCCGCGCGCGACGACGTTCGACACGTCGGCCTCGTTGACCGCCCCGGGGTGCACCTTGAACCTCTTCCTGCCGTATGCGCCGGCCAGGCCGTTCTCCCTCATGATGCGGCAGACGCGGCGCCGGCTGACGGTAACGCCCGACCTCCCGGGCGACGCCTTGATCTTGCGCGATCCGTTCCGGCCCTTGCTGGCGGCGTGCGCCGCCGCGGCCGCCGTCGCCCCCGACATTAAGGTCCTCAAGGGCCGCGTCGTCTCCGGCGACCAGTTCGTCTCGCCCGCGGAACAGAAGGAGCGAATCCTCGCGACCTTCGGCGACCTGTGCTGCGAGATGGAGGGCTGCACCATCGCGCAGGCCGCTTATCTCAACGGCGTGCCCCTCGTCGTCGTGCGCGCCATCAGCGACAAGCCCTGCGCCGAGGGCCGGGTCGTCGACTACAACACCTTCGAGAAGAAGGCCGCCTGCGACTGCGCCCGCATCGCCGCGCGCATGGTTAAGCTTTAGGCCCTGCGCGCCGGGGCCCTTCTTTATGTTGGGACCCCGGCGCGCCGGGCCCTTTCCAAAGCGAAGTGTCGAGCCGAAGTGTTGAGCGTCGGCCCTGAATGTTCAATGGCCGTTGTTTTCTGCCCCTCAAGTGGTGGACTTTTCCTCGGAGCTGTTGATTCCCCCACGCGCCCCCTTCCGTTCTCTGTTCTCCCCTTATACTCCTTGTACGAGGAGGTAAGAAGTCATGGACAAGACCACACAGGACAGCTTGGCAAAGAAACCCGTCGACATGAGGGACAGGATTCTCGAGCATCTCGAGGCCCTCACCTCTGCCGTCTCGCTCGACGACCTTGCCCGTCTGTCCACCTCCGACATCGCCGAGACGCTCATCATCTCCAGGAGCCTGGCGAGCCAGTACCTCAACGACCTTGTTCGCGCCGGTCTTGTGGTTAAGGTGGCGGGCAGGCCTGTCCGTTATTTTCATCGCCGCGCGTTCCAGAAGCGTTTTCAGGTAAAGCTCTCTGCAAGCGAGTACGCCTCGCTCGCCGACCTCATCCAGGCGACGGGAATCGCCGATCACCGCGACTTCGCGCGTGCCGTGGGCTTCGACATGAGCCTCAGCTCCGTTGTCGAGCAGTGCAAGGCTGCGGTTCAGTACCCTCCGTTTGGCCTGCCCATCCTCTTGAGCGGCGGCGTGGGTGTCGGTAAGTCTTTCCTTTCTCGCCTTGTGTACGAGTACGGCAAGAACCAGGGCTTGCTGTCCCGCGACTCCTCCTATGTGCGCATCGACTGTGCCGGGGTCCCGGACGCCGCCTCGTTCAACGGGCTTCTTGACGAGTCGATCGCGAAATCGCACGGGGGTGTGGTCTTTGTCAACGGCATCGAGACACTCTCTCCCTCTGCGATGGAGCACTGCCTTGCGACGGCTCTCGGGCTCGATGCCTCCCAGGATGCGCCGCGCGCTCGCCTCGTTCTTTCGACGACGCTTTCCGCCGATGACCTGAAGGTTTCCTCGGCCTACAGCAAAATGCCCATCTGTGCCCGCGTCCCCTCACTCAAGGAGCGGACCCCCGAGGAGCGCGAGGATCTCATCTTGAGCTTCCTACGCAGCGAGGGGTGCCGAATCGGTTCTGATGTGAAGATCAGCCGCGGCGCATACCGTTGCCTCGTGAACGCGGACTTTTCCGATAACATCGCCGGCTTGCGCGCCTGCGTGACGAACTGCTGCGCCAAAGCGTTCCTCAATCGCGAGGGCGACTACGTCGTCGTTCGCCCGTATCTTCTTCCCAGTGGGCTCCTCTCCTCCGCGCAGATCGATCAACAGCCCGACGATGGCGTTCTGATCGACGCGTCTCTGGATGCCGCCGAGAGCACAGGGCCGGTCGAGCAGGCGCTCGATGCCCTGTGTTCCCTCGATGAGCGATTCTGCGCCGGGGAGCTTTCTGTCTCCGAGCTCGTCTCGCAAGCTGTCTCCGCTGCGCGCGGCGTTGAGGATCACTTGATCTTCGGCCGCGGCGTTACCTCCTCGAGGTCGCGCGCCTTCGAGCGCGTCGTGGGCGCGGTCCTTGCCGACGCAGGCTCTTCTTATGGCATCGAGCTTTCGAGGAAGGTCGCTTTTCTACTGGCCCAGGAGATTTGCCTGCAGTTGTGGCCGGGCATCGGCCTGGCTAAGCGAAAGTCTGCCTGTGCGGAGCAAATCTCCCATCTCCTCGGTGCCGTGACCTCCGAATTGCCGTTTGCCTCGAGTGTCTCCGATCAGGTCGCCGCAGACGTGGAAGGGGCGCTTGGAATCTCGCTCGATCACTTCACGAAGACGCTTCTGACGCTGTGCGTCGCATCGGAGTCTCGCGATGCGAAGGCCCTTCGGACGCTCTGCGTCATCTTGTCCCACGGCTACTCAACGGCGACGAGCATCGCCGACGCGGCGAACCGTATGCTCGGCATGCATGTGTACGAGGCGGTCGACATGCCCTACGACCAGCAGCTGAAGGACATCGTCGGTCCGCTCCAGCGCCTCGTCGACCGCCATTCCTACTGCACCGGGGTCGTGTTCCTCGTCGACATGGGCTCCTTGGAGGAGGCCTATAAGGCCCTCGAGAACGTTACCGACTCCACTATCGGCGTGGTGAACAACGTCTCTACCGGTCTTGCGCTCGAGATCGGGGCTGGGCTGCTCGGCGGCAAGTCCATCGCCGAGGTTCTTGGCGACGCGACCGCCGCGTGCGTGACGCACTGCAAGGTGATCGAGCGCGTCAACCGTGAGGACGCCATCGTCTTCTGCTCCGAGTCTGGGGTCGACGCCGCGGAAAGGATACGCCAGCTCGTCTCGCAGAGCCTCCCGCGCACCATAGGCGCGCGCCTGCTCACGAGGCCCTTCAAGCAGCTCGTCGCGAACGGGTCGAACGACGCCGTTTTCTCCGAGCACCGCGTCTGCGCCGTCATCGGCACGGGAGACCCCGGGGTCGCCTCCGTTCCCTTCGTCGCCCTCGAGGACATCATGTCGACGGCGTCCGCCTCTAAGGTTGATGCCGTGTTCGGCAGGTGGCTTGACGCTTCCGAGCTCTCTTCTTTCCACGAGAAGTTGCTCTCGAACATGACGCTGCAGAACGTCATCCGCTCCATCACCATCCTCGACCCGGAGCGGCTATTCCATGAGATCGAGAGCGCCGTGCACGAGCTTCAGCGCAGGACAGGCGAGAAGATCGGCAGCAACGCCATCATTGGGCTCTACGTTCACCTCTGCTGTCTCGTCGAGCGCCTTGTTACCAGAAACCCCATTGAGACCTACGTTGGCCAGGACCGCTTCGAGGAGGAACGCGCCGATTTCATCGAGTCCTTCAGGCAGAGCTTCTCGAGTATCTCGACGCGCTATCGCGTAGAGGTTCCCGTAAGCGAGATCGCATATGTCTTCGACTACATAAGCGTGAGCGCCGCCCCGGCGCGAGAAGAGCGCCTCGGCTCCTCGGACCTCCTGCTCGACGAGTGACCTTCCCCGCGCCGCCGCGAGCTGACCGCGCGTCCTCAATAATCCGATAACCCCTTGCCCGGCGCGAATCCGGATAGCGCCGAGGCAGTACCGAACGTAAAACTTCATTTGATAGGAGCAAACATGAGTGTTGTTATGGCACGAATCGACAATCGCCTGCTTCACGGCATCATCGTGACGCAGTGGGCCCCGGTGTCGGGCGCGACCCGAGTCATGGTCATCGACGACAAGGTCGCCGGCGACGAGGTCCTGAAGTCCACCATGAGGATGGCGCGCCCCGCGGGCATGGCCGTCTCGATCATCTCCGAGCAGACCGCGCTCAAGAACTTCGCGGCGGGCAAGTACGACCGCGAGAAGGTCTTTGTCATCGCCAAGGAGCCCGAGACGATCCTTCACCTGGTCGAGTCGGGCATCGAGCTCCCGTCGCTGATCGTCGGCGGCTCTCTTGTCAAGGAGGGCGGCGTCCAGCTCACCCAGCGCGCCTATGCCTCCGCCGAGAACGTCCAGAGCTACAAGGCGCTCATCGCCCGCGGCGTCAAGGTGACGGCACAGTTCGTGCCCGCCGACAAGCCCGTCTCCGTCGCCGACCTCATCTAAGGAGGGATCATGGTCAACTTCACTATCCTGCAGGTCGTCCTTTTGACCCTGCTGGCCTTCATCAAGCACGTGGACTACTACGGCATCCCGATGATCTTCGTCAACTATGCCGTCTTCTGGGGCCTTATCACCGGTGTCGTCATGGGCGACTGGCAGACCGGCCTCGTCATCGGCGGCACCATCCAGCTCATGCAGCTCGGCGTCGCGGGCTTCGGCGGCTCGTCGATTCCCGACTACGGCACGATGGCCATCATCGCCACCGCCTACGGCGTGACCCTGGGCGCGGACACGGGCCTCGCCATCGGCCTGCCGGTCGGCATGCTCGGCATCCAGCTCGACGTCATCGTCAAGATCCTCAACGGCTTTGTCGTCGAGAAGTCCCAGAAGTTCTGCGACGAGGGCAAGTTCAAGCAGATGAACGCCATCCTGTGGGTCTGCCCCGTGCTCTTCGGCCTGTGCGCCGCCCTGCCCGTCTTTGTCTCCGTGACCCTCGGCCAGCCCGCCGTCAACTGGCTCCTCGAGGTTATGCCCCAGTGGTTCCTTTCCGGCCTCACCCTCGCCGGCAAGATGCTCCCGGCCGTCGGAATCGCGATGCTGCTGCGTTACATGCCCACCGGCAAGTACTTCCAGTACCTGCTCGCCGGCTTCTTCCTCTCGGCCTTCCTGAACGTGCCCATCATCGGCGCCGCCATCGTCGGCTTTGCCCTCGCGATCGCGTTCTACCAGCGCGCCGAGAGGGACACCGAGCTCGCCGCCCACGCTTCCGCAGACGCCTTCATCGGAGAGGATGAGTAACCATGGAAAACGAGAACATCACCGCCGTCGCCAAGGGCAAGCCCTCCGGCTACAAGGTCACCAAGAAGGACCTGCGCAACGCGAACTGGCGCTGGCTCATGAGCGTGTGCACCTTCAACTACCAGACCCAGCAGGGCGCCTCAGTCGCCTACGCCCTCTCGCCGGTCCTGAGGAAGATCTACACGAACGACGAGGACTATAAGCAAGCGCTCAACAACCACTTCCGCTACTACAACACCCAGCCTTGGCTCGCCGCCATCATCCTTGGCGCCTGCGTGGCCATGGAGGAGCGCGACGGCCTAGCGGCGGCGGACGCCGTCCAAGACCTGAAGATCGGCACCATGGGACCGCTCGCCGGCGTCGGCGACTCCCTGCTCATGACCATGATCCCGACCATCATGGGCTCCATCGCCGCCTACATGGCCATCGAGGGCAACCCCGTGGGAGCCGGCATCTGGTTCGCGCTCATCCTGGCCATCTTCTGGGTCCGCATGCACGCCCTCGAGTTCGGCTACAAGCAGGGCGTGAAGCTCGTCACCGACTTCAGCGAGAAGCTTCCCAACCTCACTGCCGCCGCCTCCGTGCTCGGCCTCACCGTGGTCGGCTGCCTCATCGCCTCGGTCATCGGCGTCACCTGCCCGATTAGCTTCAGCTTCGGCGACGTCGCGATGGAGATCCAGCCGCTGCTCGACAAGATCCTGCCTGCCATGATCCCCGCCGCCATCACGGGAAGCGCGTATTACCTTCTTACCAAGAAGAACGCGAGCATGACGGCCCTCATCCTCGTGGTGATTGTCCTCGCGATGGTCGCCTCCGCCGCCGGCATCCTCGCTTAGCTTCGACCCAAGAGATTGGTGAATCAATGAGAAAGATAGTTGTGGCGAGCCATTCCCTTCTCGCCCAGGGCTTCAAGGACACCCTCGAGTTCCTTACGGGTAAGGGCGACGCCGTCAACGCCGTGTGCGCCTACGTGAACGACAACGGCGAGGGGCTCGACGCGGCGGTCGAGGCGGCTCTTTCGGGCACTGACGAGGTCGTCGTCCTTACCGACGCGTTCGGCGGCAGCGTGAACCAGCGCTTCTCCCGCTTCGCCTCCGACCGGATCCACGTGATCGCGGGTGTCAACCTCCCGCTCGCCATGACGGTCGCGCTCGCGCGCCCCGACGAGAAGCTCGACTTCGATGCCCTCGTCAACGAGGCGCGCCAGCAGATCATCTACGTGAACGGTGTCAGTTCTGCCGAGTGCGACGACGACGAATAGAGGAGGTCGACGATGAGAGAGTTCCTTAAGGACGTGTGGATGCACGGCGGTGAGGAAAGCCGCGCCATCACCCCCGAGAACATCACGGGCGAGAAGGGCCGCGCCGCCATGTCGGCCAGCCACCTCGGCGTCGGCCGCAAGGGCTCGTGCTGCGTGCCCCTTGAGTCCGGCGAGACCATCACGCTCGCGGACATCGAGGGCCCCGGCATCATCCGCCACATCTGGATGACCGTCCCCGACAAGACCGCCGCCGGCAGCTTCGTCATGCGCGACCTCGTGCTGCGCTTCTACTGGGACGACGAGGAGACCCCCTCGGTCGAGTGCCCTGTCGGCGACTTCTTCTGTAACGGCTTCGGTGAGCGCGCCATTGTCAACTCAATGCCCATCTGCGTGAACCCGACGGGCGGCATGAACTGCTACTTCGAGATGCCCTTCAGGAAGCACGCCAAGGTCACGCTTACGAGCGAGCACCCCGGGTTCATTAAGTACATCTTCTACACGTTCAACTACGCGCTCACCGACGTGCCGGACGACGCCATGTACTTCCACGCTCGCTTTAACCGCGAGCGCAGCACCCGCAGGGGCGTCGACTACACCGTGCTCGACGGCGTGCGCGGCAAGGGCTACTACGTCGGCACCTACATGGCCCTGTGCGCCCTGGAGCGCTATTGGTGGGGCGAGGGCGAGATGAAGTTCTTCCTCGACGGCGACGAGGAGTTCCCCACGGTCACCTCGACGGGAGCCGAGGACTACTTCGGCGGTGCCTGGGCCTTTCTCGACAGGCCGCCCCACGCGCTGCCCGAGGCGCAGTGCTTCAACACGCTGTTCGCCGGCTACCCGTACCGCTCGACGCGCGACGCCACGCGCGACCGCTTCAGCGCGGGCAAGCCGAACCCGAACCCGATGCTCGCGACCAACGACGACGCGCTGCCCAGGCACGGTCTCTACAGGTGGCACCTTCCCGACCCGATCTCGTTCAAGGAGGACCTGCGCGTGACATTCCAGGACCTCGGCAACGACGACATCAAGCTCTACGAGCGCGAGGACGACATCTCCACCGTCGCCTACTGGTACCAAAGCGAGCCGCACGCCGTGCTCGCCCCGTTTGCCGCAAGGCAGGACCGCGTGCCCAGGTAGGGTCGCCTCGAAACATGCCAACGTTATGGGCGCCCGCGGTTGACCATGGCTGCGGGCGCCCCTTTGCAAGGAGGATCACATGAGCGAAAAGCAAATGAGGCTCGGCGCCCTCGAGGCCGGCGGGACCAAGATGGTCTGTGCCGTGGTGTCCGGCGACGGCGAGGTCCTCGACCGTATGGAGACCCCGACGCTTGCGCCCGCCGAGACCGTCCCGCAGATGATCGAGTGGTTCGCCGCCCGCGATGTGGACGCGTTGGGCATCGGCGCCTTCGGCCCGACCTGCGTCGACCCCGCCGACGAGCGCTACGGCTCCATCCTGCAGACCCCCAAGCTCGCGTGGCGAGGCTATGGTCTTCGCGCCGCGTTCGCCGACGCCCTCGGGATTCCGGTGGCCTACGACACGGACGTGAACGTTGCCTGCCTCGGCGAAGTGGTCTTCGGCTGCTGCAAGGGGCTCGAGGACGCCGTCTACGTGACCATCGGCACCGGTGTGGGCGCGGGCGTCATGTGCGCGGGCAGGCTCCTTCACGGCATGCTGCACCCCGAGGCCGGCCACATGCTGGTAAGGACCCGTCCCACCGAGGAGGGACGCTGCGTCTGCCCGAGCCACGCGAACTGTCTCGAGGGCCTCGCCTCCGGCCCCGCCATCGCCGCGCGCTGGGGAAAGCCCGCGGCCGAGCTCGCGGACAACGATGAGGTGTGGGCGCTCGAGGGGGATTATCTGGGGCAGATGTGTGCGAACCTCGTGCTCATGTACTCGCCTCGCCGCATCGTCCTCGGCGGCGGCGTGATGCACCAGGAGCAGCTCTACGGCATCGTCCGCAAGAAGACCCTCGAATATCTGGGTGGCTACATCCAGACCGCCGAGCTTAAGGACATGGAGAGCTACATCTGCGCCCCGGGCTGCGGCGGCGACCAAGGAATCCTCGGCGCGGCCGAGCTGGCAAGAAGGGCGCTCGCGTAACTTGCGCTCTCTCCGCCATACAACGCGTTAAGAAAAGACGAGCGCTTCTTGCCAATTGAGCGGCAAGAAGTGCTCGTCTTTTGCATTTGTTTTTGGGGCAGGACGCCCCGCCTCCGCTAGAGTCCCTGGACCGCCACACCCACGAGGTTTGGACCGGTGTGGACAAGAAGCGCGGGGCTGATGTCGGAGCGGACGACCTCCACCGCGTTGGCCACGCGCTCGCACAGGGCCTGCTCCATGCGGTCGTAGAGGTCGGCGTGGGCCGAGGTGCGGCTCGCGGCAAAGCGCACCTTGGGGTGCTTCTCGACGATGGCGGCGATGAGCTTGACCTCGGTGCGATGCGGTACTTGCACAGCCATTTCGTGTACGCGAGGCTGTTGGCTTTCTGGGCCACAGCAATCACCTCCCCCTAGTATGATGACCTGAACAATCCTCATGCTAGGGGGAAGGTTTTTGTCGCGTAACGGAAATTGGCCTCCACCCGCTGAGCGGGTGGCTTTCTATGCCGCGCGTGCCGCGCGGCACGGACTAAAGTCCATGAATAAAAACGAGGAAGGCCACGTCCGGCCTCCCTCGCAAAGGGTCTCTGATTACTCCCACTCATTGGGGACAGACTTAAATGAGTACTCTTGAAATGCCGGCGCCTGGGGACGTTCTTTTTCTGTCTGCAGTTTGGAACGTTCCTTTTCTGTCGGCAGTTTGGGACGGTCCTTAGAGCTGCAGCGCGCCATGAGCGACGAGGCGAAGCGGATCATCCTGTCTTTTGAGTTCTAAGCATAAGCCCCTGTCTCTGAGCAATGACCGGTTCGCATTTGTGCGTATTTGCGTGCGTGGGATTGCGTGAATATGCGTATAGATGCGCCGTTTTCGGGACAACAATGACCGTTTAGCGGTGAGATACGCAAAAACGCGCACAGAAGCGCGTGTTTGTGCGAATATAGAGCTGTCAGAAAGCAAGGCGTTCTATGACACAGGAGGCACATAATGGCAGATTCCAAGCAGGCTCCGATCGACGCCGCGGCAGCCGCCAAAGCAGCGTTCGCTTCGGTCCAGGACAAGCCGTTCCCCGACGATATTTTTACGGCTCCCGAGCTCCATTGGGCCGTCATCGGTTGCGGCGTTATCGCCAACCAGATGGCTCAGTCCCTTGCTCTTGCCGGTCGCAAGCTTGCGGGCGTCGCCAACCGTACGCTGTCCAAGGCTCAGGCTTTTGCCGAGCAGTATGGCATCGAGAAGGTCTACGACACGGTTGAGGACCTCTACGCCGATCCTGGCATCGACGCCGTCTACATCACTACCCCGCACAACACTCATATCACCTATCTGCGCGCTGCCCTGGCAGCCGGCAAGCACGTGCTCTGCGAGAAGGCCATTACCCTCAATTCCGCTGAACTCGATGAGGCCCGTGCCATTGCCGCCGAGCACAACGTGGTCCTTATGGACGCTACCACGGTGCTCCACATGCCCTTGTATCAAGAGCTGCGTCGCCGCATGGATGCCGGCGAGTTCGGCCGCATGAACCTCGCTCAGCTCAACTTTGGTAGCTACAAGGAGTACGGCGACCTGACCAACCGTTTCTACAATCGCAACCTTGCCGGCGGTGCCATGCTCGATATTGGTGTGTATGCCCTGTCCGTCATGCGCCTGTTTATGGCGAGCCAGCCCGCCGAGGTCGTGTCTCTAGGCAACACCTGCGAGACTGGAGTCGATGTTGCGGGCGGCATCGTCTGCCGCAATGCCGAGCAGCAGCTGGGCGTCGTGAGCCTTACGCTTCACTCCAAGCAGCCCAAGCGCTCGGTCATCAGCTTTGACAAGTGCTACATCGAGGTCAACGAATATCCGCGTGCCGATCACGCGACCATCGTGTGGACTGCGGACGGCCACCGCGAGGAGGTCCACGCAGGCACCGAGGCTTACGCCCTGTGTTATGAGATGGCCGATCTTGAGAAGGCCGTTGCCGGCGACGACTCCAAGCGCGAGCTTCTGGATTATACTTCTGATGTTATGGAGCTTATGACCAAGCTTCGCGCCGATTGGGGAGTCGTGTACCCCGAGGAGGAGTAAGCGATGCTTGCGGAAGATAGGCTCAACGCAATCGTGTCGATGGTGCAGCAGACGGGCTCGGTTACCGTACCGGAGCTTGCTGAGGCCCTGGGCGTGACGGCGTCTACCATTCGGCGCGACCTGCAGACGCTCAATCGCGCACACCGTATCGCCAAGGTGCACGGTGGGGCGACGAGCCTTGAGCGCGCGCACGTGACGCGCGACCTAACGCTTAATGAGCGCAGCGATCTCCATAACGACGACAAGGAACGTATCTGCGCCCGTGCGGCGGCGCTGGTGGAGCCCGAGAGCTTTGTGTACATCGACTCGGGCTCGACGACGCTCAGGCTCATCGAGCATCTTCCACACCTTGAAGGTGTCACCTATGTGACTGATTCCGTGCTCCATGCTCAGCATCTCGCTTTGCGCGGCATGCGTACCGTGGTGCTGGGCGGCGAGCTCAAACCCGAGACCGAGGCGCTCGTTGGCCCCGATGCCTTGGCAACCTTAGACCGTTACAACTTCAACTGCGGCTTTTGGGGCTCTAACGGCATTGCCGCCGAGCAGGGCTTCACGGCGCCCGATATCGAGGAGGCGCAAGTAAAGCGTATCTCGATGCGCCATACGGCCAAGCGCTTCGTAATCTCGGACGCCAGTAAATTTGGCATGGTGGCGCCCGTCAAGTTCGCGGACTTCCGCGATGCAACGATTATTACCGCAGGCGAGGTCCCCGCCAAGTACCGGGCAATGGACAACGTCATCACGGTCTAGCGACGGGGCAAGGCCAAAACCACCGCGAAGGGGCAGGAACCTTTGTGGTGGTTTTGACGTTTGTCCGGATAAAACCTGCCAAAATAAACCTGTCCCTTTTTGGCAGGTTTTAGGGCTCCCAGGGGCAGGGGGCTTCGATGTGGATGTGCTCGCCGGTTACGGGATGCGTAAAGGACACGCTGTGGGCGTGGAGCATGAGGCCACAAGGACGCGGCGTCCCGTACAGGTCGTCGCCCACCAGGGGATGGCGCTCGCTCGCCAGGTGCACGCGGATCTGGTGCTTGCGGCCGGTGAGCAGCTCGACATCAATATACGAGCGCGTAGGCAGGCCACGGCGGCTCTTAAGGCGCTTGAGTACCTTGACGCGCGTCTGAGACGGCTTGCCGCTGGCGCCAACGCGCATCTTGCGGCTATCGTGGCGGTCGCGGGCGATAGGCTTGTCGATGAGCTTCTCGTTCCAGTCGATTTTGCCCTCGGCGAGCGCTAGGTAGTGCTTTTCGAACGCGTGGTCGATGATCATCTGGTCAAAGGCGGGCTGCGTCTGCTTGTCGAGTGAGAACAGCACCACGCCGGTGGTGTCGCGGTCCAAGCGGTTGAGCGGCTGCATGTCGGTCGCGGCAAAGCCGTCGCCCATCGCCAGCAGCAGGTCGCTGGCGTAGTCGGTGAGCGTGCGCTCGCCGGTGCCGTCGCCGTGGACGATCATGCCGGCGGGCTTGTCGATGGCCATGAGCCAGGCGTCGCAGTAGAGGACTTGAGGTTCTTCGTTCACGTGTAAGCCTTTCGGTTAGCTGATTCCCACAAACATGCAGCCCGAGGTGGCACCGCGCAGGCGGGCGGCGGGCTTGCGGCCGGCTTGCGCTGCCTCGACGGCGCGGCGGACGCGAGCGGTGGCGCGGCCCACCTCATCCGTCTCGAGCAGTGTGCCGTCCACCATAAGACGACGGATGCCGGCGTCGAGCAGCTGTGGTACCTGCGGCGTGAGGTCGATGGGGTAGGCGTCGTACAAGCGTGAGCGGCCGTGGATGTCGGTACGCACCGGCATGACCTTTCCGTCGATATTCTTGAGCGAGAGCTTACGGGCACGCAGGCGGCAGCTGGCACAATCGTGGATGCAACCGTTGGCAACCTGCAGAATGCAATGCTCGCTTGTCATAACGCGCGGGCGGCCAAAGACGGTGATGCCTAGAGCCGCGGGCGCGGCGGCGCCGAGCGAGACAATCTCGTCGAGCGTGATCTCGGGCGAGAGCCAAAACGCACCGGCTCCGCGCTCGGCAAGCGCCTCCATGCAGGGCGTGTTGTGCACCGGCAGGCAAGAGCGAATCTCGGCCGTGGCGCCAACCTGGGCGGCCAGGGCAAGCTCAGAGATGTTGCCAATAGCGACCGTGGCGCCGGCAACAACCCATGGGTCAACGC
Source organism: uncultured Collinsella sp. (assembly GCA_900540875.1). Lineage (GTDB taxonomy): Bacteria > Actinomycetota > Coriobacteriia > Coriobacteriales > Coriobacteriaceae > Collinsella. The sequence continues at coordinate 47,399 of UQHT01000011.1, forward strand.
GGACGTGGTCAACGGCGCGGCAGACCTCGTCGAGTGCGGGCACAATACCCTGCTCAAATGCATCGGCAGGGGAGAGTCCGACAGCCTCGAGCGCGTCGGTGGTCATGTAGATGCGCGTTGCACCCTCCGCGCGAGCGGCCTCGGCGGCCTCGAGCGAGGTGACGGTAGCGCAGATCTGCGGCTCATCGCGGTAGTGCTCGGGCGCGGGGCGGGAATCATTGGTGACAATCGCCGGTAGCTCGAGCGTGCGGGCGCGCTCCTCGTACGGTGCCAGAATGGCCTCTTCCAGCGCCTTACAAGCGGCGGCGCGCACCTTGTGCACGGCGGAAAAGCCCATGCCGCAACTCTCGTCGAGGGCCACGTCAAAGCTCGCGGCCTCAAAGGGAGAGGAGCCCATGCGCCCGACGTGCTCAACCAGATCGGATGCCTCGACGGCGCGGGTCTTGGCGGCCTCGACGGTGAAGCCCGTGGCGGTGGCGGTGAGCGCGGGGTCGTCACAGCAGGTGAGCGTGACAGTAAACGGCTTGCCCAGGCGCGCCACGACGGATACATCAACAGCTCGGCGGCGCAGCACATCGCGCTTGAGCGCGGCGCTGGCAGCGTCAATAGCGCGCTGGCTTCGAATCACGCGCACGCGGCAGCCCTCGGGCATGCTACGGGGCACGCGACACTCGATAACATCGCCGGCAGCGGCATCATCGGCGGCGATGGTGGTCAGGAACTGGTCGAACTCATCGTCGTGGCGAAGCTCCAGCAGGTCGCCCTTGCCCACGGGCTCAAACAACTCAATGCGGGCGATGGCGGCGCGGCGACGGCGGTCGTCGGGCTTGAGCCCGCGCACATCGCGGTTGGCCAGGTGGCTGCCGAGCACCGTGCCCACGATCTGGCCGCGGTTGTTGGAGCGCTCGTAACTCATCATCTCGTCACCCGAGGTACCGTCCTGATAGGCGTGCGTAAAGTCGCGGTTAAAGCAGCGCTTGAGCTGGCGCTGGCGGGCGGCTTCCTCGTCCTTGGCAACGGTGGCTCCGGATAGCATGTCGTCAATTTCGTGACGATACACATCAACGATGGAGTACACGTAATCGGGCGCCTTCATGCGGCCCTCGAGCTTGAGCGACGCGGCGCCGGCGTCATACAGACGGCGAACAAGCTGCGAGGTGTTGGTGTCACGCGGGCACAGCGCGCGCTCGCGACCGGCAGGGGAGAGCGAGCGACCGTTCTCGTCGATCAGCTCGTAGGGCAAGCGGCAGGGCTGGGCGCACATGCCACGGTTGGCCGATCGTCCCGCCATGGCAAAGCTCGAAAGCAGACACAGGCCCGAATAGCAAAAGCAGATGGCGCCATGGCTAAAGACCTCAAGGTCCACATCGGGCGCGGCATCGTGAATGGCGGCAATCTCGTCGATGGAAAGCTCGCGCGAGAGGGTCACGCGGTCGGCGCCCTGCTCGCGGCACCAAAGGGTTCCGCGGTCGTCGTGGATGTTCGCCTGGGTCGAGATATGCGTCTCGATGCTGGGCATCGTGCGTTTGACCTCAAAGAACAGGCCCCAGTCCTGGATGATGAAGGCGTCGGCGCCCAGCGTGGAGCAGCGATGGATGAGCTGCAGCGCATCGCTCATCTCGGATTCCTTGATGACGATGTTGACCGTGACGTAGACGCGCGAGCCGGCCAGATGCGCGGCGCGGCAGGCCTGCTCAAAGGCCTCGTCGGTAAAGTTGGTGGCCTTGCGGCGGGCGTTGAAGCTGCCCATGCCGCAGTAGATGGCGTCTGCCCCGGCGGCGAGTGCGGCGGCAAAGGGCTCGGGCCCTCCGGCGGGCGCCAAAAGCTCGGGTCTGCGGTTGGTGGTTCGACTGGCGGTTGCGGTCATATCCTGCCTTTCAAAATGCTCAGATACTCAAAAGTATAGTGGTGCCGTCGCGGCAGGCGATGCCCGCGTTCCAAGCGGGATAAAGTCTTCAGCAGCTTGGACTGGCTGCTCCACATGAGAACCGTTCAGCGGTCCGGGGAAACCGTTGGGCGATAAAATATTCTCGCAACGTGATAATAATCTTGCATCGCGCGGAAACCTTGAGTACTATCCCAATCAAGCGCGGTGTTCAGACCGAACTGTGCCTCCCGGTGTGAACGCCGCGCTCCCGTTCCCTTTTACTTGTAAGGAGATAAACATGAGCAAGACCGTCGTGTCTTCCGATAATGCACCCGCAGCCATCGGCCCGTATTCCCCCGGCATCCAGACCGGCAACATGGTGTTCCTGTCCGGCCAGCTGGGCATCGACCCCGCAACCGGCAAGATGCCCGAGGGCGTCGAGGCCCAGGCTAAGCAGTCCCTTGCTAACGTCGAGGCCCTGCTGACCGCTGCCGGCGCCACCTTTGCCGATGTCGTCAAGACCACAGTCTACCTGGCTGACATTGCCGACTTCGCTGCCGTAAACGAGATCTACGCCTCCAAGTTCGAGGCCCCGTTCCCCGCGCGCAGCGCTTTCCAGGTTGCCGCTCTTCCGGCTGGCGGTCTGGTCGAGATCGAGGTCGTCGCCGCTCTCTAAGGCGTTGGCCACAACTAAACATGACATGCAAAAAGACCCTGCAGCGCGTGCGAGCTGCAGGGTCTTTTGTCAGGTGACGAATCGCTTGTGGAGCCGCGCTCCATTTTGCTCGTTAGCCCTCCTTGCGGACTTTTTGCAGGTAGCGGTACACGCTGGGCTCCGAGATGCCCAACGCGGTGGCAGCACAGGCCACGGCGCCCTTGAGCATGAACACCCCGTTGCCGTTGAGGTGGCGAATGACGTCCACGCGGTCGCTCTGACCAAGCGACGCTACATCCAGCCCGCGCGCGCTCAGCAACTCGGCAATGCTGCGATCGATGAGCTCCTGGGTGGACTCCGAAAGGCTTTCGACCTCGATAGGGGCGGGCTCCGTGCGCGTCGGCGCTGCGTCGAAGCACGCCATGAGCTGCTGCGCCATGGTGTTGATGGAGCGCACGGTCGAGAGGTCGGTGTTGACGCAGAGCATACCGACGATCTCGTTATCCTCGCGGATAAAGTACGTCGCCGACTCCAGCGTTTTGCCGCCGGCGCCGCGGCCCTCGTAGCCCGTAATAAACGGCAGGTCGCGATACTTGGGGTCGTGCATGATCTTGAGCGCCAGATCGGTGGCAGGACCGCCGATCTTACGGCCGCTCACGATGCCGTTGCGAATATCGACGATGGCGTGGTCGGGATCCGAGAAATCGTGCAGCACGATTTCGCTGTTTTTGCCGAGTATCTGCTCCAGAAAATCGACCATCGGCAAAAAGCGACGTACGGTCTCGTTCACGGGCAACTCCTTTGGGTGAAATCGGAAATGTTCATAACAATTTTTTCTCATGGTAACACGATGTCTATTGACTCACATATTCGCAGGTACATTGCGTAATACAGATGAGCGGTAGGTATTTGGCGGTAAACGGTCGACCAAAAGAAAAGTAAGATGTTATTTAGACCAGACACATTCCTGACCTGCGGAAACGAGTTATTTCAGCCGAAGAATAGTCTGATAACAAAAAATTATTATTGAGAATGAGAATCATCTTTAATACGATATGCAACGAAGGCACAACCTCAACCCCGCACTGCGTCACAATAGAGCGTTAGATGCGAAAACAACTACTTCGAGGATTGGTGGTCAAATGACCCAGGAGACGGTTACGAACGGCACTGAAGCCCTGTTCACTCGCGAAGGCATGCCTCCCGTTAAGGAAATGATCCCGTGTGCCCTTCAGCACGTACTGGCATCGTTTGCCGGCATCATTACCCCAGCGGTCATCATGGCCGGCGTCTACGGCTTTAATAGCCAGCAGAGCACCGACATCATCCAGGTCGCGCTCATTCTTTCGGCGATCGATACGGCCCTTCAGGCCTTCGCTCCCTTCCGTCGCATCGGCGGCGGCCTGCCCATCGTCATGGGCGTTTCGTTCGCGTTCCTGCCGGCTCTGCAGGCCATGGGTGCCTCGGGCTTTAGCTTTGGTGCGCTGCTGGGCGGCGAGATCGTCGGCGGCGCCGTCGCGGTCCTCTTTGGTCTGGCCTACAGCAAGATCAAGTGGCTGTTCCCGCCCGTCGTGACCGGTACGGTCATCTTCTCCATCGGCGTTTCGCTGTATCCCACGGCCGTCAAGTATATGGCCGGCGGTATGGGTACGCCGCTGTGGGGCACTCCGCAGGCCTGGTGCGTCGCTCTTATCACCTTCGCCGTGGTCTTTGCGCTCGCCAACTTTGGCAAGGGCACGCTCAAGCTGGGATCCGTGTTCTTTGGCATGATCGTTGGCATGATCGTTTCGATCCCCTTTGGCATGATCGACTTCTCCAGCGTCGCCACCGCTCAGGTCTTCGCCCTTCCCAAGCTCATGCCCTACGCGCTCGAGTTTGATCCCGAAGTCTGCATTACCCTCGCTGTTGTGTTCCCCATGGTTGCCATCCAGGTTATCGGTGACGTCTCCGCCGCCTGCCTGGGCTCCATCGACCGTATGCCCACCGAGCGCGAGCTCTCCGGCGCTATCGTGTCCCAGGGCCTCACCTCTATGGTCGGCGGCCTGCTGGGCGGTCTTCCCACCAGCGCCCTTGGCCAGAACGTGGGCATCATCTGCTCCAACAAGGTCGTCAACAAGTGGGTCTTTGTGATCATCGCGGCCGTCTTTGCCATCGCCGGTCTGTTCCCGCAGCTCTCTGCCGTCCTTTCCGCTATCCCGCAGCCCGTTATCGGCGGCGCGACCGTCGGCGTCTTTGGCACCATCACCATGAACGGCGTGCGCATGTTCACCCGCGAGGGCCTCACGCAGCGCACTACCACCATCGTCGGCACCTCCGTCGTCTTTGGCCTGGGTATCTGGATGGCCAGCGGTTGCCTTGCCGGCGAGGGTATGCCCGCCTGGGTGTCCACCGTCATCGGCTCCAATGCCGTGACCCCCACCGCCATCATGGCCATTGTCCTTAACCTGATCCTTCCGCAGACGCCGGTCGTGGCTCAGCACATCGATGCTGCCAAGGACGCTGCCGTGGATCTGGTCTTGCCCGAGAGCAAGAAGTAACCAATTCGGTGCTATTCGTCGGCGGACGCATCGCCTCGTCCGCCGACGTCATGCGGCGCCAAGCCGCACTTCAAAGGGTTTGTCCCTTTGGTGAAGCGTTGACGGGAGAGGGCCCGTTTCCGGTGTAGGCCGGCGCTTCGCACTCCGCTATGTCAGAGGTGTCAAACCCCGCCCCTGATGTTGAAGGGAGCATTCATGCTTCTGGTCGCTAACGGTTCCGTCTTTACCCGCAACGCTCAGGCCCCGTTCATTCCCAACGGTGCGGTCGCCATTGACGGAGATACGATCGTCGAAGTGGGCCTCGAGCTCGAGCTCAAGGCCAAGTACCCGGATGCCGAGTACGTCGATGCCCAGGGCAACCTCATCATGCCCGGACTCATCAACTGCCACACCCACATCTACTCGGGTCTGGCCCGTGGCCTTGCCATTAAGGGCTGCAACCCCACCAACTTCCTGGAGAATCTTGAGCAGCAGTGGTGGAAGATCGACGATAACCTGACGCTCGACGGTACCAAGGCCAGCGCCTATGCCACAATCCTTGACTCCATCCGCGATGGCGTCACCACGATCTTCGATCACCATGCGAGCTTCTGCGAGATCCCGGGAAGCCTCTTTACCATTAAGGATGCAGCTCAGGAGCTGGGCATGCGTTCGTGCCTGTGCTACGAGGTCTCCGATCGCCGCGGCCAGGAAAAATGCGACCAGGCCATTGCCGAGAACGCCGAATTTGCCCAGTGGGCCGCCAAGGAGCGTCGCGATAACGACAACCACATGATCGCCGCCATGTTTGGCGGACATGCCACCTTTACGCTTTCGGACGAGACCATGGACAAGATGGCCGAGGCCAACAATGGCCTGACCGGCTTCCACATCCATGTGTGTGAGGGCATGAATGACGTGTGGGATTCCCGCCTCAACCGCGGCGGCATCAGCCCCGTCGAGCGCCTGCTGCAGCACAACCTGCTGGGTCCCGACACCATGCTCGGCCACTGCATCCACGTGACGCCTGCCGAGATGGATATCGTCAAGGAGTCCGGCACCTGGCTCGTCAACAACCCCGAATCCAATATGGGCAACGCCGTGGGCTGCGCCCCCGTGCTCGAGTTCTTCCGCCGCGGCATCCCCGTGTGCATGGGCACCGACGCCTACACCCACGACATGCTCGAGAGCCTCAAGGTCTTTCTGATCATTCAGCGCCACAACGCCGCCATGCCCAACGTGGGCTGGTGCGAGGCCATGACGATGCTGTTCGAGAACAACGCCAAGATGGCGAGCAAGTACTTCGATCGCAAGCTCGGCGTGCTCGAGGCCGGCGCTGCCGCCGATGTCATCGTCATGGACTACAAGCCCTTTACGCCGCTGAGCGAGGAGAATATCGACGGCCACATGCTCTTTGGCATGATGGGCAAAAACTGCCGCACCACCATCATCAACGGCCGCGTCCTGTACAAGGATCGTGAGTTCGTTGGGATTGATGAGGACAAGATCAACGCGTGGACCATGGCCGAGTCCAAGAAGCTCTGGAGCACGCTCAACGATCGCGTGTACTAATTCCAATTGGAGATTCGCGCGCGTCGGATGTTTCGCCGCATCCGACGCGCGCATAGGCGGCCTCCGCGGGGTCGCCGGCGCTGTGCTAGCGCTACACCGTATTTGCGCCCGCCGCGCGGTCTCGCCGGGCGTTACAGAGAGGAGCTCACTATGAGCGACATCATGAGGCCGATCCCGTTTTCGCAGCTGATGAACTGGATCATCGAGGAGCACAAGACCCAGGACGCCATCTTTGGCGTGCGTAAGATGGTCACGACCAACCAGGAGGGTGCGCTTCCCATTTTTGACGAGCGCATCGAGACTCCGTTTGGCCCGGCTGCCGGTCCCAATACGCAGCTGGCCCAGAACATCGTGGCCTCTTATGTGGCCGGTTCTCGCTTCTTTGAGCTCAAGACCGTCCAGGTTATGGACGGCGAGGAGCTCTCCAAGTGCGTCAACAAGCCCTGCATCGTGGCTCAGGACGAGTGCTACAACTGCGAATGGTCGACCGAGCTCGAGGTTCCGCAGGCCTTTGCCGAGTACGTGAAGGCATGGTTTGCCTGCCACCTGATCGCTCGCGAGTACGGTCTGGGCAGCCCGGACGGCTTTGTCTTCAACATGTCCGTGGGCTATGACCTGGAGGGCATTAAGAGCCCCAAGGTCGACGCCTACATCGAGGGCATGAAGGATGCCAGCGGCTCCGACGTCTGGAACGAGTGCCGTGCCTGGGCACTCGCCAACCTGGACAAGTTTGAGCATGTCGACGCCGCGTTTGTCGAGTCCATTCCGGCGCGCGTGTCCAACTCCATCACCGAGTCCACGCTGCATGGCTGCCCGCCCGCCGAGATCGAGCGCATCGCGACCTACCTCATCACCGAGAAGGGCCTCAACACCTACATCAAGTGCAACCCCACGCTGCTGGGCTATGAGTTTGCCCGCCAGCGTCTGAACGAGCTGGGCTTTGACTACATCGTCTTTGATGATACGCACTTCCGCGAGGACCTGCAGTGGGCCGACGCCGTGCCCATGTTCGAGCGCCTGATTGCCCTGTGCGCCGAGCGCGGCCTGGAGTTTGGCGTCAAGCTGACCAACACGTTCCCCGTCGACGTGACGAGGAACGAGCTGCCTTCCACCGAGATGTACATGTCCGGCCGTTCGCTGTTCTCACTGACCATCGAGGCCGCCCGCCGCATTACCGAGCAGTTCGATGGCAAGCTGCGCATCAGCTACTCCGGCGGTGCCACGGTCTACAACATCCGCGCTCTGTACGATGCCGGTATTTGGCCCGTTACCCTGGCGACCGACGTGCTCAAGCCCGGTGGCTACGAGCGCTTTAGCCAGATGGCCGGCGAGTTTACCGACCTGGATGGCAAGCCGTTCGCGGGCGTCTCTCTCGAGGCCGTGACCGCGATCCAGACCGACTCGCTCACCAACCCGCTCTATAAGAAGCCGCTGCGCCCGCTGCCCGACCGCAAGGTCGCCGGCAAGAGCCCGCTTTCCGACTGCTTTACCACGCCGTGCCGCACGAGCTGTCCCATCCAGCAGGATATTCCTGCCTACCTGGCGGCTGTTGACGAGGGCCGCTACGAGGACGCACTCAACATCATCATCGAACGCAACGCCCTGCCGTTCATTACCGGCACCATCTGCCCGCATCCCTGCGGCCGTGCCTGCGAGCGTGCATTTTACGAGCCCGAGGGCGCCCAGATTCGCGCCAGCAAGCTCAAGGCCGCCCGCGAGGCCATGACCGCCGTGCTGCCCAAGCTGCGCGCCCAGGCTATCGCCAACGACGGTGAGCGCAACGTTGCCGTTATCGGCGGCGGCCCGGCCGGCCTGGCGACGGCGTTCTTCCTGACGCGCGCCGGCGTGCCCGTCACCATCTTTGAGGCCCGCGATTCGCTCGGCGGCGTGGTCCGTCACGTGATCCCCGAGTTCCGCATCTCGAGCGACGATATCTCCCACGATGCCGAGCTCTGCCTGGCCTTTGGCGCCAAGGTTCAGCTTAACGCCCGCGTGGAGTCCATTGACGAGCTCAAGGCCCAGGGCTTTACCGACGTTGTCGTGGCCACCGGTGCCTGGATGCCCGGTTCCGCTGGTTTGGGCGAGGGTGCCGAGCTCGACGTGTTGGAGTTCCTCGAGGCCGCCAAGAAGGGCGAGAAGCTCGAGCTGGGCAAGGACGTCGTGGTCATTGGCGCCGGCAATACCGCCATGGACGCGGCCCGCGTGGCCAAGCGCCTTGCTGGCGTGAAGAACGTGCGCCTGGTGTATCGCCGCACCAAGAAGCAGATGCCCGCCGACGAGGAAGAGCTCGATCTTGCTCTTGCCGACGGCGTTGAGTTCTGCGAGCTGCTGGCGCCCAAGGCGCTCAACGGCGCCGTGCTGACCTGCGACGTCATGGAACTTGGCGAGCCGGATGCAAGCGGCCGTCGCAGCCCCGTCGCCACGGGCGAGACCGTCGAGCTTTCCGCCACCACGGTGATCTGCGCCGTGGGCGAGGGCATCGATGCCAGCCTGTACGACGCCGCGGGCGTCGAGCACGACCGTCGCGGCCGCCTTGCCGCCACCTCCACCGGCGTCGAGGGCGTCTGGGCTGCCGGTGACTGCCGCCGCGGTCCCGCTACCGTGGTCGAGGCTATCGCCGACGCCGCCGAGGTCGCCCGTGCCATTGCCGGCGTGGACTTTAACAAGTACGCCGACTGCAACGAGCAGGCCGGCCGCGAGGACACCTGCTACGAGCGCAAGGGATCGCTGTGCCGCGACAAGCGCAACTGCACCAAGACCCGCTGCCTGGGCTGCGGCTCGGTGTGCGAGGTCTGCTGCGATGTGTGCCCCAACCGCGCCAACGTGGCAATTAAGGTGCCGGGCCTGGCCAAGCATCAGGTGGTACATGTCGACGGCATGTGCAACGAGTGCGGCAACTGCGCCGTGTTCTGCCCCTACCAGGAGGGTCGTCCCTACAAGGACAAGCTCACCCTGTTCTGGAGCGATCAGGACATGGAGAACTCCGAGAACGAGGGCTTCCTGGCCGTGGACGAGGACCACTTTAAGGTCCGCGTCGCCGGCACGGTCCGCACCGTCTCGGTCGATGCCGTCAACACCGGTCTGCCCGAGGCCGTCCGCCTGACCATCAAGGCCGTGCGCGACAGCTATCCGTATCTCCTTAAGAAATAGGCGAGTCTCTTATGGCCAAATCCATTCAACATAACGTGGCCTACGTTGCCTGCGGAAGCGGTTGCGCCTCCGCAGGCGGCGACGCCCGCTGCAGCGAAGGCTGCATTGGCTGTGGCGCCTGTGTCACGGCCTGTCCCCACGGCGCCATTGCACTGATTGATGGCATCGCCCGCGTGGACCGCTCCAAGTGCACGGGCTGTGGCCTGTGCGGCATGGCGTGCCCGCAGCGCGTGATTGCCTTTGTTCCCGGCTACCAGAACATCCTGGTGCGCTGCAACAACACCGATAAGGGCGCCATCGCCCGCAAGATTTGCGACACGAGCTGCATCGGTTGCGGCATGTGCGCCAAAAAATGCCCTGCCGGCGCTATCCGCATCGAGGACAACTGTGCCCACATCGACGGTGCGGACTGCCTGTCGTGCGGCATGTGCGCCGTCGTTTGCCCGCATGGCGCCATCCACGACCGCACCGGCATCGCCGCCGGCGTGTAGAAGGGAATCACCATGGCACAGGAATTCACTTTTACCGTTAACGGCGTCGAGCACACGACGACCCAAAACAAACCGCTGCTGCGCTACCTGCGCGACGACCTGCACATCCATTCCGCCAAGGACGGCTGCTCCGAGGGTGCTTGCGGCACCTGCACCATTCATGTGGACGGTGCGGCCGTCAAGGCCTGCGTGCTGACCACCGCCCTTGCCGCCGGCCGCAACATCGTGACTGTCGAGGGCCTGCCCGAGGACGTGCGCGAGGCCTTTGTGTACGCCTTTGGCGCCGTGGGCGCCGTGCAGTGCGGTTTTTGCATCCCCGGTATGGTCATGGCAGGCGCGGCGCTGATCGCCGAGGACCCCGAGCCCACCGAGGAGCAGATCAAGTACGCCATCCGCGGCAACGTCTGCCGCTGCACCGGCTACAAGAAGATTATTGAGGGCATTTCGCTGGCCGCTGCGGTGCTCCGCGGCGAAAAGCAGATCGACGAGGACCTGGAGCGCGGCGACGACTACGGCGTGGGCAAGCGCGCCTTCCGTATCGACGTGCGCAAGAAGGTACTCGGCGAGGGCAAGTACCCCGATGACATCGACGAGCTCGATCAGCCGGGCCTGACCTATGCCAGCGCCGTGCGCTCCAAGTATCCGCGCGCCCGTGTGCTTTCCATCGACACCTCCAAGGCCGAGGCCCTGCCCGGTGTGGTGGGCATCCTGCGCGCCGAGGATGTGCCGGTCAACCAGGTCGGCCACCTTATCCAGGATTGGGACGTCATGATCGCCCAGGGCGATATCACCCGCTGCGTGGGCGATGCCATTGTGCTGGTGGTTGCCGAGGACGAGGCGACGCTCGAGAAGGCCAAGAAGCTCGTAAAGATCGATTACGAGCCGCTGGAGCCCGTGCGTAACATTGTCGAGGCCAGGGCTGCCGACGCCCCGCGCCTGCACGACAGTTTCTTTGCCTTTGGCAACACGGTGGAGCTCAAGGACAACGTGTGCCAGAGCCGTCACGTGACGCGCGGCGACGCCGCCAAGGCGCTGGCAGAGAGCGCGTTCACCGTGACGCAGCGCTTTACCACGCCCTTTACCGAGCATGCCTTCTTGGAGCCCGAGTGCGCCGTCGCCTTCCCGTACAAGAACGGCGTCAAGGTGCAGTCGACCGACCAGGGTGCCTACGACACGCGCAAAGAGTGTGCCCACATGTTTGGCTGGGACAATGAGCCCGAGCGCGTGGTCGTCGAGACCATGCTCGTGGGCGGCGGCTTTGGCGGTAAGGAGGACGTTTCGGTCCAGCACCTGGCCGCGCTCGCCGCCTATAAGCTCCAGCGTCCTGTGAAGTGCAAGCTCACGCGTGCCGAGTCGCTCGCGTTCCATCCCAAGCGCCACGCCATGGACGGCACCTTTACGCTGGGCTGCGACGCCGAGGGCAACTTTACCGGTCTGGACTGCGAGATCAACTTTGATACCGGCGCCTACGCGTCGCTGTGCGGCCCGGTGCTCGAGCGCGCCTGCACGCATGCCGTCGGCCCCTACAAGTACCAGAACACCGACATCCGCGGCTTTGGCTACTACACCAACAACCCGCCCGCCGGCGCGTACCGAGGCTTTGGCGTTTGCCAGTCCGAGTTTGCACTCGAGAGCCTGATTGACCTGCTGGCAGAGAAGGTCGGCCTGGACCCGTGGGAGATTCGTTACCGTAATGCCATCGAGCCGGGCGAGGTTTTGCCCAACGGCCAGATTGCCGACTGCTCCACGGCACTTAAGGAGACGCTGCTCGAGGTCAAGGATGCCTACTACGCGCATCCCGGCCACGCCGGCATTGCCTGCGCCATGAAGAACGCAGGCGTGGGCGTGGGCCTGCCCGATGCCGGTCGCTGCAAGATTCGTATCGAGGATGGCCGCGCCGTGGTCTATGCCGCCACGTCCGACATCGGCCAGGGCTGCAACACCGTCTTTTTGCAGGACGTTGCCGAGGCGTGCGGTCTGCCGCTGAGCTGCATCGCCAACGGCGAGTGCTCTACCGAGAACGCTCCCGACTCCGGCACCACGTCTGGCTCGCGTCAGACGGTCGTGACCGGCGAGGCCGTGCGCGGCGCCGCCTTCCTGCTGCGCGATGCCATGCTTGGCGTCGAGGCCGGCAAGCCTGCGCCTACCGCCCCGGTGAGCGCCCATGGTGACGGCGTCAAGATCGAGTACGACGACGGTCGCGCCTATCAGCTACGCACACAGGAGCTCGTCGCCGGCCAGGGCATGCATCCTCAGGATCCCGCGGCCGCCATCAAGGCGCTCGAGGGATGCGAGTTTGGCTACGTGTATCTGGAGCCGACCGACAAACTGGGCGCCGACGTCCCCAATCCCAAGAGCCACATCTGCTACGGCTTTGCCACGCACGTGGTCATTCTGGACGATGACGGCCGCGTGAGCGAGGTCTATGCCGCGCACGATTCCGGCAAGGTGGTCAACCCCATCTCGATCCAAGGTCAGATTGAAGGCGGCGTGCTCATGGGTATGGGCTATGCGCTCACCGAGGACTGGCCGCTTAAGGACTGCGTACCCCAGGCAAGGTACGGCACGCTCGGGCTGTTCCGTGCGCCCGAGATTCCGGATATCCACGCCATCTACGTGGAGAAGGACGAACTGCTGCCCGTGGCATACGGCGGCAAGGGCATCGGCGAGATCGCAACGATCCCCACGGCGCCCGCCGTGCAGAACGCCTACCGCGCATTCGACGGCAAGCTGCGTCCGGATCTGCCCATGGTGGATACGCCGTACAGCCGCGCTCGTCACCGCGGGTAGAGTAGAGCGCGGACGGCCATTGCTGACGGGCTGTTCGCGCTCAACACCAACTGCATATGCTGCACCTTTGGCCCCAGCTCCATCGCGAGCCGGGGCCTTTTGTTTGGAGCACCTCCACATGCGGAAGCTGCGTCCCAGATTTCGGCTCCAGAATGAGACGTACTTTCCGGACGGGGCTTCAAACGGAAACCGTATCCCGGATTCGACGCTCAGAATGGGACACACTTTCCTGGACAGCCCTCAACCGGAAACTGCGTCCCAGAATTTCGCTTCAGAGTGGGATGCCGTTTCCGGCTGAACCCTCTGCGGAAAGTTCATCCCAGAATTGACGCTCGGAGTGGGACACGGGTTCCGGATCGGCCCTCAGCGGAAAATGTATCCCAGTTTGAGCGTCTATTCCGGGATGTAGTTTCCGCTGGGCGTTCAACCGGAAAGCGTATCCCGGTTTGGTAGGCAGGCGGGCATAAGCTCAGCGGCCCCTACGGCTCCACGTCGTTAAGCCATGCCGGCAGAGCGGTCTGCCGGATGCCTGCCGTCTGCAGCTTTTTCGCGAGCAGTCCTGCCGAGCGGACTTCGCTCATGGTAAAGCGCAGCAGAGGGTGACCGTAGAGCGATAGGTGCGCCTCGCGCTGTCGTTCGGCAACGAGCGCCTCGGCGGTGGTGCGTCCGGCCAGCATGGTCTGGTCGGTATATTTGATGAGCCCGTCGAGCTCGCCCAGCGTGAGTTCCCGCGCCTGGCGCTCCCAGGCAAAGTCCGTTCGTATGGGCTTGGCCGAATCGAAGGGGTCCGTCAGCTCGTATTGAAGCCAGTCGGGCGCAAAGCCTGTCTCGATCATGACGGCTCGGGCGACCGATTCCCCGCCGCTCTCGGCGCGGGCGTCGGCATATCGAAGCGTTGTGAGGGCGGTGCGAATCGCGCGACCATTGCGCGCAGTCGCTCGTTGCTCAACGGCCTCCATCAGCTGTTCCGGCGCAAGGCCGAGCTTTGAGATCGCCGAATCGGCAATGGACATGCCGTCGGCAAAACCAGTTTGCAGCAGGCAATCTGTGGCCGTTTGGATGGGCGGTGTTACCGATACGCCGGCTCTGCGTATTGCTCCGGCCGGCTCAATCTGGTGCCGCTGAATATGTGCGCCCGGGCGAGCCGACGGCTTGGTGGCGCTGCAGACATGCACGACGTTCAGGTGTCGCCACGAGACCTCGAGCCCCAGCAGGCAAGCTGCCGAAAACGAGCAGAACGTCCAATCAGGGTGGATGATCGCAAGGGCGCGAATAATCTCGCAATGACGCTGCGCCCGGTTGAGTCCATCCCAGCGCGTTTTTCGCGCAAACAGCCCCGGCATGGGCGAGACAACCGTGCCGCCGGTGCGCCGAAGGAGCGCTTTGCGGATTGCCGTGCTCGGGGGAATCAGACAGCGCCCCTCTTGTTCGGCTTGAGTGAGCAGTTGGTCGATGAGTTGGTCATTGCAATGGGTCATGAGCTACCGCCTCCTTTTGGGTAGCAAAAACGTATCAGCCGCAACTTGCCGCTCAGCTGACCAAAAGCTGACCAAAATCTAACCATGCAGGTAGATGGCCTGTTTTCGGCGACTTTTTTACATCCGAATCGGTGGGCGGTAATCGGCGACCGTGAACGGTGGCAAGTTATGAAGACTGGGTAAGTTTCGGTACGTGTACTTTTTGAAAAAGAGCATTCTATCTGCTGTTTTTGCGTTTCTGGATCGCATATTTGAAGGCATGTGATATGGGCTGCGGACTGTCGCCTTGTATCTGCGGAAACTGTGACCCGGAATTGCCACTCGGAATGGGACGCGCTTTCCGGATCGCCCTTCAAGCGGAAACTACATCCCAGATTTCGGCTCCAAACCGGGATGCGCTTTCCCGGCGGCGTCTCTGGCGGAAATTGCACCCCGGAATGAGCGCTCAGAGTGGAACATGCTTTCCTAACGAAGCCGCATGCGGAAACTACGTCCCGGATTCGATGCTCAGGACGGGATGCCGTTTCCGATAGAGACATGGGGTGGAAAGCCTCCCATTTCTAATGTTCAAGAAATGGGAGGCAGCTCATCGCGAGCTGGGCCTTTTGTTTGGAGCGGAGGCAGCATCCCGGAATTCGGGCAATCCGGTGGTCAGGGGTTGAGCAAGCGTCGCGCTAAGGATGCCAAGCGTAAAACCTTCAATGAACATAGCGTAAAAACTACATCCGCAACGGCGTAAAAACTACATTGGAAGTAGCGTAAAATCCGCATTGAAAATGGCGTAATTTCGTATATCGCATGATCGCCCGAGCTTGCACACGGCCTTTTGCGAGCTCTTGCCATGAACGAGAGCCAGGCCGTCACGTACAAGACGCTCATAAAGGACGCCTCGTACGGTGAGGCGGGCCCCGACGAGAGGACCATCGCTGCGTACTTGGATCTCTTCAACAGGCTCAAGCTGACCGAGGACCTGTGCGGATGGGAGCCGCCCATGCGCTCGAAGGCCCGCGTTCGCGTGCGCCCCAAGCGCTACTTCTGCGACCCGTCACTTGCGGCGGCGTTGCTGGGGGCTACCCCTGAGCGGCTGCTTGGCGATATGCAAACGCTGGGGATGCTCTTTGAGAACCTCGTTCTGCGCGACGTGCGCGTGTTCCTTTCCACCTACGGCGGTGTCGACAACAGTGTCCATTATTTCCGAGATGAGAAGGGCCTTGAGGTCGATCTGATCGTTGAGCACGACGGGCGCTGGGGAGCCATCGAGGTCAAGCTGAGTGATGCGAAAGCAGACGATGGAGCGAGAAATCTCAAGGCGCTGGAGAGGAAAGTACTCTCCAGTCCTACCGCCCAGAATGCCGCGCCGTCGTTTTTTGGCGGTCGTGGTTGGAAAGGGGAGCATTGCCTACACACGCGACGACGGCGTGGCGGTGATCCCCATGGCGGCACTTGGGGCGTAGTGGTTTTGCGGGCGTGCTGTGCTTCCATTACCGAAAATCCATTTGTTAGACCTGGCGTCCGCGGGTAAAATAAAGTCGACGGCAGCCCAAGTAGTGAAGAGCTGGGCGGCGCCGTTACTTCGATTAAGGGGTCAATGCCTTAGAGGCGTCGACCCCTCTTTTTCTGCTTCGTACGCTGCTTGAGTGCCTCGGTAAGTCCGATAAGCGCCGTGAGGAGCGAGACCAAAGCGGTCAGGAGCTTCACGAAATCAGTCAGATCGGTCATGGGCATCACCTCCCGTCGCATGGAGGGCGCTGCCCGGCACATGGAACTGCCGTCAACAACTGCAATTCTATCAAAGTACTGCTATAAATACGAATATATGTTCGATAATAACAGTGACGTGATTCTCTCAAAGTGTGGCTTTACGCAAGGATGCCGGAAAGCCGTGCTGTGCGATTTCATGTCCGCACGGGTTCCTATCCTTACGACAATGTAGCCGCCTATGTAACGAGCGGCAGTTGACGGAGAAAGGCCCTGACCGTGCCAGACAAAAAGACGCCGGATATTTCGGCCGTCGATACGACGAACTTTGCGCGCCAGATTGTGCTGGACTTTGAGTTTGCGCCGGTGCCAAAGCAGCGCCAACGTCGTGGACTGCGCAACGAGATTATCGAGGTTGGCGCCGTCAAGCTCGATTACCACGGCAACGTTATGGGCGAGTTCTCGCAGTTTGTGCAGACGGAATTTACCGAAGGCGTTGCGTTCCCCGTCTGCGAGCTTACAGGGATATCAGCCGTGGACACCGCGATGGCCGATCCGCTCTATGTGGTGATCAAAAGGCTCAACGATTGGATCGGTCGCTACTCCGCCCAGATAGTTTGCTGGAGCGGGACGGATCGCCGACAGCTTTTGGCCGAGTGCCAGGCAAAGCACATCGACCTTTCCGCATTTCCTACGGACTGGGCTGACCTGCAGGCGTTTTACACCTCGATCATGGATGTGGGCAGCCACGGGTGCGTCTCGTTGGGCGACGCGGCAACGTGGTTTGGCATCGAGTTCGACGAGTCGACGGGCCACGCCCACAGCGCCTTAGCCGATGCGCGCGTGACCGCCAAGCTGCTCAAGCAGGTGATGGACGGGGACTACCACGTGAGCCCGTGCGCCCAGGAAGTCCGCCAGCGGTGGGGGATGGGCGAGCGAGTCCAGACGCACCTTTCCAGCAAGTGCCCCGAGCTGGGAGACCTGCTGCTGAAACTGAAAGCGGAGGGGAGATAGGGTACGGACATCATTGTCGTTTTCGTCTGCGAAGAGGGAATCAATTAACTACAAAGTGTGGATGGCTTCTAGTGAAGACTTAACCACCAGATTATGAAAGGGTTAGCGGGCCATTGGGGGTTGCAGTGTTCACCCGTCGCAAGACGTTGCTCGTTCAAATTGGGACGCTCCGCATCCGATGAAATGGTTGATGCGGAGCGTCCCTAGAGACCTGTCTTCTGTTGCCTAATAGTAGAGTTCAATATACGAATACGCCTTATCAAAAAGAGCCTGGTCTTTGAGCTTGTAGCGCATCCAAAGAATGGCGCGTAGCTGCTTCTTGACCTCTTTGACGCCTGCTGTGGTTGCCTGCCAACCGTCGAATCGGGTGATCTTAACGATTTCGTCGATGTCGCCGACGATGTTCTCGACGATGATTGGCGTGTCCCCATTCTTTACACCATTGAAGAGTTCTGTGAGGGCAGCCTTGCCCTTGTCCTCCTCTTCTTCGGGCACGACTTCCTTTTCGGCCGCTCGAGCCTCTCTGGCGAGGTCGATGAGCATCTTGAGGAACTCGACGCTGTTGATGAGACCTTGCTCGTGACGCTCCCTCAGGTCCTCCAGGCGCTCGCCGAGCTTCTGGAACTTGCCATTCTTATCGTGCCTGCGGATTCGGGCGACGAGATCTATCTCCAGCTTACGCGTGATCTTCTCGGTATTGCTCTTGTCGTTGATGAAGTGCTCGATCATATCCTCGTCGAGTTCAAGGATGTCGTCATCGTCTCGGACTCTCTCGACGGTGATGTTCTCGTGCACGAGCTCGATTGTCTTGGGCCCGAGCGCTGCCCAGATGAGCTTCCCGCGATTGTCTACCGGTCTCACGGAATCGTAGACCTGCGAGAGCCAGATGAAATCGGGCTTGTAGGGATTGAGACATGGGTCGGGCGAAAGGGCTTCCCACGCTCTGTTCAAGACCGAGAAGTCGGCCCCAAACTGGTCTTTCACCTTTGTCGTTGGCAGGCATTGTTGAGCTTCGAGAAGGGACTCCCAATCCGCGCTGCGGCGGTCTTTGACCGTTGAGAAGTACTCAAGACAGCAATGCATAAGCCCGGGTAGCTCGGCCTTTACCTCGTCGATGTTGGTTATGACCTTCTTCACCTCGGCCTCGTCGAAGTGCAGAGACTTGGCGACGTTGTCGAAGAGGCCGATATAGTCGACAATGAGACCGAATGTCTTCTTGTCGTTGTAGACGCGGTTGGTTCGACAGATTGCCTGCAACAGCGTGTGGTCGCGCAAGGGCTTGTCAAGGTACTGAGTTTGCAGGATGGGCGCATCGAACCCCGTGAGCAGCTTTGCAGTGACGATGAGAATCTTGAGCGGATCGTCCGGGTCGCGGAAACGGTCAAGGAGCTTTTCCTCGGCGTCGCGGTCTCGACGGTATGCCTTGTAGCGGTCTTCCTTGTCGTTGTTCGTGTCCATGACGATGGTGACTGCATCAGCGCCCAAGAGCTTGTCGAGCTCCTCCTTATACAGCAGGCAGCACTCTCGGTCGTAGCAGACTACCTGCGCTTTGAAGCCGTCGGGCTCAACCTTTGACTTGAAATGCCTGGCGATGTGCTCGCATACCTTGTGGATGCGGTCGGGGGCCTTCATGACGGACTCGATCTTGACGCGCCTGGTGAGTTCCGCCTTGTCCTCTTTGCTGAGGTCTCGGGTCATTTCGTCAAAGGCGGCGTTCACGACCTCTTGGTCGACGTGGAGCTCGACGGGAACGGTTTCAAAATGGAGCGGCAATGTGGCGTGGTCGCGGATGGAGTCGGCGAAGGAATAGCGGCTCATGTAGCCGGACTTGTCCTCTTTGGCACCGAAGGTGTGGAACGTGTTCTTGTCGGTTCGGTTGATGGGCGTGCCGGTCAAGCCGAAGAAGAAGGCGTTTGGCAAGGCGAGCCGCATCTTCTCGCCGAGGTCGCCCTCTTGGGTGCGGTGCGCCTCGTCGACCATGAGGATGATGTTCTCGCGCTCGTTGAGCGTCCCCGCAACCTCGCTGAATTTGAAGATGGTGGTGATGAGGATCTTTCTCATGTCCTGCTTGAAGAAGGACTCAAGCTCATCCTTGCTGCCGGCGCTTGTGAGGTTGGGGATATCGGATGCGTTGAAGGTCCCCGTGATCTGGGTCTCGAGGTCGATTCGGTCATCCACGATGACGACGGTCGGGTTCTTGAGTTCGGGGACCATGCGCAGCTTCTGGGCGGCGAATACCATGAGCAGTGACTTTCCTGAGCCCTGGAAATGCCAAATGAGGCCACGCTTCGGGTATCCTGCGCGGACGCGGTCCACGATGAGGTTCGCGCCCTCGAACTGTTGGTAGCGACAGACCAGCTTGATGCGTCGATGCTTCTTGTCGGTGGCGAAGAGCGTGAAGAACTGGAAGATGTCCATGACGTTCGTGGGGGTTAGCATGGACGCCATGCTTCTCTTGACGTCGGCAAGTGTGCCCTCGCTCTTCTTGTCGCCCTCATGCCAGGGTCCCCACATCTCGGGAGGCATGTTCACCGACCCGTAGCGATAGCATTTTCCTTCGCTGGCGAAGTTGATGGCGCTACAGACGAACATCTGCGGGATGCTCTTCTCATATTTAGCGATGTCGCCAGCGCCGTCGAGCCAGGTTATCGAATCGCGCACCGGCGTCTTGAACTCGCCGATGACGAGCGGAAATCCATTGACAAGAAGGACGAGGTCGAGGCGCTTGCCGCCCTGCTCCTGGGGGTAGACCCACTGGTTGGTGACGATGTACTCGTTTTTGTCAAGATCGCCGTCCGCCGCCGTGCCAAAGAAGCGGATGGGGACCATGCGGCCGTCTTTGCCGTAGGGGAATGAGTTCTCCTCGATGACGAGCTTTTTGAACCGCTCGTTGGTGGAGACCAGGTTCTGCGGACTTGTGGACTGAATGAGGGCCCTGAGTCGGTAGATGATCTCGTCGGCGCGATCGGGGTCTTCTGCGATCTCCGGGTTAAGTCTGATGAGGGCGTCCTTGACCATGGGCTCGACCATGACGTCGGCATGGCGGCGCGGGAGGTCTTCGGCAGCCACGTATCTCCAGCCAAGGTTGGCAAGCGCCTCGACGCTCATTTGCTCGATGGTGTTGTCCTCGTTAAACATCTCCGAGTCCTAACTCCTGGTTCATGATTTTCTTCGTCGTGGCGTTTAGCTCATCGAGGGCCTTTTGTACGGCAAATTTCGATTTGTCGACTGAATGGAAAAATGCAGCAAAGTCCCTTTGCTCCGCTTTATCAGCAATGGGAAGATTGAACCCTTTGATCATTTTTAGGCTAAGGTTCTTTTGACGGCATCCCTTTCTTTGACTAAGCAGATGGGGCTTCATTATCGAGATTGCCGTATAAAGCCATTCAACGAGAACCGAATCATTGGGGATCAGGCAGGCGCATGCCTGATTTGATGCGGCGGCCTTATCAAGAACCCCCATCTTTAGAGCGGCGGTATCATACATTCCAACGAGAAGAGAGCCTGCCGGGTACAGTTTTGCCGCGGATTGATTCAATGCCTCGATCGTTATTTTTTCAATAGACGATCGAAGGTGAAATCCATTAAGCTCGCCGGCTGAATACCAATCAATACCCCCTTCGAAAGAAGAGGTGTTTGAACGTGCCGGGGTTCCGCCACTTTGCCATTTTCCTAGATCGGAGAAACTTGCGATGGGCTTATGAAATGTATTGTCGATAGGATCTCCGAACATCTCGACAAATTGTGATTTGACGACGTCGTCGCAGACTGCGA
>UQHT01000012.1 GCA_900540875.1 uncultured Collinsella sp.
GAGCGTCCGGCTGATAACCGGGAGGTCACAAGTTCGAATCTTGTCAGGTCCACCACTTTCTTTCGCAATAAACACCCCAGCGAGAGCCGAGTCGCCGCTGGGGTGTTTATTACTGTCTCCGTGGGGGTTTAGCTCAGCTGGGAGAGCGCGGGCTTTGCAAGCCTGAGGTCAGGGGTTCGATCCCCCTAACCTCCACCATGATGGACCTGTAGCTCAGTTGGTTAGAGCGTCCGGCTGATAACCGGGAGGTCACAAGTTCGAATCTTGTCAGGTCCACCATCAAAACTGTGAAGAGCCTTGGGGCGTTGCCTCGGGGCTTTTTTCTTACCTACTGAAAGTAGCCAAAAAAGCCCCGTCCCAAATTAACTACTTTGATTTTGTGTGCTGTGCGAAAGATTGGGTAGTATAGCTATTCAATGCGGCGGGCTGCCGCGTGTTAACCGCTACGTACCGGAGGTGTTCCATGGTTCGTGTCGACATAGAGACCATCGTCATGGCCGCCGGTCCCGTGCCATCGCTTATCGTGCTTCGCGAGCGCTGCGGCAAGTCGGATTCGACGGCACCGCTGCGTTCGCTTTCCATTCAGACCGGCTCGTTTGAGGCCGCGGCAATTAGCCGTGGCATCGATAGCGGTCGCGCCGAGCGCCCGATAACGCATGACCTGCTGCTTGACACCGTCGATGCCCTAGGAGCCAAGCTCGAGCGCATCGAGATCGTTCGTGCCGAGCCGCCGGTGTTCTATGCGACGATTGTTGTGCTGGTCGATGGTGACGAGCGCAATATTGACGCCCGCCCCAGCGACGCCATCGCCCTTGCCGTGCGCAGTAATGCCCCCATGTTTGTGGAGGACGACATCATGAATCGCCTGGGTACCGTTTCTGCCCATGCCGAGGAAGTTGACGACGAGCAGGAGTTCGAGAAGTTCGACGAGTTCGTCCATACGCTCTCCCCCGATGATTTCTAAATGTCTGGCACGCGAGCGGAGAGGTCGCTGATGGGTACCCGCGTATCGGCTGAAGCGGCCGCCATCGCGCGTGAAGCCCAGATGCGCTCGGAGGCATCCGAGGCGGCTCGCATCGCCTATGTGACGCAGGCCCGCACGCTTCGCGAGCGCCGCGGCTCCTATATCAAGATGGTTATCATCTCCGTCCTTGTCGCGGTAATCTGTTCTCGTCTTCGTGGTACAGTTGGTGCGCTTGGGTTTTCGATTTCAACAGGCTTGGTAATCTGGGGTGTGGTCGATGCGGTAATGCTGACCAACCAGATCAAGGTACTCGACAAGCGCGCGATGGATATGGTGCGCGCCCGCGACACTGCCGCCAAGATCGCTGCCGAGGCACAAGAACTGTAACGACGCCGGATTCGATGGGAAGGTCTAGAGATGGCACAGGATATGCAGGACGCCGGTAACGTCTCCGCCGAGCTCGACGCCATGGTGTGTGACCTGATTGGTGCGTTCTTGGACGACCTTGCCGCCGGTGAGAATCCGGGCGTAGTTGTGGCGATCGAGGACGCTGCTTCCAACCGCTATCTGGCCGCGCTCGACGAGGATGGCGAGGAGGCATGCCTGGAGGCTGCCACCAACTTTATCTCCGAGCACAAGATGGGTCTTAAGGACGAGGGCCTGGGCCGTATCGCCCGCTATGCCATCGGCTATACCGGCTGTGTCGAGATTGACGGCGGCTACCACGACGCTCTGCTCGTGAGTTTCTTTGAGACGACGCTCGAGAGCGGTTTTTCGGCATATGTGCTGTATGAGGGCATGGGTGCCGGCGATGGTTTTATGTGGAGCGACCCTGAACCTGCAGGTGAGGAAACCCCTCTCATCTAAAATCGCTAAAATAAACGAGTTTTCGGTAAAAGGCTCAATATTCCCGCCGAGCGTTGCATTGCTGGGTGGGTCGCATACGCGTGCCGTTTGTATATGGATAGAAGATAGGGGAACTACATGCGCGTAGACAATCTGAGGAACATCGCCATCATCGCCCACGTCGACCACGGCAAGACGACGATGGTTGACAAGCTCCTGCGTGCCACGGACGCCTTCCGTGCCAACCAGCAGGTCGAGGACCGCGTCCTGGACTCTAACGACCAGGAGCGCGAGCGCGGCATCACGATTCTCGCCAAGAACATCTCTATCGAGTACAAGGACGTCAAGATCAACGTCATCGACACCCCGGGCCACGCCGACTTTGGCGGCGAGGTCGAGCGCGTGCTGCGTATGGCCGACGGCGCCCTGCTGCTGGTCGACGCCTTTGAGGGTCCCATGCCCCAGACCCGCTTCGTGCTGCGTCACGCTATCGACACCGGCCTCAAGATCATGATCGTCATCAACAAGATCGACCGTCCGGGTGCTAACCCCGAGAAGGCCTACAACGACTGCCTCGACCTTATGGCCGACCTGGGCGCTACCGACGATCAGCTCGAGTTTGCCATGGAGCACGTCATCTACGCCAGCGGCGTCAACGGCTTTGCCCGTCATGATCCCGAGGACGGCAACATGGACATGTACCCGCTGCTCGATATGATCATCGACGACATGCCCGCGCCCGAGGTTGACGAGACCGCGCCCCTGGCCATGCAGTGTGTGACCATCGACCACTCCAACTTCGTTGGCCGCATCGGTATCGGTCGCGTGTACTCCGGTACCATTCACCAGGGCGACCAGATTCTGGTCGTCAAGAACGACGGCTCCAGCGCTACCGCTACCGTCAAGCAGCTCTTTACCTTCGACTACCTGGGCCGCACCGAGTGCCAGGAAGTCGCCGCTGGCGACATCGCCGCCGTCGTGGGCATCGACCGCACCGATATCGGCGATGTTTACACCGACCCCGAGAACCCCGTTGAGCTCGAGCCCATCGAGATCGACCCGCCGACCTTGTCCATCGTCTTTGAGGCTTCGACCTCCCCGCTCGTCGGCCGTGACGGCGACATTGTGGGCGCCCGTCAGCTCAAGGAGCGCCTGTTCAACGAGGCCGAGAACAACGTGACCATGAAGATCGAGGAGCTCGAGGACAAGAGCGGCGTCGAGGTCTCTGGCCGCGGCATTCTGCACCTGTCCGTCCTGATGGAGTCCATGCGCCGCGAGGGCTTTGAGTTCCAGGTCGGTCGTCCCCGCGTTCTGTTTAAGAAGGACGAGAACGGCAACAAGATGGAGCCCGTCGAGCAGGCTGTTGTCGAGTGCCCGGACGAGTACTCGGGCAAGGTCGTCGAGGTCTTCGGCACCTCCGGTGGCATCATGACGAGCATGGATACCTCGGGCATCGTGACGCACCTTGAGTTCAAGATCCCGACGCGCGGCATCATGGGTCTTAAGAACCGTATCATGAACGTCACCCACGGCGAGGGCGTGTTCTACCACACCTTCCTGGAGTATGGCCCCTACGCCGGCGAGATCGGCAACCGCCAGAACGGCGCCATGATCTCCATGACCACCGAGAAGGCCGTTGCCTACGCTCTGGGTACGCTGCAGGAGCGCGGTCAGCTGTTTGTTGAGCCGGGTACCGAGTGCTACGAAGGCATGATCGTGGGCGAGCGCAGCAAGGCCGGCGACATGGTCGTCAACATCGCCCGTACCAAGAACCTGGGCAACCAGCGTTCCTCGACCTCCGACATCTCCGTGCAGCTGGTGCCGCCTCGCACCTTCTCTCTGGAGGAGGCGCTGGAGTACATCGCCGACGACGAGCTGGTGGAGATTACTCCCAAGAACATCCGCCTGCGCAAGCGTCTGCTCAACGCCACCGACCGTAAGAAGGCAGCCGTCCGCGCCGGCCAGGTCAACAAATAAGCGCTGGGGCTTATAACTGCCAATAAGAAAGGGCGTCGACCGCAATGGTCGGCGCCCTTTTTGGTGCAATGGGATCAGGTTGCTTTGCGCCACCACAAAGGTGCCTGGCCCTTTTGTGGTGGTTGGCGGCTAGGCGGTGGGGAGTCCTGGCGTGTTAGCCGGCTGCTGCGGCTTGAGGTGGGCGTTGCGCCAGATGATCTGGATGGCGTAGCCGAGCGTGAAGACGAAGGCTACACCGCTGACAAAGTTGCCCATAAGAGGAAGTGCCGTGAGTGCGCCCGCGACGATACCGCCCACGGCGGCCATGGCGTAGCGGTTTTGGTTGTGTCCGACCATGCGCGCGACCGCGGTGCCCGTAAATGCCGCCGAGACCAAAGCGATGCCGATGACGCCGCACATGAGGGCGGCGGCGAGCGACAGGCCTGCAATCGAGATGATGAGCAGCAGCACGGCGGGAGCGACGGCGACCGTGCCCAGAAGACCACTTACCCACAGCGGCATGGGACGCTGATGGAGCATGCCGGCAGCGCTGGCGGTTGCGCGTGGAAAGACAAGCTCAAGCAGGATGGCGACAAAGCAGGTGGAAAGCGCCGCGGCAACGATGCCGCCGATAATGTCGTTGGCCGTAGAGGTGTTCTCGTTCTCGGTCCGGTCGATCTTGAGAGCTCCGACCTGGGCGCCCTCGGCCCGCTCGGGGTCCTGTGAGACGTGGGCGTTCACCGTGCCGGTGATGCGGGCGTTTTTACCCAGGATGAGCTTGTCGGCCCAGACCTCAACATCGCCATCGACGGTGCCGTCGATGGTTACGGTGTCGCCGGCAAGCGCCGCCGATTTGGCGGAGCCGCGCAGGGCGACCGTTTCGCCTGCCGCGTAAAAACAGTTGGCGGTGCTGCCGGTGTTGAGCACGACGTGCTGGCCGGCCACCGTGACGCTGCCATCGATTGCGGTTTTGGCGATATCGATGGTGCGTGCCGCCAGACGAACGGCGCCGCCTACGGTGCAATCGCGAATCGACAGGTTCTCACCCGCCGCGATAATATCGCGGCCGATGGAGGCGTCGTCTAGGTTGAGACTTTGGCCGGCCCAGTACAGGTCGCCTTCGATACCGGACGGAGTTGAGTCAACTTCGGTTGCGAGCACGTTTCCCGCGGTGTCGGTGCCGGCGAACGACACCGTGGGAAGTGCGGTGAGCGCGAGCGCAATCAGCGCGAATAGGATGGTGATGCGGGCCTGCGCTTTGTGGCGCCGGATCGACGGTACTTGGTTGCAAGGCATAGTGAATCCTTCGTTAGATACTCGACAGGTATCTAACAGGGTACCCAACGCGCGGGCGCTCTAAAAGAATCTCTCGGTTGCATTTCGAGGGGTTGTGCTGTGCTACCTACTTTTTACGGTGCAAAAAGCGCGCGATGTCTTCCTCGGTAGGGCTTTTAATGTCAAAGCGCAGTGATAGCCAACGCAGCCCCATGGTCACCACAACGCATACGACCAGCGCGGCAACATTGCTCATGAGGCCGCTCATGACGAGGGCTACATAGCTTGCCGATCCGGCGATGGCCGCGATGGCATAGAAGTTGGTGCGTTGGAAAATGCCCGGGACCACGCCCATAAAGCCGTCGCGCAGCATGCCGCCGCCCACGGCGGTAAAGAAGCCCATCATGATACATACGGCGGGCGCAAATCCGTACACCAACGCCTTGTCCGCGCCGGTTGCTGCATAGATGCCGACCGAGATGATGTCGAGCAGGGGAATGAGTTTTTCGGGCTTATCGACGATTGCCGGGAAGATATAGATGATGGCGGCTGTGGCGATGGAGAGCGGTAGTGCCATGGGCTGGTTGAGGATGTAGACGTTGCCGACCTGGAGCGTCATATCGCGCAAAAGACCGCCGCCCAGACCGCAGACCACCGCGAGCGCGACCGCGCCCACCAGGTCGAGCTTGTGCTCGCGAGCGACCAGCACGCCCGAGATCGATGCCGCGACAACGGCGAACATCTCGAGCCAAAATGGGATAGCGACCATGGCATCCGAGGCATGTGAGGTAACGGTCATAGCGGCGACGACGGGCAAGATGGAATCCTTCTGATTGCGAGTTTAGACAATGCCCGTACATAGTACATGGTTGGCGGCGATTGCGACCCCATTGCTCGGCAAACGGTAGGGACTGGGCGCGGCCATAGGTCCCAAACATGTACATCAGCCTCCAAAGATGTCGAAAAATGTCGTTTTTGAAGGATGGTGTACATGTTTTGGCGCGCGCCGAGCGGGTGACGTTACTCGGAGGGCGTCTCTATGTCCTTCGTGCCCTTCCAGTTGCGGATAAGCGCCTTTCGCAGTTCGTTTTGCTTTCGCTGGTACTCGGCATCGGTGCATCGGGGCATACCGAGTGCTTCGCGGATATTGTTCATGGCACGGTGAAAAGCGAGTTGACTGGCAAATTGCGCTGAGGTGAGTGTGACGATGCGATAACCCATTTGGGCGAGCACAGCCTCTCGCTCCGCATCTGCTCCCTTACGTTCGACCGCGTCGTGAAAGCCACCCTTATATTCGATGCCGAGCTCTCTGCGCTTATAGGTAATGAGGGCATCGATTTTGAGTGTTTGGGCTTTGGTGCAATGCCAAAGACGTTGAGGGATCTCGAGCGGTCGGTTGAGCTCGATGCCTCGAATGCCAACGCCGCCTTCGCTTGTCGGAAGTGAAAGGGCGATTGCCGATGCAGTCTCCATAGGCGAGGCCGAGTGGTCGTAGACATGTCTGAGCGCGAGTCGCGCGCGTGTGGCACCGGGTTTGCCGGGGTATTGATCGAGCAGCTCGACAATTACATCCTT
Source organism: uncultured Collinsella sp. (assembly GCA_900540875.1). Lineage (GTDB taxonomy): Bacteria > Actinomycetota > Coriobacteriia > Coriobacteriales > Coriobacteriaceae > Collinsella. The sequence goes on from UQHT01000012.1 coordinate 6,617, forward strand.
GGAGGTGGTTGCTGGTTGCTCGGTATAAGGGTCAGAGGGATTAAGGCCCATGCGATAGTCGCCGCAAACTTCGTAGCCATACTCGAGGTATTCGATTCTATCCATCCACTCGGCGGCGAGCACGAAGGTGAAGGCTTCGTCGGTGATAAAGATGCCGGGCGTAAGCTCGTCAATATGGCCGTAGGGTAGGCTTTGGCCGAGAACATGGCAAGTGACACCGTTGGTGCGAATTCGCTCGAAAGCAAACACTACGGAGATATCGATAGTCTTGAACATATCGGGCGGAATGCCGCAGTCGGTGAGGGCCTGTCGTATGCGCGCGATGCGTTGCTGGGTGGAGAGACCTCTTGCGCCTATCTGGTAGTCGTGTTGCGCGACCGCTTGAACCAGGCCTTGTGGCACGTGATGGACGAGCCATGCAGTTCTATGCGAAATGAGAACAGGGGTATCCATTGGGGACCTCTCGCTCTGAGTCGATACCCAACTCTTATGTCCGTTGAGGTGGGGAAATATACCGGATGCAGGCAAAACGGTCGATCGTCCGCCGAGCATAATATGCAAAGGTGTACACCAGCCTCCAAAGATGTCGAGAAATGTCGTTTTTGGAGGGTGATGTACATGTTTTTGAGGGAGGGCGGGTTCGAATCCCTCCTCCTCCGCCGTATTTGCTTGTAAGGGACTCTAAACAAAAAAGCCCCCGTTTTCGGGAGCTTTCTCAACCAAAATGGCGGAGGAGGAGGGATTCGAACCCTCGTGACCTTATACAGGCCAAACGGTTTTCGAGACCGCCGCATTCAACCACTCTGCCACCCCTCCGCGTGGGGTAAAAACAAAGCAGGCTCGAAGGCCTGCTTTGGAATTAACTGGCGGAGAGTCAGGGATTTGAACCCTGGAGACGCTTTTGACGCCTACACGATTTCCAATCGTGCTCCTTCGGCCACTCGGACAACTCTCCGTTAAATGCGAAAGTCAGTATACACGAGGAACCGCAAAGTGCAAACAGAAAAGTTGGCATTTTTTAAAACGCTTGGCCGCGCTTGTCGTTGCAGTGGGGTTTGAGGTGCCAAAAAACGGCTTCCGACCAGCGTGGTTGATTAACTCAATTGTTCAAAAGGGGTATTCATAAGCGACTTGGCAATGAATTTAAAAATCTTTGGGTGGCGCTGTGGACCACTGGTATGCATTTTGCGACCACAGCCTTGTGCCCGTTGACCTGTGGCTTGGCTCAGCTTGTCCCCGCGGCGTCGTATCTTGTCCACAAATCCGTCAAGCACTTGGTCAGCATTTGGTTGGAAGACGCATGAAACGTCGTGCGAGTATGGGCATATGTGGAGGTCATGAGGTTGTAGCTGCATATTCTTGCGGCCTAGGAGGTTGAAAGATATTATTACCAAGTCTTTTCCTGCTTCAGGCGCACCTTCACGACCTGAAGCCACATTTGCCCAGAGGAGGTGACAATATGAAGGCTTATGAACTGCTGTTCTTTGTTGACCCGTCGCTCGACCCCGAGACTCGTCTCGCTGTTATGAAGCGTATCGATACCACGATCGCTGAGGGCGCTGGCAAGGTCGACTCCGTTGACGACTGGGGCAAGCGCAAGCTCGCCTACGAGATCAACGACCTCACCGATGGTGACTACACCCTCATCAACTTCCACGCAGATCCTACCCAGATCGCCGAGCTTGATCGCATCCTGCGCATCACCGACGCTGTGGTCCGCCACATGATCGTCCGTCGCGACGACCAGGAGTAAGACTGTCGTTTTGGACTGGGCTTGTGCCCCAAGAGGAAGTAGTGAGTTATGAGCATCAATCGAGTGAACATCACCGGTAACCTCACCCGCGATCCCGAGCTGCGCGCCACCGCCGGCGGAACCCAGGTTCTGTCCTTTGGCGTCGCCGTCAACGATCGTCGCCGTAACGCGCAGACTGGCGAGTGGGAGGACTATCCCAACTTTGTCGACTGCACTATGTTCGGCACCCGCGCCGAGGCCGTGAGCCGTTTCCTGGCAAAGGGAAACAAGGTCGCGATCGAGGGCAAGCTGCGCTACAGCTCTTGGGAGCGCGACGGCCAGCGCCGGAGCAAGCTTGAGGTCATCGTCGATGAGATCGAGTTTATGAGCTCCCGTGGTGGCCAGGGTGGCTACGATCAGGGCGGTTATGCCCCCGCAGCTCCCGCGCCTGCAGCACGTCCTGCCGCACCGGTGGCTACGCCGCCCGCGGTCGACGTCTACGATGAGGACATCCCGTTCTAAGGGTTGTTCACCTATTTTTGAGTGAGAGGCGGCTTCGGTTCGCCGAAGTTGCCAAATGAAAGGTATTTTGACATGGCTAATGATTTTTCTGCACGTCAGCCGCGTCGTAAGTACTGCCAGTTCTGCAAGGAGAACACTGAGTTCATCGACTATAAGGACACTCAGCTTCTCCGTAAGTACATGACCGACCGTGGCAAGATCAAGCCCCGTCGCGTCACTGGCGCTTGCACGCAGCATCAGCATGACATCGCCAACGCCATCAAGCGCGCCCGCGAGATGGCTCTCCTGCCGTACACCGTCCCCGTGGTTTCCTCTCGTGGCAACCGCGACCGCGGCTAAGAAGGGAGGCGCATCATGAAGGTTATTCTTCTCGATGAGATCAAGGGCAAGGGCGGCGAGGGTGACGTCGTAGAGGTCGCTCAGGGTTACGCTGAGAACTTCCTGTTCCCCAAGAAGCTCGCTGTTGCCGCCACCAAGGGCAACCTCAAGCAGCTTGACGAGCGTCGCAACAACATCGCCAAGCGCGAGGCCGTCCGCCTGGCTACCGCCAACGAGACCAAGGCTGCCTTCGAGGGCAAGACGGTCACCGTTGACGTCAAGGTCGGCGACGAGGGCATCCTCTTTGGCTCCGTTACCGCCGCTATGATCGCTGACGCCATCAAGGCTCAGCTCGGTATGGACATCGACCGCAAGCGCGTCGAGCTCGGTAAGCCCATCAAGGTTGCCGGTGCCCACACCGTTGCCATCTCGCTGTACCGCGAGATCAAGGCCGAGGTTGTCGTTCTCGTCGGCGTTACCGCCGAGGAGCTCGCTGCCGAGGCTGAGGTCGAGGAGGCCGCTGAGGTCGCCGAGGCCGAGACCGCCGAGGTCGAGACTGAGGCTGCTGCCGAGTAGCATTTGCTGCAACGCAACAATCTTGTTCTAAGAAGGGCGCTCTGGGAAACCGGGGCGCCCTTTTTGTTTTTTTTGCGCTGAGTGAGTGTCATGGCGAACGTTGCGTCGAAGTCCTATATACGGGACCGTTCATCCGTTTCGTTCGGTGATGATTGGCGGCGTGCGGCCCGTTTTGGGACCGTGGCTGATACTATGGATGCTCGCAAGCGATATGAATGAGGATGCTCATGGCATACGACGATAGGGAGACGGGGCTGACGGTCGAGGACCGTGGCTCCAAGTTGGGTCTTCCCCAAAACCAAGATGCAGAGGCCAACGTACTGGCCGCTATGCTGCTATCGCCCGAGGTGGTCGAGGAGGCCCAGGTCGAGCTGCAGCCCGATGACTTCTACCGGCCTATTCATAAGACCATCTACACCGCGATGGTCGATATGTACAACAGCCGCATTCCCATCGACTCTATCTCGCTGATCGATTACCTGCGCAGCATCAACAAGCTCGATGCCGTGGGCGGCGAGGCCTACATTTTGGAGCTGATGGGTCAGACCCTGTCGCTCGTGAACTGGCAGCACCATGCCGCCATCGTCCGTCGCGACTCGATGCTGCGCGAGCTGATCGGTGCCACCAACGAGATCAACGCGCTGGCCTATAACGCCCCTACCGACACCAAAGAGGTCGTGGAGCTGGCCGAGAGCAAGCTGCTCAAGGTCACGGCACGCGAGGTCAAGTCGAGCTACAAGACGTTGACCGAGTTTATGGTCGAGGCCTATAACGAGGCCGAGGAAGTGTGCCAGGCCGGTGGCCAGGCTGCGGGCGTGCCCACGGGCTTCCCGTCGCTCGACCGCATGCTCATGGGTTTCCGCGAGGGTCAGCTTATCATTATCGGCGCCCGCCCTGCTGTGGGTAAGACGTCGTTCGCCCTGAATCTGGCGCTCAACGCTGCCGCGGCCGGTTATACCGTCGGCTTCTTCTCGCTGGAGATGTCGGGCAAGGAAATTGCCCAGCGTCTGATTTGCGCCTACGCCATGATTTCGATCAGTGACTTCCGCATGGGCCGCATTAGCCCCGAGCAGTGGGCCAATATCAACGAGGCCACGCAGACCTTGTCCAAGCTCGATATTCTGATTGACGATACGCCCGGCACCACAGTGACCGAGATTCGCGCCAAGAGCCGCCGCATGCTCCACAACAAGGAGAAGGCCATCATCATCCTGGACTACCTGCAGCTGGTGAGTCCTCCGCCGGGACGCCGCTCCGAGAGCCGTACCGTCGAGGTCTCCGAGATGTCGCGTGGTCTGAAGATCATGGCCAAGGAACTCAAGATCCCGCTCATCGCGCTGTCGCAGCTCTCGCGTCAGGTCGAATCCCGTACCGGCAAGCGCCCGCAGCTTTCCGACCTTCGTGAATCGGGCTCCATCGAGCAGGACGCCGATATCGTTATGTTCTTGGACCGCTCCGCCGACGAGGCCGAAGCCTCGCGCGACGATCGACCCGACGAGGGCGTTACGCGTATTGTCGTGGCCAAGAACCGTTCGGGCCCGATCGGCGACGTCGACCTGATGTTCCTGCCGGCATCCACGAAGTTCTATGAGCTTGATGGGGCACATACCGAGGAGTAGGACAGGCACCCGTTGCACGGGTATACTGGGAATGTTTTGTGCTTCTGCGTGCCGGCGTGGCGCGTAGACAGTCCATGAATGTAAGGAGTAAACATGCCGTCAACCGTTTTGGTCGGTGCCCAGTGGGGCGATGAGGGCAAGGGTAAGATTTGCGACCTGGTCGCCGGCGACTTCGATGCCGTCGTGCGCTACTCGGGCGGCAACAACGCCGGTCACACCATCGTCGTCAACGGCAAGAAGTACGGCCTGCACCAGGTGCCCTCCGGCATCATGTATTCCGACCACGTGTCGGTGATCGGTAACGGCTGCGTCGTCAACCCCAAGGTTGTCCTTGAGGAGATCGACATGTTCGAGGCCGACGGCATTACCACCAAGAATCTCAAGATCAGCGGCAACGCGCATGTCATCATGCCGTACCACATCGATCTGGATGGCGCCTTTGAGCAGAAGCTCGGCAAGAAGAGCATCGGTACCACCAAGCGCGGCATCGGTCCGTGCTATCAGGACAAGATGGCCCGTATTGGCCTGCGTATGCAGGACATGCTGGACGAGGAGCTGTTCCGCGACAAGCTGGAGACCGCTCTTGCCCGCGTGAACCCCGAGCTCGAGCTGCTCTATGGCCTGCCCACCTACACCGTGGACCAGATCTGCGAAGAGTACCTGCCCATGGCGGAGCGCCTGCGCCCGTACATCACCGAGACGAGCCTGCTGCTCAACAATATGATCGACGAGGGCAAGACTCTGCTTTTTGAGGGCGCCCAGGCGACGCTGCTCGACATCGATCACGGTACCTATCCGTACGTGACGTCTTCCAATTGCACCGCCGGTGGTGCCATTACCGGCTCCGGCATTGGCATGAAGAACGTCGACCGTGTGCTGGGCGTCATGAAGGCCTATATCACCCGCGTCGGTTCGGGCCCCATGCCCACCGAGCTTTCCTATGAGTCCGAGGCCGGCCACACGCTGACCGAGGAGGGCTACGAGTACGGCGTGACCACCGGTCGTCGCCGCCGCTGTGGTTGGTTTGACGGCCCCATCGCCAACTATGCCTCGCGCGTTAACGGTCTCACCGATATCGCCCTGACCAAGCTCGACGTGCTTTCGGCCTTCGACACCATTAAGGTGTGCGTTGCCTATGACGTCGATGGCGAGCGCTACACGAGCGTGCCCGAGCACCAGGTGCGCTTTGAGCACGCCAAGCCCATCTACGAGGAGCTTCCTGGCTGGAAGTGCGATATCACCGGCTGCCGCAGCTTTGATGAGCTGCCGCAGGAGGCTCAGGACTACGTGGCGTTTATCGAAGATCTGGCACACACCCGCGTGACGTTCATTGGCGTCGGCGCCGGTCGCGAGCAGATCATCAACCGATTCTGGAAGTAATCGGTTTATACGGTTATTGCGATATACCCCTTTGCAGCCCGGACGGGCGGCCGAGGGGTATATTTGCTTGCAAAGGGCTCGCGCGGAGCGGGCCGTTCATCCATAGAGGAGGCACCCTTGAAGGCGGACACTCAAACCATCGACATCCTGTTGTTGGGCAGCGGCGGCCGCGAGCATGCTTTGGCAGCTAAGCTCGCAGCATCACCGCGCGCCGGCAAGCTCTACATCGCGCCGGGTAACGGCGGCACCGCGAGCTGCGGCGAGAACGTTGTTCTCGACGACTGCGATCCTGCGGCCGTGGCGGCGTTTGCGCAGAGCCACGGATGCGGACTCGTGGTAATTGGTCCCGAGGCTCCGCTCGTGGCGGGCGTGGCCGACGCCGTGCGTGCGGCGGGTATTCCTTGCTTTGGCCCGGGTGCCGAGGGCGCCCAGATGGAGGGTTCCAAGCTGTTCTCCAAGCAGCTCATGGAGCGCGCCGGTATCCCGACGGCAGCCTATGGTTCGTTTACCGACGAGGCTTCGGCTCTCGCCTACGTGCGCGAGCAGGGCGCTCCGCTGGTCGTCAAGGCCGACGGTCTTGCCGCGGGCAAGGGCGTTATCGTGGCGACCGAACTTGAGCAGGCCGAGGAGGCCGTGCGCGAGTGCTTTGGCGGCACCTTTGGCGATGCCGGCAACACCGTGGTTATCGAGGAGATGCTCGTTGGTCCCGAGTGCTCGCTTTTGGCCTTTACCGACGGCAAGACCGTGCGTCCCATGGCCACCTCGCAGGACCACAAGCGCGCGCTCGAGGGCGACAAGGGCCCCAACACCGGCGGCATGGGCGTCTACAGCCCGGTGCCCATCGTGACCGACGAGGAGCACGCCACCATGGTGGCGGTCATGGAGCAGACCGTGGCCGAGCTCGCTGCCGAGGGTATCGACTACCGCGGCTGCCTGTACGGCGGCTTTATGCTCACGCCCGCCGGCCCCAAGGTGCTGGAGTTCAATGCCCGCTTTGGCGACCCCGAGACCCAGGTCGTGCTGCCGCGCCTTAAGAACGACCTGGTTGAGGTCATGCTCGCCTGCGCCAACTGCGAGCTCGATCAGATTGAGCTCGACTGGCGTGACGAGTGGGCCGTGGCCGTTGTCCTGACGAGCGCGGGCTATCCCGGCAGCTACGAGAAGGGCAAGGCCATCACCGGTATCGCCGATGCCGAGGCCATGGAGAACGTGACCGTGTACCACGCGGGCACTGCCGTGGTGGACGGCCAGCTCGTGACCAATGGTGGCCGCGTGCTTGCCGTGACCGCCCTGGGCGACACGTTCGAGAACGCTCGCAACCTTGCCTACGAGGCCTGCGAGAAGATTGATTTTGAGGGTAAGACCCTGCGTCACGACATCGGCCTGCGCGCGCTGCGCGGCCGCGACGCCTGGGATGCCTAAAGTCCGAGAGGAATGAGACGGATGGACGAGAAGAACGAAGAGCTCGTGGATGCGCAGATCGTCGAGGAGGACAGCCGCGTGTATGGGCACGCCGAGGGCGAGCCTGGCGGCGAGGTCGCTGACGAGCCGGTGCTGGTGCTGGGCGATGACGACCCGCACGATGCCGAGCTGCACGAGAAGATTCTTTCGGAGGAGTGCGCCTGGAAGGGCAAGATCCTCGACGTCCACCGTCTTGAGGTGGAGCTGCCCAACGGCCACCGCAGCGCCCGCGACATCATTCGTCATCCGGGTGCGGCGGCCGTGGTGGCGCTGACCGAGAGCGGCAAGATTGTGCTGGTGCGTCAGTACCGCACCGCCATCGACCGCGTGACGGTCGAGATTCCCGCCGGCAAGCTCGATCCAGGCGAGGACCCGCTCGATTGCGCCAAACGCGAGCTACACGAGGAGACGGGCTTTAGGGCCGGTCGCATTCGCTTTCTGACGTCGATTGTCACGTCCTGCGGTTTTTGCGACGAGATCATTCACATCTACTTGGCTACCAAGCTGGAGTTTGATGCGCCCAACCCCGACGATGACGAGTTTGTCAACGTTGACCTGGTGCCGCTGCACGAGCTGATCGACGCCGTGCTCGACGGCAAGATCGAAGACGCCAAGACCGTCGTGGGCGCTCTTGCCTGCGACAGTATCGCTCACCGACTAGGCGGGGCAGAGCTGTAACGAGCGGGGATGATCCCGCAGGTTTGTGTAAGTCAGCGAAAGTGCTCCATTTGAGACAAGGTGGTCTAAAAGAGGAGGGAAGCGTATGGATATACGCGACCGACGATTGAAGGCCAGATTGTCCAAATGGGGCGCTTGCAGCGTCGAGACGAAACGCGGTTTGGTAAAACCGCGTAAGGTGATTATGCTGAAGAGGTTTCTTTCTTACTACAAGCCCCAGATGGGGCTTTTTGTTGCCGATACTGTTTGCGCTCTGGTGCTTGCCGCCATTGACCTTGCGTTTCCTATTATTCTGCGCAATTTGACCGGTGGGCTGTTTACTCAGGGTCAGGCTGCCATTATGCAGGCACTCGGTATGATCGCGGTAGGTTTGGTGCTGATGTATGTCATCCGCTGCGCCTGTCGCTATTTTGTGAGCTATTGGGGTCACGTGATGGGCGCGCGCATGGAGTCCAAGATGCGCGAGGACCTGTTTGACCAGTACGAGCGCTTTAGCTTTGCATATTTCGACCGCAACAGCTCGGGTGACATGATGAGCCGCGTGGTCAACGACCTGTTCGATATCTGCGAGGCGGCGCATCACGTACCCGAGTGGATCATCATCTGCGGCATCGAGATTATCGGCTCGTTTGTGATCCTCTTTACCATCGCCCCGGTGCTGGCGCTCGCCATGGCCGTGGTGACGGCGGCGTTTGCGGTCATCATGTTTTGGCAGAACATGCGCATGCGCGAGGTCTTTAGCGACAACCGCAAAAAGATCAGCGGCATCAATGCGCAGCTGCAGGATTCGCTGGCGGGCATGCGCGTGGTCAAGAGTTTTGCCAATGAGGAGACCGAACGCTTCAAGTTCCGCGCCTCCAACAATCGCTATCTTTCGTCCAAGGAGAACATGTATCACGCCATGGGCGTCTATACCGCGACGTATGACCTGCTCTCGGGTGTGCTCTATGTGATCGTGGTGCTGCTGGGCGGCTGGCTGGTCGCCCAGGGACAGCTGCAGGCGGTCGATATGGCGACCTTTGCACTCTATATTTCGCTGTTCTGCACGCCGCTCGAGACACTCGTCAATTCGGCCGAAACGTATCAGAAGGCCATCGCCGGCTTTAAGCGCATGGACGAGGTGCTCTCGACCGCGCCGGATATCCAGGACAAGCCGGGCGCCACGGATCTGCAGGTGACCGCCGGCGCCGTGGATTATCACGACGTGTGCTTTAACTACGAGGATGTTGAGCTGGGCGAGGGCGATGCCGACGAGCGTCCCGTTATCGACCATATGGACCTGTCCATCAAGCCCGGGCAGACCATCGCTTTGGTTGGCCCTTCGGGCGGTGGCAAGTCCACGACCTGTTCGCTGCTGCCGCGCTTTTATGACGTTGCTGCCGGATCCATTAGCATCGACGGTCAGGACGTGCGCGATGTGACGCAGCAGAGCCTGCGCCGCGCCATCGGCCTGGTACAGCAGGATGTCTACCTGTTTGACGGAACAATCGGCGAGAACATCGCCTACGGCAAGCCGGGCGCCACGGCAGAAGAGATCGCCGGAGCCGCCCGTCGTGCCAACATCGATGCCTTTATCGAGTCGCTTCCACAGGGTTATGACACCGTGGTGGGCGAGCGCGGCAGCCGTCTTTCGGGCGGACAGAAGCAACGCGTTGCCATCGCGCGCGTGTTTCTCAAGAACCCCAAGATCCTGATTTTGGACGAGGCGACGAGTGCTTTGGATAACGAGAGCGAGGAGGCGGTGCAGGAGTCACTCGAGGAGCTGGCACGCGGCCGTACCACAATCATCATTGCCCACCGTCTTTCGACCATTAAGCATGCCGATGAGATTGCGACCGTTGAGCATGGTCGCGTTGTGGAGCGTGGCACGCACGAGGAGCTTCTCGCCCGTGGCGGCACCTATGCCCGTTACTATCGAATGCAGTTCGAAGGTGTGCGTGCGCACGAGCTCGACTGATTGATATGACAGGAAGTTTATGGCTGACAAGAACCCTTTGACTCCGGAAGAAGTGACGGAGTTATTCTCCGAAATCGATGCATCCGGTGTCTTGGATCCCACGCTTGCCAAAAAGCGAACCGAGCGCATGCGTGAGAAGGAGGCTGCGGCCAAGCGCGGTGACAAAGCGGCGCTAGCGCAGCTGCGCAGCGAGGACCGCGCGAGCCAGGCAAAACATATCGACCCGCTGTCCGAGGACGATCCTTCGGGTTCGCAGGTGAGTCATACCATTACGAAGACCGCGATGGCCGTGGTCATTGGTATTTTGGTGCTGATCGTGGGCATGCAGATCGGCTACGGCGTGATGCGTCGTCTGAACACCGCCAACCTGTCCGAGAGCGTTTCGGTCGATACCGTTTCGACGGCGCTGAAAGGCGGCCTTGAGTGGGGCAACGGCTTTACGCAGTTCCCGCTCGACTTTACCGTCGATGAAGCTGATGAGCGTACGGGCACGGTCGAGGTGACGGTGTTGGACACATCGTCTGCCAACGAGCTCGAGCTGCTGTCCAACGGGCAGATCCAGGCCGCGGCGCTTGCGACCAACGCGCTGCTCAACGATAAGATTGACCGCGTGGTGTATAACGTTCACGCCTATATCGACGAGGATAACAACATTCAGCACGATTCCTTTTTCGGCATGTTCCCCGCGCAGGGTCATCAGAGCGCCATTTTGACGTTTGTGTGGACCAAGAGCTCATCCAACGCCACGAGTATCGACTGGAAGATGCGCATCGTAAGCATGGACGACACCATTGCCGAGCGCATTCAAAAACAGGTGAACTCGGTTTCGTCGCTGATCGAGGACCCGGTGGTGAGCCAGACCAAGATTGACGAGGAAAAGGCCGAACGTGACCTGGAGCATCGTCTGCATGGCCGCGAGATTTTCCGCGGCGGCAAGCCCGACCGAACGCCGTCCGATCTGCTGGAACAGGACAAGCAAAAGTAAGAGGCCATTATCCCGCGTGAGTCACAAGCCCCGCGGGATGATTTTTAATCCCCGTCCCAGAAAAATCATTATGCATAGAAAGTCATAATTATCATTTCGTAAACAATTTGATGAAATTAACGCCATGAGGCATGCTTGCGGTTACAATACCGCGAGGCCTAACTACACACCTTTAAACCGGTCCTGTGAGACCGGGAAGGAGAATTATGGCGAACAACCATACCGCGGGCGCTGCCGCCCGCACCTTCGCGCCCAGCGAGCTTTGCCAGCGTATGCTGGCCAAAACCAGCAAGGGCACCTGCGGTCCCTGTATCCTGTATCTTGAGGATGGGACCATTTTTTATGGACGTGCATGCGGCGCCGAGGGCACCGCGACCGGCGAAGTCTGCTTCAACACCTCGCTTGAGGGCTACTTTGAGGTCATGACCGACCCGAGTTATGCCGGCCAAATTGTAACCATGACCTATCCGCAGATCGGCAATTACGGTATCGACGAGACCGATGTCCAGTCGGCCTTCCCCGGCGACGCCGCGCGCCCTGCGAGCGCTCCGGCTATGCGCGGCATGATCGTTCGCGACATGTGCGCCACGCCTTCTAACTGGCGCTCGGCCGTCAGCGTGCCGGAGTACCTGCGCGCTCACGGCATCGTCGCTATCGAGGGTGTCGACACCCGCGCTCTGGTGCGCCATCTGCGCGACAATGGTTCCAAGATGGGCATTATCTCGACCGAGATCTTCGACGTCGACGAGCTTGCCGAGCGTCTGGCCGCAGCGCCCACGCTGGTAGGCGAGAACCTGGTCAAGACCGTAAGTTGCCCCGCGCCTCACAAGTTTGTGGCCGCCGACCTGCCTGCCACGCATGACTTTGCGCTTGCGGTTGCCGCTCCTGCCCGTCACAAAGTGGTCGCCTACGACTGCGGTGTGAAGCGCGGCATTCTGGAGGGCCTGGTCCGCGCCGGCTGCGACCTTACCGTCGTGCCGTGGGATACGCCCGCCCAGCAGGTGCTCGACATGAATCCCGATGGCGTCTTTTTGTCCAACGGCCCCGGCGACCCCGATGCCGTGGTGGAGACCTACGAGCAGGTACAGCAGCTGATCGGCAAGGTGCCGGTCTTTGGTATTTGTCTTGGTCACCAGATGATCAGCCTGGCCTGCGGCGCCCAGATGGAAAAGCTTAAGTTCGGTCACCGCGGTGGCAACCAGCCGGTCATGAACCTGGTAAGCCGCCGCGTGGAGATCACCGCGCAAAACCATGGCTTTGGCCTGCTGTTCCCCAGCTTGGGCGAACTGATCCCCGCGCTTTCCGGCGGCGAAACCGAGCATGCGGCCGATGGCGACCTGCGCGCCTGGGTGCGTCGCGGCGTCGCGCCGGTCGTGATGAACGAGCGCTTTGGTCGCATTCGCCTGACACATGTGAACCTCAACGACGGCACCGCCGAGGGCATCCAGCTGCTCGACGCCCCGTGTTTCTCGGTCCAGTACCACCCCGAGGCTTCGCCCGGCCCCACCGATGCCCACTATCTCTTTACCGCCTTTACGCGACTCATGGACGGCGAGGAGAACTACCTGGACATCGACACCGCGAAGGACCGCCTCGCCGGCTGGAATTTCGCCGAGTCCGAGAACGCTGCGACCGAGGAGAACTAACATGCCTAAACGTACTGACATCAAGCGCATCCTCGTTATTGGTTCGGGCCCCATCGTTATTGGCCAGGCCTGCGAGTTCGACTACTCCGGCGCCCAGGCCTGCAAGGTGCTCAAGGAGGATGGCTTTGAGGTCATCCTGGTCAACTCCAATCCGGCGACCATCATGACCGACCCGGGCTTGGCCGACCGCACCTATGTTGAGCCTATCACCGCCGAGTTTATCGAGCGCGTGATCAAGAAAGAGCGCCCGGACGCGCTGCTGCCCACGCTGGGCGGCCAGACCGGTCTGAACGCCGCCGTCGAGCTGGCAAAGGACGACACGCTCGACAAGTACGGCGTCGAGATGATCGGCTGCGACCTGGCCGCTATCGAGCGCGGCGAGGACCGCAAACTCTTTAACGAGGCCATGGCCGAGATCGGCCTGGAGGTCGCGCGCTCGGGCTATGCCTACAGCGTGGCCGACGCCGAGGCTATCGCCGAGCGCGTGGGATATCCCTGCGTACTGCGCCCGAGCTTTACCCTCGGTGGCGCCGGCGGCGGCATCGCGCATACCCACGAAGAGCTCGTCTCCATCGTGAGCCAGGGCCTTGAGCTCTCGCCTGCCCATGAGGTGCTGGTCGAGGAGTCCATCGAGGGTTGGAAAGAGTATGAGATGGAGGTCATGCGCGACCACGCCGGCAACGGCATCATCGTGTGCTCCATCGAGAACCTCGACCCCATGGGCGTGCACACCGGCGACTCCATCACCGTGGCGCCAGCGCAGACCCTCTCCGACCTTGAGTACCAGCGCATGCGTGTCGCGTCGCTCGCCATTCTGGAGAAGATTGGCGTCGAGACCGGCGGCTCCAACGTGCAGTTTGCCGTGAACCCCCAGACCGGCCGTCTGATCGTCATCGAGATGAACCCGCGCGTGAGCCGCTCGTCCGCACTGGCCTCCAAGGCCACGGGTTTCCCCATCGCCAAGGCCGCCGCGCGCCTGGCCGTTGGCTATACGCTCGACGAAATCGTCAACGACATCACCAAGGCAACGCCCGCCTGCTTTGAGCCCACGATTGACTACTGCGTGGTCAAGGTGCCGCGCTTTGCCTTCGAGAAGTTCAAGGGTACCGACCCCACGCTCACCACGCGCATGAAGGCCGTGGGCGAGATCATGGCGATCGGCCGCACCTTTGAGGAGGCCTTTGGCAAGGCCATGCGCTCGCTGGAGGACGGACATCAGGGCATTTGCGCCGGTGGCAAGGAGGGTGCCGACAAGCTGAGCGACGACGAGCTCGCTCAGGCCGTGGCAACCCCGACCGAGCACCGCATCTTCTTTGTGGTCGAGGCCCTGCGCCGTGGCTGGGACATCGCCCGCATCCATGCCATCTGCGGTATCGATCCGTGGTACCTCAACCGTATCAACGACATGGTGCAGGTCCAGGAGAGCATCCGCGGCCTGCGCGTGGAGGATATCGACGCCGACGCGATGCGCCTGCTCAAGCAGTACGGCACGAGCGACGCCGAGATTGCCGCGCTGACCGGCTCCGATGAGCGCTTTGTGCGCGCTTACCGTAAGGGGCTGGGCGTGGTTCCCAGCATGAAGACGGTCGACACCTGCGCGGCTGAGTTCTCGAGTGCCACGGAATACCACTACAAGACCTACGAGAACATCTACCGCACGAGTCCGGTCGCCAAAAAGTGCGTGGCTCCCGACGAGACCACGCCGGCAGATAAGCCCAAAGCGATGATTCTGGGTGCCGGACCCAACCGTATCGGCCAGGGTATCGAGTTTGACTACTGCTGCGTGCATGCGAGCTATGCGCTGGCGGCCCGCGGCTTTGAGACCATCATGGTCAACTGCAACCCCGAGACCGTCTCGACCGACTACGACACGTCCGACCGCCTGTATTTTGAGCCGCTCACCTATGAGGACGTCATGGACGTCATTGACGTTGAGCGTCCCGACGGCGTCGTGGTGACGCTCGGTGGCCAGACCCCGCTTAAGCTGGCGCGCATGCTCGAGGAGAGCGGCGTCAACATCATGGGCACCAAGCCCGATGCCATCGACTTTGCCGAGGACCGCGAGCGCTTTGCCGCCCTGCTCGACAAGCTGGGCATTATGTACCCGCCGGCGGGTCAGGCCACCTCGTTTGAGGAGGCCGAGGCCGTGGCCGCGCACATCGGCTACCCGCTGCTGGTGCGTCCGAGCTACGTGCTGGGCGGTCGCGGCATGATGATCGCCTACGATGCCGAGCATCTGCGCGATTACATGGCAGAGGCTGCGCGCATCAGCCCCGACTACCCGGTGTATCTGGACCGCTTCCTGGAGGGCGCAATCGAGTCCGATGTCGACGCCCTGTGCGATGGCGAAGAGGTATACATCGGCGGCATCCTGGAGCATATCGAGGAAGCCGGTATTCACTCCGGCGACTCCGCGACCTGCATCCCGCCGTTCAGCTTTAGCGAGAGCCTGCAGGCGAAGCTCCGCGAGACCACGCGCCGCATCGCGATGGCGCTGGGAGTCCGCGGTCTGGTCAACGTGCAATATGCCATCAAGGGCGAGACCGTCTACGTGATCGAGGCCAACCCGCGCGCCAGCCGTACCGTGCCGTTTATCTCCAAGGCCACCGGTGTGCCGCTGGCCAAATGCGCGGCGCGCATCATGGCAGGCGATTCCATCGCGAGCTTGGGCCTGCCGAGCGACGAACGTCAGCTGGACTGGTTCTGCATGAAGGAAGCCGTCATGCCCTGGGGTCGTTTCCCGGGCGCCGACGTCATCCTGGGGCCCGAGATGAAGTCGACGGGCGAGGTCATGGGTATCGCCAAGAGCTATCCCGAGGCATACGCCAAGACGCAGCTGGCGATTGACTACAAGCTGCCCGACCCGAGCGTCGGCAAGGTGTTCATCAGCGTGTGCGACCGCGACAAGCGCCACATCCTTTCGGTCGCCCGTATCCTGCGCTACCTGGGCTTTGACATCTGCTCCACCGAGGGTACGGCGCGCGTGCTGCGTGGAGGCAACGTGACGTGCGAGGTCGTGGAGAAGATTAGCGGCCCGCACGACGGCGAGCGCCCCAACATCGGCGACCTCATCGCCGATGGCAAGATCGCGGTGATCATCAACACGCCGTACGGTCCGGGCTCGCGCGGCGACGGCTATCTGCTGCGCACCGAGGCAGTGCGACGCGGTGTGACCTGCGTGACCGCGATGTCTGCCGCCAACACGTACGTGAGTGCCATCGAGGCGGTGCGTGAGGACCAGCAGGGTCACGGCAGCGCCAACGACATGGGCATGGACGTCATCGCCCTGCAGGACCTGCCGCAGCACACGGTGTAGGTTGAGCTGTCCGGCCGGGGGCGGGAGGCGGACACTTTCTCTCGGAAACTGGGCTTCGCGAAGTTTTCCGAGAGAAAGGACTGCCTCCCGCCCCGGCCTGCGGTGACTCGGTAGCACCGTGTGCTGCCGAAGGGGCTTTGCGCGATGACTAGGGCAAAATAGAAAATGAGTGTGGGCTCTGCCGTTCATTCGAACGGCAGAGCCCACGTTAATATTTCAGCTAACGTACGTCATGGCAATCCCTGGTAGGTCGCAGGGTGGCGGCTGAGCCTTTCCCTCGGGAAACTTCGCGAAGCCCAGTTCCCGAGGGAAAGGCTCAGCCGCCACCACAAAGACCGCAGGGACGGGAGCAGCTATACTACTCTCAGTAGTTAAGGGTCGCGGATCCGCCGCGTCACCGCTCTCAACAGGAGGTCTTTGTTTATGGCAGATCAGAAGCCGGTTGTCGGGATCATCATGGGCTCCAAGTCCGATCTGGGCGTTATGGAGGGCTGCACCGCCGAGCTCGAGGCACTGGGTGTGCCCTATGAGCTCGTCATTGCGAGCGCGCACCGCACGCCGGCGAAGGTCCACGAGTGGGCTTCGACTGCCGCCGATCGCGGTATCAAAGTGATTATCGCCGCCGCCGGCAAGGCCGCTCACTTGGGTGGTGTCGTGGCTGCCTTTACGCCGCTGCCGGTTATCGGCGTGCCTATGAAGACGAGTGACCTGGGCGGCATGGATTCGCTGCTATCGATGGTGCAGATGCCTTCGGGCGTGCCCGTGGCCTGCGTTGCCATCAACGGCGCCAAGAACGCCGCCATCTATGCCACGCAGATTCTGGGTGCTTGCGACCCCGAGTACCGCAAGGTTATCGAGAAGATGAAGCAGGAGATGGCTGACGCCTAAGCGTTCCGCCGTTTCACCGCAGTATAAGGAGAGCCATGTCCGATTATCAGGGAAAACGATTCAAGGCTTCTCAGATTCCCGATCCGTCGAAGCCAGGTGCTGCCCGTGCGGCACAGCAGGGTCGGACATCCTCTCCTCAGCAGCCGCGCGCGCCGCGCCCCGTGACACCGGCGACGCATCGTCGACAGGACGCGCCGGCCGCATATCGTCCTTCGTCTTATAGCTCCGCTAAGAAGCCGCCCCGGTCCTCATCGCATGCCGCGCCGTCGGATTGCACCGAGCCGCCGCGCAAAAAGCGCCGCTCCATTATTCCCATTCTGCTCATCATCATCGGTATCGGCCTGATTGTCGCCGCCGCCGCTATCTTTATTAATGCCCAGATTGGCTATAAGCAGGCGAGCGATTCGTATCAGAAAATCGAGAAGCAATATGTAAGCGATAAGGATGCCAGCGGCGTGCCGATTATCGACTTTGATGCGCTTGCTCAGACGAACCCCGAGATTGTGGGTTGGATTTACGTGCCGGGAACCAACATCAACTATCCCGTGGTACAGACCAACAACAACTCCAAGTACCTCAACACGCTGTTCGACGGCACCGCCAATGCCTCGGGAGCCATCTTCTTGGATAGCGACGACACCGCGCCGGGCATGGTGGATCAGCAGACCACGATTTACGGTCATCACATGAACGACGGTTCGATGTTCAATGTGATTTCGGGTACGACCGATCAGGCGACGTTCGACAGCATAGAATACGTGTACTACATTACGCGCGATGCGACGTATAAGTTGCGCCCACTGGCGACCAAGGTGGTCGAGGACACGTATGCCAAGGCGCGCACGCCCAACTTTGAGGGCGATGACGGACTGAAGAATTATCTGTCCGAGATGCTCAACGGTGCCTCTGCCGTGGCGAGCGATGCCACCGACCGCGCCGCCTCGTCAACGAAGGTCGTAACGCTTGTGACCTGCCGTTCGCTGTCATTTAGCAATACGCGCGCCGTCATGGTGCTCACGCCGGTCGAGGAATAGATTGTTGAGAGTGGCCCATTTGTCGGGTGAGGTGGCTGGGGTAGCTAAAAAGCCCCGTCCCAAATGAGCTACTCGACGACGGTAAAAAGGAGAAATGATGCTTGAAAGTGGCAAACCGATGCCTTCGATTGATGCTTGGCTGCGCGAGGCCAAGGCCGATTCGTCGGCATCTGCGTGCGGTATGTACCTGACGCATAACGGTGTGGTGCGTGCGACGCCTAAGTCCGAGGTGCGCGGGGTCGAGACAGATGGTGTGGCGCCTGGACATAAGGTGGGCGGCATGGTGTTTGGCTTCGATGCCCAGAAGGTGCAGGCCGCTATCGAGGCAACGCGCGCGATGCCGGGTATCGGCTATGCGCGCGTGTGGCTGGCGAGCGGCGAGCTTACCGTGGGCGACGACATCATGCTCGTGCTCATTGGTGGGGACATTCGCCCGCATGTGGTCGATGCACTGCAGGCGCTCGTCGGTACCATCAAAAATGAGTGTGTGAGCGAGGTCGAGCGCGAGGCGTAATGCCGGCAGCAGCACTCGCCAACAAAAAGCCCGCTGGCAGTTCAAATCAGTCTGCCAGCGGGCTTTTCCGTGCGTTGGAAAATCTCGGCATTGCTTGGCGCTACACGCGCGTTGCATCCTTGGGACTCATGGTCATGCTCTGGAAGCGGTTCTCCATATAGTCGTTATCGAAATACTTGCCGTAGAACTGCGCGACGGGAATGTCCGGCTCCGTGCCGTTAACGCGCTGGTACCAGTAGTCGAGCGACTGCAGCGTCATGACGCCGTCGACCAGCATGATAACGGTAAAGATGACGGTGGCCGAGTAGCGGCTCTTCCAGGGGATCTTGTTGATAAGCTTAAGCAGCCTCGGCAGCAGCAGCTTGATCCAGATGAGGCCGCCCAGGCCCCACAGGCAGGCGAAGCCCGTGCAGGTGCGTCCGCCCGTGAGGACCACGAGCGGATCGGGCAAACCGAACAGCGTTATGTGCGAGTAGCTCCACGAGACCACGCCAAACGCGGTCTGCATAAACCAGCCCACGAACACCTCAAAGCTGGCGCCGAGCAGGGCGCTCACCAGGAAAATGATGATGGGGTTCTTTTTGTAGAAGCGGTTAAGCACCATGGTCATGAGCACGGCGCCAAATCCGTAGATGGGACTGAAGGGACCAAACAGCATGCCGGCGCGGTTCTGGTAGACGCCCGGGTCGTCGACCGTCATGTGCCAGATGTCCTCGGCGATCAGGCCGAGCACGCAGCAGACAAAGAATACCCAGAACAGGTTGAAGTAGTTGAGCTTGATGTAGCCTTCGCCGGTTTCATCGCGCCCGAGCATGCCCTCGGCGGCGGCGTCGCGGTCGAGCATCTCCTGCAGGCGGCGCTGCAGTTCGCGCTCCTGGCGCAGCGTGGGGTCGACGGTTGCCGAAAGTGCGACGAGGATGCCGAGCTGGATCGCGGGACGCAGCAGGAAGGGCCCGATGCCCTGGAGCATCACGTCGACCAAAAGCTCGACGACGGTGAATGCAATAAGGATGTAGGACAGGCGGGCGGCGTTGCGGCGCTGGTTTTTGATAAGGTCCAGGCCAAAGATGATTAGGATGACGGCGCTTGCCGCAGAGAGCATGATGCCGGCGACGATAAGGCCGACTGCGACGAGCGTGTTGTCGCCGAGCTTTTCGGTGGCGTTGCCGTTAACAAGTGCCGTGATGACCTGCCACATAAAGGCAGCGACCGACGGGAGCGTGCCCACGCCGGAAAGGATGCACAGGACGGCGTACACCTTAATGATGAGGGGAATCTTCTTGACCTCTGTGGCGCTGGGGACGCTGGGGTCGAGTTCGTTTCGATCCATACAGAACCTTTCTCGCTTTGTTGTAGGTTATAAGGATACGCCGCCGACCTGCCAAAAGACAGGACGAACGTCCCAATTGCAACTTTGTAATCCCCAACGGCGGACGCGGCGGCCATCTGGGGGCGCGGGCACTTACACTGGACAGACCGATAAAATGTTTGGCAACAAAACTGATTATTAGCTCGGTGGGCTTTTAAAAAGCGCTGCTCATGCGCTGGGGAGCACGTCGCGCCGTGCGTATAATAAGGCGGGTAACGCCAAAAATACGAGGCTCTGAGGGGATACCATGTCTCAAGAAACCATCCGCGCGGCCGAGCGTGCCGCGGGACAGGTGAACACCATGTCGACGTATGATCCGGACTCCGACCAGCTGCATGAGGAATGTGGCATTTTCGGCGTATGGGCGCCCGATCGCGACGTGGCTCGACTGACGTACTTTGGCCTGCGTGCGCTGCAGCACCGTGGCCAGGAATCGGCTGGAATCGCCGTGGGTGACGGCGGCACGGTTATGGTCCGCAAAGATCTGGGCCTGCTCGACCGCGTGTTCTCCAACGCCGACCTGTCGACGCTCTCCGGCCAGCTGGCCGTGGGCCACGTGCGCTATGGCACTGCCGGTGCCAAGAGCTGGGAAGCCTCTCAGCCGCACCTCTCTACCATCAATAGCGTCATTATCGCGCTCGCGCACAACGGCACCCTCGTCAACACCGACGAGCTGCGCCGTCAGCTGATCGAGCTGGGCGTGCCGTTCCTCTCCAATTCGGATTCCGAGGTCGCGACCAAGCTTATCGGCTACTTTACCCAGCGTACGGGCCACCTGCGCGAGGGTATTCGCAAGACCATGGAGCTCGTGCGCGGCGGCTACGCCATGACGCTCATCAACGAGCAGGCGCTCTACGCATTCCGCGATCCACACGGCATTCGCCCGCTCGTGCTGGGCAAGCTGGTGGACGAGGGTCTGGACCAGGCCGATGCCGCAGCCGTTTCGCAGCTGCCGTCGCAGGACGGCGCCGCGACGGTCGACTCCGCCGTCCGTGTCACGCGCGCCGGCGGCTGGGTCGTTGCTTCCGAGACCTGCGCACTCGACATCGTGGGTGCCGAGTACGTCCGTGACGTCCGTCCCGGCGAGATCTTGCGCATCAGCGCCGAGGGCCTGGTATCCGAGCAGGGCGTGCCTGCAGCCGAAGAGCCCGCCAACTGCATCTTTGAGCAGGTCTACTTTGCCCGCCCCGACTCCATCATGAACGGCAAGAGCGTCTATGCCTGCCGTTACGACATGGGTCGTCAGCTGGCACATGAGGAGCCTGTCGAGGCCGACCTGGTCATCGGCGTGCCCGACTCCGGCCTGCCGCCTGCGGAGGGGTATTCGCACGAGAGCGGTATTCCCTTTGGCGAGGGCCTTATCAAGAACCGCTACGTGGGCCGTACGTTTATCGAGCCTACGCAGGAGTTGCGCGCCATGGGCGTGCGTATGAAACTCAACCCGCTGCGCGACAACATCGAGGGCAAGCGCCTGGTCGTCATCGACGACTCCATCGTGCGCGGCACCACCATGGTGCAGCTCGTCAAGATGCTGCGCAACGCCGGCGCCAAGGAGATTCATATCCGCATCAACTCGCCCGAGGTCATCTGGCCGTGCTTCTACGGTATCGATACCGACGTGCAGTCGCAGCTTGTCAGCGCCAACAAGACGGTCGACGAGATTTGCGAGTATATCGGCGCCGATTCGCTGGCCTTCCTTTCGGTCGAGGGCCTGCTTAAGGTCATGCCCAAGGGCGGTTACTGCGATGCGTGCTTTACCGGCCGCTACCCCGTGGCGATTCCCGAGAGCTTTGGCCGCGACAAGTTTATGGAGGGCTTTAAGCCCCGCAACCTGGACAAGCCGCTGCACTTTGACGACGACGCCGTGATCGAGAAATACGACGACCGCAGCTGGGAAGAGGAGCACGGCGAGGCATAAAACCTGCCATATGGGGACAGGTTTATTTTGGTAGGTTTTACCTGCTGTTTTGTTGATATGACGGCGCGTGCTGTTATGGCGCGCGCCGAAATGAACGCAACTATGAGCACCGTTTGGCGCCCGTGCGGCGCCACGGTAGTGGGAGAGGAAGGCTCAGATGGGCGACAGCAAGCATGTGACGTACGAGGACGCCGGCGTCGATACCGCCGAGGGCGGCCGCGCCGTCGACGCGATTAAGCAGATGGTCAAGGACACCAATCGCCCCGAGGTTATCGGCGGCATCGGCGGCTTCGGTGGCCTGTTCTCGGCTGCCGCGCTTAAGGATATGGAAGACCCGATCCTGATTAGCGGTACCGACGGCGTGGGCACCAAGCTCGTGCTCGCCCAGATCATGGACCGTCACGAGACGGTTGGCCAGGACCTGGTCGCTATGTGCGTCAACGACATTTTGGCTTCGGGCGCCGAGCCGCTGTTCTTCTTGGATTACGTTGCCATCGGTCATATCGAGGCCGAGCACATGGCAAAGATCATCAAGGGCGTGGCCGACGGCTGCAAACTCGCGGGCTGCGCGCTCGTGGGCGGCGAGATGGCCGAGCACCCGGGCGTCATGGCTCCGGCCGACTACGACCTCGCCGGCTTTACCGTGGGCGTCGTCGACCGTCCCAAGATGCTCGACCCCGCAAACGTCCGCCCCGGCGACGTGATCCTGGGCCTGCCTTCCACCGGCGTGCACTCCAACGGCTACTCGCTCGTGCGCAAGGTCATCGGCGTCGACGGCATCAAGCCGGGCACGCCCGAGGCCGCCGCTAAGGCCGAGGAGCTGAGCCGTCCGCTCGAGGAGCTCGGTGGCGCTTCGCTGGCTGACGCCCTGCTGGCCCCCACGCGCATTTATGTGAAGCCGATTCTTGAGCTGCTGCGCGGCGGCGCCAACGTGCATGCTATCGCCCACATCACCGGCGGCGGTATTACCGAGAACCTCAACCGTGCGCTCGCCGATGACGTCGACGCCGTGGTCACCCGCAACGGTGCCGAGATGGGTTGGGACGTTCCGCCCGTCATCACCTACGTGTCGCGCCAGGCCGAGCTTGCGCCCAACGAGGCATGCAAGACCTTCAACATGGGCGTCGGCCTGTGTCTGATCGTCGCCCCCGAGGACGAGGCCGCGGTTACCGAGGCACTGGTCGCGCTGGGCGAGAAGCCGTTCCGCGTGGGCGAGTGCGTCGAGGGTTCCGGTAAGGTCGTGTACTCCGATGAGCGCTAACGAGCAGATGGCTGCTGCCGAGGGCCTGGACTTTGTGCCCTATACCCGTCCGACTGGCACCGATACGGCTGAGCCGCTCAAGATCGGTGTGCTCATCAGCGGTTCGGGTACCAACCTGCAAGCGCTGATCGATCTGATTGCCGCCGGCAAGCTCAACGCTTCTATTGAGCTTGTGGTGTCGAGCCGTCCTTCGGCCAAGGGTCTGCAACGTGCAGAGCGTGCGGGCATCCAGACGCTTACGCTGTCCAAGGATGTATATGCCGACCCCATCGCCGCCGACGAGATCATCGCGCACGAGCTGCTCGAGCGCGGCTGCGAGTATGTGGTCATGGCCGGCTACATGCGCATGGTGCATACACCGCTGCTGGCGGCGTTTCCCAACCGCGTGGTCAACTTGCATCCGGCGCTGCTGCCGAGCTTTACCGGTGCGCATGCGATTGACGATGCCTTTGTGCGCGGCGTCAAGGTAACTGGCGTGACCGTGCATTTTGCCAACGAGGTCTACGACAACGGTCCCATCATCGCCCAGCGTGCGCTGGCTGTTGAGGAGGACTGGGATGTCGACACGCTCGAGGAGCACATCCACGCGATTGAGCACGTGCTGTATCCCGAGGTCGTGCAAATGCTCGCCGACGGCCGCGTCCACGTGCTGGAGAGCGGCAAGGTCGCAATTGATGCGCCCCGCGGCTAGCGGCGCACAGTACAATTTAGTTGAGTGGTCAAGGTGGTCATTGGTGCCAAGGCGCGCGTGGCCACCTTTTGTTTTGGGTAGTCATCGGGGACGTTCTTGAATGACTAGGTGAGAGAGGTGAGCGCATGGCGGATAACGAAGCGCTGTTTACGCCTGAGTTGGTGTTTTTTGATTGGGAGTGTGCGACGCCGGATGAGGTGTTCGCGCGGCTTGAGGGCGAGCTTGCCCCGCGCGGCTACATTGCCGACGGTTGGCTCGATGCCGTTCGCACGCGCGAGGATGCCTATCCCACGGGTCTTGCCATGCCGGCGGCAAACATTGCCATTCCGCATACCGATCCGGGGTTTGTGGCCAAGCCCTATATCGCGGTGGTGAAGCCCGCCGCGCCCGTGACATTTAACGCTATGGCTGGCATGGGCGCTCCGGTGCCGGCGCAGATCGTCATCAATTTGGGTATTGCCGAGCCGGGCGGCCAGGTCGAGGCCCTGCAGGCGCTCATGAACATCTTTATGGACGCCGATGCCGCAGCCGACGTGCTCGGCCAGACCACGTCCCAGGGCATGGTCGACGCCATCCGCCGTCACTTTTAAATCCGGCCCCTGGGGACGTTCCTTTTGTCGCGGGGGCTGCGTTGTGACACAATGGCGTTTGTTCGATTCGTGATGCGAAAGGCCAACTATGGCAAACAAGAAAAAGAACTCCGAGGCCGCACCGACGCCCGAGCAGCAGGCCCGTGCCGCGTCGAGCTCTCGTAAGAAGCAGCGCAAGACGTACGTGTCTAAGACCGTCAAGATCGTTCTGGTGGTCATCGGCGTGCTGGCGATGCTGCTTTCCGTCTCGGCCATGGCATGCTCCGGTCTCATGTCGCAGGCAGAGGATACCTCGGGCTACAAGCTTACCGGCGGTGTGGCTGCCACTATCAACGGCACCAACCTCACCGAGGACACCGTGACAAAGCAGATCATGAGCATGCGCACGTCTTACGGCTACACCAAGGACAAGGACTGGGCGCAGTATCTGGTCGACAACGACCTCACGCCCAAGAAGTACCGCAAGCAACTCATCGACTCCTACACGCAGCAGATTCTGCTTCAACAGGCACAGAAGGAGAACGGCGTGACGGTGTCGGACGAGGAGGTCGAGAAGGCTTGGAAGGACGCGTGCAAGAGCGCGGGCGGTGCCAAGGCCTTTAAGAAGACCCTCAAGACCTACGGCTACACCGAAGACACCTATAAGAGCTCGCTCAAGGAGAGCCTGGCGCAGCAAAAGCTCAAGGAAGCCGTGGCGCCCACCAGCAAGCCCAAGGACAGCGAGATCGTCGATTACATCAACGAGAACCTGTCGAAGTACAACGATGCCCGCCGCTCGTCGAACATCCTGATCAAGGTCGATTCCGACGCTTCCGACGAGGACAAGGCCGCCGCCAAGGCCAAAGCGCAGGAGTGCCTGGACAAGATCAACTCCGGTGAGCTGAGCTTTGAGGACGCCGTGAAGCAGTACTCCGAGGACACCGGTTCCAAGGAGAAGAAGGGCGATGTGGGCTGGGATAAGCTCACCACTTTCGTCGACAGCTACCAGGCGGCACTCGAGGGGCTCAACAAGGGCGACGTGAGCGAAGTCGTCGAGTCGACCTATGGTTACCACATCATCAAGTGCACCGACTACTTCCATGTCGATAATCAGGTTGATGACATTAAGCAGGTGCCCAAGGACATCAAGAAGTACGTCTCCAATGTGGTGAAGACGCAGGCGGCTAGCACTGCGTACAGCGAGTGGCTAGAGCAGTACAAGAAGGATGCCGACATCACCGTCAATCCCATGCCCAAAGACGTGCCATACAACGTCAGCCTGAAGGGCGTCACCAAGAGTTCGACCGACGATTCGTCGACGACTGAGTAATCATGGGGCGGTGCTCGCGCGAGTGCCGCCCACGCTATTAGAGAGGATTTGCAGATGACCAACGAAGAACTGCAGAAGGAAATGATCGCGGCCATGAAGGCCAAGGACAAGGTTCGCCTGTCCATCATTCGCCAGGTTAAGGCCGAGGTGAAAAATATCGAGGTTAACGAGCGCCGCGATGTGACCGAGGAAGACGTCAACAGCATGATCAAGCGTCTGATTAAGCAGACGAGCGAGACGCTGGAGATGTCCATCAAGGCCGGCACCGACCAGGAGCGTACCGACAATCTGACCGAGCAGGTCAAGATTCTGGAGAGCCTGCTGCCCGCGCAGGTTTCGGGCGAGGAGCTCGAGGCCCTGATCGAGCAGGTCATCGCCGAGCTGGGCGCTACTTCCAAGAAGCAGATGGGCCAGGTCATGGGTGCACTCGGCAAGGCCACCGGCGGCAACTTCGACAAGCCTGCGGCGGCAAAGATCGTCGGCGGCAAACTCGCGTAATTTGTTACGCGGTTTTACCAAACCGCGTAACGGCTCGACGCTGCAAACCCGTACACACGGCAATCTGACGTTCAATTTCAAGGGCGCGACCATAAGGTCTGCGCCCTTTCATTTCACGTCACCTTGCTCGCGTGTACGGGTTTTCGCTGACTTATGCTCAACAAGGACGGTTGTGCTATTTTCGGCGCTCATTGGGGACAGACTTAAATGAATGCCCAATGAGCGGGCACTCATTTAAGTCTGTCCCCAATGAGTGGGTTATCCCCAATGAGTGGGTTAAAGGTTGCGGGTTCTTTACGGGAATGTAGTGTGGGCTGCGGAAACGTGGTTCTTTCCGTACAATAGTTCAACTCGTGTAAACGCAGGGAAGGGACATTCATGGCAGACATGATCGAGATTAAGCATCTCAACAAGTACTTTGGCGACCTGCATGTGCTCAAAGATATCAACCTCACCGTCAAGCGCGGCGAGAAGCTCGTAATGATCGGGCCCTCTGGTTCGGGTAAGTCGACGCTCATCCGTTGCGTCGATTATCTGGAGGAGCCCACGTCGGGCGAGGTCGTCATCGACGGTACGCCGCTTACCAAGAAGAATCACCTGGAGATGGCTCGCAAGTATAGCTCCATGGTGTTTCAGCAGTTCAACCTGTATCCCAACATGACGGTGCTGGGCAATCTGACGCTCGCGCCCATCAAGCTGCAAAAGAAGAGCAAGGAGGAGGCGACCGAGATCGCCATCGCCGCGCTCAAGCGCGTTGGCATGGCTCATAAGGCCGGCGAGTATCCGCAGAACCTCTCGGGCGGTCAGCAGCAGCGCATCGCTATCGCCCGTGCCCTGTGCACTAAGCAGCCCATCATCCTGTTTGACGAGCCGACCTCGGCGCTTGACCCCGAGATGGTGCAGGAAGTCCTGGACGTTATGATTGAGCTCGCGCAGGAGGACATCACCATGATCTGCGTGACGCACGAGATGGGCTTTGCGCGCCAGGTGGCCGACCGCGTCATCTTTATGGAGGACGGCCGCATTCTGGAGGAGGGCACGCCCGAGCACTTCTTCGATAACCCCGAGAACCCGCGTTGCCGCGAGTTCCTGTCCAAGATTCTGCACTAGGCGCGGTGATGGACATGACGGATATGACGAGGGCGGCCGTGTCGCGCCGTCACTTTTTGCAGCTGGCTGGCGCCGGCATGCTTGCGCTGACGGGGACCGTGCTTACCGGTTGCGGCAACTCCACCAGCGGCGAGGGCTCCGACAAGGGGTCCAAGCTTGCGGCTATTAAGTCGCGTGGCCATCTGAATGCCGGCGTTAAGAAGGACGTTCCCGGCTACGGTTATTACGACACCGCCAAGGGCCGCTTTGAGGGCATGGAAGTCGATTTGTGCTACCAGATCGCCGCTGCCGTCTTTGGCGTGAGCTACAAGGAGGCTCGTGCCCAGGAGCTTGTCGAGTTTACCGACGTAACGCCCAAGACGCGCGGCCCGCTGATCGATAACGGCCAGCTCGACGTGGTCGCGGCGACCTACACCATCACCGACGAGCGCAAGAAGACCTGGGATTTCTCGACGCCGTACCGCACCGACTACGTGGGACTTATGGTCAAGAAGCGTTCGGGCTTTACCTCGATTGAGGACCTGGACGGCAAGGTCATCGGCGTGAGCCAGGGTGCCACCACGCAGAGCCTGATCGAGCAGATGATCAAGGACAACGGCTTTAGCTGCAACCCCGAGTTTAGGGCCTTTAGCGGCTATCCCATCATCAAGAGTTCGCTCGACGCCGGCAATATCGACGTCTTTGCCATGGATCGCTCCACGCTGGCCGGTTACATGAACGAGACCGTTGAGCTGCTGCAGCCCGAGGTCAAGTTTGGCGAGCAAGGCTACGGCGTGGCGACCAAGAAGGGCTGCGACCTTTCGGCCGTGGTCGATCAGGTGATTTGCGATCGCCTGGCCGACGGCTGGCTAGACCAAGAGGTCAAGACCTGGGGTCTTGTATAGGCGCATCGTCCAAGGAAGGAATCGAATGCTCGAAGGATTATTTGACGCCGACCGTTGGTCGACGACATTTCAAAACATGGGGCCCTTCTGGGAGGGCTTTGGCGTGACGCTACAGGTGGTCGTTGCCGGTCTGCTGCTGTCGCTGGCGCTGGGCACGCTGCTGGGTGTGTTCTCTACCACCCGTTCGCGCGTGCTGCGCGCCATAAGCCGCGTGTACGTGGAGTTTTACCAGAACACCCCGTTGCCCGTGCAGGTGCTCTTTATGTACATGGCCGGTCCGCAGTTTTTGCAGGCCATAACCGGTGCCGACCAGCCGGTGCGCATCGCGCCGTTCGTGCTGGGCTTCTTGGGCGTGGGCCTGTATCACGCGGCCTACATCTCGGAGGTTATCCGCACCGGTATCGAGGCGGTTCCGCGCGGTCAGATGGAGGCGGCGCAGAGCCAGGGCTTCACCCGTGCGCAGGCGTACTGGTACATCGTGCTGCCCCAGACATTCAAGATCATTCTGCCGCCGCTGTGCAACCAGGCGCTCAACCTGGTCAAGAACACGTCGGTGCTGGCGCTTGTGGCCGGTGGCGACCTTATGTACCGTTCCGACAACTTTGTGAGTCTGTACGGTTACCTGCAGGGATACATCGTCTGCTGCCTTATGTACTTCATCATCTGCTTTCCGCTCGCCATGCTGGTGCAGTGGCTCGAGCGCCGCTCCAAGGAGCGTCCGCGTGGCGTGAGCCTGGCCGAGCTGGGGCTCGACAACGTAGAGGAGGCCTAGCGCATGGAAATCTTCAACGCGACCAACCTGCTCTACATTTGGGGCGGCTTTGTTAAGACCATTGAGATCTCGGTACTGTCGATCTTTTTCTCGCTCATCTTTGGCACGGTGCTGGCGCTCGTTAAGAGCTATGCGCCCCGTCCGTTCCGTATTTTGGTGAGCGCCTATATCGAGCTGTTCCGCTGCACGCCGAACCTGCTGTGGATCCTGTTTATCTACTTTACGGTGCAGGGTTTGGACATTGTGATTTCGACCATCGCCTTTACGCTGTTTACCAGCGCTGTTATGGCCGAGATTGTGCGCGGCGGCCTCAACTCGATTCCGCGCGGCCAGTTTGAGGCAGCGCAGAGCCAGGGCTTTGGCTTCTTTGCCACCATGCGCTACATCATTCTGCCGCAGACGTTTAAGACAATCATCCCGGCGCTGTTTAGCCAGTGCACGACCGTCATCAAGGACAGCTCGTATCTTTCGGGCATTAACGTGGCCGAGCTCATGTACACGGCAAATGTTGTGATGGCCCACGCGATCGATCTGTCGCAGGTGCTTATGCTCTACGGCCTGGTGTTTGCGATGTACTTTGTGCTCAACTTTGGTATCTCGCTGCTGGTGAGGGCATATCAGAGGCGAATGGTGGCAGCGTAGAATGTGGCAAAGGGACAGCCCCTTTGTCACATAGAGAAAGGAATCGCGATGAGCGATCTGGAGAATAAGAAGAATCCTGTGGTCATTTCCATCGCGCGCGACTTTGGCGCCGAGGGCCACGAGATTGGTCGCATGCTTGCCGACGAGTTGGGGATTCCGCTGTATGACAACGAGCTGCTGGTGCGTGCGTCGCTGCGCGCGGGCGAGTCGCTCGATAAGATGGCCGCCTACGACGAGCGTCTGGCTGTGGAGAACATGGCGTTTCTGCCCGACCGCTACGATGCGCGTTCGTACTCGGATAAGTTGTTCCAAAAGATGAGCCAGGTGATCTTGGACCTGGGCGAGACCGAGAGCTGCATTATCGAGGGTCGTCTGTCCGATTATCTGCTGCGTAACAACCCCAACCACATTGCTGTGTTGGTGACCGCACCCTTTGAGGATCGCGTCGAGATTGTGCGCAAGAAGCGTGGCCTTAACAAAAAGAAGGGCGCCAAGCTGGTCAAGCAGCAGCAGAAGGCGCGCGAGGCGTTCTATAAGCGCTATAGCGCCGGCAAGTGGAAGATGACGAGCGGTAAGGACATCGTCGTCAACCGCGCCAAGCTGGGCCGCGAGGGCTGCAAAGACGTTATCGCCGCTGCCTACCGCTACAAAGTAGCGCAGCTCGAAGACTAACCGACCAAACCACCACAAGGGGGACACAGGCACCTTTGTGGTGGTTTTTGTTTTAGGCCGAGGGAAAGGCCTTGGTGAGACCGGCGCGCGTCTGCGTGTCGGTCTTTTGATAAATGGAGCTCAGGTGGCGCTGTACCATGCGCATCGAGATGCCGAGCTCCTCGGCGATCTGCTTGAGCGGGCGTTCATCCTGGGTCACGGCTATGAGCACGTCGACTTCGCGCGGGGTGAGAGCGTGGTTGACGATGAAGACCTGACGCTGCTCCTCGATACTCGGTGCTGCCAGTGCCTCCTCGGCAAGCTGTTGATGTTCGCGCTCCTGCTCGGTTTGGGGCAGGCGGAACAAGCCGGCTGCCACGAATGCTGCGCAGGCGGCGACGAGAAGCACGACCGCGCCAATCATGATGAGGGCGACGTTGCCAGAGGTCACAAGCGCAAGCGAGACGCCCGACGTGGTGAACGCGCACACGTTATTGGCCGCACGGCCCATGCCGGCCCAGAAGGCGGGCACGTGCATGCGCGGTGCCAGCTGAGTAAACGTGGCGGTAAAGAACGTGACGAAAAAGCCCGAGCTCAGGTAAAAGACGACAAGGCCCAGGTTGGGATCGGCGCCGGCTTCCACGGCCAGGATGGAAATGGTCGAGAGCACGGCGATGCCGAGCATGACAAGTCCCATGTATCGGCGCTCGGCAAGATCAAAGATAATGCCGGCGGCAAGGCCGCTCGCCGCCAAAAAGAGGCGCGGCCATGTTTGCACGGCAATGGTGCCGTGGGCGTTGGGGAGCGTGACCACGTTGTCGAGGGTCGAGAACAAGCAGGCAAGAATCAGGACGAGCGCGATGCTCCAACACGCCTGCTTGGCAAGGGCGTGCGATGGCTCAACAAAGGGATTGATGGCGGGGCTGGAGCTCTCGGCAGCCTTTTGGGGAACGACGCTGAGGGCAGAGATGGCGATCGTTGCCGCGCCAAGAATGATGAGCTCGACGATGCCACCGCAATTGAGCAGGTTGATGGCGAACTGCATCAGGATGCCCGCGGCATAGGCTGCTCCCGCACCGGTGGCGAGCTTGGGATCGTCTTGGAATGTCGTTGCGAAGGCATGGTGTGCCGCGCCGCCCAGTAGGCCGAGTCCGAGGAATGCGAGGCATCCCAGAATCTCGAGCGCAAGCGGGCTCGTGGGGGACTGAATCTGAGTCAACCCCAAGATGGCGATGGGGACGGCGGCGCTGACAACTGCCTGAGGCCGGCCTTTGCGCTGTGCGAGCCCGAGCAGCGGCGCATATCCGATAAAGCCGATCACGCTGGCGTCCAGGATAAAGCCCTGTGCGAGCACAACGCGTTCGGCACCGGTGAGTAGCCCGACATTGATGTCGAATCGAAACTCGGCGGCAAGAAAGACAAAGGTAAAGAGCGCAAGTGCCAGAAGCGCGTTGATTTTAGGCTTACTCAGGTTCAAGGACGGTCCTTTGGGTGGACGGAACAATCGTGCCCTCGATTGTAGACCATGACGGTAGGGGGCAGGCCTTTCGTGGGGGGCGGGGTGCGCTTGCCAATTGCATGCTCGTTGCCTTTTGCGCTGGCAGGTGCGCCACATGAGAATTTGTGTCCCAGGATCCGGATATCTTCCCGTAACATGGTGTTATAGAAGCACCCCTTACGACAAGGAGGCTCACATGCGAAAGCAAATCCATGACAACCCAATCGACCACGGCTGCTCGTGCGCGCTCTCTCATGGAACGTGGCGTCGCGTGGGCGCCAAGCTTGCCTGCGCGGGGGCTTGCGCGCTCATGGCCGGCCAGCTGCTGCTGCCGAGCGTGGCGCTCGCCGCCGACTGGGTCAACGTGGGCGGCACGCAGTACGACGCGGGCACTGCCGCCGGCGACGATGCGGGAACCTGGTCCTGGGATGGCGCTAACGACATGAAGCTCAACGGCTACGACGGTACCGGCATCAGCGCTCAGGGCAACCTCACCATCGATGTGGCGGGCACCAACACCATCACGGCCGATGCCGGTCAGAGCGCTATTGCTGCCAAGAACGGCAACCTTGCCATTACCGGCGACGGCACCCTTAATGCGACGGCCCAGACCGATGTGATTGCGGCGGAAGGCGACGGCAATGCGGGTGGCGATGTGACCATCAGCGGCGCCAACGTCAACGTGACGGCTTCGGGCGCAGTGAACAGTGCGACGGGCATTCGCGCGACGGCCGGCAGCGTGACGATCGATAAGGGCGCCGATGTCAAAATCGAGGCAAAATCGGCGGAAGGATCTTGGCGTCCAACGGTGGGCACCTACGGTATCTTTGCCGATAACCTTCCCAGTAGACACGCTGCTCAGGAAGGCGAGCAGGAAGAACCGGATTATGTCTCCGTGCACGGGGGCGACGTCACGATCGATGCCGCCAACCTGTCGATCAAGACAGCCGATGCCTGGCAGGTTTCCGTGTGCATCAATACGGTCGGTATCAAAAAGAATACCCTCATGAAAATCGTCAACAGAGCCGATGTCGCGCTTTCCGCCGGCAGTGCGGCTTCGCTCTCGGCGGGCATCAGCGCGCGTTCGCAAAGCGGTGCGGTGTGGATGCTTGTCGAGGAGTCGAATCTTACGTCTCGAAGCCTGTCTGCTGCAAACGGCATCGATGCCGTCCGCAATCAAAGTTTTGGAATCATGGCAGAGGCAAACACCGGGTCGGAAACGCCTCGTATCAAGATTCGCAAATCGAAGATTGAGGCCTCGGGCGCGACTGCGGGAATCTATGCGATCAACTGCAACGACGCGACTGCGACGCTGTTCCGTGCCGCGATGATCGATTTACGAGGAAACGCGATGATTACGACTCCGACGGACGGTGCCGTGCGCGATGTGAAAAAGGTTGTCGATACGGGGAAATGGCCGAGCTCCCAGAACGGGCAGGTCGTCGGTGTTGCCGGTTCGTCTGCCATTACGGATATCGTCGGTTCTGCTGAGGTCGCCCATGATGTAGTGATTGATTTTGGAGACGGACAGGAGCCGGAGCCGACGCCCGATCCAGAGCCGACGCCGGAGCCCGATCCCGACCCCATACCCAATCCCGAGCAGAAGCCTGGCCTCAAGTCCGTAGACAAGGACGTAAAGACCACCACGGCGGTCACCAAGACCGTTACGACCAAGACTGCCGCCGGCGCCAAAAACGCTTCCGGTGTTCTGGCTGCCACAGGCGACAACGCTGCGATGGCGGCGGCAGCCCTCGGCATTGCCGGTGCGTCCGTCATCGGCGCCGGCTTCGTCGCGTCCAAGCGCCGCAGCAGCTAGCATTAGCTTTCACAGCCATTTTCATCCGCTGTGTGGGCATAAGTGTCTTCGCGGCAGCTTTTTGTATTTTCGTAGGTAACAGCCTGGGCTCGCATGTACGAACCTAGGCGTACGGGGCCATTTGGCGCATCTTGGTTGTACAGGACCACCGCAAAGGGACAGGCGCCTTTGTAGTGGCGTTAATCCTTCGATTAGGGAGGCCGTTATGAACGGAAGCCACTTTGATAAGCAAACCCAGCGCGAGCGCGCTTGCTCGCTCGTTCACGGTACTTGGCGTTGCGTGGGCGTGAAGATTGCCAGCGTCGGTGCGTGCGCACTCATGATCGTCCAGCTACTGCTGCCGAGCGTGGCGCTCGCGACCGAGTGCGCGGATTCCGCCGCCGCGACGGGCGAGGTTGCCGCAGCTCTGGTGACGCCGGCAGTTGCGGAGGATGCGGCTCCGGCGACCACGCCTGCAACCGACGCTGCTCTGGCGGCACAAACTGTCGCCGAACCTCAGCAGACGACTCCGGCTGACGCCGCCGATGAGTCTAACAATGTGGCACCCGCTGAACAAAACAATCCCAGCGACAACGCCGCCGCACCGGCAAACGACGCCATTACGTCGCATGGTGTGACCGACGTGACAGATAAGACCGTCGATGGCGTGTTTGCGCCCAATGCGGCCAATATGCTGTGCGAGCAGCCGGTTGATGATTGGCAAACTATCGACGTTATCGAGATTGACGACGCCACCACCATCTTTAGGGCGGGCGATAAACCGGACTTTACGGCAGACACTCCGGCGGGCTCGAACTCCATTCTTCAGTGTGAGTTCTGGACGGGCAGCGATGGCAGTGAAGTGAACTCCGATATATTCTGGGACCGGAAAATCACCAACCACATCGACGCTTTTAAATCTGGTGTGACCTATCGCTATGGCCTGTACTTTAAGCCGGCGTGGGATTTCTTCTTTACGTCTAACATTAAACTGATGGTCAATGGCGTGGAGTGCAGTTATCGGGTGGATAAGGCAAGCGAGCATGCGCCTGTTCCCGGCTTGTTCCGTACGCTATGGCTAATCACCGACCTGACGTTTACGCCCGAGGCTAAGCCGGTCCCGGTCGACCCGGAGATGCCGGCGCCGCAGCCCGAGGTCAAGCCCGAGGTGAAGCCCGAGGTGAAGCCCGAGCAGAAGCCGGGGGTCAAACCGGAGGTCAAGCCTGCCGTAACGTCAGCTAAGACGATTACGGTGACCAAAACGGTCGCCAAGGCCGCTCCGGCCGAGAAAGCCGACACCGCCCTGGCCGCCACGGGCGATAGCGCCGCGATGACGGTCGCCGCCCTGGGCATCGCCGGCGCAACCGTTGCCGCGGCAGGCATCGCTGCGACCAAGCGCCGCAAGCGTTAGGTTTTGGCGACGGCGCCCATCCTCGGCTTCAGCACAATCTCAATCTGTAACACCAAGCGGGATATTTAGCCTCTAACTGTTACAGATCGAGACAAAACGACCAGGCAAGTCCCAAACCACCACAAAGGGGACAGGCACCTTTGTGGTGGTTTGGGCGGCCGGTATAGAAAAAGTCCCCGCCGGGCGTGTGCTCGACGGGGACTTTGCCGTTTGATGGCTAGTGCTGTAGGTGATTACTCGCCCAGCAGGCTCTTGGTGATGGAAGCGGCGGCCTTCTTGCCGGCGCCCATTGCCAGAATGACCGTAGCGGCACCGGTGACGATGTCGCCGCCGGCCCAGATGCGGGGATCGGTGGTCTGGCCGGTCTCCTCGTCGGCAACGATGTAGCCCCACTTGTTGAGCTCCATCTTGCCGCCGATCTTGGCAGCAAAGGGGTTGGCGTTGGTGCCGATAGCCGAGATCGCAACGTCGCAGGGAATCTCCTCGATGGCGCCCTCGATGGGCACCGGGCGACGACGGCCGGACTCGTCGGGCTCGCCGAGCTCCATCTTCTGGACCTTGACGGCGCACACGGAGCCGTCCTCGCCAGCGACAAACTCGAGCGGGGAGACGAGCGGCAGAACCTCGACGCCCTCGGCCTTAGCATGGTGCAGCTCGGCGCGACGGCAGGGCATCTCGTCCTCGGTACGACGGTAGGCGATGATGGCGTGCTCGGCGCCCAGACGCTTGGCGGTACGGACGGCGTCCATAGCCACGTTGCCGCCACCAAAGACAACGACGTTCTTGCCGTGCTTGGTGGGGGTGTCGTACTCGGGGAACTTGTTGGCCTTCATCAGGTTCACGCGGGTGAGGTACTCGTTGGCGAAGAAGACGTTGGGCAGGTTCTCGCCGGGAACGTTGAGGAACTTGGGCAGGCCAGCGCCGGTCGCCACGTAGATGGCGTCGAAGCCCTGCTCGAACAGCTCCTCGGCCGTGGCCATGTTACCCACGACGGAGTTGTACTCAAACTTGACGCCCATGTCCTCCAGGCCGTCAATCTCGCGCTTGACGACCGCCTTGGGCAGACGGAACTCGGGGATGCCGTAGACCAGCACGCCGCCGCCGGTGAAGAATGCCTCGAAGACGGTGACGTCAAAGCCGTTGCGGGCGAGCTCGCCGGCGCAGGTGATGCCGGACGGGCCGGAGCCGACGACGGCGACCTTCTTGCCGTTCTTGGGAGCCATCTTGGGCGTGGAGGCGAGCTCGGGGCGGTCACCCAGGAAGCGCTCGAGCTGGCCGATGGCCACGGGCTCGGACTTCTTGCCACGGATGCACTTGCCCTCGCACTGGTTCTCCTGCGGGCAGACGCGGCCGCAGATAGCGGGAAGCATGGAGTCCTCGCGGATGGTATCGAGAGCGCCGCCGAAGTCCTTCGCGCGGATCTGCTCGATAAAGCGGGGGATGTTGATGTTGACGGGGCAGCCCTCAACACAGAACGGCTTCTTGCAGTTGAGGCAGCGCTCGGCCTCGGCCAGCGCCATCTCCTCGGTGAAGCCCTTGTCGACGGGGCGGAAGTCGCAGGCGCGCTCGGCAGCCGGCTCCTCGTTATCGGGGGTGCGGGGCGACTTCATATCGGCAACGAAACGACCGTTAACTAGTGGCATGCGCAGCTCTTTTCCTCATAGGCCTTGAGGGACTCGCCCTCTTCGGAACGGTAAGCGGCCTGGCGGGCACGAAGGTCATCCCAGTCGACCAGGGTGGCATCGAAGTCGGGGCCGTCGACGCAAGCGAACTTGGTCACGCCGCCCACCTCGACGCGGCAGCAGCCGCACATACCGGTGCCGTCAACCATGATGGGGTTGAGCGACGCGGTGATGGGGGTGTCGTACTTCTGGGCGGTGAGGGTCGAGAACTTCATCATCGGAACGGGGCCGACGCAGAAGACCTGGCTCACGGCCTTGTCCTGCAGCAGGCGCTCCAGCGGAGCGGTGACAACGCCCTGCTCGCCGTAGGAGCCGTCGTCAGTGGTGATGTGGATGTGGTCCTCGTCGAGGAGCTCGCGGAACTGGTCCTCCATGAGCAGGAGGTCCTTGGTGCGGGCGCCCATGATGGCGTGCACCTCGTGACCGGTCTCGACCAGGTGCTTGGCGACCGGGAAGGCAATTGCCAGGCCGACGCCGCCGCCAATGACGGCGCAGGGGCCCTCAGCCATCTCGGTGGGAACGCCCAGCGGGCCCACGACGTCGCGCAGCGACTCGCCGGCCTCGTAGGTGGAAAGCATCTCGGTGGTCTTGCCGATCACCATGAAGATGAACTCGACCCAGCCCTCGTCACCGTTCCAACCAGCTAGGGTAAACGGGACGCGCTCGCCCGTCTCGTTGGCGCGAACCATGAGGAACTGTCCAGCGTGCGCATGCTTGGCGATCGCGGGCGCCTCGATGCGGAACTTGAACACCTTCTCCGAGAACTGCGTCTTCTCCAGGATCTTATACATAGAACCCCTCTCTTGTTAGGGCCGCCGAACCGTGCCTCCACGGAAATGGACGGTAGCCCGAGTAAAACCGTACGCGCACAGGCGTTGTGCAGACATACGGTGCAAATTATACCCTCATGGACATGCTGTTTACGTGTGTCTTCGGCGGTTGGGAAAAGGGTTTATCCACTTCGACCTACCAAATAGGGATAGGTTTATTTTGGTCGGTTTTATCAGGCAAAACGGCAAAGGGGGCCGGCCTCGGGTTGTGATGAGGCCGGCCCCCTTTGGGGTGTTATGCGTGTATGGCGGCGCGGGGTTTATTGCGATGCGGCCACCGGGGCGTTTCCGCAGATAAAACCTGCCAAAATAAACCTGTCCCTAAACGGTAGGTTTTAGTGCTTGCCGTTGGCGGAGGCGGCGCCGTTGACGTGGTCGCGGGCATAGATCACGCCGTGCACGATGGCGAGACCCGCGGCGTCGGCGGCGCGGGCGCAGGTGTCCTGGAAGTCATCGGCCTCGCGGGCGCGCAGCTGTTTGAGCACATAGTCTGCCACGGCCATCTTGCCGGGAGGGTTGCCGATGCCGGTGCGGATACGGCTAAAGTCGCGGCTGCCCATCTTGTCGATGATGGAGCGCAGGCCGTTGTGCCCGGCGTGGCCACCGCCCACCTTGACGCGCACGTCACCGGCGGGGATGTCGAGCTCGTCGTGAATCACGAGTAGCTCCTCGGCCTTGATCTTGTACTCGCGGCAGAGCTTGGAGATGGGGCCACCCGAGGTATTCATATACGACTGCGGCTTGACCAGCACGATCTGGCGCTTGCCACCCTCTTCCTCGGGATCGTTGATGTTGATGAGTGCGACCTCGGCGCCGGCCTGGTTTTTCCAGTACGTGACACCGGCCTGACGGGCCAGCTCATCGATCGCCTTAAAGCCGGCGTTGTGGCGGGTCTCGGCATATTCCTCACCCGGGTTGCCAAGTCCGGCAACCATGCGAATCTTAAGCGGCTGTGCAGCTGCCATATTTGTCCTTCCGTTACACATAAAAGTTTAATCAACGACAAAGGCTACCACGCCCGCCGAAGGCGAGACTTCGTTTCAGCGAAATCCCACCAGACAAAAGCGCGGCCGCGGCAGAGCGAGCCGTCGGAACAGAAGAAACCCCCGCGCGACCTTTGCGAAGCAAGGGGGAGCGCGGGGGTTTCTTCTGTTCCGACGGCGATGCGCCGGGTTGCAAGGACGATGCGATTACAGCGCGAAGTCGCCGCCGACGAGCGTGGAGACGGGCTCCTCGTGGTAAACGGCGGAGATGGCCTGAGCGAACTCCTCGGCGACCGAGATAGTCTTGATCTTGCCGCCGACCTCGACGGGGATGGCGTCGGTGACGACGCACTCGACGATGGGGGCATCGTTCAGGCGCTCGATGGCCGGACCGGAGAAGATGCCGTGGGTGGCGCAGACGTAGATGTCGCCGGCGCCCATAGCCTTGAGCTCCTTGACGTTGGCGCACAGGGTGCCAGCGGTGTCGATCATGTCGTCGTTGATGATGCAGGTCTTGCCCTTGATGTCACCGATGATGCCCATGACCTCGGCGGCGTTGTGGCGCGGACGGCCCTTGTGGGCGATGGCCAGGTCGCAGCCGAGCATGTCGGACAGCTTCTTGGCGGCCTTGGCGCGACCCACGTCGGGGGAGACGACAACCAGGTTGTCGGTGTCGAAGTGCATGTCGTTGTAGTACTGGCCAAACAGCGGCAGTGCGGACAGGTGGTTAACCGGGATATCGAAGAAGCCCTGGATCTGGCCCTGGTGCAGGTCGAGGGTGATGATGCGGTTGACGCCGGCACGCTCGAGCAGGTTGGCGACGAGGCGGGCGGTGATGGGCTCGCGCGGGCCGGCCTTGCGGTCCTGGCGGGCATAGCCGTAGTGGGTGATAACGGCGGTGATGGAGCGGGCGGATGCGCGCTTGGCAGCGTCGGTGGCGATGAGCAGCTCCATGAGCATGTCGTTGACGTTGCCGCCGGCCACGGACTGAATCAGGAAGACGTCGGCGCCGCGGACGGTCTCGTCGTAGCGGGCGTAAATCTCACCATTGGCGAACTGCTTTAGCGTAAGGCCCGAAAGCTCGACCCCAAGGTACTCAGCAATCTTCTGAGCGAGGGGACGGTTGGAGGAACCGGAATACACGCGGATGGACTTGCGCATATTCTCCGACTTCTCGGGATCATTAATCGGCATTACCCTTCTCCTTTATATCGAATGCCATATAGATGCCTTGTTGCATTGTAACCGCGCGGCGGGGTTTATCGGGTCCTGATAACGTCTTTACCGTCAACGGACACGAACCGACCACTCATCCTGTCGCGCAGGTCACGATAGAAAAAGGAGCCGTCCCCATGGGAACAGCTCCTTAGATGCTTGGTAAAACGTTATACCTCGTCGTCCTCGTGCAGGCGGCGGCGATAATCGGCGGCCCAGCCCTCAATATTTACCTGACGGGCGCGGCCCAGACCGAGTGCGTCGGCCGGGACCGGCTCGGTGATGACGGAGCCGGCGGCCACGAGCGCGCCGTCGCCGATCTGGGCGGGCGCGACCATCATGGTGTCGGAACCGATGAAGGCATCCTTGCCGATGACGGTCTTGTGCTTGTGCACGCCGTCGTAGTTGCAGGTGATGGAGCCCGCGCCCACGTTGACGCCGGAGCCCATGGTGGTGTCGCCGATGTAGGACAGGTGCGGAACCTTGGAGCCCTCGCCGATCGTGGACTTCTTGATCTCCACGTGCGTGCCGGCCTTGGATCCGTCGAGCATGTGGGTGCCCGGGCGCAGGTAGGCGCGCGGGCCGCAGTCGACGCCGTTCTCGATGACGGCCTCGATGGCGATGGTCTCATCGATGGTGCAGCCGCTGCCGACGGTGGTGTCGGTGAGACGGCTGTTGGGGCCGAGCTGGCATTCCTCGCCCACGGTGACGTGGCCGATCAGGTGCGTCTGCGGCCACACGACGGTGTCGCGGCCGATGGTGGCGTCGGGGCCGATCCAAGCCTGCGTGGGGTCGATGAACGTGACGCCCTCTGCCATCCAGTGCTCGTTGATGCGGTCGCGCGCGATGGCGGTGAGCTGCGCGAGCTGGATACGACTGTTGACGCCCAGGCCGTCGCGGTAGTCGTCGCAGTGGAAGATGGAGGCTGCCTGGCCGTGACCCTTGAGGATTTCGAGCATGTCGGGCAGATAGTACTCGAACTGCGCGTTGTCGTTGCCGATCTCGTTGATGTGGGCGGCGAGCTGCGCGCCGTCGAAGGCGTAGCAGCCGGCGTTGCACTCCAGCAGCGTGGCGGCCTGCTCGGGCGTGCAGTCCTTCTGCTCGATGATGCGCTCGATCTGACCATCGGCACCCAGCTTGATGCGGCCGTAGCCAAAAGGATCGGGCGGGGTCATGGTCATGACGGTGCAGGCGAGCTCGCCGGTGGCGACGGTCTGTGCGAACTTGGCGACGGTGTCGGCGGTGATGAGCGGCAGGTCGCCGTTGAGCACGACGACGGGGCCTTGCGTGATGCCGCAGGCCTCGAGCGCGACCTTGACGGCATGGCCGGTGCCCAGGCGCTCGGTCTGCTCGACGCACTCGACCTTGGTGGCGCTGTTGGCGTAGGCGCCATCGATGAGGGCGCGCATCTCGTCGGCGTGGCTGCCGATGACGACCACGACGCGGCTGCAGCCGGCCTTGATGGTGGCGTCGACGATCCACTGAACCATGGGCTTGCCCAGGATTTTGTGCGAAACCTTGCAGTGGTTCGACTTCATGCGGGTGCCCTCGCCGGCGGCGAGGATAATTGCGGTTGCGTCCATGTGATCTCCTGTTACGTTATAGAGACGTGTGTTTGGAAACGATACACGGCGCAATATGATACCGCAGGCATATGACGAGCGCGTAACGATTGGTTTGCGGCGGTTGAGGCTTGCGCCGCCGGCGTGGCGTTTGCACTGCGTGCGTGCGGCGTTGGCGGTGCTGCGGAGCTGTTGTTTGAGCGAGGGGACGGGGGTGCCCGTGGACAACATACGAGAGGAGTTTGGCGGCGAGCCCGTCGCGGCATTCTCGATGTCGCATCCGGCTGTGCCGGCACTCTATATAGTGCTGACGCTGGGGCTCACTATGTTCTCGATGCAGCCGGTACTGATTGCGCTGTCACTTGCGGGCGGGCTGGCGTATGGATTTGCGACGCGTGGGGCTGCCCGCACGCTGGGCGCGCTCCGCTGGCAGCTGCCGGTGATTTTGATCGTCGCGGTGCTCAATCCGCTGTTTAGCGCCTCGGGCTCGACGGAGCTGTTCCGTATTGGCATGCGCGCGGTGTATCTGGAGAGCATGGTATACGGCCTGTGCATGGGCGGGCTGTTTGTGGCGAGCGTGCTGTGGTTTGAGGCGGCGGCGTCGATGCTCGAATACGACAAGGTGCTCGCGCTGCTGGGCAATGCCGCACCGGTGATTGCGCTCATGATCTCGATGTGCATGAGGCTTATCCCGCAGTTTTTGCGCCGCGGTCGTACGGTGCTGGCGGTGCAGGATGCGATTGATGTGCCGGGCAGCGCGCCGGCCGACCCCGTGCGTTCGCGTTTGCGGGCATCGAGTGTGTTGATGGGCTGGGGCATGGAAGATTCGCTGGAGCGCGCGGACGCGATGCGCTCGCGCGGGTGGGGTGCCGCGACGCGTCGTACGACGTATGCGCGGTATCGACTGGGGCGCAGCGACGTTGCCGCGCTGGCTGGGCTTGCGTTGTTTGGCGTGGCCACGGCGGCAGTGGCGTGGACCGCGACGACGCAGTATTCGTTTTATCCGCAGCTCTCGGTGCCGGCGCCGTGGCCGGGCTATGTCGTGTACGCTGCCTGGATGGTGCTGCCTTGCGCGTTGCATGCGATTGATGAGAAGAGGTTTGGCTGATGGCTCGGTTTGATAGGAGCTCGGCGGCGGGTGTGGCATATGGCTCGGCCGCGCCGGCGATTGAGGTGCGAGGCCTTAGTTTTGCCTATCCCGGGGCCGAGGCACCGGTGCTCGAGGGACTTGATTGGCGTGTTCCCCAAGGTGCGTTTGCACTTCTGGTGGGTGGTACTGGGTCGGGCAAATCGACGCTACTCTCGCTGCTCAAGCCCGAGATCGCTCCGGCGGGCGAGCGCACTGGTGATGCGCGCGTGCTGGGTGAGAACGTTGCCGATATGGACGTCCGGGCGTCCGCGGAGCGCGTGGGCTACGTGTTTCAGGATCCCGAGAACCAGATCGTGTGCGAGACCGTGTGGCACGAGATGGCGTTTGGCCTGGAAAACTTGGGGGTAGCACGTGATGAGATGCGCCGTCGCGTAGCTGAGACCAGCTATTTCTTTGGTCTGGAGGACTGGCTTCATCGCGATACCGATACGCTTTCGGGCGGCCGCAAGCAGCTGCTGTCGCTTGCCGCCGTCCTGGCGCTGCGTCCGCGTGTGCTGCTACTCGACGAGCCCACGTCTCAGCTCGATCCCGTTGCCGAGAAGAATTTTCTGCACGCGCTGTTTCGTGTGAACCGTGAGTTGGGCTGCACGGTTGTTGTGGCTACGCATCAACCGCGCCCAATGCTCGAGTATGCGACGTGTGCGTACCGGATTGAGGACGATCGCGTGCGCGAGGTGGCGGATATGGCTTCTTTGGGACGCCGAGAATCGTTGTTTTCCGACGACATGTTGGGGTGGGGTGCCGTCCGATGTGCAAAAAACGGAGTATTCAGCGGGCGTGAGGACAATTTGGGCTCTCTGGAGCCGCCCGGGGACGTATCGAGCGCGAAAAAAAGTTCGGAATTGGACAAATCGTCCGAATTTGTGGCGCAAACGTCGCTCGAGAACGGCTCGGAAGCCTTCCCGCGCACGGATGGGAGCAGAATACTCCAAAAAATGCACGGCGGGTCGGCTACCACCCTGG
Organism: uncultured Collinsella sp.; assembly: GCA_900540875.1. Lineage (GTDB taxonomy): Bacteria > Actinomycetota > Coriobacteriia > Coriobacteriales > Coriobacteriaceae > Collinsella. Next base: position 50,027 of record UQHT01000012.1, read on the forward strand.
CAGGGAGCTGGTTTCGCTACGATCGCGCGGGCGGCTGGGTGCTGCGCGGGCTCGACGTGGCGTTTTCGGCCGGTGCGGTGCATGCGATCGTGGGCGGCAACGGATGCGGTAAGTCGACGATGCTCTCGGTGCTGGCGAAGACCGCCAAGCTGCAGCGCGGCCGCATGGTGCGCGGAGCGGCCTCGGCGGCGCTGCTGCCTCAGAACCCCAAAGCATTGCTGGTTGCCGAGACGGTTCACGATGAGCTGATGGAATGGGCCTCGACCTGCGGATATGACGAGAACTTGGCGCGGGAGCGTGCGGCGCAACTGGGATTGGACGGCCTGGAGACGCGTCACCCCTACGACCTCTCGGGCGGACAGCGCCAGCTGCTCGCGCTGGCAAAGCTGCTGCTGATTGGCCCCGAGCTGCTGCTGCTTGACGAGCCCACGAAGGGCTTGGACCTGGAGAGCCGCCGCATCATCGCTCGCGCCCTGCGTGACCATGCGAAGGCTGGCGGCACCGTCATCATGGCTACGCACGATTTGGACTTTGCCGAGCAGGTCGCCGACGACATCGCCATGATGTTCGATGGCGAGATTGCCTGCATGGAGCCCCCGGCCGACTTCTTTGCCGACAACGTGTTTTATAGGGCGTGATGGGATGACGGATTATCGCATCGTGCGCCTACTCGCAAAACTGGAGATACCGCTGCTGCTGGCGGTGCCAGCCGTGATGGCTGCGGCGTTGCTGGCGGGCGTTGAGCAGGCGGCGCTCGCCATGCTTGTCGTGGTGGCGCTGGTGCTTGCGCTGTTCTTTGCAGGCTACGAGGCGTCGCGACCGGGCCTGCGCCAGATTATGCCAACGCTGGTTCTGGCGGCGTTGGCCGCGGCGGGGCGCATCTTGTTTGGTCCCATTCCCGACTTTAAACCGGTGAGCGCCATCGCCATTATCGCGGGGGCGACGCTTGGTCGCCGCAATGGTTTTATGGTTGGCGCGTTGGCAGCGCTGACCAGCAATTTCTTTTTTGGGCAGGGCATGTGGACGCCGTGGCAGATGTATGCCTGGGGTCTGGTGGGCTATATCGGTGGCGCACTGGCGCATGCGGGCGCGTTTGACCGCGCCGATGGAACCGTGCGAATGCCGGCACTGTTGGCGTATGGCTTTGCGTCGGGCTTGCTGTATGGCGTCGTGATCAACGCGTATGACATCATTGGTTTTGTACAGCCGCTTACTTGGGCGGGTGCCGTGGCGCGTCTTGCCACGGCAGTGCCGTTCGATATTACGCACGGCCTTGCGACCTGCGTGTTTTTGGCCGCCTTGTACAAGCCTTGGTGCCGTCGCATTAACCGTGTCGTCGTGAAATACGGGCTGTAGGGCTGGTTGCGCCGGGGCGGGAATCAATACTGCCGAAGTGCCATTCCAAAACTATGCCGGTTTACGGGGCTAGATTGGCGCGGGCCGACTATACCAGCATTTTTCGAAATAGGGCACACCGTCTACCTGCGGTTTTATTATCTCGGAATTGCATATGGTTGGGGGTTCGCGATTCAGCCCCGTAAACCGGCATAGTTTTGGAATGGCCGGCTGATATGACGGGCATCGTGGCCCTCAGAGATCCAAATTGATCCATTTTCTTCCGTCCCCAGATGTCCCCAGGGAATCAGTTGACGGCGCTTGCCACGAAACTGGCCCATCTACTACGTTTAGCTTGATACTCCCGACCATGACCGCGTTTTATGAAAAACCGCAGGCTTTCTACCTGCGGTTTTCTTTTTGCGTTGTTCGCTGTGGTTGAGGGTGGTGGCTTAAACGTAGTAGATGGGCGTGTTTCGTGGCGGATGGGTCACGTGGATACCCCCACGAGGCCCAAAATGATTCGTTTTCCTCCGTCCCCAGGGGATCAGCTGGGGCTAGAGCTCTAGCGTGAGGGTGACGGGGCAGTGGTCGCTGCCAAAGATGTCGCCGCGGATGCCCGTGTCGCGCACGTTGCCGGCGATTGCGTCGCTTACCAGGAAGTAGTCGATGCGCCAACCGGCGTTGTTCTTGCGGGCATTAAAGCGGTAGCTCCACCAGCTGTAGACGCCCTCGACGTCGGGGTTTGCCGCGCGCCAGGTATCGGTAAAGCCGGCGTTGAGCAGCTCGGTAAACTTGCCGCGCTCCTCGTCCGAAAAGCCGGCGTTGCCGCGGTTGGACTTGGGGTTCTTAAGGTCGATCTCCTCGTGCGCCACGTTAAAGTCGCCGCAGGTCACGACGGGTTTGCCGGTCTCGCGCTCGAGCGCGTTCAAAAAGCCGCGGTAAGCATCGTCCCAGGCCATGCGCACGTCGATGCGGGCGAGTTCATTTTGGGCGTTGGGTGTATAGACGTCGACAAACCAGAACTTGTCGAACTCCAGCGCGCAGACGCGGCCCTCGGTCGCGGCTTGGGCAACGAGCTCGGCAGCCTCGCCTTCGCCGGCGTAGGGCAGCAGCGCATCGGCGTGCAGCACGCGCAGCGGTTCCTGGCGGCTAAAGACCGCAGTGCCTGAATAGCCTTTACGCTCGGCGTAGCTCCAGGTTTGGCGATAGCCGGGCAGGTCAATATCAACCTGGCCTTCTTGCAGCTTGGTCTCTTGCAGCGCCAGGATATCGACGTCGAGTTCTTGCGCGATCTGGATAAAGCTCGGGTCCTTTTTGAGCACGGCGCGCAGGCCGTTGACGTTCCACGAGGCGAAAGTGTAAGTCTGAGGCATGGTGTCCTTTCGACGGGGTTTGCAGGCTTAAGATTAGCGCAACAGGGGCGGGGTGGGCTCCGCGCGTGCTGACTCAAAGGCCGCATGCCGGGATGTCGCCCGATGCTGCCCGACCAACAAGGACGGAGGACTCATATGACGCAGGCAATATCGGACCCCAAGCAGGCCTCCGCCGCACTGGCGGAGCTGTTCGGTACCCACAAGCGTGTGGTGTTCTTTGGCGGCGCCGGTGTTTCCACGGCGAGCGGCATCCCCGATTTCCGCAGCGTGGACGGCCTGTATCACCAGCAGTTTGCCTACCCGCCCGAGACTATGCTTTCGCATAGCTTTTATGAGGCGCATCCGGCCGAGTTTTTCGACTTCTACCGCACCAAGATGATTGCGCTTGGCGCCAAGCCCAACCGCTGTCACACCAAGCTTGCCGAGCTGGAGCGCGCCGGCAAGCTTGATGCCGTGGTGACGCAAAACATCGACGGCTTGCACCAGATGGCGGGCTCGCAGCGCGTGTTTGAGTTGCACGGATCGGTCCATCGCAACATTTGCCAGTCGTGCGGAGCGGTCTATAGCGCCGAGTGGATTTGCTCGCGCGAGCACGAGGACGCCGCGGGCGTGCCCGTGTGCCCCGCGTGCGGTGGTCGCATCAAGCCCGATGTGGTGCTATACGAAGAGCCGCTCGACGAGCATGTGTTGACCGGTGCCGTTGCCGCCATCGCCGCGGCCGATGCCCTCATTGTGGGCGGGACCTCACTCGTAGTGTATCCGGCGGCAGGCCTTACGCGATACTTTACCGGCGATACGCTGGCCATATGCAACCTTGCTCCCACCGATCAGGATGCAAATGCCGACCTGCTGATTTCTTGCGACATCGCGGCCGCGTTTGCGTTCTAGCCCGCGTGCGCGGATACAATAGAAAGACTGAGTGCAAAGCGACCCCGCCGCCAGCGCCCGAGCGCGGCGGCGTGGGCATTTTAGGAGGATGTTCATGGCGAACGACAGCAAGACATGGCGGTGCGGAAAGTACGAGCTCAGCTTTGACCGTCCGCGCATCATGGGCGTCCTCAACGTGACGCCCGATTCGTTTAGCGATGGCGGGGAGCATTTCGACCCGGATGCCGCGATCGAGTATGGCCTGGCGATGCTCGACGCCGGCGCCGACATCATCGACGTGGGCGGTGAGTCCACGCGTCCCGGCTTTACCCCGGTCAATCCCGATGAGGAGGCTCGCCGCGTGCTGCCCGTGGTGCGCGCGCTGGCCAAAGAGGGCGCCATCGTCTCGATCGACACGCGTCACGTGGCGGTTGCCAAGGCGGCCGTGCGCTGCGGCGCCTCGATCGTCAACGACGTGACCGGCTTCACTGACCCCAAGATGGTCGAGTTTGTTAAGACGAGCACCTGCGGTGTCATCGTGATGCATGCCGGCGAGGTCGCCGCGCCTACCCGCACGCACGCAACGGTGCAGCTCGATACCTCGGCGGCGGCGTTTGTTGCCGAGAAGGCGCGCGAGGCGGCTGCCGAGGCCGCGCGTGAGGCCGAGAAGCCGGCTCGCCGCCGTCGCGGCAAGTTGCTGGGTGAGCCTAAGCCGGAGGCCAAGCTTCCGGGTGGCGTGGTGCAGCCCTCGTTGCCGTTTGGCGAACCTGAGCCCGCGACCGAGCCTGCAAGCGAGCAGGAGACGCCGGCCGCCGAGCAGGCTGCTGCCGCCGAGACCGTCGCGCCCGCGCCCGAGGCCACCGAGGCCGCATCGGAGCCCAATGACCGCCTGGCCGCCATGATGCGCCGCAGCGCCCGCCGCGAGGAAGCCCACGTGCCCACCTCGCAGCTCCGCCGCTTCACCCTGCCCGATTCGGCGCCCATCATGCGCCGCGTCATGGGCTTTCTGTCCGACCAGGCCCGCGCGCTCATCCACGCCGGCGTGTCGCGCGACCGCATCTGCATCGATCCCGGTCCGGGCTTTGGCAAGACGGCCAACGAGGACATTGTCATCCAGCGCGAGACTGCCAAGATGGCGTCACTGGGCTATCCGCTCATGTGCGCCGTATCGCGCAAGCGCTTTGTGGGCGCCGTCTCGGGCGTGACCGAGGCCGCCGAGCGCGATGCCGCTACGTTTGGCGTGTGCCTGGGCGCCATCCAGGCCGGTGCCAACATCGTGCGCGTGCACGACGCCGCGGGTTTTGCGCAGTTCCTGAACGGCTACTGGGCGGTTGCCAAGCCGCAGCCGCGCCGCGCGTTTGTGGCCGTGGGCTCTAACCTGGGGCATCGCTGCGACAACATCCGCGCCGCACGCGACATGATCGCCGAGATTCCACTCACCTGCGTGTCCAACTCCTCCAAGATCTACGAGAGCGAGCCGGCCTACGAGACGCGCCAGGACGCGTTTGCCAACGCCGTCATCGAGATCAAGACCGAGCTGGCGCCATTGGTGCTGCTCGACGAGCTCATGAAGATCGAGGCCGAGCTGGGCCGCGACCGTTCCAAAAAGGCCAAGGCCAACGGCCCGCGCACCATCGACTTGGACCTGCTGTGGATGGACGGCGAGACCCACGGCGGCAAAAAGCTGCGCCTGCCGCATCCGCTGATCGGCGAGCGCGACTTTGTGCTGGTGCCGCTCGAGGATCTGATGCACGATCCGGCGCGGTTCTTCCGCTACAACGGCGTCGAGGTCAAGGAGCCCGAGGACCGCGTGGGCCATATCGTGGGCGAATTGGGGCGCATGTAGATGATCGAGATGAATGCTGTTGCCGCTGGCACCGAGCTCGACGCGGCGCGTGACGCGGGCCGCGAGGGCGTGTCCGCGGGCTGGTGCGCGTGGAGCGCGGGCGATGCTTCGCTGACGTTTTCGCTGGTCGTGCGCCCCGATGTGAATATGCACGCCTTTCACGGTCTTCCGTTTGTGGCCGCGATGGGCATGATGGACGCGCTCGTGGGCACGACGTCGACGCCGGGCCTGGGCCTTGCCGGTAAGGTGGGTATCCAGTGGCCGAGTGACATCGTGTGCGGTGCGCCTGCGTTTGAGACGTCACTCGCGCGTGTTGCCGTGAACGGCGGTGCCGGTGCTGCGGGCATGTTTGCCGCGGTGACGGTTGATATTGAGCGTGCGGCGCTGGGTGAGCTTGGTGTGGATATGGCAGATGAGGCGCTGATCGAGGCATTGGCCGCCGCCGTGCTGGTCCGCGTGGACACCTGGGCGGTTGCCGCCAACACACCACAGGGCGCTGCCGGCCCGCTGGCTCCGGTGCTGGGCGAGTACTTTGACATGGTGCCACTGTTGGGTCGTCAGGTCGCGGCGGTGTCGCCCAACGGCTTGCCGCTTGCGGTCGGTGTGTTTGCGGGCCTGGACATCTGGGGCCGCGCGACCATCAAGACCGATGCCGGCGAGCAGGAGTTTCCGCCCGAGGCCGTACGGATTCGCGGACTGTAACGCGAGGCGCCCGCGCTCAAAGATAGCGATGACAACAAGACCCTCCTCGGCTGTGCCGGGGAGGGTTTCGCTTGTTTGGGGAATGGGTTGCCGGCGCCCTATTCCTCAAAACCGAAAAATTTTCGTTTTTGAGGAATAGGACCGATGCGTTGCCTAGTTCGCCGCTCGCGCTCGACTTAAACCCCGCCTTACCCCAGCTTCTGCATGCGGCGGTAGATTTCGCAGATGCCTTTGATGGTGAGCTGCCCGTCGACCACGTCGAAGGCATCGGTCGAATCGGCGACGATGCCGGCGAGACCGCCTGTGGCGATAACGGTGGCGTCCTCGCGGCCCAGCTCGCGCTTCATGCGAGCGACCAGGCCTTCGGCCATGGAGGCGGCGCCCATCACGGCGCCGACCTTGATGCATTCCTCGGTGTCGCGGCCGATGGCGTGCTCGGGCGCCTCGAGCGGCACGCTGGCGAGCTTGGCGGCACGGGCGGCAAGTGCGTCCATGGAGATGCGGATGCCCGGCGCGATCGCTCCGCCAATGTAATAGCCGTCCTCATCGATGACGTCGATATTGGTCGCGGTGCCAAAGTCCACCACGATTGCCGGCGCGCCGTAGAAAGTCTCGGCCGCAACGGCGTTGGCGACGCGGTCGGCACCTACGGCCTGGGGGCGCGCCGCGCGCAGTTTGGTCACCGCGGCCGTCTGCGGCCCGATAACGATGGCGTCTGCCGCGATGCGGTCGGCCACAGTGTGCCACTCGCGCGAGAGCTGCGGCACCACGCCGGCGAAGGCGATCGCGTCGACCGCGTCGAGCGAGAGGTCGTGCATCTTAAAGAAGCCCATCAGGCGCACATGGATCTCGTCGGCGGTATAGGAGCGGTCGGTGGGCATGCGCCACGACTGCACCAGCTCGTCTCCGTCAAACAGGCCCATGGCCGTCTGCGTGTTTCCCATATCGATAGCGAGCAGCATGTCTACTCCCGGTGTCGGCATAAAAGGACGCGCACCATTGTATACGTGCCGTCGACGGCGCTCGGCTGCGATTCGTTTACGGTGATAGGGGCTGAGGGGTTTAAATATGAAGGAATTATGCTCTACGAGATTTTCCTTGCCGTTTACCGAACTCCCGCGTAATATTCTTTCTTGCGCACATGAGGCGCCCAGACATTGCGGGGTGGAGCAGTCTGGTAGCTCGCCGGGCTCATAACCCGGAGGTCGTAGGTTCAAATCCTGCCCCCGCGACCAAGACTTTTAGCAGCTCAGAGGCGTTGTTCCTCTGGGCTGTTTTCTTTTTTGACTTTCAATCTTGGTCGAATTTTGGTCGAAATTAATTTAAAACAGCTAATTTTGAACTGGGTGACTGCCTGAACCAGCTCTACACCGGTTGACTCCGGTTGGCGATGAGCTCGGTAGGACCGTTCGGCGGCCCTCCACGCTATCTTCGCTTTATTTGAGAGTTGTCGGACGATAGGGATGGAGTCCCTTTAGCTGGGTCAAATTTGTCGAGATGGCCGCCGCTTGGGCATCGTTCCCGCCTTCTCGCCGAAGTCCATCGAAGCGGGCTGGGCTTAAAGATTAAGCTGTTTTCACTTAGCCTCGTTTCGCATCGTTTAACTTCGAGACCGGAGTTGCCCTATGGATTTTGAATCTATTGCCCCTGGAGTGCTTACGGAGTCTGATTATCGTAACTACGACAAAGGGTTCTCGTATCCCATTCCTGACGATTGGTTTTTTCCGTTTGAGTCTTTGTCCACGGTTCGTGTTTTCGATAGCGAGGACAAACAATTTAAACCGTATAGAATGCGCTGCTCCATCAAGACGATGGTCCTCGTCGGCTGCGAGGATAATGCCGGGTGCACGATGTACTCTCAGTGGATTTCTCCTGCGACCTTAGATATCAGTTACGAAGAGATCGCATTGAAGCAAGCCTTTGTAACGGTCGATGGCGACAAGTACTTATTCTCAAACGAAAAGGACGCCTCACGATTTTATGATCTGCTTGAGACGAGAAATAGGCTAATCGACAGTTTTGCCAAGTCTGGTGTGGAGAAGTGCCTTGAACTGAGCGACTCTCTTTACGACGCGGGCTTGTCTGAGGCCATAGGCAATTTTCTCGATATGCTCCCTAGCCAGATGATTGAGGACTTCCTCGTTGAGAGGGCTTTCTTTTTCTATATAAGCCGCGCCGATTTGACATCAGACGCTTATTTTCATTTCAACGATGAGCAGGCTGGGGATTGCCGTGCTCTCTTGCTTAATGGCAACAACATGGAGGTCTTTGATAGCGCGAAAGAGCTTTTCGAAAACCTTCGTACAGTCATAGTCGATGAACTCGACATAGACTCATCGCTTTCGACGCTAACCGCGTATCTATTGATTCGTCGTGGCGCGATGGACCGCATAGCCCCGAAGTGGACTGCGGACCACGACAGGGCGTCTTCTTCTGATGATATGGAGGGCTTCGTGGAAAAAGTTGCCCTCAGTGGCGAAGTCATGACTTCCGACCTCGATTCAATGGCCACTCTCACGTATTACCTCATGAGTAAAGGCTGGTTTGGCCATGATCCGTTTGTTACGAGTTTCTCCTCAACGTATACGCTTGTGCAGGCAGGCGAAGAAAAGAAGAAACACAATCTATTCCGTAACCAGCTATTCAGGAAGGACCCCGAGAAGAACTCTGCCGAGTGCGTTTCCATTGACGATGTGGACCTTATGAGTGGCGATGAGTTTGAAGATTGCGTTTGTAGGCTATTCAAGAGAATGGGATATTCCGCGCGCGTTACGCAACACTCGGGAGATCAGGGCGTCGATGTTATTGCGGAGAAGGGTACTGCCAAACTTGCTATTCAGGCGAAGTGCTACGGCTCTGCCGTTGGAAACTCTGCGGTTCAAGAAGCCGTCGCTGGCATGGCATACTACGGCTGCAACAAGGCCATGGTCGTATCAAATAGCACCTTTACCAAAGGGGCGTCTGAGCTCGCTAGGGCGAATGGGGTGGTTCTTTGGGGTCGAGACGTAATTAAACAAAAACTGCTCGACTATCCAGTGGAAAAGTGAGGCTCTTCAGGCCCAAGTTGGCTTATGTCACGGATGTGATAAAGGCCCCTCCGGGAGGTGGGGCCTTATTTGGAAGGAGCAATTCCAAGACCGTAGATTGCTCTTGGCCGAATTGGCCCGAAATGAGAATCGGGCCACCGGGCTCATTATCTAAAATGATGACATCTGAGCTGTAACAAAGGAGTCGCTATATGAAGACCGTCTACGATGCTCTTGACCCTATCGTCAACGGGTCGGCAACGACCGAGGAGAAGGGCGACAAGTACGAGGCGGCCTGCGTTTACTATCTCAAGAATGACCCCTTCTACGCGCTGTTCTTTTCCCGCGTCGGGATGATAGCCCAGGCGCTCGAATGAGATAACAGTTTGTTTTAAGGGAAAGGAAGCCGTATGGCGAAAAAGGGATATATCTTCTGGGACAGCGAGACGGCGAATCCCCAGCAGAGGATATGCCAGGTCGCTTACATTCTCACGGATCTTGAGGGAAACTGCGTGGGCGACCCGGTTTGCCGGGTGATCAATCCTGAGAGCGAGATTGGTTGGTGGAGCAGGTCCCATCTGGAAATCGATTGGGACTCACTGGACGACATGCCGACCTTTGCCCGCTTCTGGGAGGATGCCGGTCTGGCGGATTTACTGCGAGACTACATCCTGGTCGCGCATAACGCCAACGGCGCCGACATCCACCACATCAAGAAGAGTCTAGCTGTCTACGACATCGAAATGCCCGAGATCGAAGTGGTCGATACGATGCTGGTGGCGAAGCAGAAGGGTCTGCCGGGAGCGCTCGTCGACCTCTGCGAGCATTACGGCGTGCGTCTTGATAACCACCACGATGCCGTGAGCGATGTCGAGGCGTGCCTTGGGATCTTTCATGGGCTGGTCGGCGAGTTCGGTGCGCTCGAGCCTGCCGTTTGGGCTCCGAATGCTTCCTCCGATCATGGCCGCAAGCGTGTTTTCACGGGCTTGGGACTGGTGAACGGGTCGCAGGAAACCATCGAAGAGGTTTTGGCGAAAGCCGAGGAGGCGGGCCACAGGGGCGATCCGGGCGAAATCACTGATCCGGTCGGACTCAAGGTGAAGGTATCCGGCGTTACTCCGGGCTACAATCGCGATGAGATCCTTGCCGCACTTAAGGAATGCGGGATGAAGGCGACCGATGGCAAGCCCGCGCAGAGCACGAAATACCTTGCGATAGGCGACAATGCGGGACGAAGCAAGCTCGACGCGGTTTTCAACGGCAACACGCAGGCGAAAATCGTCACGACGGGCGAGCTGCTTGAGGTTATGAACCGATTTGGCAAGACGGAATAGAGGGGAAGGCTCGATATGGCCGTCAATTTGAAAACCGTAAAAGACACGGTGAATCTTGCAGCGGGGGTTTTGGCCGCCGCCGCCGGGGTTGTCGATGGGGCAAAGCAGCTCGGTTTCGATGTCGATGGAGCCGTGAAAAGCGCTGCCGACGGGGCAACCAACGGCGCGCGTGCTGTTGCCGACGGCATCGGCAAGGGATTTGGTGCGGCGGCGGAAGGCGTCGGCGCGGCAGCCGGCGCGTTGGGGGATGCCACGAAGGCGTTCCAGGACTCAAGGGCCGCCGCGGAGGCTCGCAAGAAGATCGATGCCGCCAGGCAATCAATATTTGAAGGCGCGTCGACGGTGATGCCCCTGCACGAGTTCATCTGCCAGCAGGTCAAAGCCTCCGAAGCTGCGTTCAACGGCTACGATATGCCCGGCTGCTATCTCATCGCGACATACCGCAGGCATGACCACGATAAGAACTTCAGCGACTATCTCGGAATATACGTGGGGTCAAGTGAGCGTATGGCGGACGATATCGCGTCCATACCTACGCGATTGGGCGATCCGGATGTCTACGCTGACTACAAGTACCGGCAAAACATTTTGCTATTCGTGTATCCGTGCGAGCTGAAGGACGTCGACGAACGTCGTGGACTCCTGCTGCGTTCGTTTGACGGCGAGAGGCTCTACAACGGCACTGGATTATCGGTCGAGAGGGCGGCGGATGAAGACCTATAACCTGGACACCATCCAGAAGGTCCCCTTGCGCGAGGTGTGGCCGCATGAGGCCCACGACTTCACCAAGTGGCTGGCCGAGGAGCAGAACCTCGCAACCCTCGGGACGGCGGTCGGAATCGAGCTCGAGCTCATAGAGACTGAGTCCTCGGTCGGATCGTTCAACGTGGACATCTACGCGCAGGAGTCCGGTACGGGCCGCAAGGTGATCATCGAGAACCAGCTCGAGGACACCAACCACGACCACCTCGGCAAGGTGATCACGTACGCCGCCGGCAAGGGCGCCGAGGTCGTCATCTGGGTCGTGGCGCGCGCCCGCGACGAGCACCGCCAGGCCATCGAGTGGCTCAACCAGCACACCGACAGCGACTTCGGGTTCTTCCTGGTCGAGGTCGAGCTCTGGAAGATCGGGGACTCCCTGCCCGCCCCGCGCTTCGGCGTGGTCGAGCAGCCGAACGAGTGGACCAAGACCGTGAAGCTCTCCGAGGGGCTCAGCGAGACCGAAAAGGTCAAGCTGGCGTACTGGACGGCCTACCGCGAGGTGGCGGACGGCCATCCGGAGTTCCTCAAGGAGTTCAGCCCGCAGAAGCCCAGCAAGGACCATTGGTCGACGCTTCGCCTGGGGGTCTCGGCATACCATCTCGCCCTGCTCATCGATACGCACAAGGGCCGCACGGGCATCGAGCTGTACGTGGACGACGACAAGGAGATCGGGCATCGCGCCATCGCCAACAGCGGGATCTTCGAGGAGCACCTCGGGCTGACGGCGGCACCCTTCGATGCGAAAAAGGCCTCGGGACTGCGCTTCTACAAGGCGGGCCACCCCATCAAGGGCCACCAGGACGCATGGCCGGGGTACATCGAGGAACAGCTCGGATGGGCCCTCGAGATGAAAAAAATAATCGCGGAGATCGAGCTCTAGAAAACGCCCCGGCAGTAAATGCCGGGCGTTTTCTATTGACGGGATTCGGCGTCGGCCGTTTCGGCCCGGATACGCCGCTCGGCCTCTTCGAGGTCCCTGACAATCCTTCCCAGCGCCATGCAGTAATGCGCGAAGACCGGGTCCTCCCTGCCGGACCGGTCCTCGCAGCAAAAGAGCATCGACTCATGAAGGCAGGCGAGCTCGTAGACGATATTCTCGAGTTCCATATGGCTCCTCTCGAAAAGTGAATAGCGGTTCAGATGGTATCGATGTTGGACGCGGGCTGCCGGCGTCCGCCGTGAATCGGCCACGGCTCCGCGGCCGGGTGGCACCTCCGCTACGCCGCGTCAAGGGGGCCCATGAGACCCCGCACAAACCTCCGCTCCGCTCCGGTTGGTGGAGGTCGTCATGGACCTCCCTTGACCCGCCTTCGCTCCGGTGCGGCTTTGCAGGGAGCAAAGCCGACGACGACGCGCGGCGTCGCCATTCGGCTTTGCCCGCAGGGGCGAGATGTTGAGGGCCACGTGCCCGGAACGGAGGAAGACATGCAGCAGCTGATGACCGAGGAAATCGCCAAGACGGTGCCGAGGCTCTACGGGCAGGACGGGGCGGAGGACCCCACGGTCTACGCCCACTACTTCTCGTGCGTGAACGGATGGGACTGGTGGCTGCTCGAGTTCGACGGAACGGACGAGGCGTTCGGCCTCGTCGAGGGCTACGACGACGAGCTCGGCTACTTCAGCATCAAGGAGATGGCCGAGCTGAACCGCCAGATGGGGTTCGCCGTCGTCGAGCGCGACGAGCACTTCTCCCCGAAGCCGCTCAGCGCCGTCAGGGGGAGGTAGCCGCATGGTCACGGTCGAGTTCGACTCCATGGGCGAGGCGGTCCGCCTCGCCCTCGTGGCCGGGGAGTACGCGGGCGGCGGCCTGGCCGTCCTCCTCCTCGACGCCACGGACCCGCGCTCCGAGGGCTACATGGCCGGGTGGGGCGTGCTCACGGCGAACGTGCCGTCGGCGGCCGAGTGGTGCCGCGGGCACGGCAACATCGCCATCGACGCCGACGCGCCCGCGGCGCTCATCGAGGCGCTCGAGGCCGCCGGCATGCTCCGCATGGCCGTCCGCTCGGCGGCGTCCGGGATGGCCCGCTACCCGCTGGCCACGGTCGCCGGGCACGCCCTCGACGGCATGGGCGGCCTGAGCGAGACCCTCGAGGAGGCTCTCGGCTCGACGGTCGTCGTCGAGTACGAGTCGGGCGGCGACGGCGGCGCGTTCGGGGTGGGGACCGCACCGGCGGGCTCGGCCGCGCTCGAGCGCCTCATCGCCGCCGTGAGGTCCGAGGCGTGACGAGTTGGCGGGCGCCGGCGGATGGGCTGCCGTCCGGGTTGGGTTCGGGGATGCCGAGACCATCGACTGCGAGACGGGCCGGACGGTTTACGTCGCGGGGTGAAATGGGAGGAGGGCGCGGGCGCGGTCCGGATGGGCCGCGCTTTTCCTTTCCCGGGGATGCGGAACTCCCACCGTCCAAGTGCCTTGGACGGTGGGAGCTGGATACGACGATATGCTGCGCGTGCAACGGGGACACGCGCCTCCTTTTCGGTTGACTCCACCAGTTCGTACAGAGACTTTTCGATTTCCCGCTTTGATTTGGAGGTCTGTAATTCCATATTTCTGGAATACGGCACGAGGCTGAGCTTCGAAATCGCGTCTTGCGTCGGTAGATTGTTCCGCGTCCGCGACCAGTTTTTCAAGGGTGCTAAGCTGGGACTGTATTGAGAGTTCGTTTAGGTGGTTCACATTGTCCATAGCGGTGACCACCAATGTTGAATAGCTGTCTTGAAAGACTGTGTATTTATACTTGATTTAAGGCGGAGTGGAATGTGAGCGCGCAAGGAGATGCGGAATCGATGAGAGCCTCAAAAAAAATTACCGCAGTGTTATCATCCTTCATCCTCTCTATTCTTCCATTTCTGATTCTATGGGCGGCTTGGTCAGTCCTCCCTGATACAATTCCCGCTCATTGGAGTGGGGGTGTGGTTGATCGATGGGGTAATAAGCTTGAATTGCTGGTTGTTCCGCTGTTTTCTCTGATTGGTTCTATTGCAATTTCTGTGTACCTTATTGTTTCCACGCGGCGAAGAGAGTTCGCGGATTTCTCTGCTCGAATGCGACGGGACTTTGTTGCGTGCTATATTTCTAGCCTTCTTTTATCGACAACCTGCTCAGTGATAATTGCCGTTTGGGTTCAGTTGATTCTTGCGCAAAACACTGCGGTTGATGGGGGGCTTGGACTATCGATCCTGTATTCCCTTCCCGGGCTATATGTGATCTTGTGCGCCTTGCCGCCTTTTTATGCGAGCGGCGAGAGCAAAAAGGCAGAGCGCCTGATAACAGTTCTTATTGGCGGCGCGGAGATTGTTCTTTGTGGAATAGTGCTTGAAGGTTCGGCTGCCTCTTATGCGATGATTGGACTGATGATTCTGTTCTGTGCGTTTGAGATTGTGTCACAGGTAAGGGATAGCCGGTCCTTATGAGTTGAATTACGCGCGTGCGGATATAAAGGGTGGCATGTTAAGCTGGTCGTTTTCTCGTTCTGGGACATTTGCAGTAGGATGAGTGGGACTAGGCGCGCTGCGGTGTGATGGTGACGGTTGAGACTTGTATCGCTGCAAATCCGCTGATGCACATTTTGCTATTGGGCTTGAAGGTGGGACCGACAGGCCTTTGTTTGGGTTGTTCTGGTCGTCCAACGCGTGTTGCACGGCTTTATATTGTTACGCTCGTTCGGCGCTCCGTTGGAGCATTTCCGGGTTTGTCGGCATCATGACTTGGCCAAGTGACAGGCCTGCCGGGATGGTTGTAACGCCGCACCGGTTCCGTGTGCGCCTTCGTTGTTGGCCTGTCCAGCCGAGGGCGGATTCGGCCTCATGTTGTGGCGCACGGCCTTCAGGGGCTTCCCCTGGCGAGTTATGTTCGTCCGTATGGGTAAGGGTCGGGTTGAGCTGACAATCCCGTGTCGGAAGGGGCTTGCACCATGCGCGCGATGACAGAGATTGAGTGGCTGGACGGCCGTGTGACGAAAGTGCCGGAGCGCGCCCTGGGCGATGCGCTCGGCGAGAGCGTCCAGGCGGAGCTCGATTTCGGGTTCGACGACGTGTTGGAGGGCCTTTGGGTCGAGGTGCGCCATCATGAGGAGCAGGATAAGGGCGCACTACGGGCGCCCGGGATTTTGCGGCGCAACTCGGCGTGCCGAGTTCGTTTCCGCTGGTAGCGTGGCCGGTTAACCCGGAAGGCGGTCACGGCCCGCCGTCATACGCGCCTCGCGCACCGTATGACGGCGGGCCGTTTTCGCAGGCAGGGCCGTATGACGCATCAGAACCCGTCGGGCGCGACGGACACCTTGCGCTTCCTGCCGCCGGACGGCGACCCCTTTGGCTTTTTCGGCTTCTCCGGGATGCGCCACACCGGTGCCGGGGAGGTGTTCCGGACCTCCCCCTCGAGCGCCCGCGCGAGCAGCGCGCCCTCGGCCTCCGGCGACGTCAGGCCCAGCAGCGGCCCCAGGAACGTCTCGGTGATGTCGCGGCTGGCGAGCGCCATCGGGCCCTCCGCGTCGATCACGAGCGCGCCGTTCTCGCGCGCGCTCCAGGCCATGAGCTCCGACGGGGTGATCAGCGGGCGGCGCGCCACGGAGAACGACTTGCCGGACGAGGAGCTCTGCGTCCCCTTGGTGGAGCTCTCCCCGGTCGTCCTCACGCTGTAGTCGCCGAGGCGCTTGCTGATCTCCTCCGCCTCGCCGACGGACTCCACCGAGAGGACGACCTGGGTGCCGAGCAGCGCCAGCAGCGCGTCCGACTCGGCCCTCGAGTAGCCGCACCGCGCCTCGAGCAGATGGGTGTTCTGGAGCACGAAGACGACGTGCAGCCCGATGCTGCGGACCTCGGCGAGGTCGCCGAGGAGGCGGGGGATCTTGGGGATCCCGGACCCCTCGTCGATGGCGAGCAGGGTCTCCGCCGGCAGCCTGCCGCCGGACAGGAGCGCGGTCTCGCGCAGCGCCGACAGCGCCTGCGAGAAGATGCACGAGACGAGCGCGCCGCGGTCGCCTCGGTCCGCCGCGCTGGCGATGTAGAGGATGGTCGGCTTGCGCCCGACCGACGCGAGGTCGACCTCGCCGTCCCAGAGCATGCGGCTGACGTCGTCGTCGCAGAAGGACATGAGGTAGTTGCGCGCGGTGGAGACGAGGGCCTCGCCTCCGCCGCCGTTCGACGAGGCGACGAGGAGGAACTGGCGCGCCGGGTTTCCCGCCGGCAGGTCCGCGGCGAGCTCCTCCAGCGACTTGACCGCGCTCTTCCCGTCGCGGGGCTCCAGGAGCGCGAGCACGGTCGAGAGGTTCCGCGCGCCGTCGGGGATCCGCCCGTCCGCTATCGCGAGCAGGCAGAGGCCGGTCAGCAGGTTGCGGCTGGCGTCCGTGAAGAACCTCTGGCCCGAGGAGAAGGCGTCGGGCACGATGGAGGACGACAGCTCGCGGAGCTCGGCCACGGCGCCGGCGACGCCCTCGGTCCCGAGTGCCGCGATGGCGCGGTCGAGGGGGTTGAACCTCGCCGACTTGACGGGCTCGTCGAGCCGGATGGCGACGACCTCCATCCCGGCCCTCCTGGCGAGCGGCTCGGTCCATGCGCGGATCTCGGACTTGGGGTCGTGGACGATGACGGACGTCGGGATCCCGTGGGCGTTGCGGTCGATCGCCGCCGCGATGGACGGTGCCAGCGCGCGTCTGCTTTTGCCGGCGCCGCTGCCCGCCCTTATGAGGCAGTGGACGGCGGGGACCATCGCGATCCCGCCGCCGATGCAGCCGGCCGCCACGAGCCCCTCCGCGGCGGCCTTCCCGTCCCAGGGAGGGCAGCGCCTCGCGACCCTGGAGGGCCTCGACTCGAGCCAGGCGTCCCCGTGCGTGCGCGTGGGCGCGCGGTCGCCGGCGAACGTCCCGTCGTGGAGCCTCGCCCATGAACGGCCCCAAGAAACGAATCCGAGCGCGAGGACGGAGGCCGCGGCGAGG
>UQHT01000013.1 GCA_900540875.1 uncultured Collinsella sp.
TCCGTACATGTACGGATGAATGTGGGAGGTGTTCGGATAAAGTCGATAATCAAGGAAAGGGTATTTGACGTAACAGCCAAATCTTAGTGATTCGCTCAGTTAAACGCCTTAATATAAAATCTTGAGTTAATCATCGCGAACGGAGATCTGATGACCGACGCCAATAGAAAGCCGTGGCTTACGGCGTCAGAGCAGATTGATCATCTCAAATCTAGGGGTGTCCATTTCTCGCTGATGAGTGAAGAAGATGCTAGAGCTTATCTGGAAAAGAACAGCAACTATTTTCGCCTGCGTGCCTATCGGCTTGGGTTTCCTAAAGTTGAGGAAGGAGCACGCAAGGGGAGTATGCAAATCTAGATTTTAAGATGCTGGTCGACTTGTCGATTGTCGACATGCTCCTTCGTTATGAAATGTTGCCGCTTACGCTTGATGCAAGATTTTCTAAAAGAACTGCAAGCTTCGTTTGACGAAGGTTTTGCGAGGCAATTTTCTATAAAGAAGGGCGTTCTGTCAAATTGCTGCAACTGTTCGTCCAGATTGGATGAGGGTCGATAGATGTACGACTTGGATAGTCGAAAAGACATAATGCGCCTATTTTCAGATTATCACCAACGCTTGACTGGGTCTTACGGGTCGGAAAGGGCCATTCTCGCTGAACTGCTAGAAGAAGAAACGATAACTGGATGGCATGCTACCAGAGTGCTCTCTGCGGATGATATTGCGGAAATGGGTTTGAAGGCTTTCTCTAGGGAAGAGGCATTTGACCAATTTTGCTATCTTTCCGGGGTTGTTGGGTTGAACTTGGGCCAAACTGAGACTGTTCTTCAGAAGGCAAATCATTATTTTGCTGAACATCCACGCAGGACTGGCTGTGTCTGCTTCTACCTGCTTAAATCCATGGCCGGGCAATATTCAAAATATTCAGCAACGTTGGGTGGGGAAACATTTGCGTGGTCTTTAGAGGATGTTGCGGGAGCCGAAGCAGTTGAGGCATTGAAAAGCCTGGGGGTTTCAATCAGGGTCAAATTTGCCTTCTCTTTTGATCGCATTCAGCCTTATGCCCATGATTCAATATTGTCGAGCTTCATTGATGTACTCAGCAGTAATATGTCGACGGATTACTGCCTGCCCAAGATTGATGGAGCGATTGTTGGCTCGATTCCCCCTCATGATATTTTGAGAATTGAGACAATATCGTAAAGGGTGGCGCATTGACAAGGCTTTCGTTTCTCTATCTGAGGGATCCGGTCGCGGTTTTCAAAAGAGCCGTTTTGGCTGAGTCATCGATTCGAAACCATGACTGAGTGGCCTGGCGGCACGTACGCTGTTCTTCGAGCCCATTTTTCTGTTTCAGTTCGCTCATCGATTGTGCTCACTGCATGTCCCCGCAGTTTGTAATAATCGACTAAAGCAGCGGTCGAGGAGTATGAATATGGCTGGATATTCTTTTAAAGTCAATGAGCTGGTCACGGTGGACGGTACGACAGTAAAGCCTAAGAAGATTACTGTATTCATTGGACCAAATAATTCTGGTAAAAGTAAATCACTTAAAGAAATTCGTTCTGAGATTTTGGGTAATCCAGAGGTGGGCTATTCCGGAGGGGAGTTGACCAAGCGCGTTGTCTTTAATGAAATCCACCTCAATTTCCCAGCAAACAGCAATGAAATAATCGATACATATGGTCTCGATGATAAAGTTGTTCGTTGTAATGGGGGATGGCGTCTCCGCGATTACTGCAACACCGGCATAAATTGGACTCCGGGTGGAATAGCATTTTCTCCGAATTATCGTACCCCTTGCTTTTCCCCGACCGATGATTGGCGCAAGAGTTTTTCTCGGTGTTTTGATGACGACAACTATGAAGGGCCAGAACAAGCTCGCCGCGAGGCGCTGCGCTTTTTTGGACCTGCGATGGTTGACTATGTGGGTACCGAGGATCGCCTGTTGATGTCGATTGGCGATCAAGCTTATGGCATAAACGACGATAACTACAACAGCCTTAGCTCGGCATACGACACCGATCCGGACTGCAAGACGATAGCGTCCGAAATTACTCCACTATTTAACAGGGACGTTGTTCTAGATGCGAGCACGAGTCGCCAAAGGATTGTCCCCGTCGTTAGCGATTCATTTGAGGAATATCGTGGTGCAACACATGATATGCCACGTCGTCTGACTATCTTGTCTAAGGCTACGCCGCTGCGCGAAGAGGGCGATGGCTTGCGTAGTTTTGTTTCCGTTCTTTTGAGTTTGATGGGAAGGCGCAAGCCGGTGTTTCTTTTGGATGAGCCTGAAGCTTTTCTTCATCCTCCATATGCGCGCAGGATGGGGGAAATCCTGGGCAAAAACTTTATTGAGAACGAAAGTCTCAACAATGTGTTTATTTCCACGCATAGCTCCTTCTTACTCCAGGGGCTCATCTCGTCTTGTTCTGAGGAGCTTACCATCGTGCGTCTTAACCGAGATGGCGACATGCGCTGCGCAAAAGTGCTCTCCAATAAGGAAATCCTGAGCTTAATTGACCGCTCGGATTTTTCAGCCGAGTATCTGGATGCATTATTTTCGAGTGAGGCCGTCCTTGTCGAAGGCCCTAGAGATGCCGCCGTATATCGTAAACTAATTTCTAAATTTGATACCAATTACAGCGGCCTATTTGTTTCTGTTAACGGTAAGCCGGGTTTTGAGAGCATTAAGAAGTTTTATGATTCGGCTGGAATTAGATGCAAAGTAATTACGGATTTTGATTTATTGGATAATAACGATATTTTTAAGCGCGTATCCAATCTATTTATCACTACCAATGATAAACGGAATGAAATTCGAGAAGTGAGGAATTCCCTTGAGCGATTTTATCGAGAGCTTGAAGGCTGTCCGGGCGGGCAGCGGGACAAAATGCCAGAAATAGTGAAAAGTCATTATAAGCACCAAGTTTATGAAAACCTTCCAGATGATCTGGGCGTGAGCGTTGAAGAGATGCTTCGGCTTCTTGCGCGCGAGGGATTGGTAGTTTTGAGTTCTGGAGAACTCGAATCTTTGTTTGAAGCCTATGGGGTGGAATACGTTCACGGTTCGAATAAATGGCTAACTAATGCGTTCAGTTACATGGCGAACCATAGCTGTGACGAGCTGCGACATATTCCTGCCGTCGCTATAATATTGCAAGCATTTATTCCGGAGGAGCAGCGGGAATAATAGTCAGGTTCTGATGCGGGACTTCGGCTCTTCTATGTCGCGTTGAGGTTGGTCCATTATGGCGCTGAATAAATAATGGGATGTATTGCCAATCAAGGGTTAAAGAATGATTTGGAAGATTCATGGCATTAGATTGCCGGCCGCCGAGTCCGCTCTTCGTGATCATGCTTATCGATTTTTCGGCCAGGGTTCTTCTCGTCGGGCTTAAGGCGCCGCTCGACCGGTTGCGACCCGATGATTCGATACTCGCGGCGATACGCATATTTGAGCGTTTTGATAACGAGGCTTCACGGGATACCTTGGATTGCCTTGTTAGCCACGCTTGAATCCGGGGCACCGTAAAAGACGAGTTCGTGCGAGGAAATGTCGCTTCCGGAATCAGTCTTCCTATTTACGGCTGTCCAAAGCAGTCATTTCGCATGATAGAAGACGAGCCGTTATTTCGGTTGAATAAGCTGCAGCGATCCGTTCGCGATGCCATCAAATGATCCGGTGGCGTAGTCGTGTTATATGCTGCAGCTTTAGGGGAATGAGGACGGTACCGATTGGGATAATGCTCTAGTGGTGTCCGGTAGCGGATATAATTAATTCAATTTCGGCTCCGCGCTTAAGGACCCATAATGAAAACTCTCAATGGCCTCATGAAACATCTTAGGGATAAAGGGATAGAGACGCACGGCTCTGTCCATAAAAGAAAGATGAAGAATTACGGCTATTATCATGGCTACAAGGGTCATCGTTTTGTGGGCAATTCTTCCAACTGCTTGGATTTAACGAGCTTTGACGAGGTAATTGCCTTAAATGAGTTTGATATGGCGGTCAAGGCGCTCTTATATCCAAGCGTAATGTTTATTGAAACTGCGCTAAAGAACTATACGCTAGAAGCCGTGCTTGAAGATTCTCACTCGTTCGTGCTGGAAGATATTTTCTCTCGAACGCTCGTGGCGTACCGTGATTACCCTAGAAAAAGTAAAGACTATAGCGCTGCTATGAAAAAGCGCCTGGGTCTGCGCGCGGAAATCAATAGATTGATTCAGTACAATTATTCCAAGAACCCTGTTGTTAGGCATTTTTACGACAGCGATAAACCCTTGCCTATTTGGGCGCTATTCGAGGTCATGACTCTAGGAAACTTCGGTGTTTTCTATTCGTGCTTAAAGGGCTCGGTTAGACAGAGCATATCTGATGACCTAAAGCTTCCGAACAATTACGACGGTCCCGGGCTTCTTGAGCGTACTATCTTTGCGCTCAAGGACCTCCGTAACGCGATTGCTCATAATAGTGCTGTTTATGACGTTAGGTTTAAGAGGGCAAAAGTGGGCAATCAGCTTGGCCAGATGCTGTCATCCGAGATTGGCGTTCCTTCGATAGACTTTTCAACTATTACTGATTATGTCGTCCTAATTGTCTATCTACTCAGAAAGATGATGGTTTCCAAAACTGAGTGCTATCAGGTTATTCGAAATTATTCGAACGTGCTAGAAGATCTGCACGGATCTCTGTCCTCCTCGGATTTTCACAAGATAGTTAATACCGGAGCTAGGAGCAAGATGGATTCACTCCGTAGTTATATAGCTGCAACTTAAAAGTCAGCGTCTGAAGATGAAGATAGTTTTCACTTGTGTTGGGGCCCGTAGACAAACACAGGATATCGAGTAGAATATAGCCAATTGCGGTGGAAGCTCTCGGGCGACACCTGAAGAGGGTTGATGCGTCGGCCCTCTTTTTTTGACGATATTTTACAGCATGCTTGACATGGCTGCGCGAGGCCGTGCGGGGGCATCCGTGTAGGGAATGTCACCTCCAGAATCGATCTTGCGATTCAACTGCCGCTCGACGTGGCCATATCGCAAGATACCGATCTGACGTCGGCGCACCGGAACCCATCGATCATTCGCCCGGTAATCACGACGGTATTGTTTGCGATCTTGCTCTCTTGCTCCGTGAACATGCAGTAGATCGGCAAGAGCCAGTTGGCATAGATGCCCATCCCGTACGCTAAAGACGCTACCAATGAAACGCTCTGCTCGCCGGGTAGACCATGGTAGTAGCCGGCTGCGTTCATATGGAGGCGCCTGTCCATCAGGTCGTCGATATGAGCTTCTTTGGATGTGAACTTCAGCACCCTTTCTGCTCTTTCGCTTTGGTTTGCAGGGTTGCCAGAAGACAAAAAGATCAACGTGCTCGTTGCGTGCGCTTCATTTTATGTCCGCGCCAGTGGCTACACTTTTGAAAATCGGCACGAAGGTACCTGTCACATATCTCATGCTATAGACATATCGGCGAGTTCAGAATTGAAGGTGAAGTGAGTATGAAAGGCAGAAATCAGCACGTTACGAAGCGTTCTGATGGCAATTGGCAGGTTAAGGGCGAGGGAACAAGTCGCGCTTCTTTCGTTACGACGACCCAGAGCGAGGCGATAAAGCTCGGTCGACGCATTTGCTCCAATCAAGAATCGGAGTTGATTGTCCATCGTCGCGACGGAAGGATTCGCGCAAGGGATTCCCATGGCCACGACCCCTTCCCACCGAGGGGATAAGGGTTCGGCTCCATAGCGACAGCGGCCCGTAATGGTGTGCCCACTGTCGTTAAATGACTTCATCATTGCGGTGAAGGTTGTAAACGATGCTGTCGATTCGATGTTCGCATTGGAGCGCATATTTGGGCGTTTTGAAAACGAGGTGGTGCGGTATGATGGTTCACTTCATTGAGGTGTAGAGTACATATCTCAATACAAAAGCTCTTTGGGAGCTTTAAGGGTGACGCTTTCTGATAGAGTGTTGCCCTTTTTCCATGCATGTAATGCGTAACGTGCTAGCTAAACGCCATTCCGGCAATGGGATGGTCGAGTATGGGCGGTTTGGCACCTTGCGCCTGCTGTCATTGGTGTAGCAAGCACTTGATTTAGCCTGCTTAAACTCTATAATCAAATAAAAACTCTGAAATATCTTTTCAAAACAATGAAAGGAATGTTGAGGACGATGCTTTGCCAGTTCACCTTCAGGAACTATAGATCCTATCGCGATGAGGTGGAGCTTTCCATGCAGGCGACGCCGATGAAGGAGTTTGAGCGTTCCCTCATAGAGTGTTCCGACGGGCAGAGTTTCCTTCCGGTGGCTGCGGTGTACGGGCCCAACGCTGGCGGCAAGTCTAATCTGCTCGAGTCTCTTGATTACGTTCGCTCGGCGGTGGCCAGACCGATAAGACTGCTGTCTGCCAGTGCTGATGCAGCAGAGGGCGATCGCCCTTTGATACCCCGTTGTTCGGCGTTTAAGTTCGATGATGTGTCTGCTGCCGAGCCCACCGAGTTCGAGCTCTACTATCGCGCGGGTGAGCACGAGTACCGCTATGCCCTGTCCGTGCATGCGGACGAGATCGTGTCCGAAGGCCTGTGGCGGCGAAAATTGGGAGCGTCACGCACGGCGATGCTGTTCGAGCGCGAGGATACAAAGGTTGAACTCGGCCCCACACTGCGTAAGCTTGTGACGGCCGCGAGGTTCAACCCAAGTCTGCCGTACCTATCGTTCCTTTGCATCAACTTCGATGCACCGGTGGTCCAGGAGGCGGCCAGCTGGTTTCTCGACGCTGTGTTTCTCAACTACAACAGTTCCTACCTGGAGCGGATGCTCGAGCAAATGCTCGACGAGGGCGACTCGCGCGAGGTCACGCGTTTTTTGCGCGCCGTTGATGTGCGTATTGACGGCTTCAGAGTGGAGAGGGCGCCGGAATGGCGCGGCCGGCGCGTCTTCGTGAGACACGAGGTGGGCGGCAAAGCGTACGAGCTGCGTTTATCCGAGGAATCTGCCGGCACCCAGAAGCTCATGGGGTTGGCTGCGTATCTGATGGCAGCGCTTGAGTGTGGTGGTACCGTTGTGGTAGACGAGCTCGACGCCAAACTGCACCCGAAGCTTCTTCGCTATGTGATCCTGCTGTTTAAGGATCCTGAGGTCAACAAGAGTGGCGCACAGCTCATCTTCTCGTCCCAGGACGTGTCTACCATGCGAAACGATGTGTTCCGCCGTGACGAGATATGGTTCGCTGCGCGCGGCGAGGGGGAGGCGAGCCAACTGTGGTCTCTCGCCGACATCCACGAGGCAAACGGTAATCTGGTAAGCAAGAACGCGGCTTTCGACAAGCAATACCTGTCCGGTCGCTACGGCGCCGATCCGTATCTCACCCGCATCGAGGAGTGGGATTAGCATGGTCCTTTTCATGAACAGAAGCCGCAGGTAGAAGCGTTGCTACTATCCAGTGTTGTCGGCATGTCTTGAATTTGCCGCATACTTCCGAATTGGACGCTCATTTTGCACTCTCGAAGCCCCCACATCCTCTAAAAAAGTTCTTAAGACAGCCTTAAAGGCGTTCCAGCTCGCGTTGACAGCGTAAAATACGCATGTTTGACTATGACTAAAGTGGATTTTAGGGGAGGAGTACGCCATGGAGGTGCTGGTTGTTGGCAACACCGCGTATGTTGACGATGACTTTTGCGCCAAGGCATTCCCCGGGGACCACGTTAAGGTTGTAGCCGCCAAGGATGCGCGTCGTGATGAGTCGTCGCCCCATGCCTCGTGGAAAGAGCTGCTCCAGCACTTGGAGCAGGCCTACGAGTTCGACCGCGTGGTCTACCTGTCTAATTACCTTACCCCGCATACTGATACCGTGGGCGATATCGAGCTTCTGCGTTCGGTCTTTCGTGCGTGCATGGGGCGCCGGGTTCAGCTGCTGTTTGTAGCCGGGCCCGCGGGTGCTGAGGATACCACCGATGCCGCAGAACAAACGGGCAAAGGCATTATCGCGCACGCAGCCAACGACCTGTGCCGCTACTACGCTGCTCGCGAGGGCGTTCAGACCAAGATCCTGCGCGTGCCGTTCCTGTATACCGCGTCTGCTGCGTTGGAGGACCCGTTTTTGGTGCCGCTGTTCGACGCGTGCTCAACCGGATCGGTCGCTCTGCAGGGCGCGCAGGATACGGCGTTTCCCCTTCTGTGTGCCGAGGAGCTTGCGGTGCTGATTCGCCGCATCTTTGATAGCTGGGATGCCTCTTTTGAGACGCTCGACGTTGCCGATACCTTCCAGCACACGTCAGGTGAGGTGGGCGAGGCCCTCAAGGCGCTGTTCCCGGGGCTTGCCGTTGCCTATGGCGATTCTGCTGGCTATGCTCTGCCTGCCAGCGACGTCGCTCGCGTGCGCTATGGCTGGTTTCAGCGCTACGACTTGCTGCGCGACCTCTCGACCATTCAGGCTCGCTGGGATGCTGGTCGCGCAAAGAAGGTCAACCCCTTGCGCGCCGCCATCGACCGCATTCAAATGCGCACGCTGCCTATTAAATGCCTGGAGACGGGCGTTGCCTGGGTTCTGTTCGAGGTGCTGGAGCGTCTATTCTCCCAATCAGCCCAGCTCAATGTGCTCGATTATCGCCTGCTCTACGTTGTGCTGATCGGCACGCTGTATGGCTTGGACTTTGGCCTGGTTGCGGCGCTGCTGGCGTCGGTGGGTTTGGCCGCGAGTTACTTTACTCTGTACGGCTATACCTTCCAGGGCCTTTTCTACGAGCCGTCCAACTGGCTGCCGTTTATTGCGTACTTTGTTGTGGGTGCCGTGTGCGGCTATGTGCAGCTGCGCAACAGCGAGGCCATTAGGGCGGAGCGCGATCAAAACCAGCTCGTGCGCAACCGCAATACGTTTCTTACGCAGCTCTACCACGACGCGATCGAGGACAAGCGTGCGTACAGGCGCCAGATCGTGGGTCGCCACGACAGCTTTGGCAAGATCTTTGCCGTGACGCAGGAGCTTGACGTGTTCAACCCACGCGACATCTATCGCAAGTGCTGCGAGCTTCTGGGCGAGATCCTCGAGAACGATTCGGTGACGATCTACCATGTTTCTGGCGGAGCATTTGCACGCCTGGTGGCAGCAAGTCCCGCGATTGCCGAAGATGCCGCACGCTCGCTTACGCTTGAGCAGCTTGCGCCCCTTTTAGGCGACGGGGGTCGTTCGAGCCTGTGGGTGAACCGCGAG
This sequence comes from uncultured Collinsella sp., assembly GCA_900540875.1. Lineage (GTDB taxonomy): Bacteria > Actinomycetota > Coriobacteriia > Coriobacteriales > Coriobacteriaceae > Collinsella. The sequence goes on from UQHT01000013.1 coordinate 9,212, forward strand.
CTGACGCCGGGGCTTCCCATGTTTGGATACACAATCGAGCGCGATGGGGCGCCCGCCGTGTTGATCTTTGTGCGTCGCGCGGCCGAAAACCAAATGACCCTCTATTACCAAAACCTGTTCCGCATCTTGTGCGGCCTGGTCGAAAGCGCGCTGGGCCGTGCCTTTGACTATGAGGCGGTGGCACAGGATAAACGCTGCGTTGACGGCACTTGCGTGCTCAAGCAGGCTGCCTTTGGCCAAGAGCTCGCGGCCGAGCAGGCGCTGGCAGATGGCAAGATGGGCAGCTTTTTGCTCCTGCGCGTGGTACCGGGCATGGAGGCTGTCGGCGAGCTGGTGGGCGCAATTGGGTCGGCAATCCGCGAGAGCGATGCGGCGGGCTTGGTCGACGGCGACGTGCTTTACCTGCTTATGCGCCAGGCAAAGGCGTGCGATCTGCCCATTATCCGCGAGCGCCTGAGCGCAAAGCAGATTGCGGTGGAGCCCGTCGACGGCGAGGACATCGTGGCGCTGCTGCAACACATTGCTGACACCGGTGACGGTGAGGGGGGTGCCGCTTGATCTCGCTTGTCGTTGCCGCCGTCTTGTTGCTGATTCATGCGCTGGTTTGCCTGATGCTGTGGACGCTCATGAAGTTGGGCCTGCTGCCGGTGCGCGGGCACATGCTGGCTGTAATAGTGCTGGTGCCGCTGTGGGGCCCGTTGCTGGTGGTCCTGCTATCGGTCCGCAGCGCGGTGTTTGGCGAGGGGCTGAAAGAGTCCGCGCTGGAGTCGCTGCGCTTCAACGACGACCTGCATCGCAGCATCCTAGTGCACGAACGTGATGCCGATGCAGGCGTAGTGCCGCTCGAGGAGGCGCTCATCGTCAACGACCCGGCAGACCGGCGTCGCCTAATGCTCTCCATGCTCACCGAGGAGCCCGAAGCGTACCTGGCGCAGCTGCAGGCGGCTAAGCTTAACGATGACGTTGAGGTGGCTCACTATGCCGCGACGGCGGTGGCGCAGATCTCCAAGGAGTCCGACCTTAAACTGCAGCAGCTGGAGCGTGCCTTTAAGACCGACCCGAGCGCGCAAAACCTCAACGAATACTGCGATTTTCTTGGCGAGTATTTGGGCTCGGGCTTGGCCGAGGGGCGCGTGGCTCAGATTCAGCGCCAACAGTACGCGCGCTTGCTCGCGCGTCGCTGCCAGCGCGAGGACACCCTTGAGCTTCGCATTCGATACGCGACGGCGCTGGCCGATGTCGGACAGATCGACGAGGCGCAGGCCGTGACCGACCAGCTGGTGCTCGACGTGCCCGAGGAGCAGGAGGTTTGGATGCTTTGCCTGCGCCTGGCGGTGATGCGCCGCGACGGTGACGAGGTCCACCGCGTGATCGATGCGATTGACAAACAGCATGTATACTTGAGCGCCGCCAACCGCGAGGAACTGGCGTTTTGGCGCAACGGAGAGGAGGCCCGATGAGCGTGGTACAGCATATCCGCGACCGTGCGGGCCATTTTCGCTGGATGGGGCTGCTTGTGGTGTGGGCGGTCTTTATTGCCATGGCGGCCGTGCTGCTGGTGGAGCGCGCCGGCGTACAGTACAGTGCGGGCCAGCATAAGCTGGGGATGCTTGCCGCCAACGATGCGGTGCCGGCTTCCTCGGCAATATTTGGCCAAAAGCCCACGTGCCTGGTCATTACCGATTCCGATCAAGCTGGCGTCGAGGACGTAAAGGAGCAGTTCGACCAGATTCTGCTCGACATGAAGATCGCGCACCGCGACGTGGACCTTGCCCTGGACGGCGCGGATGCCATTCCCTCGCTGACCTCCTACGATCGCGTGATTTTGCTCATGCCGTCGCTCGATGGGCTCGGTACGCACCTGAGCGACATTATGAGTTGGGTGAGTGCCGGCGGTTCGCTTATGCTCGCCATGCCTCCGGATAACTCGGGCTATCTGCAAGTGATTGCTCCCAAGCTTGGCATTGAATCTGCCGGATATGACTATGTAAAAGCCGAAAGCATTGTGCCGAGCGAGGACTTTATGCTGGGCGGGGGAGAGCGCTACGGGCTCTCGGACCCCTTTGATTCGTCGCTTTCGGTTTCGCTGCGCGAGACGGCTCGTGTGTGGGCTAAGACCGGCGATGCGGGCGCCCCGCTCATTTGGTCGAATGACTGCGGTAGCGGTCGCACCGTGGTGTGCAATATCGGTATCTATGACAAGGTCATGCGCGGTTTTTACGCCGCGGCGATCAGCCTTCTGGGCGATGCCACGGCCTATCCGGTCATCAACAGCGCCGTCTTCTATCTGGACGACTTTCCCAGCCCCGTGCCCTCGGGCGACGGCACCTACATCAAGCGCGACTACGGGCTTTCTATCGCCGACTTTTATGCCAAGGTCTGGTGGCCCGATCTGCAAAAGCTCGCGCAAAAATATGGCGTTCGCTTTACCGGCGTGATGATCGAAAACTACGAGGACGCGGTCAACCAGACCGAGCCCGCGCGCCAGGCCGATACCACGCAGTTCCGCTACTTTGGCGGCATGCTGCTGCAGATGGGCGGAGAGCTGGGTTTCCACGGCTACAACCATCAGCCGCTGGCGCTCTGGGATACCGACTATGGCACACTGTACGACTACAAGACGTGGAAGAACAAGGAGACGCTCGTCGCATCGCTCAACGAGCTTATAGCCTTCCAGGACGAGGTACTGCCCAACGCGCACGGCTCGGTCTATGTGCCACCGTCGAATATCCTTTCGGCCCGTGCGCGCAAGCTTATTGGCACCGACGTTCCGCGCATTAAGACCATCGCCAGTACGTATTTTGAGGATGGCACCGACCTGCCGTACGTGCAGGAGTTTGGCGTGGCGAGCGATGGCATTGTGGAGCAGCCGCGCATTGTCTCGGGCGGCATGGTCGACGATTCCTACATGCGCCTGGCTGCCGTGTCCGAGCTCAACATGCACTACGTGAGCACGCACTTTATGCATCCGGACGACCTACTGGATCCCGATCGCGGCGCCAAGGAGGGCTGGGAGGTCTACAAGGGCGGCCTGACTGACTACCTGGACTGGCTTGCCAAGTTCGCGCCCGACCTGCGGCGCCAGACCGGTTCGGAATGCTCGGGCGCCATCCAGCGCTTTTCGTCCGTGACGGTGAGCGTGGATACCAGCGCGGATTCCTGGACGCTCAGCCTGGGCAATTTCCACGACGAGGCTTGGCTCATGCTCCGCGCCAACAACGGCGAGCCGGGTGCAGTCACGGGTGGCGAGATTACGCATCTGACGGGCGATCTGTACCTGGTTAAAGCCACGGACAAGACGGTGACCATTGCACGCAAGGAGGGTGGCGACAAATGAGAATCTGTTTGGTACTCGAGGGTTGCTACCCCTATGTGCACGGCGGCGTGTCCACCTGGATGCATGGCTATATCCAGGCCATGCCCGAGCACGAGTTTGTGCTGTGGGTGATTGGCGCGCATGCTGTCGACCGCGGCAAGTTTGTCTACGAGCTGCCCGGCAACGTGGTCGAGGTACACGAGGTGTTTCTGGACGACGCCCTGCGGCTTTCGGGCGAGCAAGAAGAGGCCGACTTTAACGCCCGCGAGCGCGAGGCGCTGCGCCGCCTGGTGTCGCTTTCTAATCCGGACTGGGACGTGCTATTCGATATCTTCCAGCGCCGTCGCGTGCATCCGCTCTCGTTTTTGCAGAGCCGCGCCTTTATGGATATCTTTCGCGACGTGTGCCTGGCCGAGTACCCATACACGCCCTTTGCCGATGCATTCCACACCATGCGCTCCATGCTGCTGCCCGTGCTCTACCTTCTGGGCAGCGAGGTGCCGGTGGCCGATGTGTACCACGCCATCTCGACCGGCTACGGCGGCCTGCTCGCCTGTCTGGGCTCAAGCGTTCACCAGGCTCCGGTGCTGCTGACCGAGCACGGCATTTATACCCGCGAGCGCGAGGAAGAGATCATTCGCGCCGACTGGGTGGTGCCTTCGTTTAAGGACCGCTGGATTCGCTTTTTCTACCTGCTTTCGGAGGAGATCTACCGCCGCGCCTTCCGCGTGACGAGCTTGTTCCATAACGCCCGCAAGACGCAGATCGATATGGGCTGCGATGCGGACAAATGTCTGGTCATCCCCAACGGCATCCAGTTCGATCGCTTTAAGGACATTCCCTTAAAGCCCGATGACGGCTGGGTGGACATTGGCGCGGTGGTGCGCCTGGCGCCCATCAAGGACGTTAAGACCATGATCTATGCCTTCTTTGAGCTGCACGAGCGCCTGCCCAAGGTGCGCCTGCACATTATGGGCGGCGTGGACGACGAGGAGTACGGCGCCGAGTGCCACGCGCTGGTCGATACCCTGGGCGTGAGCGACCTGATCTTTACCGGCCGCGTCAACGTGGTCGAGTACATGGAAAAGCTCGACTTTACCATTTTGACGAGCATCTCCGAAGGTCAGCCGCTCAGCGTGCTGGAGTCGCTTGCCGCGTGTCGTCCCTGCGTGACGACCGAGGTGGGCTGCTGCCGTGAGTTGCTCGAAGGCGCTCCGGGCGATGACTTTGGCGTGGCAGGTTTTGTGACGCCGCCTATGTATCGCAAGGGCTTGGCCGATGCCATGGAGCGCATGTGCAAAAGCCGCGCCCGCCGCATTGAGATGGGGGAGCGCGGCCAGCGTCGCGTTGCCACGTACTTTTTGCACGAGCAGATGCTCGCCAACTATCGCGCGCTGTACGACGAGACGGCGCGTGCGTTTGACCTGCCCAGAGAGGGGGAGTAGCCGGTGGCCGGAATCGGTTTTGAGCTCAAACGCCTGTTTAGGCGCAAGGGTCTGTTTGCTACGATGCGCGCCTATGGCTACGCCGGCATTGTGTGCACGGGCCCCATGCTGCTTGGCGTGCTGCTCCAGGTGGGTATCTTGGTGCTGTGCGGTCTGTGGGGTGTGGGCCGCGCCAACCAGGATCTGCTGGTGTGCATGGTGACCTATACGCTGCTGGCGTCGCTTACGCTCACATGCTTTTTTTCCATGCCCGTCACGCGCTTTTTGGCCGACATGCTCTTTGCCGAGCGCGAGGATGAGATCATGCCTTCGTTTTGGGGATCTAATGCCATCATGCTCGTTGCGGGCACGGTGCTCTACGGCGTCTTTTTGCTGTTCTCGGGCGCCACGCTGCTGCAGGGGCTGCTGTGCCTGTGGCTTTTCAACATTATGATCGTCAACTGGAACGGTATGAGTTACCTCACGGCCATCAAGGATTACCGCGGTATCCTGTGTAGCTTTGCGGCTGCCATTGGTGTGGCATGCCTGTGCGCCCTGACCGCGCTGGCGCTGGGGCTGCCGCCGGTCGAGGGCCTGTTGGCTTCAATCGCCCTAGGCTACGGCGTCATGCTCGCCTGGGATGTGGTACTGCTGTACCGGTATTTTCCACGGAGTGACCGGAGTCCCTGGCGTTTTTTGCGCTGGCTCGACCAATTTATGCCGCTTGCGCTTACGGGGCTGTTTACCAACTTGGGGCTTTTCGCACACCTGGTTATTATCTGGGCGGGCCCTATTGGCGTGCAGATCAAAGGCCTGTTTTACGGGGCTCCTTACCATGACGTGCCGGCACTCATTGCGTTTTTGACCACACTCGTCACGACCGTCAACTTTGTGGTGTCGGTCGAGGTCAATTTCTATCCGCGCTACCGTGACTACTACAGCCTGTTTAACGACGGCGGCGTGGTGGGCGATATTGTGGTGGCCGAGGAGGAGATGCTTTCCACGCTCAACAGCGAACTGCGCTTTTGTGCGCTCAAGCAGCTGTTTGTGACCGCGGCGGTCATTTCGCTCGAGACCACAGTGCTCTCGGCCCTGCCGCTGGGCTTTAACAATCTTATGCACGGGTATTTTCGCACGTTATGCGTAGGCTACGGCCTGTATGCCGTGGGCAACACAATCCTGCTGATCTTGCTGTACTTTACCGACTACAAGGGAGCCGTTCTGGCCTCGGGCCTGTTTGCCGGTGTGGCAGGGCTGGCGACCGCCGTGTCGTTGCTTTTGCCGCAGCAGTTTTACGGCTTTGGCTTTTTGTTGGGTGCGGTGGTGTTTTTTATCGTGGCGCTGCTGCGGCTCGATACCTATTCCGCCAACTTACCGTATCGTATCCTGAGTCAGCAGCCCATTGTGGCGACCGACAAAACGGGTCGTTTTACACAGCTGGGCCGCTTGCTCGACCGTGCCGAGCAGCGCTATGAGGAAGGCCGCCGCAAGGGCGTGCCGCACGGCGCGTTTCAGCGCGCAGTAGTTCGCGTGTATCGCAACCATTGGGGAGGTTCTGATGATCGATAAGTTGATGTCTCGCCGCTGTCTGATCGAGGCAGCTGCCGGCGCGCTGCTGCTTTCGGGCTGCTCATCTCAGGACGAATCCTCGACCAAAAAAGTCAAAAAGCAGGGCAAGATTAAAAAGGCCGAGGCCTCCGACCAGTCCAAGCATCTGCGCGATAAGGACGAGCTGTACGAGGTCTATGATGACTCGGGCATTGTGACCATGTATCTGACGGTCTCTCGCGGCAACAGCTCCGAGAACACGGACCATAGCTGGGCCGAGATCAACACGTACTCGGTGTATGACTATGCCGACATGGGCGTGACGCGCTATCAGGTTATGGGCCTGCTGCAGGCGGGCGACGAAGACGGCCCGGTGGCCGGCGAGGTTGGCTATGGCGAGGAAGCGCCCAATGCCACCGTGCAGGTGCGCGGCCAGACATCGAGCTCCTACACGCAAAAGAATTACAAGGTGGAGCTCAAAAAGGGCAAGGGCACCTGGCGCCAACAGCGCGCGATTGCGCTCAACAAGCACATGGGCGAGGGCATGCGTTTTCGCAATAAGATGGCCTATGATCTTATCCGCGGGATTCCCCAGATGATGGGTCTGCGCACGCAGTTTGTGCATCTTTGGGTGTGCGACCAGACCGAGAAACCTGACGACACCTTTGAGGACTATGGCCTATTTACGCAGGTGGAGCAGCTCAACAAAACGGCGCTCAAGGCACATGGCCTGGATAAGAACGGGCATCTGTACAAGGTGAACAGCTTCGATTTCCACCGCTACGAGGACACCATAAAACTTGCCGACGACCCCGACTACAACCAGGCTAATTTTGAGGGCATGCTCGAGATCAAAGGCGACTCGGACCACACCAAGCTCATCGAGATGCTCGAGGCGCTCAACGACGATTCGCAAAAGATTGACGATGTGCTCGACACCTACTTTGATACCGAGAACCTGGTCTATTGGCTGGCGTTTCAGATCCTTACGGGCAATTGCGACACGCAGAACCGTAACTGCTATCTGTACAGTCCGCTCAACTCCAAGGTCTGGTACATCCTGGATTGGGATAACGACGGCATGCTGCGCAAGCTTGAGCTGAGCCTGAAGGAGTTCTCGGATTATGCGAGCTGGGAGCGCGGCGTGAGCAACTACTGGGGCAACGTGCTATTCAATCGTGCGCTGCGCAGCAAATCGTTCCGCAGTGAGCTCGACCGCGCCGTAAAGGACTTGCGCACGTATTTGACCGAGGCACGCCTGGCCAAGATGATTAAACATTATCGCGAGGTTACCGAACCCTTGGTTTTTGCCTCGCCCGATATCGACAATTTGCCTGTCACCAAGGACCAATACGAGCAGATCGCCGCGGCGATTCCCTCCGAGATCGAGGAGAATTATCAGAGCTTTCGCGAGAGCTATAAAAAGCCCATGCCGTTCTACATTGGCGTGCCGCAGATCGATAACGGTAAGCTGCGCGTGAATTGGGACGCGTCGTACGACTTTAAGGCGCGTGACATTCGCTATACCGTGGAGCTTGCGCGCGACTATGCCATCAACGACGTGCTTTTTAAGGCCGAGGACGTGCTGCTGCCCGAGGTGACCTGCGATGCGCCCGATGCCGGCCAGTATTTTGTGCGCGTGCGTGCTGCCAACTCCGACGGCTATACGCAAGATGCGTTTGACTACTATGTGACCGACGATGGCAAACAGTACGGCATGAAGTGTTTTTACGTGCAAGACGGCGGTAAGGTCGTGGAGGACACGTATGAGGAGGGCTAGCGCGCTGCTTGAGCGTCTGTCGGCACCTCCTACGCGTACCACGCGGGAGCGTTACCGCCACGAGCTCAAGTACCTCATCAACGAAGGCGAGCACGCTGCGCTTGCCTGCCGTATGGCGCCGGTGTTTAAGCTGGACAAGCATGCGCAGGCGGGCGGTTACACCATTCGCAGCCTGTACTTTGACGACTACTGCAACTCGGCCTACGAGGAAAAAGACGCCGGTATTCTCATGCGCAAAAAATATCGCGTGCGCATCTATAACGGCGGCGACAAGGTGATTAAGCTCGAGCGCAAAAAGAAGTACGGTAGCTGGATCTACAAGGAGGACGCGCCACTCACGCGTGGCGAGTTTGAGCAGATTCTGGCCGGAGACTACGACTTTTTGCTGAGGAGCCCCTATCCGCTCTGTCGCGAGTTCTACATCGAGTGCATCTGCAACGTGATGCGCCCGAGGACTATCGTGGACTACGAGCGCGAGCCGTGGGTGATGGATGAGGGCACCGTGCGCATCACGTTTGACATGAACGTGCGTGCCGCGGTGGGAAGCTTCGATATCTTTGACGCGACGCTGCCCGCGCTGCCGGTCCTGGAGCCCGGCAAGCTGGTGATGGAGGTCAAGTTTACGGAGTTTTGCCCGCAGCTGGTGCGCGATATGGTGCCGCCGGGCGCGGCCGAACTCACGGCGGTCTCCAAGTACTGCCTGTGTTACGAAAAGACCGCCTACCTGCGTGGATTTAATTACTGGGAATCGGATTTTGAGAACCGAGGGGATATTTAGACCATGAGCACCAGGGACTTTTTTAAGAACTCCGTCTTGGAGGCGTTTGGCCAGGTCGACCCTGCCAAGATCGGTCTGTCGCTGCTCGTGGCGCTCGCCATGGGCATCCTGATCTATTGCGTGTACAAGCGCTTTTTTACCGGCGTGGTGTATTCACGCAGTTTTGCCGTGACACTCGTGGGCATGTGCGTGCTTACCTGCATGGTCACGCTCGCGATCTCGACGAACGTGGTCATCTCGCTCGGTATGGTCGGTGCTTTGTCCATCGTCCGCTATCGTACGGCGGTTAAGGACCCGCTCGACCTGCTGTATCTGTTTTGGGCCATTACCACGGGCATTACGGCGGGTGCCGGCATGTACGCGCTCGTGGGGCTCACGGCAGTGGTGATCGTGGTGATGATTGTCGGCTTCGCGAGCCACCAAGACAAGGCGCGCGTGTACATGATGGTCATCCACTACACGGGCCAGACTACCGGCGATGATATCGTGCGCGCGTTTGGGCGTGCCAAGTTTTCCGTCAAGTCCAAGACCATGCGCGGCGACAAGGTCGAGATGGCCGTCGAGGTGTTCTCGGACGGCGTGGATATGCCCTATGCCGACACCATCCGTGCGCTCGACGACGTGGAAGACCTGACGCTTATCCAGTACAACGGTGAATACCACGGCTAACTTGGTTCCGGCGTTCTAACGAACGCCGAATCGCTCGCCGCTGCGCGGGCTCTTCCAGGATGGGTTAATTTGGTTCAGTTTAATTTAAGGGACGGTGTCGCGTGGACGTGCAACAGTTAGAGGAGGACTGGGCTGCAAGGGCTGGTGCGCGTGAGGCGCGTCTTGTTGCGGCCCCGCATGTGCCGGCGGCTCTGTCGCTGCTGGGTATCGTGCGTCCCGGTGACCGCCTGGTGGCCTTTGCGGATGACTTTACCGAAGCGTTTGCTTGCGGTTTTGATGGCTGCGATGTTGTGCTGGTGGGGGAGCCGTCGGCTGCGGCGTTTACCGCCGCGTCCGAAGGCTTTGATGCTTCGTTTGATGCCGAGGGGCCGCACCTGTGGTGGTTCGTCAACTCCATCGGTGGCTTTGGCCTGCGTGTGCCTGACCTTCGCGCTCTGGGCCGCTCGGCTCGCGTGGTCCATGCGCTGCTCGTCGTTGACAACACGGTGGCTTCCATCTTTGGCTGCGATCCCTTGCGTTTGGGTGCTGTACTGTCGCTCGAGGCGCTCGATCGCGTGTGCGCCGGTGACGCGCCGCGCAAGCTTGTGGCGGCGTCGGTCGCACGCTCGCAGCTCAAGCGCCATCGCGTGGACGCTGCTGCCGAGTGCACGCATGCCCTGCTCGAGGGGCGCGGATTGGCCTCGCTCGACTTGTCCTCCGATGAGGTCGAGGTCCTAGAGCACGGGCTCGACACACTCGACACTCGCATGCAGGCGCACTTCGATCGCGCCCGTGCGCTGGCTGAATATTTGGCCGCGAATGAGATGGTGCGCAACGTGTGCTATCCCGGGCTGACCTCGCATCCCGACCATGCCATCGCGACTGGCATCCTCGAGCACGGTTTTGGCCCGGCAGTAGAGTTTGACCTGATGGACTGCAGCGCGGGCGAATTCTTCAGCATACTGCCGGACGAATTTCGCACATCGCCCGCCGGCGGCGCAACAACGCACCTTTCGGCCCCACGTGGCGAGCAAGCAAGCACCATCCGTCTCTTCGCCGGCACCGACGACCCCCTGCAGGTGGCTGGCACCCTCGATAACGCCCTCCGCAAGTAGTCAATTTGGGACGGGGCTATTTTAGCTACCTTGGTAGGTAGCGCGAACGGTTTGGTCGATTAACGGCAGGGGTAGCTAAAATAGCCCCGTCCCAAATTGACTACTCAAAGCGCTGAATGGGGTACTTTCCATATTGTCTTATCGGGGCACGTGCCACGAAAACGGCCTATCTACTACGTTAAACCCCTTGGGGTCAACCATACCCGCCATCTTTGAAAAATGGCAAGCCGTCTACCAGCGGTTTTGTTTTCACGAAATCCGGGGTGGTCGAGGGCGTTCAACTTAACGTAGTAAATGGGCGCATTTTATGGCGCGCGTCTTAATTCGTTAGTGCGGCGAACCAATGATCGGTCCAGATAGTCTACTTTGCGTTGATGCTGGCGATGAGGTCGTTGGCCCTTGTTGCAATTACTTGGTTGATCTCTGCCTGCAGCTCCTCGTAGACCGCTATGGCGCGCTTGCCGGCCGGCGTGAGCGTGGATCCGCGGGCGCCGTCGCGCTCGATAAGCTTGCAGCCCAGCTGGCCTTCGGCTTCGTTTACAATACGCCACGCTTTGGAATAGGCCATGCCCATGCTCTTTGCGGCACGGTTGAGCGAGTGCTCGCGGGCGATGCCTTGCAGCAACAAAACGCAACCATGCCCGAACACGCCCGGCAGATCTTTGTCGCACGCCTGAATGACGAGTTTCGCCGTCGTCTTGTACTCCATGTGCCTCACGTCTCCCCGCTAAAGTGTTTGCTGGGCAAACGCAAAGCCTGCGTCAAACCCTCGTGTGCTCTTCTTAAATCATGCATTGTAGCAGTCAAAGTACGTTAAGATACTTGCCCAGTATTGGGCGCCCAAGGTTGGGCTGGGTCCTACGAGGCCTGCAGCCGACCGGTCGCATGGAAAAAGGAGAAACATGGCTACGTTCTTTCCCGGTGAGTCCCACACGTTTTCGGAGTATCTGCTGGTCCCTGGTTACTCGTCCTCGCAGTGCATCCCCAACAACGTATCTCTCAAGACGCCGCTAACCCGCTTCAAGCGCGGTGAGAAGCCGGCAATCACCCTGAACATCCCCATGGTTTCCGCCATCATGCAGTCCGTCTCGGGCGTCGACATGGGTGTCGCACTCGCTACTGAGGGTGGCCTGTCCTTCATCTATGGTTCCCAGACCCCCGAGTCCGAGGCCGCCATGGTCAAGGCCGTCAAGGACCACAAGGCCGGCTTCGTTCAGTCCGATTCCACGCTGACCCCCGATATGACCATGGAGCAGGTCATCGAGCTCAAGGATAAGACCGGTCACTCCACCATGCCGGTCACCGACGACGGCACTCCCAAGGGTAAGCTCCTGGGCATCGTCACCAGCCGTGACTATCGCCCCAGCCGCGATGACCACCAGAAGAAGGTCTCCGAGTTCATGACCCCGCGTGAGGAGCTCATCGTGGGCGACAAGAACATCAGCCTCAAGGTTGCCAACGACGTGATCTGGGACAACAAGCTCAACGCCCTGCCGATCGTCGACGACAACGATCACCTCATGGGCATCGTCTTCCGCAAGGACTACGACAGCCATAAGACCAACCCCAACGAGCTGCTCGACGGCGATAAGCGCTACATGGTCGGCGCCGGTATCAACACCCGCGACTATGCCGAGCGCGTGCCGCTGCTCATCGAGGCCGGCGCCGACGTCCTGTGCATCGACTCTTCCGAGGGCTTCAGCGAGTGGCAGAAGCGCACCATCGAGTGGATCCGCGCCAACTACGGCGAGGACGTCAAGGTCGGTGCCGGTAACGTCGTCGACGCCGAGGGCTTCCGCTTTTTGGCCGACTGCGGTGCCGACTTCATCAAGGTCGGTATCGGCGGCGGCTCCATCTGCATTACCCGCGAGACCAAGGGTATCGGCCGTGGTCAGGCCACCGCGCTGATCGATGTCTGCCGCGCTCGCGACGAGTACTACGAGGAGACCGGCGTCTACGTGCCCGTGTGCTCCGACGGCGGTATCGTCTACGACTACCACATGACGCTCGCCCTTGCCATGGGTGCCGACTTTATGATGCTGGGCCGCTACTTCGCCCGCTTTGACGAGAGCCCGACCGAGCGCGTCAACGTTAATGGCCAGTACATGAAGGAGTACTGGGGCGAGGGTTCCGCGCGCGCCCGCAACTGGCAGCGCTACGACCTGGGCGGCGCCGCGAAGCTCAGCTTCGTCGAGGGCGTCGACTCCTACGTCCCGTACGCCGGCTCCCTCAAGGACGGCGTGGGCGGCACGCTTTACAAGGTTAAGTCCACGATGTGCAACTGCGGCGCCCTCTCGATCCCCGAGCTCCAGGAAAAGGCGCGCCTGACGCTGGTGAGCTCGACCTCGATCGTCGAAGGCGGCGCCCACGACGTAGTCGTCAAGGACTCTCAGCAGAGCGTTTCCTATCGATAAGGTTGGAGCTGCATATCAAAGGTTGAGTATCAACCACGTTATTTAGATAAAGCGAGATGCATGCAAGTCGCAGGCATCTCGCTTGTTGTATTTGCTATCATCATGCGAGTTAACGATGTGGCGGGGCGTTCTTACCTTTGCTCGCTGCAAGTTCCGCATGAGCCGAAGATCACTTAATGTGCTCTTCGTGCGAGCAGGACTGTCCGCAGCAGCGAGCAAAGGTAAGAACGCCCCGCCCCAACCGAGATAACAAAGGAGCTGATATGTGCGATTGCACAGATCATAAGGACGAGATCCCTGCCTACGACGCGCAGGCCATTGAGTCCAAGTGGATGAAGGCCTGGGAGGACTCCGACCTCTTTGCGGTCGACACCGACGACAGCAAGCCCAAGAAGTACGTGCTCGAGATGTTCCCGTATCCGTCGGGCGACCTTCACATGGGCCATGCGCGCAACTACACCATCGGCGACGCCATGGCCCGTCAGGCCCGCATGCGCGGCTACGACGTGCTGCACCCCATCGGGTTCGATGCCTTTGGCCTGCCTGCCGAGAATGCCGCCATCAAGCACAACACGCAGGCTGCCGCCTGGACGTATAAGAACATGGATCAGGCGCTTGCCACGATGAGGCGCATGGGCTTCTCCTACGATCTGGATCGCATGGTCAAGACCTGCAGTCCCGACTACTACCGTTGGGGCCAGTGGATCTTTGAGAAGATGTGGGAAAAGGGCCTGGTCTACCGCAAGAAGAACCCGGTCAACTGGTGCCCTACCTGCAAGACTGTTCTGGCCAACGAGCAGGTCACCGAGGGCAAGTGCTGGCGCTGCGGCACCGAGCCCGAGAAGCGCGACCTTGAGCAGTGGTACTTCAAGATCACCGAGTACTCCCAGGAGCTGCTCGACGACCTGGAGAAGCTCCCCGGCTGGCCCGAGCGCGTCAAGCAGATGCAGGCCAACTGGATCGGTCGCTCCGAGGGCGCCGAGGTCGACTTTACCCTGTGCGACAAGGATGGGGAGCCCATTGAGGGCGACGAGGGCAAGATCACCGTCTTCACCACGCGCGCCGATACCCTCTTTGGCGTCTCCTTCTTTGTCCTGGCTCCCGAGTACGCTCGTCTGCACGAGCTCGTCGAGGGCACGGAGTACGAGGAGGCTGTCACCAAGATCGTCGAGGACTCCAAGCATATCTCTGCCGTCGAACGTGCCCAGGGCACCCTCGAGAAGCACGGTGCCTTTACCGGCCGCTATGTGGTGAACCCCGTCAACGGCGAGAAGGTCCCCGTGTGGGTTGCCGATTATGTCGTTGCCGACTACGGCACCGGCGCCGTCATGGCCGTTCCCTGCGGCGACCAGCGCGACTTTGAGTTCGCCCGCAAGTACGACCTGCCTATCGTGCCGATCATCCTGGACGATGAGGATCGCGCTGCCGTCGAGGCTAGCGGCGAGACCATCGACACCTTCCATGCCGAGAACGTCGACTGGGATTGCGCCCACGCTGCCGAGGGCACGCTCGTCCAGTCGGGCAAGTACACCGGCATGCGCGGCGGCAAGCACTCTGAGGGCGAGGCTGCCATCGTGGCCGACCTCGAGGCCATGGGCTGCGGCCGTCGCAAGGTCGAGTTCCGCCTGCGCGACTGGCTCATCAGCCGTCAGCGTTACTGGGGCAACCCCATCCCGGCCATCCACTGCGAGCACTGCGGCATCGTGCCCGTGCCCGAGGACCAGCTGCCGGTGACGCTGCCCGAGAACCTGGACCTGGGTGCCGGCGAGACCCTCGCCGAGTGCAAGGAGTTCTACGAGACCACCTGCCCGGTCTGTGGTCGCCCGGCCAAGCGCGAGACCGATACCATGGACACCTTCACCTGCTCCAGCTGGTATTACCTGCGCTATACCGACCCGCACAACACCGAGCTGCCCTTCTCCCGTGAGGCCGCCGATCGTTGGATGCCCGTCGATAACTACATCGGCGGCATCGAGCACGCCATTTTGCACCTGCTCTACAGTCGCTTCTTTACCAAGGCGCTGCGCGACCTGGGCCTGCTGAGCGTTGACGAACCCTTTACCAACCTGCTGTGCCAGGGCATGGTCAAGGACGAGAACGGCGACACCATGTCCAAGTCCAAGGGCAACGTCGTGCCCCCGAGTTCAGTCATTGAGCCCTACGGTGCCGACACCATGCGTCTGGCGATCCTGTTTATCGCCCCGCCCGAGAAGGACTTCGACTGGGATCCCAAGGCCGTCGAGGGCGCTAACCGCTTCATTAAGCGCGCCTGGCGTATCGTGTGGCAGCTCGTCCAGTCCGGCGACGCCAACGTGGCCTTTGACAAGTCCGCGCTCGACGAGACAGCGATGAAGCTCTACCGCGAGCGCCATCGCACCATCGCCAAGTGCACCGAGGACTTCGATCGTGGCCAGTTCAACACCGCCATCTCGGCCGTCATGGAGCTCGTCAACGCGGCGAGCGCCTACCTCAACGCCACCGAGGGTGCCGCCCGCGACAAGGCGCTGTGCTACGGCGTGGCTAAGGATATCGTGAGCGTCCTTGCCCCCATCTGCCCGTTCTGGGCCGACGAATTGTGGCACGAGGCCCTCGGCTGCGAGGGCAACGCCTACACCGCCGCCTGGCCCGAGTTCGACCTGGCCGAGTCCATCGAGGATACGGTGCAGATCGTCGTCCAGGTGCTCGGCAAGGTCCGTGGCCGCATCGACGTCGCCCGCGACGCCTCCAACGAGGAGATGCAAGCTGCCGCTGAGGAAGCCGTTGCCAAGTGGCTTGAGGGCAAGACGGTCGTCAAGGCCATCTGCGTGCCCGGCAAGCTGGTCAACCTGGTGGTCAAGTAAGCGCTGCGCGCATAGCTGACATCAAAAAGCGAGGGGCGATTCCGTAGGGAGTCGCCCCTCTTTTTGGTTAAGGACACTTGCGACAACACCCAATTATCCATTTCTTGTGGAGAACCTGTGCTCACGCTGACCTGCGGGTTTGTGTTGTGGTTGCATGTTTGTGCAGGTATTGGTATAGTTTGCTTGCAAATGAAGTTGTAATTGAAAGAAGTGGGGTTTCGGCCCCGCTTCTTTTTTGTATGGATGGAGGTGCCGCAATGGTCAAGACCAAGACCGAGCAGGCGATCATCGACGCGCTCGAGGCCGTCGCTCCCCAGCACGATGTCGACATCGTCGACGTCGAGCTCGTGGGTGCCACCAAGGCCCCCTGCGTGCGCGTGCGTATCGAGGGTGCCGAGGGCCAGAGCCTGTCGCTCAATGACGTCACGGCCAACACCAAGTGGGTCGGCGACGTGATTGAGGAGCTCGATCCCATCTCTTCGAGCTATACGCTCGAGGTGTCGAGCCCGGGTATGGCGCGTCCGCTGCGCCGCCCGTGCGACTTTGCCCGCTTTGTGGGCGAGAACTGTGAGCTCACCTCCACCGCCACCGAGGGCCGTCGCAAGTACGCCGGCAAGATTGCGGCTGCGACCGAGACCGACGTGACCCTCGAGCTCGAGGACGGCGAGTCCGTCACCCTCGATTTCTCTGATGTTAAAAAGTGCAAGTTGAAGCCCACCTACGACTTCAAGCCCGCGAAGGAAGGAAAGTAAGATGGCAGCATCCGACATGATGTCCGCCCTGATGGAGCTTTGCCAGGAGAAGCACATCGACCAGCTCTACCTGATCGACCGCCTGGAGCAGTCGCTCGCCAAGAGCTATGCCGAGATCCTGCATCTTGAGTGGGGCGCCAAGGTGACCATCGACCGCACCACCGGCAAGATCTACGTCTACCGCCTGGAGCCGATCGACGATTCCATGGACGAGGAGGGCAACTTCACCGAGTTCGAGGAGATCGACGTCACCCCCAAGAACACGAGCCGCATCGCCGCCCAGCACGCCAAGGCCGAGATCAATGCCATCGTGCGCAACTCCGCCCGCGAGCAGATCTACGAGGAGTTCTCCGGCCGCATCGGTGACCTCATCAGCGGCACCGTGCTGCAGTCCACGCCCGACTTCACGATCGTCAAGATTCGTGAGGGCGTCGAGGCCGAGCTGCCGCACTTCGATCAGCGCCGTTACGAGAACGAGCGCAACGAGCGCCCGATGGGTGAGCGCTACCTGCACAACCAGCATATCAAGGCCGTGATCATCGACGTTCGCGACCCCAACTCCAACCTGCAGCCGGTTCGTGGCGAGCACAGCCGTCCGCCGATTGTCATTTCTCGTACCCACCCCGAGCTCATGCGTCGTCTGTTTGAGCAGGAGGTGCCCGAGATCTATGAGGGCACCGTCCAGATCAAGTCGATCGCCCGCGAGCCTGGCCAGCGCTCCAAGGTCGCCGTCCACTCGCTCGACGACCGTCTGGATCCCGTGGGCGCCTGCGTCGGCCCCAAGGGCAGCCGTGTTCGCGCTGTCGTGGGCGAGCTCCGTGGCGAGCGCGTCGACGTCATCCTGTGGGATGCCGATCCTGCCGTCTACGTCGCCAACGCCCTGTCGCCCGCTAAGGTCACCCGCGTCCTCATCGACGAGGAGAAGGCCTACGCCGGCGTCATCGTGCCCGACGACCAGCTGTCCCTCGCTATCGGCAAGGAGGGCCAGAACGCCCGCCTCGCCGCGCGCCTGACCGGCTGGCACATCGACATCAAGTCCGAGACGCTTGCCGCCGACATCCTCAAGAATGTTCCCGTTCACGAGGAGCCCGCCGCCGACCTGATCGGTGACGAGGAGGACGAGGACGTCCGCCGCTGCGAGTATGTATCCGAGGACGGCATCCAGTGCCGCAACCAGGCTCGTCCCGGCTCCCGTTTCTGCGGTGTCCATGACACCGACGCCTTCGATGATGCGGAGGACCTGATCTAGCGCGCGGTCGCGCCGGGCAGGTCCCGGCGCATCTCCCACGCTCGTTCAGTCTCTAGGCACCCAAGGTGCCAGAAAGGGTAGGTGAAGTCATATGGCAAAAGTCCGTGTGTCCACCCTGGCCAAAGAGTTCGGCATGACCTCCAAGGAACTGATGGGTCATCTCGCCGATATGAAGATTCCCGCTAAGTCCGCTTCCTCCACTTTGGAGGACGCCTATGTCGCCATGGTCCGCAAGCAGCTCGCCTCGGTGATCGAGGCCCGCGCTCAGGAAGTCGAGGCCGCCAAGCAGGCCGAGGAGCAGGCAGCTGCCGCCGAGGAGGCCGCCCGCGCCGCCGAGGCCGAGCGCGAGCGCATCGCCGCCGAGAAGGCACGCGAGGAGGAGCGCCGCCAGTTTGCCGCAGCCCAGGCTGCCGAGGAGGCTGCCCGCGCCGAGGCCGAGGCCAAGAAGAAGGCCGAGCAGGAGCGCCTTGCTCGCGAGAAGGAGGAGGCTGCCCGCGAGGCCCAGCGCCGTGCCGTTCCCGCTTCCGACTCCGGTTCGCGCTTCCGTTCGCTGCTCGACCAGATCGCCGCACAGGAGACCGTGCTCAAGGAGAAGAAGGACGCCGAGGACAAGGCCAAGGCCGAGCGCGCCGCCGAGCGCGGTAACCGTCGTGGCGGCAACAACGACCGCCGCGGTGGCCGTCGTAACGATCGCAACGCCTCCGACAACAACTCCGAGCGCAACGCCTCCGAGAGCCGTCCGCACAGCCATCGCACCAACGCCAGCAACAACGTCGCTGCCGGCATGGACTTCCCCAACCCCGATAAGCAGGGCAAGGGTAAGAAGCGCAAGGGCGGTCACAACAACGAAGAGGACCACTATAGCCGCATGGCTCGCGAGGCCGAGGAGTACAGCCGCGAGAAGGTGCTCGAGGAGGCTCGAGCTGCCGTCGAGGAGGCCTCTCGCGAGTCCACCGGTCGCCGCAAGAAGCGCAAGGAGAAGCGCGAGCGCGAGGCTGCCAAGGCTCAGGAGGAGCGCAAGATAGAGGAGGCGCTGGCCCAGGGCGTGAACCCCGAGGAGCTCGACGCCATCAAGGTTTCCCAGGGCGTTACCGTCCAGGAGCTCGCCGAGGCGCTCGACGTTCCGGCCAACGACATCATCAAGCGCCTGTTCCTGCTGGGTACGCCGCTCACCATGACGCAGTCCATGTCCGACGACCTAGTCGAGCTCGTTGCCGACGACTTGGGTCGTCAGATCAAGATCATCACCCCCGAGGAGGAGAACACCTTCTCGTTCTACGACGATCCCGCCGACCTTAAGCCGCGCGCACCGGTCGTCACCGTCATGGGCCACGTCGACCACGGCAAGACGTCGCTGCTCGACGCCATCCGTCACACCGGCGTTGCTGCCGGCGAGGCGGGCGGCATCACGCAGGCCATCGGTGCTTCGCAGGTCATGATCAACGACCGCAAGATCACCTTCATCGATACCCCCGGTCACGCCACCTTTACGGCTATGCGTGCCCGTGGCGCCAAGGTGACCGACATCGTTATTCTGATCGTGGCTGCCGACGACGGCGTCATGCCCCAGACGGTCGAGTCGATCAACCACGCCAAGGCCGCCGGCGTACCCATCGTCGTCGCCGTCAACAAGATCGATAAGCCGGGTGCCAACCCCGACCGCGTGCGCCAGGAGCTCACCGAGTACGGCGTCATCCCCGAGGAGTGGGGCGGACAGAACATGTTCGTCAACATCTCCGCGAAGCAGAAGATCGGTATCGACGATCTGCTCGAGACCGTGCTGCTCCAGGCCGATGTACTCGAGCTCAAGGCCAACCCCGACACCTTTGCCTCCGGCAACGTCCTCGAGGCCAAGCTCGACAAGGGTCGTGGCTCGGTCGCTACCGTGCTCGTGACCCGCGGTACCCTGCACGTGGGCGATACGCTGGTCGCCGGCCTCACCTACGGCCGCGTCCGCGCCATGCTCGACCCCAAGGGCCGCGCCGTCACCGAGGCCGGTCCCTCCGACGCCGTCGAGATCCTGGGCTTGCAGTCCGTGCCCAACGCCGGTGACGAGTTCCGCGTGTTCGAGGACGAGCGCGAGGCTCGTGCCCTTGCCGACGAGCGTTCGCTCAAGGCCCGTATCGAGGAGCAGAGCCGCGTCAAGCACGTCACGCTCGAGAACCTCTTCGAGACCATTGCCGACGCCGAGGTCAAGGAGCTCAACCTGATCATCAAGGCCGACGTCCAGGGTTCCATCGAGGCCCTTCAGGATTCGCTCGACAAGATGGATCAGTCCGAGGTTCGCATCAACACGATCCACTCCGCCGTTGGTGCCATCAACGAGACCGACGTCGTCCTGGCCGACGCCTCCAACGCCATCATCATCGGCTTTGGCGTTCGTCCCGACGGGAAGGCCCGCTCCGCCGCCGAGCGTGAGGGCGTCGAGATCCGTTGCTACGACGTCATCTACAAGTGCCTCGAGGAACTCGACGCTGCCCGTATCGGCATGCTTAAGCCCACCGAGGTCGAGGTTTCCACGGGTACCGCGACCGTCCTGGACACCTTCAAGGTGCCCAAAGTCGGTATCGCCGCCGGTGTCCGTGTCGAAGAGGGCGAGATCGCCGCGACCGATTCCGTGCGTCTGGTGCGCGACGGCATCGTGGTCTTCAACGGCAAGATCGCCTCGATGCGCCACTACAAGGACGAGGCCAAGAGCCTCAAGAGCGGTTCCGAGGGCGGCATTGGCCTGGAGAACTTCCAGGACATCAAGCCCGGCGACCAGATCGAGGGTTACCGCATCGACCAGGTTGCCCGTACCGAGTAGGGGGTAGCGCTATGAAGCAAACGCAGGCAACCCGCCGTCTGGGCGAGCAGCTTCGCGAGAAGCTCGGTTATATCCTGCTCTTTGAGGTTTCCGATCCGCGTCTCGACCTGGTTACTTTGACCGCGGTCGAGGTCGCGGTGGACCGTTCGTTCGCGCGTGTGTTCGTGTCGTGCGATGCGAGCCGCTACGACGAGGTCATGGAGGCGCTCGCAAGCGCTAAGGGCCGTATTCGCAGCCTGTTGGCTCGCTCGCTCGATTGGCGTGTTACGCCCGAGCTCGATTTTCGCATCGATCGCTCGACCGATGAGGCCGAGCGCATCACGCGTGCGCTGGAAAACGTTCCCGCCACGCTTGCGATCGAAAAGGACGAGGACGGCTATCCGATAGCGGATGCCGCCCAGGAGGCAGCTTTAGATGACTAATTCCGCCGACCTCGCCTCGTGCGAGTCTGCAGATATTCAGCGACGCATCCTCGAGCTCATCGAGGGTGCGTCCTCCATTGCGATTTCGGGACACACTTCTCCCGATGGCGACGCCCTGGGCTCCGTGTTGGGTCTGGGCCTCTCGCTTATGAAGTTTTTCCCTAACAAGGACATTGCCCTGCTGCTGGCAGACGATGATCCGGTTCCGCGCATCTACCGCTTTATGGAAGGCTCCGATCGCCTGGTACCGGCATCTGCGTATACCGGCAATCCGGACCTGTTCATCTCGGTGGACGTGCCGGTCGTCGAGCGTCTCAATAATTCCGCCGAGGTGCTTCGTCGCTCCAAGCATGTGGTGTGCTTCGATCACCATCCGGCGCGCGAGGAGTTTGCCGAGCTCAGCCTGAGGCGCGTCGAAGCTGCAGCCTGCGCCATGATCATCGACCGCTTCTTGGACAATTGCGGCATTGTCGCACGTGATGGCGTTGCGACCTGCCTGCTGTGTGGCTTGGTTACCGATACCGGCCGTTTTCAGTACCAAAACGCCGATGCAGCCGCGTTCCATGCAGCCTCGCGTCTGGTTGCCCACGGTGCCGATCCGGCGCGTGTGGCACTCGAGGTCTACCAGAGCATGCGCGTTGAGTTTTTGCACCTCAAGTCCATCGTTATGGGCCGCATTAAGACGGTGGCCCACGGGCGCGTCGCGTATAGCTACGCGTACCAGAGTGACCTTGAGGCCTGCGGTGTCACCTCGGACGAGTGCGACGGTCTGGTTGACGTGGTGCGCTCGGTGATGGGCGTCGAGGTCTGTCTGTTCCTGAAGGGCATTGAGGGCGATACCAAGGTGCGCGGCAACCTGCGCTCCAAGGGCGACCTCAATGTGTCCGAGATCGCTGCTGCCTTTGGCGGAGGCGGACATCCCGCTGCCGCCGGTTTCTCCAACAACGGAACGATTCTCGAGACGCTCACCGTGGCACTTCCCATGCTGGCCGAGCTGGTAGGGGAGGATCCCGCTTCGGTGACCGTCGAGCTTTAACTTTTTGGATGGTACATGGCTCGTCGTACGCCTTCTCAACTGAATATGCTGCTCGCCGTCGATAAGCCGGTGGGCTGCACGTCCCACGACGTGGTTTCGCAATGCCGACGCGCCCTCCATGAGCGGCGCGTCGGCCATGCCGGCACGCTCGACCCCATGGCATCGGGTATCATGGTGGTGGGCGTGGGCCAGGCCACCCGTCTGCTGGGCATGCTAACCCTCGATACCAAAAGCTATGTCGCCGACATTTCGTTTGGCGCCGAGACCAATACCGATGATGCGGAGGGCGAGGCGGTCCGCACGGTGGCTGTTGCCAACGAGCTCCGCGATCCTGCCTATGCCCGTGAGCGCTTGGCCGCTATGCTGGGTCCGCAGATGCAGGTACCGCCGGCGTTTTCGGCTATCTCGGTCAATGGCGTTCGCGCCTACAAATCTGCTCGCGAGGGCAATGCGGTGGACCTACCTCCGCGTCCCGTCGAGGTCTATGCTGCCGACCTGATCGCCGTGGGCGGCGAAGGTGATACGTGTGTGTGGACCGTGGCGTTCTCGGTGAGCAAGGGCACCTATATCCGTGCGCTCGCTCGCGACTTGGGCCGCGCCTGCGAGAGCGCCGCGCACATTTCTGCGCTGCGCCGCACGGCCTCCGGTGTTGTTTCCATTGGCGCTTGTCATGCGGTTGAGGAGCTTTCTCCCGAGTCCGCGGCTGGCTTTGCCCTGGATCCCATTGCAGCCCTGGGCGCCACGCGTGTTGACTTGCCTGGCAATCTTGCCGACGATCTGCTCTGCGGCCGACGCATTCCCGTTGAGCGTGCGCTTGCCGATTTCGATACCTCGAAGTCGCCTTTTGCGTTGGTGCTCGATGGGGGACTCAAGGCGCTCGCCCGCATTGAGAGTGGCCGCTTTGTCATGGAGCACGTGTTTCCGCAGGCAATCGGCGGTGTTCGATGATGTTGTCCGCTCGCGAGCTCGCGCGTATCTTTTTCGCGGGCGAGTCGGACGAGGCTCGCATCGTTACTGCCGATGCGTTTGATGAGTGCGAGCACTTGGGTGCCGCATCGATTGCCATCGGCGTGTTCGATGGTGTGCACCGTGGACACCAGGAACTCATCGAAGCGCTTGTCCGTGATGCCCGTGCCCATGGCTGCAAGGCGGTCGTGGTCACTTTCGATCCCGACCCGGACGTTGTGGTGAGCCCTTCGCCCGCTCAAAAATTGATGACGACGGCCGACCGTCTACATGCCTTGGCTCAGACCGGGGTCGATGCGGTGGTGGCCGTTCCCTTTACGCCTGAGGTTGCGGCACTCGACCATGTCGGTTTTCTCGCACTGCTGTCACGCGTGGTCGACATTCGTTCGATTCGCGTTGGCAGCGACTTTAGGCTGGGTCGCGGCGGTGCTTCTGGTGTTGCCGAGATGCGCGCCTGGGGTTCCGAGCACGGCGTTGACGTGTATGCTCACGACCTGCTTTGCGAGGGCGGTGAGGCCATTTGCGCCACCCGCATTCGTCATGAGCTGGGACAGGGCCATGTGGAGCTGGCTGCTGAGTTGCTCGGCCGCCCGTATATGCTGCGCGGCGGTGTTATTCGCGGCCGTCACGAGGGCTCTGGCATGGGCTTTCCCACGGCAAACCTGCAGGTTCCCGACGGAATTCAGGTGCCTGCCGATGGCGTGTATGAGGGCCTGGTGCTCGTCGATGACACCGTATGGCCTGCTGCCGTGAACGTCGGCCTGCCGCCAACGTATGCCGACGATGCCGCTTCGGCGCATCTCGAGGCTAATTTAATTGGTTATACGGGCGACCTGTACGGCGCTTCCGTTTCGCTGGCGTTTACGCGCTGGCTGCGTCCCTCGCGTGTGTTCGAATCGCTGGATGAGTTGATTGCGACCGTCGAGGGGAATATCGAGGACATTCGTCACAACTTGGGTGAGCAAGGGGTGGGCATCCGTGATTAGCGATGAGGAAAAAGATCAGGTACGCGCTGCGTCCGACCTGGTTGCCATCGTGCAGGAAACGGTTGAGCTCAAGCCCCGCGGCCATGAGTTTTGGGGCTGCTGCCCGTTTCATGGCGAAAAGACTCCGTCCTTCCACATTATTCCCGCCACGCAGGTGTGGCATTGCTTTGGCTGCGGCGAGGGTGGCGACGTCTTCACCTATATCATGAAGCGCGAGAACCTGAGCTTTCCCGAGTCAATCCGATATTTGGCCGATCGCGCGGGTATTGAGCTGCACGACACCGGAGACCGCCGCGAGCGCGGTACCAAGCGTGCCCGCATCTACGATCTGTGCGCCGAGACCGCCCAGTTCTATCACACCATGCTTATGCGCGGTAAGGACGGCCGTCCGCGCGAGTACTTTTCCAGCCGTGGCATGGGTGGCGATGTCTGCCGCCGCTACTGTCTGGGCTTTGCTCCGGGCCGCAACGCGCTGGTGTCACACCTGTCCCAGGCGGGTTTTACCCCGCAGGAGATGATTGACGCCAATGTTGCCGTGAGCCGCGGGCGCGGGCAGCTTGCCGACCGCTTCTACGACCGCGTGATGTTTCCCATCTTTGACGAGCAGGGTCACAACATCGCCTTTGGCGGTCGCATTATGGGCGACGGCCAGCCTAAGTATCTCAACACCGCCGAGACGAGC
The DNA here is from genome assembly GCA_900540875.1 of uncultured Collinsella sp. GTDB lineage: Bacteria > Actinomycetota > Coriobacteriia > Coriobacteriales > Coriobacteriaceae > Collinsella. The sequence goes on from UQHT01000013.1 coordinate 33,974, forward strand.
GTGTTTCATAAAAAGCGAAACCTCTACGGCTTTAATTGGGCCAAGGAGTTTATCGTCGCGCAGGATACCGCCATCGTGGTAGAGGGCTATACCGACTGCATCGCCTGCTGGGAGGCGGGGATTAAAAACGTTGTCGCCACGCTGGGCACCGCGCTCACGGAGCATCACGTCAAGACGCTCACCCGTTTTGCCAAGCGCATTGTGTATATGTTCGATGGTGACGCCGCCGGTCAAAAGGCCGCCCGTCGCGCGATTCAGTTTATCGAGCAGGATTCGATGGACCTGCGCTGCGTGGTACTGCCCGACGGCAACGATCCCATGGAGTTCATCACGGCGTACGGCGGAGAGGAGCTGCAGAAACGCATTGACGCCGCCGAGCCGCTCATGGACTTCGTGTACCGTTCGCTGCAGGAGTCGAGCGTCATCACCACGCCGGGCGGTCGCGCCAAGGCGCTTGAAGATGCGCTGACGCTTATCTATCCGCTGCGCGATAGCTATATGATCGACACGTACTTTATCCAGATTGCCGATCTGCTGGGTTTGGATCTGGAGACGGTGCGCGCGAGTTCGGGTCGCGTGTTTCGCGATGTCGCCAAGCGCGAAGATGTTGAGCGACGTCGTGAGCAGAACTATGAACGCCAGCGGGCGCAAGCCGAGCGCTCTGGTAGCGCGGGCGGCCGGTCGTCTGGCTCGCAGGGGACATCTCGTGGTGCTTGGGCATCGGGCGCGACGCCGCCGGTGTCCGCGCCGGTCGAGGAAGAGCCGTACGACTATGTCCCGCTCGATGCTTACGGTGCCGCGCCTGTGGAGGTCGTCGACGACCTGCCGCCGATCGACGTGCCTGATGGTATGGGTGCTGTGCCTGTGACTGATGGTTCGGGCGCTCCGGCTGCGGCGGCGCCGATGGTTCTTACTGATCTTGAGCGCAAGTCCTTGGCAGGGGAGCGCGAGCTGTTGACGATGCTCACGAGCTACCCCGACCTGTTCCGCACGTATGCCGACCGCATCTGCTCTATCGAGTGGGTTGACCCACGTCACGAGTCCATCGCATGGGCCGTGCTGGCAACGCCGCCGGGAACCGATCCTGCAGCCTGCATGGATGCGGCGCGCTCGGTGTGTCCCGAGGCGGCAACGCTTGTGAGTGCCGGGCGCATCTCGGCGACGAGCAAGCACCCCACCGAGACGAACATCGTGTTTATGCTTGATACGCTCGAGCTCTACACCATCAAGCGCCGCATGCGTGCCGCACAGGCCAAGCTGCGCCAGGACCGTTCGCTCGATGATGAGGCCCGTCGCGCGCTGACCGTGCAGGCCGCGCAGGATTCGCAGCGTCAACGCGAGCTGCAAAAGTCTATCGGCGGCGTGGCGGACCCGTTCCGTTTGATCGGTCTGTAGACCGCGGGCACCGAACAGGCCTAGATGTTGTGGTCAAGCAGCGTATTCTCGCCTATATCCAGTCCTCTTTTTGGGTATAGACGTCAATGTGTGTGCTAAAGTAATGAGTCCTGTGGACTATGAAGGGAGAATCTGTGCCAAAAAAGACTGAGAGCACGGGTACTGGGCTGGAATCCTACGTTGCAAAGCTCATGGGCAACGGCTCAAACAGGACTTCGGTAACCGAGGACGAGATTCAGGTCGCCCTGAAGGATATCGATGTTTCTGACGAGCAGCTCACCGCGGTGTATTCCGCGCTGCGCAACAGCGGCATCCAGATTATCTCCGCGAGCGGTAACGACGACGCCCCCATGGACGTCGACGATGACGATAACGATACCGATACCGACGATTTCGATGACGACGACGAGCACGATTCCGGCTCGCTCGACGATCACGAGCTCAAGATGGCCCGTCAGGCCGATGCCGAGATGGGTTCTTCCAAGAGCAAGAAGAAGCGCACCGTGCGCACGTCCCGTTCACGCTCCCGCGTGCGTGGCATCGATGCCTCCACGGTGATGCTGACCGGCGATCCGGTTCGTATGTACCTCAAAGAGATCGGCAAGGTCGACCTGCTGACCGCCTCCGAAGAGGTCGATCTGGCCATGAAGATCGAGGCCGGTCTTGAGGCCACCGAGAAGCTCGAGGCCGCCGATGCCGGTGAGCTCGAGCTCACGCGTGCCGAGATGCGTCGTCTTACGCGCATTGAGAACGTCGGCCTCGAAGCTAAGCAGGCACTCATCAGCGCAAACCTGCGTCTGGTCGTCTCCATCGCCAAGCGCTATGTCGGCCGCGGCATGCTGTTCCTTGACCTGATCCAGGAGGGCAACCTCGGTCTGATTCGCGCCGTCGAGAAGTTCGACTACCAGAAGGGCTTTAAGTTCTCCACGTACGCCACGTGGTGGATCCGTCAGGCCATTACGCGCGCTATCGCCGACCAGGCCCGTACCATCCGTATTCCCGTGCATATGGTCGAGACTATCAACAAGCTCGTCCGCGTGCAGCGCCAGCTTCTCCAGGATCTGGGTCGCGACCCGACCCCCGAGGAGATTGGTGCCGAGATGGACATGAGCGCCGACCGCGTCCGCGAGATCCAGAAGATCTCGCAGGAGCCCGTGTCGCTCGAGACCCCCATCGGTGAGGAAGAGGATTCCCAGCTGGGCGACTTCATCGAGGACTCCCAGGCTATCGTTCCGCCCGATGCCGCCAGCTTCTCCATGCTGCAGGAGCAGCTCACCCAGGTGCTCGACTCGCTTGCCGATCGTGAGCGCAAGGTTATCGAGCTGCGCTTTGGCCTTGTCGACGGGCATCCCCGCACGCTCGAGGAAGTCGGCCGCGAGTTTGGCGTCACGCGCGAGCGTATCCGCCAGATCGAGTCCAAGACCTTGGCCAAGCTCCGCCACCCGAGCCGCAGCAGCAAGCTCAAAGACTATATCGAAAGCTAGTCAAGCAAGAAGCGCCCTCAAGCACATCCGCTTGGGGGCGCTTTCATGTGGTCATTGGGGACGTCCCCAATGACTAGGTCGGAAAAAATCTCAAAAAAGTTCTTGCCCTGAGCTGATTCGTCCGTATAATAAACTTCGTTGCTTGAGAGCACGCACCTATTCCTCGGTAGCTCAATGGTAGAGCACGCGGCTGTTAACCGCGCTGTTGTAGGTTCGAGTCCTACCCGGGGAGCCAGGTTGTAAAACCCGTCGCTTATGCGGCGGGTTTTTTCATGCCGCGACCACTTGACTCGAACGTTGCCATATCAACATTTCGTGTCGAGGATGTAATCCCGCGACCCACCACCTCAACATGGCGCGCTCGTTGTAGAATATTGCAATGATTGCTCCCACGAGATGGTGCCGCGAGCACCAGATAAGGAGATTCTTGTGTCTGAGACCATTAACGGCAGCCTGAGCGTCTCGAACGACGTTATTGCCGATATTGCCGGTTATGCCGCGATGACGTGCTATGGCGTCGTCGGTATGGCTGAGCAGCTCCAGGGTGCCGAGAGCGTGCGCCTGCTTGCCGGTCAGCGCCTCCGCAAGGGCGTGCTTGTCTCCGCCGACGAGAACGGCCTTACGGTCGATCTTCACGTCGTGCTCGAGAACGGCGTCAACATGAAGTCCGTCTGCCACAATCTTTCGAGCTCCGTTGCCTTCACTCTGCAGGAGATCGCCCAGATCGATCCCGCCAGCCTTAAGATCGGCATCCATATCGACGCGCTCAAGAGCCGTCTGAACTAGCATCCGAAAACGGAGATTCAAATACCCATGATTGCAAAGACCATTCGCACCTGTTTTCCGATCGCTGCGGCTGCCGTTTCCGACAAGGCCGAGGAGATCAACAAGCTCAACGTCTTCCCCGTGCCCGACGGCGACACCGGCACCAACATGTCGCTCACGCTCGCCTCGGTGACCAAGGAGCTTTCTGCCCTTCCCGCCGATGCCGATATGGAGGCCATCGCCGGCGCCATCACCCACGGCTCCCTGATGGGTGCCCGCGGCAACTCCGGCGTCATCACCTCTCAGATCCTGCGCGGCGTGGCCGAGGGTCTCGTCTCTGCCGACGAGCCCATTACGTCCGCCAACATCGCCTATGCGTTCCGCCGCGCCGTCAAGGTCGCCTTCCAGGCCGTCCGTAAGCCCATCGAGGGCACGATTCTCACGGTGCTGCGCGATGTCTCGACCAAAGCCGACGAGTGCGAAAAGAAGAAGTTCTCGGCCGAGGACGCGCTCGATGCCATCGTCGTCGAGGCCTACCAGTCCGTCGCCCGCACGCCCGACCTGCTGCCCGTTCTGAAGGAGAACGGCGTGGTCGACTCCGGCGCCTTTGGCTTTGCCATCTTCCTCGAGAACTTCGTAGCTGCCGCTCTTGGCCGCAGCACCGTTGTCGAGGATTTCTCCGCTACGTTTGACTCCGCCGGCTCTGCCCGTGATGCCGCTCTTGGCCGCGTTGAGATCGAGGCTAACGACGACTGGGAGGGCTCGGAATTCCGTTACTGCAATGAGTTCCTGTTTAAGGCCGACGCCCCGTTTGACGAGGACGAGTGCCTTAAGTTCCTGGGTTCCATGGGCGACTGTGAGCTGCTCGTGGGCGCATATCCCGACTACAAGATCCACGTGCACTCCAACACCCCGAACCTGGTGCTCGAGCACATGCTGCAGCTTGGCCAGATCTACGAGGTCTTTATCCACAACATGGAGATGGAGGCCCACGACCGTACCGCCAAGATCCACGAGGACCAGGAGAAGGCCGCCGAGCCCGCGAAGGCCCTGGGCTTTGTCGCCGTTGCCGCCGGTTCCGGCGAGGCAGACATCCTCAAGTCCCTCGGCGTTGACGTGATCGTGTCCGGTGGCCAGACCATGAACCCTTCGACTGCAGACCTGCTGGGCGCCGTCGACCAGGTCAACGCGACCTCGGTCATCATCCTGCCCAACAACGGCAACATCCGCATGGCCGCCGAGGCCGCTGCTTCAGCCTGCACCGACAAGAAGGTCGCCGTCGTTCCCACCAAGACCGTTCCGCAGGCCTTCTCCGCGCTGTTCGCGGTCCTACCCGATTCCGAGCTTGAGGATGCCGTCGCCGCTATGGTCGACGCCATCAGTGAGGTTCGCGATGGCGAGGTCACCCGTGCCGTGCGCGATTCCAGCGCCTCCGACGGCTCGCCGATTCACTCCGGTGACGTCATGGGTATCATTGCCGGCTCCATTGATGTGGTCGGCTCCAACGTGAAGCAGGTCACGCTCGATTGCATCAACCGTATGCAGGAGGAAGAGGAGGGCGACGCGCTGACGATTCTGGCAGGCGAGGAACTGTCCAATGAGGCCTTCCAGGAGATTGTCGATGCCATTGAGGAGGCTCAGCCCGATCTGGAGATTGACGCCCATCGTGGCGAGCAGCCGCTCTATCCCGTGATCTTCTCGATCGAGTAGGCAACTGCCCATGTCCGAACTGTGCTCCGTGCCGCGCGTCTCGGAGCGCTTTGCCCAGAGCAATGCGCTCGATGAGGATATCGCGCGACTCAAATATGTTTCGGGTAAACGTGAGGAGGCCCTTCGCCGTCTGGGAATTCGGACGGTGGGGGACCTCCTTCTCCATATCCCTCATCGATACCTGGACTTTACGCGCTCCTGGTCCATCGAGATGGCGCCCATCGGTACCGTGTGTACCATCATCGCCACGGTCGACCGTATCGTCCAAAAGCAGCCTCGTCCGCACATGCAGGTGACCGAGGTCTCACTCGTTGACGAGACGGGCGTGCTGCAGGTCGCCTTTTTCCGCCAGCCCTGGATTGCCCAGCAGCTTAAGCAGGGCGACCGCCTGGCCGTAATGGGTAAGGTCGAGTTTGCCTACGGCTTTAAGCAGATGGCCTCGCCGCACTTTGAAAAGCTTGAGGAAGGGCGCGCCGCGGGCACTATCCTGCCGGTCCATTACGTGAGTGACGGCGTGAGTCAGGCATGGATGCGCCGTATCGTAAGTGGCGCGCTCGAGGTCGTCGGCAATCCCTTTGATCCCATTCCGGCACGCTTACGCGTTAAACGTCGCCTGATGAGCCATGCCCGTGCCCTTCGATCGATTCACTTTCCCTCGAGCATGGCTGAGCGCGATATCGCGCGCGCACGGCTTGCCTACGAGGAGTGCCTCTACCTGCAGCTGGCGCTGCGCCTGCGCAACGACGGTGGCTTGGTCGAAGTCGCTCCCTACGCCCACGCCGCGGGCGAGCACCTGGCCGCGCTCAAGCAGGCCCTGCCGTTTTCGCTGAGCGACGAGCAGGAGGCCGCGTTCCAAGACATCCTGCGCGATATGTGCGATGGCGGGCGCGTGATGAACCGCCTGCTGCTGGGCGATGTCGGTACCGGTAAGACCGCCGTTGCCGCCTGCGCGCTGGCTGTGGCTGCCGATAGCGGCACACAGGCCTGCGTTATGGCGCCCACGGGCGTGCTGGCGCGTCAATATGCCGATAAGACCGGCCCTCTGCTCTCGCAGGCCGGCATGTCTTGGGCGCTTCTGACGGGTGCCACGCCGGCCGCAGAGCGCGAGCGCATCCATGCACAGCTGGAATCGGGAGAGCTCGACGTCCTCTTTGGAACCCACGCGGTCCTTTCGGATAACGTGGCGTTTAAGTATCTGTCGCTCGTAGTCATCGATGAGCAGCACCGGTTTGGCGTCGGCCAACGCAATGCCTTGCGCGCGAAGGGCCCCGGTGCCGATCTGCTCGTTATGACGGCAACGCCCATCCCGCGTACGCTGGCACTTTCGGTCTACGGCGATCTGGACACGAGTATCATCCGCCATCGGCCCGTCCCTGGCGCTGGCGTGACGACACGCGTGCTTACCGAGTCGAGTCGCGACCTTGCCTATGGCGCCATCCGCGAGGCGCATGAAAAGGGTCAGCAGGCCTACGTGATTTGCCCGCTCGTGGAGCCGAGTGACTCGGCCGATGATCTGGAGGACGTGCCCGGTATCGCCCGCGACGACGAGGGCCGCGTGACGGTCCCCGTGCCGCTGCACGATACGGCGACCGAGCTCGATCGCCTGCGTCTGGCGTTGCCGGGTCTTGCCATCGAGCGCCTTCACGGCCGCATGCCAGCGGGGGAGAAGGACCAGGTTATCGATGCCTTTAAGCGTGGCGAGATTGACGTGCTCGTCTCGACTACGGTGGTCGAGGTGGGCGTCGACGTGCCTAACGCCACCGTCATGGTCATCGAGAACGGGGAGCGCTTTGGTTTGGCTGCTCTGCACCAGCTGCGCGGTCGCGTGGGCCGTGGCAGTGTGTCGGGCACGTGCCTGGTCATGACGCACTCCAAGGGCAACGGCGGCGCTTCGGCAGCACAAGATCGCCTGCAATCGCTCGAGAAGACCTCGGACGGCTTTACGCTCGCCCAGATGGACCTTCGTCTGCGCCACGAGGGCGAAATCCTGGGGTACCGCCAGCATGGCGGTGTGACCCTGCGCTTTGTCGACCTGGATGCCGACGAGGAGCTGATCGAGTGGGCCCATTTGGACGCGGTCGAGCTCTTGCGGTATGCTTGCACCCTTGACTCCGTGGCGACGCGCCCTCTGCGCGATGCGGTCGCCATGCGATATCGACACATTTTTAAGGAGGTCAGCGGAGGATGAGAATCATCGGCGGCGAATGGCGCGGTCGTAAGATCGAGGAGCCCCGTGGTCGCGATGTCACCCGCCCCACGACCGATCGCGTGCGCGAGGCATGCGCATCTATGGTCATGTCGGCATTCGACTTCGATCTGGACGAGGTCCGCGTGCTGGACGCCTTTGGCGGCTCCGGCGCTTTGGGTATCGAGATGCTCTCACGTGGTGCCCGCTCACTCACGACGTTCGAGATCGATCGGAATGCCGCGCGGCTCATTACCAAGAATATCGAGTCGCTCTGCCGTGACCGTGCGCGTTGGCGCGTGATAACGGGCGACATGCTGGCGAGCGCCTCGCGCGGTCGTGTGCCGGGCGGCCCCTTTGATCTGGTCCTGCTCGACCCGCCCTATGCTTTTGGTGCCGAGCCGGTCGAGGAACTGCTGCAGAACCTGGCTCAGCAGGGTCTGCTTGCACCTGGCGCTTATGCCCTGTTTGAGCATGCCGCCGCCGATGCGGGCGCGCATCCGGCAGGCTTTGAGATCGTGCGCGAGAAGCGCTACGGCATTACCTCGGTCGACTTGCTTCGTTGGGTCGGCGATGACGATAGTGAGGAAGATTGCGCCGGCACCGATGCTTACAACAACGATGCCACGACGTTTCAGGAGGACGACCATGAATGACACCATCAACCGCGTGATCGTCCCGGGCACCTTCGATCCCATCACGTTTGGCCATATCGACGTCATCCGCCGCGCCCGCCGCATCTTTCCCAGTGTGATCGTCGCTGTTGCCGAGTCGCAGGGTAAAAACGGTGTGGGTACCACGTTTATGCTCGATGAGCGCGTGGCGCTGGCCCGCGAGGCGCTCGGTGATATCGACGGCGTCGAGGTCCTGCCCTTTACCGGCCTCTTGGTCGACTTCGCTCGCGAGCAGGGGGCGGGGGCCGTGGTCAAGGGCCTGCGCGCCATGACCGACTTTGAGTACGAGCTGCAGCAGGCAGATCTCAACTATCGCTTGGATAACGAGCTGGAGTCCATCTTTGTCATGAGTGCGCCGCAGTACGGCTATATCTCGAGCTCGGTCGTTCGCCAGATCGCCTCACTCGGCAGCGATGTATCGACGTTTGTCCCGCCCAACGTGGTCGAAGCGCTCAGACATCGCTTTTCGTGACGTTTTTTATTGCCTGGTGGCATGTGGTAAACTAGCACGATGATATGTTACCTATGAAAGGAGACCGGATGCCGGGCGAGAATTTTCCTGGCGACAGGATCGTGAGTCTTGTCGACGAGCTCGAGGGGCTCATCGAAGAGGCTAAGACGCCGTTCGGCAAGAACGCCCAGATGAAGGTTATCGACGCCGACGTCTTCTTTAACATCCTCGACGAGATCCGCATGAGCTATCCCGAGGAATGGCAGAAGTCCCGCCGTATCCTCAAGGAGCGCGAGGAGCTTATGGCTTCCGCCGCCGCTCAGGCCGATTCCATCATCGCCGATGCTCAGCAGCAGGCCCTCACCATTGCCGGTGAGCAGGAGATCGTCCGCTTAGCGCAGCAGCAGGCCGACGACATTCGTGATCGTGCCCAGCAGTATGAGCGCGAGACGCGCTATGCCGCCGAGGATTACGCCGAGCAGGTCTTTACGCACCTCGAGGAGAACCTCAAGAGCCTGACCGGCACCGTCGCCCGTTGCCGTCAGCAGCTCAACGAGGGTGCCGCCCAGCAGAATGGTCAGTGGTAATGGCTGAGTTCCCGAGCGTTACCGTCGATCTTTCCGAGCAGCTCGAGTTTCCTGGAGACTCGTATCCGCTGACCGGCAAGGTTGATGTCGCCACCTATACGGTGGGCGAGAAGGAGTACCAGCTACAGGACGGCATTGACTACGATGTGGTCTTTACCAACGCCGGCACCGGTGTTCTGCTTACGGGCATGGTCCGCGCGCACGCAACCGGTGAGTGCGACCGTTGCCTGGAGCCCGCTTCGTTTGATATTGCCGGTGAGATCGAGGAATTCTATCTCTTTAACGAGCCCGAGGACCCCGAGGCCTACGAAGATGGCTACGAGTTACTGGGCGAGGATCGCATCGTCGATCTGGGTGAGCCCATCAACGACGCGGTCGTCATGGACACGCCGTTCGTTGTCCTGTGCAAGCCCGATTGTCGCGGCCTATGCCCCACTTGCGGCATCAATCTCAACGTCGAGCAATGCGATTGCGCCGCTCAAGCAGAGGCCGAATGGGCCGCTGCCACGGAAAATCCATTTGCAGCATTGAAGAATCTCAAGCTTGACGAGTAAAACTGTGGTAGTATCGCTACTTGCGCGTAATCGCCACACTGGATAGTTCATAAGGAAGGTCACTATGCCCGTACCTAAACAAAAGCAGGGTCGTATCCGCACTCACACCCGCCGTTCCGCCAACATGAAGATCTCGGCTGCGGCTCAGTCCACGTGCCCCCGTTGCGGTGCTGTTAAGCTCCCGCACCACGTGTGCCCCAGCTGCGGTTTCTACAAGGACCGCGAGGTTATCGTTACCGAGTAACTGTATACTCTGGATGCGATGCCGTTCCAACTGGAACCACAATGGCCGGCTCAATGAGTCGGCCATTTTTGTATAAGGAGTATGTATATGAGTAACGTTCGCGTTTGTGTAGACGTTGTGGGTGGAGACGAGAAGCCACAGGTTGTCCTCGACGGTATCGAGGCGGCGCTTGCGGCTGATCCCGATATCGAGGTCTTGGCCGTCGGTCCCGCAGAGATCGTGAACCCCTTTGCCGCGGCTCACGCTCGCGTTGAGGCCTTGGAGGCGCCCGATGTCATCGCCATGGATGACGATCCCATTCGAGCCGTGATGACCAAGCGCAAGTCCTCGATCGTGCTTGCCTGCCGCGCTATCAAGAAGGGTAACGCGGACGCGTTCTTCTCTGCCGGCTCCACCGGCGCCATGACCGCTGCCGCTACCGCCTACGTGACGCCGTTTAGGTATCAGGCCGAGGGCAAGAAGCAGCCGGTCCGTCCGTGCCTCACCAATGCACTGCCCAACCGCGCCGGCGGCCTGACGGTGCTGTGCGACATGGGCGCCAACCCCGATGTCGAGGTCGACGACATGGTTCGTTTTGCCCAGATGGGTAGCGCCTATGCGCGCGTCGTCTTGGGCATTGAGCATCCCCGCGTCGGTCTGCTTGCCAACGGCACCGAGGACGAAAAGGGCTCCAACTTCACCAAGTCGTGCTTTCCGGCCATGAAGGCCGCTGTTCCCGGTTTTGCGGGCAACTGCGAGGGCACCGATCTTACGTCGGGCAGTTTTGACGTCGTGGTCGCCGACGGCATGTCGGGCAACATCGCACTCAAGGCCACCGAGGGCGCTGCCAAGTTTTTGCTGCAGGAGCTCAAGGGTGTCTTTATGTCTTCGCTCGGCACCAAGATTGCCGCGCTGCTCATAAAAAAGCAGATGCGCGAGATTAAGGCAAAGCTCTCGGGTGATGCTAAGGGTGGCGCCATTCTGCTGGGCCTGCGTGGCGTAGTTCTGATCGGCCATGGTGCTACCTCAGTCGAGGCCGTCAAAAACGGTACGCTCGCCGCGGCGGAGGCCGTGCGCGCCGGGCTTGTCGAGAACGTCGCCAACTCTATGGACGGCATCGTTTTGTAGGAGCGAGTTAGGGCGCTGTTATGTGCCTCGCGGCCTGCGTCGTGGGGTAGAATCAAAACCGTGTCTTGGCGCTGCGCTTGCGGCGCCAGCGCGTTGATGTTCACGCAATACGAGAGGAAGCGCTATGGACCGCTCCGAAATCTTCGATAAGATCGCCGAAGTTGCCGCCGATGTGCTGGGTGTCGACGTTGCCGAGATTAGCGACGAGACCACCTTCGACGATCTCGATGCCGATTCGCTCGAGCGTCTGCAGTTGGTGACGGCCATCGAGGACGAGTTCGACCTCGAGATCGATGACGAGACCCTGCTGTCGCTCAACTCTGTCGCCGACGCTGTCGACGCTATTGAAAACGCCAAGGAGGCCTAAGTCTTGGCTTTATCTCAACGACTCGCGCGCGCCCAGGAAATCCTGGGCCACGAGTTCAATAACAAGGTGCTGCTGCGCGCGGCGCTCACGCACCCCTCTGCCGTGGAAGGTCAGCCCGTCTCGGCGAGCTATGAGCGTCTTGAGTTTTTGGGCGATTCCATTTTGGGCGCCGTGGTTGCCCGTTCGCTCTTTGAATCCTATCCGGAGTTTGACGAGGGCAAGCTTACGCGCCTGAAGGTGTCCCTTGTCTCGGGTGCCACGCTGTCCGAGGTGTCCCATGAGCTGGGCATCGACGACATCATCATCTTTGGTGCCTCCGAGACCGGTACCGGCGCGCGCGGCCTGCACTCGGCGCTCGAGAACGTCTACGAGTCGCTCGTGGGCGCGCTGTATCTGGATGCTGGCTGGGATGCGGCGGCGGAGTTCATTCACCGTACGCTTAAGCCGCACCTGGCCTCCGAGCGTGCCGAGCACCCCGCGAACCCCAAGTCGTTCTTGCAGGAGTGCGTGCAGGCCGACGGCCACGAGCCTCCGGCGTACAAGCTCGTTGGCTCTGAGGGCCCGGCGCACGCACCGACCTTTACCGCCGTGGTTCTCATCGACGGTATTCGCCAGGGCCGCGGCACTGGTTCCTCCAAGAAGGAGGCCGAGGGAGCCGCTGCGCTCGAGGCACTCGACCGCATGGGTTACACCACCAACGGCGTGATTCTCAACAAGAAGCCTGTTTAAGCGAGGAACCGTGTATCTCAAGTCCCTCACGCTCAAAGGGTTCAAGTCGTTTGCCGACCGCGCCCATATGACGTTTGAGCCGGGCCTAACCGTCATCGTCGGTCCCAACGGCTCGGGAAAATCGAACATCTCCGACTCGATTCTGTGGGTCCTGGGCGAGCAGAGCGCCAAGCAGCTGCGCGGCCAGGCCATGGAGGACGTCATCTTCTCGGGCTCGTCGGCGCGCAAGCCGGTAGGTGTGGCCGAGGTCACACTGGTGCTCGATAACTCGGACCATATGCTGCCTGTCGACTTTGACGAGGTCGCTATCACCCGTCGTATGTATCGCTCGGGCGAGAGCGAGTACCTCATCAACTCGAGCCCGTGCCGCCTGATGGACATCCAGGACATCCTGCACGATTCTGGCCTGGGCAAGGATACGCATTCCATCATCAGCCAGGGCAAGCTCGATGCCATTTTGCAGAGCCGCCCCGAGGAGCGCCGCGCCCTTATTGAGGAGGCCGCCGGCATCTCCAAGCACAAGCGCCGCAAGGAGCGTGCGCTCAAAAAGATCAAGTCGATGGACGAGCACCTAACCCGTGCCCGCGACATCAATAAGGAGATCGCCCGTCAGCTGCGGCCGCTGGAGCGTCAGGTCGATCGCGCGCGCAAGTACAAAGAGCTGTCCTCGCGCGCGAACGAGCTTACGCAGATGCTGGCCGTCGACGAGCTTCGTTCGCTGCAATCGCAGTGGAACGACCTGGAGAGCCGCTCTAAGGAGGGCGCCGCCGAGCTTGAGCTTGCGCAATACCGCTTGGACGAAAAGGAGCGCGAGCTCGAGAAGCTCCAGGTTATGCTCGAGGAAAAGGGCCTGTTTGTGGGCGATCTGGGCGAGCAGCGCCGTCATATGCAAGACGTGGTCGGCCGCATTAACTCCGACATGCGCCTGCTCGAGGAAAAGGGCCACAACATGGTGTCGCGCCTGTCCGACATGCGCGGCCAGATCTCGAGCTCCGAGCATCAGCGCCGTCGCGTAGTCGAGGAGCTCGAGGATGCACGAGCCCAGCTTGAGGAAGTGACCGGCGCGCATATGCAGGCCCAGGAGGACGTTGACGCCGCCGGTCCTGCCGCCGCCGAGCTCCACGAGCGTCGCGTTGCGCTCGACAATCAGATTTCGCAGCTCACGCGCGAGCAGCGCGATGTGCAGCGCGTTGCCGATGATGCTGCGCTCGAGCTCGCCAAGGTAAAGGATTCGCTGAGCAACGCCGAGGTCGAGGACAACATGTACGCCTCGCGCCTGGAGCAGATTGATGAACAGCTCGAGGAGGTCACGGCATCGCTTGATAGCCGCCGTGACCGTGCTGAGGAGCTTGAGAGCGCCCTTGAGGCGGCTCGTCAGGCCCAGAGCGATGCGCGTGAGGCCACCGAGACGGCACGCGCTGCCCTCAAGGACCTGCGTGCCCGCGAGGGCGAGGCGCGCAACAAGCTGTCCGAGGTACGCTCGGAGCTTGCCAGCCAAAAGAAGCTCGATGCCCGCATGGCAGATAGCTCGCCGTTGGTGAGCCGCCTGGTGGGCGCGCTGGGCGACGATGTCTCGGGTCGTCTGGGTGATGTGCTCGAGGCGCCGCGTGAGCTTGAGGGCCTGGTTGAGCAGCTGCTCGCCGGCGATATCGATGCCCTGTTGTTCGATAATGCTGCCGCACTTGAGCGCGCCGGTCGCGCCGCCCTGGACCAGAAGAAGGCCTCGGGCGAGGCGCTGCTGGTGGCGCGCAGCGTGAGTGGCTCTGCGGCTGCCGAGGGTGCCGCCGGTACCCGTCTTGTTGATCGTCTGTCCGTGCGTGCGGGCTACGGTCCGGTCGTCGAGGCATTGCTCGGCGGCTATTACGTTGTCGATGATTTGGCTGCCGCACTGGCCGCGCCGGTCGTTGATGGCGTGACCTATGTGACTCCCGATGGCGCACGCGTTGCCTGCGGCGGCCTGGTGCGTGTGGGGCTCGATGCCGGCGAGGCTTCGGGCGCTTTGGAGCGCAAGCGTCGTATCCGCGAGCTGGAGGGCCTGGAGCCCGATCTGGCTGCCGTGTTTGAGCATGTGTCGGACCAAGTCGTTGAGGCCAACGTCGCCGTCGAGGAGGCCCGTGCTGCCGAGGGCGATGCTGCCGGCGAGATCGCCCGCCTTGAGGGCGAGCGTCGCTCCCTGCTGTCCGAGATCGGCCGCCTGGAGCAAAGCGCCAACAATGCCGAGGTCGAGCGGGTGCGGATTTCCAAGCGTCGCGAGCAGGCCGCTGAGGCCGTTCGCGCCGCTCGTCCACGCGTGGATGAACTTACTCGCTCGCGTGACGAAGCTCGTGCGCAGGCGAGCGACTTGGGCTTGCAGATTGCCGAGGCCAACGACGAGCTCGACCGCGTGCGCCGTGACGATTCCGAGGCCGCCGGTAAGCTCGCCGACGCTAAGGTGCGCCTGGCTCAGACGAGCGAGCGCCTGCGTTCGCTGAAGGGCCGTGTGCCCGATCTGGAGCATCGCCTGGAGGGTATCGACCGTCGTATCCGCGGGACGCGTCAGGCCTCGCGCTCGCTCGAGCTGCTGCGCCTTCGCGTCGATCCCATGCACGAACGCTATTCTGCCCTGTTGGAGCGCGCCTCGGACTGGGCTGCGCGCCTGCGCGATCAGGCAACGCTTGAGGAGGCGGACTCGGCTTCGCTTAAGAAGACCATCGAGGACGCCAAGACCGAGGTCGCCCGCGCCAAAGAGCGGGTCGATGCTGCCGCCACGACGCAAAATGAGTTCAAGGTGGCGCGCGGCAAGCTCGAGGTGCAGGTGGAGGCTGCCATTAAGGCCATTACCGCCGATGGCACCACGGTGCTCGAGGAAGCGCTCATGCTGCCGGCGCCCACCGACCGCGATGCCGCCGAGCGCGAGCTCAACCAGCTCGTGCGCCAGATCAACAACTTGGGCCCTGTGAACCAAGTCGCCATGGAGGAGTACGAGCAGCTCAAGCGCCGTGCCGATTACATCGAGGAGCAACTTGCCGATCTGGAGAGCGCGCGCAAGGCGCTCACCAAGATCACCGTGGCCATCGACCGCAAGATGCGTAAAGCCTTCCTGGTGACGTTTGAGAAGGTTGATGCGAATTTCCGCGAGATCTTCGCCATGCTCTTTCCGGGCGGTCAGGCTCACCTTGAGATGACCGATCCCGAGCATCCGGCCGAGACGGGCATTGAGGTCGTGGCGCAGCCGCGCGGCAAGCGCATCACCAAGATGATGCTCATGTCGGGTGGCGAGAAGAGCCTGACGGCGCTCGCCCTGCTCTTTGCCGTGTATCGCACGCGCACAGTGCCGTTCTATGTGCTGGACGAGGTCGAGGCGGCGCTCGACGACGCCAACCTGTCTAAGCTCATCGGCGCCCTCGATGTGCTGCGTTCCGATACGCAGCTCTTGGTAATCTCGCATCAGCGCCGTACTATGGAGGATGCTGACGTTCTCTACGGCGTTTCGATGCAAGCCGACGGCGTCAGTCGCGTCGTCTCGCAAAAACTCGATCGCGAAACCGGAAAGGTCGTGAATGCATAATGGGATTCTTTGACGCACTCTCACGCGGACTTGAGCGCAGCCGCGAGGCCCTTAACGAGGTCTTCTATTTTGGCGGTGAGGTCGACGAGGATTTTTGGGAGGACCTTGAGGACACCCTCGTCATGGGTGACATGGGTGCCGAGGTCGCCATTCAGGTCTCCGATGACCTGCGCGATGCCGCCGCCAAGAAGAACCTCAAGACCGCCCCTCAGCTTCGTCGCGCCCTGGCCGAGCAGCTCGAGGGCCATTTTGTGCCTGTTGAGCGCGATCCGTTTTCCGACACGCCGAGCTGCGTGCTGTTTGTCGGTATTAACGGTGCCGGCAAGACCACCACGGTCGGCAAGATTGCGAGCGCCATGGCCGCCCGCGGCAAGAACGTGGTGATCGGTTCGGCCGACACCTTCCGTGCCGCCGCTATCGAGCAGCTCGATGTGTGGGGCCAGCGCGCCGGCGTACCGGTTATCAAGCGTGACCGCGGCTCCGATCCGGCGAGCGTGTGCTATGACGTGCTCGACGAGGCCGATAAGCGCGGCAGCGACCTGGTGCTCATCGATACCGCCGGCCGTCTGCACACGAGCCCCGAGCTCATGCGCGAGCTCGCCAAGGTGGTCAATGTGACCCGTAAGCGCGCCGCCAATATGGCCGCCGGTCCCATGCCGGTCTCGGTCGTGCTTGTGATCGATGCCGCCACTGGCCAGAACGGTCTGAACCAGGCGCTCGAGTTTAACGAGGCGCTGGGCCTGGACGGTATTATCATGACTAAGCTCGACGGCACGGCTAAGGGCGGTATCGCCATGGCCGTGGCCGAGAAGCTCAAGCTCCCGATCCTTCGCATCGGCGTGGGTGAGCAGGTCGATGACCTGCAGGAGTTTAACGCCAAAGATTTCTGCCGCGCCCTGGTGGGCGAGTCCAACTAAGGAGTGACTAGTGTTTGATTCCCTGAGCGATCGCCTCAACGACACATTTGACCGCCTGCGCGGCAAGGGTAAGCTGACCGAGGCCGATATTACTTCGGCCATGCGCGATATTCGCATGGCGCTGCTCGAGGCCGACGTTAACTTTAAGGTCGTCAAGGAGTTCGTTGCCAAGACCAAGGAGCGCTGCATGACCGCCGAGGTCATGGAGTCGCTGTCGCCGGCGCAAAACGTCGTCAAGATCGTGCTCGACGAGCTCACCGAGATGCTCGGCTCCACCGAGAGTAAGCTCGTTTTTAGCAATCGCATTCCTAATGTCATCATGCTCGTGGGCCTGCAGGGCTCCGGTAAGACCACGGCAGCCGTAAAGCTTGCCTACCTGCTCAAGAAGCAGGGCCGCTCGCCGTTGCTCGCAGCGTGCGACGTCTACCGTCCCGCCGCTGCCGACCAGCTGGCCACGCTCGGTGGCGAGATTGGCGTACCGGTCTTCCGCGGCGACGGTGCGCACCCGGTCGACATCGCCAAGGGCGCCATCCAGGAGGCCGTCGACCACCTGCGCGACGTGGTGATCGTCGATACCGCCGGTCGTCTTCAGATCGACGAGCAGATGATGCAGGAGGCCGTCGACATCAAGAAGGCCGTCAAGCCCGACCAGGTGCTGATGGTCGTCGACGCCATGACCGGCCAGGATATCGTCAACGTGGTCTCGACGTTTGCCGAGCGCACCGACTTTGACGGCGTGATTATTTCCAAGCTCGACGGTGACGCCCGTGGCGGTGGCGCACTTTCGGTGCGCCAGGTGACCGGCAAGCCCATCAAGTTCGTGAGCATGGGCGAGAAGCCCGACTCGCTTGAGCCGTTTTACCCGGACCGCATGGCCAAGCGCATCTTGGGCATGGGCGATGTCGTCGGCATCATCGAGAAGGCCCAGGAGGCAGCCGATGCAGAGCAACTCGAGGCTGCCGAGCGTATGCTGCGCGAGGGCTTTACCATGAACGATATGCTCGACCAGATGAAAGCCGTCAAGAAGATGGGCGGTATGAAGGGCATTCTGGGCATGCTCCCCGGTGGCCAGCGTGCACTCAACCAGATGGGCGGCAACCTGGACGAGGGCATCTTCGATAAGAACGAGGCCATCATCATGTCGATGACCAAGGAGGAGCGCCTGCGTCCCTCCATCATCAACGGCCAGCGCCGCGCCCGCATTGCCAAGGGAGCCGGCGTAACCCCCACCGAGGTCAACAGCCTTATGAAGCAGTGGGGCGAGATGAATAAGATGATGGGCCGCATGCGCACAATGGCCAATCAGGCGCAGGCCGGCGGCAAAAAGGGCAAAAAGGGAAAGAAGGGCAAGAAGATGCGCATGCCCAATATCCCTGGCCTGGACGCTATGGGTCTGGGCGGCATGGGCGGCCTAGGTACGGGCGGTCCCAAGTCCGATATGGAGCTGCTGCGCCAGATGGAAGCGCAGATGCGTAATAAGAAATAGAGCTGTAATTCCAGCTTGATATGGCAAAGGCCACTCGGAAGCTACCGGGTGGCCTTTGTTGTTGGCTTTGATTGTTGGGTTGCGTTCGGCTTCGCGCCCCGAGCTCGCGGTGCCGTGCCGTTAGTGGCAGCCGCAGCCCTCGTGGCCTTCGTGGTCGTGGTGGCCGTGGCAGCCGCAGGAATCGCCATGCTCGTGGGCGTGGTCGTGGTCATGGCCGTGGCAGCCGCACGTGGCCTCGCCGTTCTGTGCGAGCGTGCCGGCGATAAGGGCCTCGACGCAAGCGTCGCAGCTGCCCTGGGCACCTGCGTATACCGTAATGCCGGCTTGGGCAAGCGCGTTGATAGCGCCTCCGCCGATGCCGCCGCAGATGAGCGTGTCCACGCCGCCGTTGGCGAGCAGGCCCGCAAGGGCACCGTGGCCGGTGCCGCCGGTGCCCACGACCTGCTCGTTGAGTACCTTGCCATCCTGAATGTCGTAGATCTTGAACTGCTCGCTGCGGCCAAAGTGCATAAAGATGTTGCCGTTGTCGTACGTGGTTGCCACCCTCATGGTGTCGACCTCCTTTGCTGGCCATACGGCCGTTGCCGTGGTGATGGGGGAGTACGCGATATTGCCGCCTTCGATGATGAGCGCCCGACCATTAACCAGCGCGTTTGCCACTTTGCGATGCGATCGGCTGCAAATAGCCGCCACTGTGGCGCGGGCGATGCCCATCTGCTGTGCGACTGCCTCTTGGTTAAGGCCTTCCAGGTCGCACAGGCGCAGCACCTCGAGTTCGTCGACCGTCATGTAGATGGCGTCTCCACTGGCTAGGCCGTCAGGGGTAAAGCCGCGGTATTCGGGGATGATCCCGACGCGGCGCAATTTTTCGCGTCTTCCTGCCATACACTCTCCTTATCTGACATATGTCAACAATAGGATAACGCGCATGCGCCGCAGAGCAAGGCATTTCTGGCATATGTCAGAAAAGCAAAGGTGTTGCGTTGGCGCAGACGGTGCTGTGCTGCCGTGCATTGCGTGTGCCGGCCCAAGTGTCCAATCCGACACTCGCGCGCCTGGGCTAGAATAAAAAATAGCCTATAGGCAACTGACAGGAGGGTCAATGAGCAAGGCTGATCAACAGTTTGTAACCATGTGCCGCGATATTCTGGACCATGGCACCACCACCGAGGGACAAAAGGTCCGTCCGGTGTGGGAGGATGGCACCCCTGCCTATACCATTAAAAACTTTGGTGTCACGGCGCGCTATGACCTGCGTGAGGAGTTTCCGGCTCTTACCCTGCGTCGTACGGCCCTCAAATCTGCCATGGATGAGATCCTATGGATCTATCAAAAGAAGTCCAATAACGTGCATGATCTCAACAGCCATATTTGGGATGAGTGGGCCGACGAGACCGGCTCCATCGGCAAGGCCTACGGGTATCAGATTGGGCAGAAGAGCCATTATGCCGAGGGCGACTTTGACCAGATGGATCGCGTGCTGTACGACCTTAAGAACACTCCGTACAGCCGCCGCATTATGACGAATACCTACGTGTTTAGCGACCTGTCCGAGATGCACCTGTATCCGTGCGCCTACAGCGTGACGTATAACGTGACGCAGCGCCCGCAGGATGACAAACCGACGCTCAACATGATTCTCAACCAGCGTAGCCAGGACATTTTGGCCGCGAACAACTGGAATGTGTGCCAGTACGCCATTTTGCTGATGATGGTTGCTCAGTCGGTCGATATGATCGCTGGCGAGCTGCTGCATGTGATTGCCGATGCCCACATTTACGACCGTCATGTCGATATCGTCCGCGAGCTTATCGAGCGTCCGCAGTTTGCCGCGCCCAAGGTAACGCTCAACCCCGATGTGCATGACTTCTATGCGTTTACGACCGATGATCTGATTGTCGAGGGCTATGAGCACGGCCCGCAGGTCAAGAACATCCCCATTGCGGTGTAGGTGACGCGCATGACGTGTAAGCTTTCTGCCATTGTCGCCGTGTGCGATGACTGGGGTATTGGGTGCGAGGGCGACATGGTCGTGTCCAACCGTGCCGACATGCGTCATTTTGTGGCATGCACCAAGGGTTGCCCGGTCATTATGGGTCGCAAGACGCTGTTGAGTTTTCCCGGCGGACGACCGCTCAAGAACCGCCGCAATATCGTGCTCACGCGCGATGAGGACTTTGCTGCCGAGGGCGTCGACGTGGTGCATAGCGTTGACGAAGCGCTCGCCGCCGTGGCCTATGAACCCGTTGCGTGGGTGATCGGCGGTGGCGAGGTGTATCGTCAGTTTTTGCCGTACTGCGTGGAGGCCGAGGTCACGCATAACCACTGCGTCCATCCCGTGGACACGTGCTTTCCCGACTTGGACGCCGATCCCGCGTGGGAGATTGCGCGGCGTGGCGGTGCTGCCACGATTGCCTCGGGCGAGGGCGACGAGGGTGTCGATTATGAGTTCGTGACGTATCGTCGCGTTGATGCGTAAATCGTCTGGCGTGAACGGTATCATCGGGTTGTTTGAATGCATGGGGCGGCGCTTAGCGTCGCCTCGTTTGGTATAGATGTGCTGTAAAGAAGGGTGCGGGCTGGCTGCTATGACTGATGCCGTTGAGGTGCTGCGAATCGATTCGCTCGAGGACGAGCGGCTCGATGCCTACGTGCGACTGACCGAGCGCGAGCTGCGCTGCGTGCTGGAGCCGCAAAAGGGCATCTTTATCGCCGAGAGTGCCAAGGTCATCGAGCGCGCGGTGCGCGCTGGATACCAGCCGGTGAGCTTTCTTTTGGGCGAACGCTGGCTCGATCAGATGATGCCGCTGTTTGAGGAGCTTGTTGTGCGCGAGGGCGCAGGTCCGGTTCCTGTGTTCGTGGCCTCGATGGAGCTTATGGAGCAGCTGACGGGCTTTAACGTGACGCGCGGTGCACTCGCGGCATTTCGTCGCCCGCGACAGATTCCGGTTGATGAGTTCTTGGGCGGCGTCGTCGAGGCGGCGGGGGAGCGCCCGGTGCGCCTGTGCGTGCTCGAGGGCATTGTCGACCACACCAACGTCGGTGCGATTTTCCGCTCGGCGGCTGCGCTGAACGTCGACGGTATTTTGGTGAGCCCCACTTGCTGTGACCCGCTGTACCGTCGCTCGGCCCGCGTGAGCATGGGCACGGTGTTCCAGGTGCCCTGGACGCGCATTGGCAGCGAGGTGCGCGTATGGCCGCATGATGGGCTGGCGGCGCTGCACGATGCCGGCTTTTCGTGTGCTGCTATGGCGTTGACGGATGATTCGGTGTCGCTGGACGATCCCGCGCTCCAGGAGATTGACCGCCTGGCAATCTTTATGGGCACCGAGGGTGCTGGCTTGGGCGCCAAGACCATTGCAGGCTGCGACCGCGCCGTGCGTATTCCGATGGCGCATGGGGTCGATTCACTCAACGTGGCCGCGGCAAGTGCTGTTGCCTTTTGGCAGCTGTGCCCGCATGTGAGCAACGAGTACCACTACCAGCCGGGTCTGTATCACTAGGCAGATAGTTCGCACCGGGCTCTGGTTCGGGGCGTTTCGGCCGACGTCGGTCGGTGCTAAGCTGGTATTGGCTTTGGTCTTAAATTGCCGTTTTGTTGTTTGACGTACGCTGGTGGGGAGGGCGTGTGGCTAAGAAATCTACGGCTATCGATGTAACGCAGGGCGTTATTTGGCAGCAGCTGCTGTCGCTGTGCGTCCCTATCTTCTTTAGTTCGTTCTTTCAGCAGGCATACACGCTTATCGGTACCTATATCGTCGGTCAGTTTGGCGGCAAGCTAGCGCTGGGTGGCATTCAGGCCACGATGGTGCTTACGGAGCTCTGCATTGGTTTTTGCGTCGGTGTTGGTGCTGGCTGTGCCGTTATTACCGGCCAGTTTTTTGGTCAGCACGATGACGAGCGCTTGAGCCTATCGGTCCATACGGCCATGACGCTCGCGCTGGTGGGCGGCATTGTCATTTCCATTCTGGGCATGGTGTTTGTCGAGCCGATGCTTGTGTTGATGAATACGCCGCATGAGCTGCTGGCCGAGGGTGTGGCGTATGCCCGTTGCTACTTTGCCGCCGTGTTTGCGGCGCTGCTGCTCAATATGGGGACGGCGTTGTTGCGCGCCGTGGGCGACACGCGCGGTCCGGCGGTCATTATCGCCTCCGGCTGCTTCGTCAACGTTGCGCTCGACATTCTCTTTGTCGCCGTGCTGCACATGGAAGCGCTGGGCTGCGGCATCGCGGTGGCGCTGACTATCTGCACCAATGCCACGATGATTGTGATCCGCATGATGCGCGCTCCGGGGGCGTGGCGGTTGTCGCTATCCAAACTCGGTATCGATCGCGGCATTTGCAAGAGCATGCTTTCGTGCGGTTTGCCGCTGGGCGTTCAGTCTGCTGCGTATTCGATCTCCAACGTTTTGATTCAGGTGTCGGTCAACTCGTTTGGAGCCGATGTCACGACCGCTTGGGGTCTTTCCGGTCGCCTGGACGGCATTATCTGGATGGTGACCGAGGCGCTTGGTGTGTCGATTACTACGTTCTCGGCGCAGAACTTTGGTGCGCGCAATTACGATCGCATGCGAAAGGGATACCACACGTCGCTCGTGCTTTCATTTGTGCTTATCGGTGGCCTGTCTGCCGTGCTGCTGGTATTCTCGGGCCCGCTTTTCGCGTCTGTTTATCGACGATGCCGCAATTTCGGCCTACACCACGACGATTCTTCATTTCATCGCGCCGTTCTACGCGATCTTCTCGATTATCGAAAACGCGTCCGGCTCCATCCGCGGCGCTGGCGTGAGCTTCCAGCCTATGATGCTCACGATCTTCGGCACGGTCGTGCTCCGCGTGGCGTGGGTGTTCGCGATTATGCCGCTCGACCCCTCGCTCGAGCATCTGCTGCTGGTCTACCCCGTAACCTGGGTAATCACCGCCACGATGTTCACCGTCTACCATCACAGCGGCAACTGGCTAGGCCGCGCCACTGCCTAGCCATTGGGGACGTCCGCAATGGCTAGTATTCGATGCCTTGGCGGGCTAGGAGGCCTTCGTCGAAGTAGTGTTTGACGGGGCGCATTTCGGTTACTAGGTCGGCAAGGTCGGCGAGGGGCAGCAAGCCGCGGCCGGTGAGCACGAGCTCCGTGGTGGTCGGTTTCATCGCGATCAACGCTTCGACATCTTCGCGCGTCACAAAGCCCCGTCGCATGGCTTCTCCCAGTTCATCCAAGATCAGCATGTCTACCTGGCTAATCTGCTCGCGTGCGAGCTCCATGATCTGCGCGGCGCAAGTCTCGGGCGTGTCGCGATCGGCCTGTACAATGCGTAGTCCCAGGCGCGGCGCGGCATCGTGTTCGGCGCAGTGCAGCTTCTTGGCAAACTGCAGCATGAGTACGTTGAGACCATAACCTGTGGCACGCAAAGCCAGCCCCAAGGCGGCCGTGGTTTTGCCCTTTCCGTCGCCCGTGTAGATTTGAACCTTGCCGACTTCCAGTGATGCCATCTCTGTCCTTTCGTGCCCGGCGTCGGTTTATCGCCGTCTGGGTTGGGTATTCTAGATAGCATTATCAACCCCAGTAGATGGAGTTCAAGCAGATGGAGATGGATGACAACAAACGTAGACGGAATATGATCCTCTACGTGCTCATCGCCTTCGTCGTCTACCTCGTGCTCTCGACCGTTCTGTTCCCCAACATCGGTCACACGCAGCAGATTACGAAGACCGATTACTCGACGTTTGTCAAAGCGCTCGATAAGAAGAGCGTCGATAAGGTCGAATACAACACGGACGATTACACCATTTATTACACCAAAAAGGGCGAGGACGAGAATATCGCCTACAAGACGACCGGTGTGCCGAATGATGCGGGTTTTACCGATCGCGTGCTTGAATCCGGTGCGTCCCTGGAGTCGGTCGTTCCCGATAAGAACTCGGGTCTGATGACCTACTACCTGCTCACGCTTATCCTTCCCATGGCCATCTTCTTCCTTATCGGTTGGTGGCTCAACCGCCGTATGAAGAAGGCTATGGGTGATGACGGCCCGTCGATGAACTTTGGCGGCGGTGGCTTTGGCGGCGGCGGACTGGGTAAGTCCGGCGCGCGCGTGATCGCCTCCAAGGACGTGGGCGTGACCTTTAAGGACGTCGCCGGCCAGGAAGAGGCTAAGGAGTCTCTCAAGGAGGTCGTCGACTTTCTGGAGAAGCCGCAGCGCTACGAGGAAATCGGCGCCAAGCTGCCGCGCGGTGCTCTCCTTGTCGGTCCTCCGGGTACCGGTAAAACCCTGCTTGCCAAGGCTGTGGCCGGCGAGGCGGGCGTGCCGTTCTTTAGTATTTCTGGTTCTGAGTTTGTTGAGATGTTCGTTGGCCGCGGCGCCGCTAAGGTTCGCGATCTGTTTAAGCAGGCCAAGGAAAAGGCCCCGTGCATCGTGTTTATCGACGAGATCGATACCATCGGTAAGAAGCGCGATGGCGGCGGCTTTAGTGGCAACGACGAGCGCGAACAGACGCTCAACCAGCTGTTGACCGAGATGGACGGCTTCGATAACCACAAGGGTATCGTCGTTCTTGCTGCTACCAACCGTCCCGACAGCCTTGACCCGGCCCTGCTGCGCCCCGGCCGTTTTGACCGTCGCATCCCCGTTGAGCTGCCCGACCTGACCGGACGTAAGAACATCCTCGAGCTGCATGCAAAGAGCGTGAAGACGGAGCCGCCGATCGACCTGACCGCGATTGCCCGCGCCACGCCCGGTGCCTCGGGCGCCGACCTGGCCAACATCATCAACGAGGGCGCGCTGCGTGCCGTCCGCGAGGGTCGCAAGCGCGCGACTCAGGATGACTTTGAGGAGTCGGTGGAGGTCGTCATCGCCGGCCAGCAGCGTAAGTCCACGGTTCTGTCCGACCACGAGAAACAGGTCGTGTCCTATCACGAGATCGGCCATGCCATCGTTGCCGCCCGCCAGAAGGGTTCTGCGCCGGTTACCAAGATCACCATCGTGCCGCGTACGAGCGGTGCTCTGGGCTACACCATGCAGGTCGAGGAGGATGAGCGCTTCCTGACCACGCGCCAGGAAGTCCTGGACAAGCTCGCTGTCTATTGCGGTGGCCGTGCAGCCGAGGAGCTTATCTTTGGCGAGATGACGACCGGTGCCGCCAACGATATCGAGCAGGCCACCAAGCTTGCCCGCAACATGGTGACGCGCTTTGGTATGTCCGACGAGTTTGGCATGATGGCGCTCGGTACTGTCCAGAACGCGTACCTCAACCAGGATACGTCGCTCACTTGCGCCCCCGGTACGGCCGAGCGCGTGGATGCAATTGTCGCCAAGCTGATCGAGGATGCGCACGACCGCGCCCTGCAGATCCTGAAGGAAAACAAGTTTAAGCTCCACGAGCTGGCTCGTTATCTGTACAAGAAGGAGACCATCACGGGCGAGGAGTTTATGAATCTCCTCACGCGTGAGAATCCGCTGATGCCAAAGCAGCAGTAATACTAGTTGCGCAGTGTCGATCGCCCCATTTGAGTGTTCATCTCAAATGGGGCGATTTTGCGTGAGGAGAGTTGTTATATGAAGATCGTGGTAAGTGCCTGCTTGATGGGCGAGAGCTGTAAGTATAACGGGCTCGATAATTACCATCGCGAGTTGGTCGAGGCTTGCGATGGTACGGGGACCGAGGTCTTACTGGTATGCCCCGAGGTTTTTGGTGGCCTGCCCACGCCGCGCAAGCCATCCGAGATTGTGGACGGTGAGGTCCGCACCTGCGAGGGCATCTCGGTCGATTGCGAGTTTCGCCTGGGTGCCCAGCGCGCGCTCGATATGTGCGAGCACTTTGGCGGCCCGTCCGAGATCTCTGTGTGCGTCCTTCAGGACCGTAGCCCCTCGTGCGGCGCGGGTCGCGTCTACGATGGCACCTTTAGCGGTACGCTCACCGCGGGCAACGGTGTTTTTGTCGATCTGCTGCTGCGTCACGGGTACCGTGTGATTCCGGCTAGCGAGTTCGATCCCAGCATGCTGGAACATTGTCCATAGCACTCGAACCCAACACTTCCTCACGGGTGACCGTTTTGGCATCATCCGTGAAGTTTATATTGAGTACGACCCGGTCATCAAAGACGTAGACCGAGTTGACAGGCACGTACCCAGGCAGCCCCTCCCCGCGGCTCTCGCGCAGGAACGCGTACACGGCCCTCCCGTCTCTTGCGCCCCTCCCGGAACTGTCCACATCAGTGTAGCCAATCCAGTCCGCCAAGGGCTGCAGCTCGGACAACGCGGCGATGGAGGGCTTCTTCGGCCTGCTCAAGGAGGAGTTCTGGCACGGCAGGGACTGGTCGGACTGGACCCCCGCCCGCTTCATCGAGGAGCTCGGGGGCTGGATCGGCCGATACAATACGGAGAGGTGCAGCGATGCGCTCGGTGGCCGCACGCCGGCCGAGCTCCGCTCCGCGCTGGGAAGGGCCGCGTAACGGTCCAAGAAATCGTCCGCAGTCCCCATTCTTGCCCCTTTGGGACGGCTTCTTGTTGGGGCGTGTCTGCCCCAAACCCTGCTAGGAACGAGTACAGCAAACTGGAATTTTAAATTAGTCTTTGCAAATAACCTTTGAACCTTCACCATCAATTACAATTCCCTGACGGTTGTTAATTGGGCATAGATTCAAATC
>UQHT01000014.1 GCA_900540875.1 uncultured Collinsella sp.
GCGGGCCGTGTTCCGCTATGCGGTTGTCAATTTGCGAAAGAAATTATGCGTCACCAAATAATAATAGAATAGCTGCTCAGAAAGGCCCTACAAAGTAATAGAGAAGCCAGTTCTCCGCCAGACAAATTGTGTCCCCTAGTTCCAATGATGGGATTGGCTTCAAATAATTTATCGAGGCTAAAACCCTTCAAAAGATAGATGAGTTTTTCAGAGTCAATATCTACAAGACCATAGTAAAGAGCCTTCCTGAAAGTTCCCCCCATTATCAAATGTCTTTGCGGCATAGTTGCGCAGGGTAGCTGGATTAAAGTCAAGCCATCGAAAATGACAGTAGACTCATTAACACACAGTCTGCCAGCAACCGGCGACAATAATCCATTCAATACTTCCAGAAATGAAGATTTGCCACATGCATTAGGGCCGCTTACTAAAACCAGACAAGGTGCCTGTATCGTGCAATCTGGAATTGTTATCCTCTCATTAGTTTCGCTCGACGAAAACGAGAGACTGATTCCTTTCCAACTAATTCGATCAGCGTGATCGAAGCATATCAAATTAGGTTTTCCAGCTTCCAAAAGACGACGTAATTCCAAGACACGGCGCAACGACCTAAACGACGGCTGAAGCTGAGCCCAACAATTCAGAACAAGAGGAAAAGGAGAATAGCATAGAAGCACAAGTTGATAACTCTGCACCGCAATCCCGACCGTCAGCCCGCGCTTTAACACAAGGAAAATAAGCAGCAGAACTGAAAGCAAGCCAGTAATGATGTTGCCAGCGTTAACTATTTCAGTTGCCAATCTCGCAAAGACACTCTCCTCAACTCGAGAGTTCCTGCAGGCTTTAAGCATCTTTTTATAGCGAAGTAATTCCAAGTTAATTGAACGAGAAATTCGAATGTAAAGTCGACAATTTATTAGTTGGGCTAAATAAGCAGAACCCCTCGCCTGGGCCTCCAATGCCTTTTCGCTCTTAGTCGATAGCTTACTAAGAGCGAACGGATATAGAAGCGAAATAAACAATGCCGAAACACAAACAGGGATCAAAAGCAACAAAGAGATATTAGATAGCGCCACAAACGATGCCAAACCCGTCACTAGGCACGGAAGAAACGCAGTTGTAAATATTCCAATCATCGGCTGTAGGTTCCCAGCCTCTTCAATGCGCGATAACAGGTAGTCACTGTCTTTTGCTAAAACTAAGGGCCGCTCTAAAGCACGGCGGGCAAGCAATCTATAGAAGCAGTTAGCGCCATCGGAAGCCAATTGCTCCGCATATTTTGATCTGAACAGGTTTGTCACCAGCTCAACTGAGAGCAATACTAGCAGGCCTAACCCAATATATAAAACGTTACGATAATTAGAGCGAAGAAGGCCATAGTCTATAATCAACGATTCAGCTTTAACAACAGACAGCTCCACCAGGGCAGATAAAATGCAGAGCACCATCAACTTGATTACTGTCGTCTTATTTTGAATAAAAAGCTCTGGCATATGTCCATCCCCTCAACTAATAATTATAGCTAGAAAGATGGCATTTTTATTTTATAGCCTCAAGCAGCACGCTATGCTGACGTCAAATCTTGTCATTACAAACATGCACCTTAGCGCTTAAGACTCGTGGTCTGCCAGTCAGCTATGATGCGGGCCCATTTCCTGTGCAAGTCGCGTTCGCGATCGATAAACATGATGGCAAACGCGATAAACAGCAGCACGCTCGCCACCGCAATGGCGTGCAGGCCCATGCGCTCAATACACCAGTTGCCCAGCACGGCGCCAAACACAAAGGTGAAAATCACGCCAAAGTACAGCAGGCCGTTTTCCAAAAAGCCGCGCCTGTGGGTGATGATGTAATCGTCCACGTTTTGCAGCGCGTTGCGCAAGTTGCCGATGCACATAGTCGTGGCGATGCCGTGACCGTGGATCTTGCGGAAGCTCTCGACTTGCATACCGCAGGCAAACGAAGTGAGGCAGTTGGCGAGCAGGTTAAAATCGCCACCGGGAATAAAACTCACGCCCAGCAAGATGACGGCTTCAAAGAACACCGTTACCTGGCGCCAGTGAATCACGCTGCCAAACCGCTCGTGCACCAGGTCGGCAAGCATAATGCCCACAGCAAACGAAACCACAGGGAAGAAGTAGCGCCCCGCAAGTGCCCAATTGCCCTCCGAGATGCTCACGCCTACCAGCAGGATGTTGCCCGTCTGCGCGTTAGCGAAAACATGATCGCGCCCAATGTACGAATACACGTCCATAAAGCCACCGGCGAGCGCCAAGATGATGCCCAGCTCGATGGACTCCGATATCTGTTTGGCACGCTGCATCGTCGTGCATCCTCCTTGTTGACGACTCTCTCGTGCGTTGGCGGACATATAGCCGCCGTTCATACTGTAACCCATTGACAACATGGCGTGCGCGCGAGACGGGCTCCCCAACGCGCAGATACACAGTCTGGAAACAAACGGCTCCCGCATCGACACGCCGATCCGCAGCCCATGTACTCCACCAGTCTTTTTAGCCCCGTCCCAAAAAGACTGGTTACAATTACGTGCAGCATACAAACACCGGGAGGGATCGTGGCAAAAAAGCCTCAGCACGCTCAGAACAACCAGCGCAGTCAGCAGGACAAACAGGGCCAGCAGCAAAAGCGCGGCGGTAAGGTGCAGGGTGGGCATACCACGCACACCCAGGCAGCGCCCTCACGCCCCTGGCGTCCGGGCCGCGATAAGTTCCTCCCCGTCAACCGCGCCGACATGAACGCACGCGGCTGGGACCAGTGCGACTTCGTCTACATCTGTGGCGACGCCTACGTGGACCATCCCAGCTTTGGCATGGCCATCGTCAGCCGCGTCCTTGATGCACACGGTTATAAGGTGGGCATTATCTGCCAACCCGACTGGACCGACCCCGCCAGCATCACGGTGCTCGGCGAGCCACGCCTGGGCTTTCTCGTCAGCGCCGGCAACATGGACTCCATGGTCAACCACTATTCGGTGACCAAGCACCGCCGCCACACCGACGCCTATACCCCCAGCGGCGAGGAGGGGCACCGTCCCAACCGTGCCGTCACGGTCTACGGCAACCTTATCCGTCAGACGTTCAAGGACGCCCCCATCATCATCGGCGGCATCGAGGCAAGCCTGCGCCGTCTGGCCCACTACGACTACTGGCAGGACAAGCTCAAGCGTTCGGTACTGCTCGACTCGGGCGCCGACATCCTCATCTACGGCATGGGCGAGCACGCAATCGTCGAGATCGCCGACGCGCTCGACGCGGGACTGCCCATCGGTCAGATCACTTATATCAACGGCACCGTTTACCGCACGGGTTCGCTCGACGAGGTCTACGACTACGACCTGCTGCCCAGCTGGGACGACCTTGCCGCCGACAAGCTCAACTACGCGCGCAGCTTTAACGTGCAGCAGCAGAATATGGACCCCATCACCGGGCATCGCCTGGTAGAGCCCTATCCCAACAGCGTCTATGTGGTGCAGAACCCGCCATCGGCGACGCTCACCACCGACGAGATGGACGAGGTCGCCGAGCTCCCCTACGCCCGCGATTGGCATCCCGACTACGACGCGGCGGGCGGCGTGCCGGCCTTTGCCGAGATCAAGTTTTCCATTAGCTCCAACCGCGGCTGTTTTGGCGAGTGCTCGTTTTGCGCGCTGACCTTCCACCAGGGTCGCGTGCTGCAGATGCGCAGCCACGACTCGATCATGCGCGAGGCCGAACTGCTCACGCGCGATCCCGAGTTTAAGGGCTATATCAACGACGTGGGCGGACCGACGGCCAACTTTAGCCGCCCGGCCTGCGACAAGCAGCTCAAACACGGCGTGTGCAAGAACAAGCGTTGCCTGTGGCCGAGCGTGTGCAAGAACATGGTGGTCGACGAGAGCGGCTACACGCAGCTGTTGCGCGACCTGCGCCAGTTGCCGGGCGTCAAGAAGGTCTTCGTCCGCAGCGGCATCCGCTTTGACTACACCATGGCCGATGCCTCGGACGAGTTTTTGCGCGAGCTACTGGAGCACCATGTCTCGGGCCAGCTGCGCGTAGCGCCCGAGCACGTGAGCGACGCGGTGCTCTCCGTAATGGGCAAGCCGAGCCGCGCCGTCTATGACGCGTTCTGTCGTAAATTTGAACGCCTGAACCGCGAATACGGACTCAAGCAGTATGTAGTGCCGTACCTGATCTCGAGCCACCCTGGCTCGACCATGAAGGAAGCTGTGGACCTTGCCGAGGCCGTGCGCGACATGGGCTATATGCCCGAGCAAGTGCAGGACTTCTACCCCACCCCGTCCACCATGTCGACCTGCATGTACTACACCGGCGTAGACCCGCGCACCATGGAGCCGATCTATGTGGCACGCGACCCGCACGAAAAGGCCATGCAGCGCGCGCTCATTCAGTACCGCAAGCCCGAGAACTACAAGCTGGTGCGCGAGGCGCTGGAAAAAGCCGGACGTCGTGACCTGATCGGCTACACCAAACACTGTCTAATCCGCCCCGTGCCGCCGCGCCCGGGCGAGACGTCTGCTGGCGGTGGGCATGGCACCGGCAAGAAGGGCGGCAAGGCCCACGGCGGTGCTGGCGGCAAGGGACCCAAAGGCAGCAAGGGGCACGGCGGCATGTCGCGTGCACAGAACACTGCCGGGCGTAATCGCGCGGCCCAGGGGCGTCAGGGCGCCAACGGAGGCGGGCGTCGCAACTAGGGCAGCGGTGCGCTCGCTGCGTCCATCCCACACGCGTGGCGCAGCGAGCGCATTGCCTCAACGAGGATGACGCCGGCGATAGCGACCGTGATTATCACGTCGAACGGTGTGTTCACAAACCAGAGCAACGTCATGAAATACGACCCGGCATTAAAGGCAAAGTGCAGCAGGATCGTGTAGCGGAGCTTTCCGGTCGTCACGAGCACCCAACCAAAGATGAGGCCGGCGGCACCCGCGTAGCAACCCTGTACCCAATTCATGTGCATAAAACCGAAGATCGCCGCCTGCAGCACAATCGCCGCGGCGATACCCCACGTGCTTGGGGCCGCCCAGGGCACCATGGCGCCACTCTGCGCGCTCACACGACGCCGGCACTTCCAAAGTGGGCGGCACTGCGGATTAAACGCTCGGAGCGAAAACTCAAAAATAATGCCGCGCACCAGCAACTCCTCGCAAAATGGGGCGCCGAGCACCGTGGTCAGGACGGCAAGAAGGTTGGTATCGTCCAAGCCTGTTTCCTCGACGAGCTCGCTATAGTCCGCCGCAACCTCGGGCAGCAGCGACAGCACGCCGTCGCATAGGTAGCTAATGACCACCTGCATGGATAGGCCGATCACGACAACGCATGCGATGCGCTTCCATGCAGCATTTGCTCCCCCGCCGAGCGGGCGTTCACCTTGCCGGCGCGCCATGAAGGAGCGGGGCCACAGATAGCGCCACCACAGCAGCGCCATCAAAAACGACGCCGTCTGAGCGGCGGCCTGAAACCATTGAATATCGAGATTGTCGATCGGGAAACCCGTCAGTGCCGACACGATGTCCAGCGCGGAGAACAAAACAATGCTCAGGGCAATATCGGCAGCGACGACACCAAAACAGGCAAGCGCCCAAACCAGCGCATTGAGCATGCCAACCTCCTCAAAACCCGGCACTTGGGGACAGTCATTGTTGATGAGAATCGGGCGCAGCGCCAAAAGCCCCGTTGGGCGAAATGTCGAACGGGAAGGTGCCGCAGCGATTGAACGCGGCGATAAACATGCGGATGGCGTTGGACGGCGTGGTGCCCACGAGCTGGGTTGCCGCCGCGAAGGCCGCCTTTTCCTCGGGCAAGACCTTCGCGACAACCGGGGTCATGTGTTCTGCCATGGCGCTTCCTTTTTGAAACGACGGTGGTGCGGATAGATGCGGGCCACGCGGCTGGGCGACGGGCTGTGAAGGCAACCCGATTGGCCCGCATCCGGAGTTTATTTCTGCTGCGTTGGTATTACTTGGTATTCCTAAGTATTACCCCACAGATAGAATAGCACACCCGACCCCATGGGGGCGGAGGAAAACGAATCATTTTGTTGCTGAGTAGGTATTTAGAGCGTGATGATGTCCGAGATATCGAGGGCCTGAGCATCGGCGACATCGTGCGATGCAAGCAGCAGCATACGGCCGTCGAGCAAGTCGAGCACGACCTCGGCGCATGCGTCGCGCGCAGCGGTATCTAAACCGGTAAAGGGCTCGTCAAGAATCACCGCGCCGCCCGGGCACAGCAGGGCTCGAGCGATCTCGACGCGACGGCGCTGCCCGCCCGAAAGCTCGGCCACGCGAGCATGTACATCGACCCCCGGCACCAGCAGGCGCAACAGGGCCGTAGCACTCGAGGCGTCCACGCGTGCATCGGCGCACACTAGCACGTTATCCAGCGCCGCGGCGGACTCGACCAAGCGCGCATCCTGAAACACCATGGAACACGGCGTGCACTCCCCCGCCGCCAGCGCAAGCAACGTCGACTTGCCCACGCCCGAGGCGCCCATCACGCAGGCGCACCCACCGGCGGGCACACGAAGCACCAGCCCGTCGAGCGCCGGAGCCCAGGGAGCGCGATCGCCCACGGCGAGCGCAAGCTCCGCCGCAACCTCGCCGCCAGCAGGGGCGCCCGCACGCCCATGCGCCCGCACGGCCGCGCGCCACGCCACGGGCCCCGAAACCCGCAGCAGCCACACTAGCACGCGCTCACATGCCCACGATGCCGCCACGACCAACACGGTCCACGCCAGCAGATCTGCCGTCTCAATCAAAAGCTTTGCCTGATAGATGCGCTCACCCACGGTGCCCGTCGCCATGCCGATGAGCTCCGCCGCTACACCGGCCTTCCAGCTCATGCCGATGACCGCCTTCGCGCACGAAAGCACAAACGGCAGCACCTCACGCCAGGTGTGAGCGCAAAACAGTCGCCAGCCCCGCACTCCATGCAGACGAAACATCTGCTCCAGTGACTGATCAACCTGCGTCAAACCCTCGACCAGCGAGAAATATACGCCCGGCAGCGCCATCAAAAAGACCGCCGCGATGCTCACACGTGCCGACCCCAACCAAATGAGCAGCAGGACCACCACGCAGGCAACCGGCGTCGCCTTTACAAACGACAGTGCCGGAGCCACCAGGTGCGCAAACGCACGCGACCGCACCGAGACTCCCGCCAGCACGCCGCCGCACACCGCGGCAAGCGCCAGCCCGCCCAGAATCCGCACACCCGAGCCCATCAGAATCGCCCACGTGCTGGCATCGCACACCAGGCGCAGCAACGCCACCGCAACAGCGCCCGGCCCCGGCAAAATCAGCGGCTGCGCCACGAGACCCGCCACCAGCACCCACACGGCAAGCCAAAAGGCGGCGACGGCACCTGCTGCCGCCACCGCCTTCATACGCTCTGTCATTTGTCGAGCAAACGCACGCACGGGCTACTCCATGTAGTAGAAATCGTCAGCCGGGAGCTTGCCGCCCACGGCACTCGCGTCCGCATCGGCCAGCACCTGCAGATACCCACCGAGCGCCGCCTTCATATCCTTCCCCGTCTGGCACACGAGCATGCACCCGGGAATCGCCTTTTCGGCAATCGCGGCGTTATCCACGATGCCCGCATCGACCACGGCCTGGGCCCAGTCCGCCGGCGACGCGTTCACGGCCTCAACGCTCGCCGCATGGCAGCTCAAGAACTCCGCCACGGCCTCGGGATGTTCCTCGGCAAACGCGCGGCGCACCACGGTCACACCCGTCAGCAAGCGCGAGCCCGTGTCTCCTGCCAGCTCGTCCCACGCATCGGTCAGGCTCACCGGTGCCGACAGCTTGCCCTCGCTCTTGGCGACGGCCGCCGTCTTAAACGGCTCGGGCAGCACACCCACGGCAGACGGATCGGCAAGCAGGGCCGACAGCACCTCGGTGGGCTCGCTCTTAAACTCGAGCGCCACTTGGCCGGTCAGGCCCGCGCGCTCCAGCAGGTAGTTCATGACGTACTCCGGCGTGGTGCCCTTGCCCGTCATATAGACGGCATGGCCCGCCAGATCGCCAAACGAGGTCACACTCGCGTCGCCCGTCACCACGCTCAGCACGCCGAGCGTGTTGATGTCGATGACCTGCACCGCGCCCTCGGTCTTGTTGTAGAGAACGCTCGCCACGTTGGCGGGCACCAGGGCGATATCGACATCGCCCTGAATGACCTTGGGCACGATCTCGTCGGCCGCGGCGCTGATCGCAAAATCGAACTCGTTATCCGTCTCGCCACTCGCCGCCTGGTCCATAAACTGCACCAGGCCAATCGAGGTCGGCCCCTTGAGCGAGGCGACGCGCACCTCGACCGGCCCTGCAGCAGCACCGGCGCCGTCCGTGGCAGCCGAGCCCGCAGCAGACCCAGCCTCCGCGGCCCCGCCGCCACATCCAACCAGTGCAAGCGACAGCGCGCCGGCGGCAAGCGCCGAGGCAAACCCCCGGCGCGTCATCTCAACAGTAAACGCGCGCATCGTTAGCACGTCCCTTCGTTAGGCATCGTCCATGCGTGATGGTCGGTATGCAGCAGCTCTTCGGCCAGCGGCGAGAGCGGCTCGCCCAAAAACTCGCGGTAGCATGCCTGGACATCGGGGTTCTCGTGCGAGAAGCGAATGTCCGCCTTCGCATCCAGGCCCCACAGCACCTGGCCGCGCTCAGCTGCCAGCTCGCAGCCGTCGTGGATGGGCTGACCGCCGCCGCCGACGCAGCCGCCCGGGCACGCCATGACCTCAACGAAGTCATAGCTCACGCGACCGTCGCGAATCGCGTCGAGCAGACGGGCGGCGTTGCCCAGCCCGTGTGCCACGGCGACGCGCACCTTGGTGCCATCGATATCGGCCACGGCTTCTTTCCAGCCGTCCAGGCCACGCACGTCGGTAAAGAATTCGGCGTCGGGGTTCTTGCCCGTCACCAGGTAATATGCCGAGCGCACGGCGGCCTCCATCACGCCGCCCGTGGCGCCAAAGATCCACACCCGCGCCCGTGCCAAAGCCCAGCGGCGTATCGAGCGGCTCCTCAACCAGCGTGTCCACGCTCACGTGACTCGCGCGGATCATGCGCACCATCTCGCGCACCGTCAGTGCAACGTCCACGTCGGGCGCGCCGCCCTCGCCCATCATGCTCGGCAGCGCACACTCGGCCTTCTTGGCCGTGCACGGCATAACGGACACCACGAACAGGCGCTCGGGCTCCACGCCCAGCACCTTGGCGTAGTACGTCTTGGCGATGGCGCCGAACATCTGCTGCGGCGACTTTGACGTGGACAGGCTGTCGACAAACTCCGGATAACGCGCCTTCACAAAGCGAACCCAACCCGGGCAGCAGCTCGTAAACATGGGCCAGCCGCGGATGTCACCTTCGCCCTTGGCGGCGGCGCCCAGGCGCTCGAGCAGCTCGGAGCCCTCCTCCATAATGGTGAGGTCGGCCGAGAAATCGGTATCGAACACGTACTCAAAGCCCACGCGGCGCAGCGCGCAAGCCAGGCGCTCAACGGTGGCTTCCTCGCGAGACATGCCGAGTTCCTCGCCCCAAGCGCTACGCACGGCCGGCGCGATCTGCACCAGCACGATCTTGTCGGGATCGGCGATGGCGTCGAACACGGTCTCGGTATCGTCGCGCTCGCGCAGTGCGCCCGTCGGGCAATGTGTAATGCACTGGCCGCACGCGACGCAATCGGTCTTGCCGATCGGCGCGCGCCCGCGGGTACCCACGGCGGTATGCGTGGCGCGGTTGGTCAGGTCCCAAATCCCTAGTCCCTGCACGCTCTCGCACACCTTGATGCAGCGCATACATTTAATGCACTTGTCGTTTTCGCGGATGATGGGGAAATCGAAATCCCAGCCCTCGCGTGCCAGGTGCTGCTCGTACGGCAGGTAGAAGATGCCCAGGTCGTTGGCGATGGTCTGTAGGTTGCAGTTGCCGCTGCGCACGCAGCTCGTGCACTGCGAATCGTGCTGGGACAGCAGCAGCTGCACGTTGGTGCGACGCGCCTCGCGGGCCTTGGGGCTGTTGGTGTGGACCACCATGCCGTCGAGCACGTAGTTGTTGCAGGCGGCAACCAGCTGGTCGCAGCCCTCAACCTCGACCACGCATACACGGCAGCCGCCGATCTCGTTTAGATCGCGCAGGTAGCACAGGGTGGGAATCTGGATGCCGACAGACTTGGCCGCATCCAGGATCGTGGTGTGCTCGGGAACCACGACCTCGCAGTTATCAATAATGAGCCTGACCATGTTGTGCGCTCCGTTTTCGCTGTTGTCGCCGACAGTGGTTTTGTTGGGCTCTACCATTCCAGGTTCCTCCCTCCGCGGAACGCGCCAAAGCCAAAGTGATCGCAACGCAGGCAGCGGCTCGCCTCCTGGCGCGCCTCCTGCTCGGTGAGACCCTGCTCGACCAGATTCCAATCGTGAATACGCTCGCCGGCCTCGCGCTCGCCCAGCTCGCAGCGGCCGCACTCGTGCTTGCCCTTAAACTGGACGGTCGGCAGCTCGACCTCGAGCTTGATCTTGTGGTCGAAGCCCAGGTAGCGGTCGATATTTGCCGAAGCCACGCGGCCGGCGTTGATGGCGCGGATAACGGTGGCGGGGCCGGTCTGGCAGTCGCCGCCGCTAAAGAGGCCGTCGAAGTTGGGCACGGCACCGTCCGAGTCGGTGACCACGCAGCCCCACTTGCAGGCAATGCCCATCTCCTCAAACGGCTTGGAATCAATGTCCTGGCCAATGGCCACAAACACGCGCTCGCAGGGAATGACGCGCTCGGGCGTGGCGGCGGCACGCGGGGCCGGACGCCCACGACGGGGCTCGCCGATAATCTGCGGCTGCACGCGCAGGCCGCTCACGCGACCGTCCTCGCCCGTCTCGATGGCGAGCGGGGCGGTCAACTCCAGCACCTCGCAGCCCTCGGCCTGGGCGCCGGCGATCTCGGCGTCCTGGGCCGTCATGTCGCAGATGCGACGGCGGTAGACGATGCTCACCTTTTCGGCACCGCAGCGCACGGCGGAGCGCGCCACGTCCATGGCCACGTTGCCGCCGCCGATGACGCACACGCGCTGGCCGCTCAGGTCGGGCAGCTCGTCGTCGCCGATGGCGCGCAGCATCTTGACGGCCGACTCCACGCCGAGCGCTTCCTCGCCCGGAAGGCCGAGCTTCTTATCGCTGTGAGCGCCAATGGCCAGGTAGACGGCATCGAACTCGTCGCGCAGGCGGGCAAGTTCCTCGCCGTTGACGGAGTGATCGAGTTCCGCATCGATGCCGGCGCTCAAGATCCAGTCGATCTCGGCCTGCAAGCGCTCGCGCGGCAGACGATAGCTGGGGATGCCGTAGCGCAGCATGCCGCCCAGGTGGTGGCGCTGCTCCAAGATGGTCACCTTGTGGCCCATCACGGCCAGGTAGTAAGCGCAAGAAAGACCGGCCGGGCCGCCGCCGATCACGGCGACGCGCTTCCCGGTGTTGTCCACCACATGCGGCTTGTGGTCGTTGAGGTCGCTATGCTCAACGGCAAAACGCTTGAGAGCGAGGATGTTCATGGGGTCGTCGACCATGCCGCGGCGGCAGTGCATCTCGCAGGGATGCTCGCACACCAGGCCGCAGACGAGCGGCAGCGGGTTGTTCTTGCGGATGACCTTAACGGCGTCGGCATAACGGCCCGCCTCGACCAGCGAGATGTAGCCGGGAATGTCGACGTGCGCCGGGCAGCCCAAAACGCACGGGACGCGCGCCTCGCGGTCAAAGCCACAGGAGTGCTCGCGAATGTGGTGCTCAAAATCGTCGCGGAAGCCGCGAATGGCGGTGAGCGCCATGGCGCCGGCCTCGTAGCCGATAGCGCAGTCGCTCGAAAGATAGATGGTGCGGGCGGTGCGCTCGATCAGGTTGAGCGTGGACTCATCGGCGCGCCCTTCGAGCACATCGGCGAGCAGATCGCTCAGCGCGCTCAGGCCCACGCGGCAGGGCGTGCACTTGCCGCAGCTCTGGGTGGAGCACAGATTGACGAGCGCTGCCGTAAACTCAACGGGGCACGGGGCGAGCGAACTCACCGCCAGACGACGTCCGAGCGCATCGTGCAGGTCGTCCATGACGGCCTGAGCGTGGCTGCGTTCCATTACGTGCAGTCGAGCCATAAGATCCCCTCTCACATGGCAGCCCGGAGGCGAGGCCGGGCGAAGTTGCTACACGCACAACACTGACCTAAAAAGTTGTTAGGTCTCCACGCAGTTCGGCAGGCGGTATGAAATGTCACCCTCGGCGGTGAAATAGAACATTACCGCAGATAAATGCCATATTTGATAAAACGCGTTACCAAATGACAATGCCCCGCCCACGCAATCACGTGGACGGGGCATTGCTCCAGGTATGCGGCCAGCGACCCTGTTGCTTTTACTTAAGCTCGGGCCAGTAACCCTTGTTGGCCTCGATCATGTCGTCGAGAACCTCCTTGGCGACCTTCATCGAAGGCACGGTCTTGTTCAGCGTAAAGGCCTTGAGTGCCTTCTCGTACGAACCCTCGATCGTAGCCTCGACCACGAGCTTCTCGGAGTTCAGCTGCTGCATCATGAGGCCCTGCTGGAACAGAGGAATGTTGTCGCGGCTGATGACCTCGGGGCCATTCTTGCCAATGTAGGCAGGCAGCTCGACCATAGCGTCGTAGGGCATGTTGGGGATAGCGCCCTTGTTCTCGCAAATGACCAGGAAGCGTTGCTTGGTGTCGTTCTTCAGAGCGATAGCCAGATCGGCAATCCAGTCGCCGTGGCTGCCCGCATAGAACGTGCTCTCGTCGATCTCGCCGGTCTTCTCGTAGTGGTCGATGCCATCAAAGAGGTTCTTCTCGCGCGTCTCCTCGACCTCGTTAGCACGGGTGCGCTCGGGGTTGGAATGCTCGACGAACTCCTTCTGCTGCAGGTAGTAGTTCAGGTACGTGTTGGGCAGGTACTCCGGGAAGCACTCCATGATCTCGTACTCGCCCTTCCAGACGTAGTACCAGCTGCCCTTGGTGTGGCGGTTCTGCTCGGGATGCTCGTCGGTTGCCTCCTCGGGCTTCTTTGCCATGAGCGAGCCCATGCCCTTGAGGTAGGAGTCGGGCAGTAGAATCTCATGCTCCTTGATGTACTCGCGCAACTGCGGGAGCACCTCCTCGCCCTTGTGGCGGATCGAGGTGAACCAGCCAAAGTGGTTGAGGCCAAAGTAATCGTACTCGACATCCTTCTTGTCGATATCGAGCGCGGCGCAAACCACGTCGATAATCGCGATCGGCATGTCGCAGATGTTGATGATGCGAGCATTGGGACGCAGCACGCGGCAGCCCTCGGAGACGATGGCGGCAGGGTTGGAGTAGTTAAGAATCCAGTAGTCCTTCTTGGCGTACTTCTCAACGTCATCGATCAGCTCGACCATGGGGAAGATGGTGCGCATGCCGTAGGCAAGGCCGCCGCAGCCGCAGGTCTCCTGACCCACGCAGCCGTGACGCAGCGGAATCTTCTCGTCCTGCTCGCGCATGGCGTAGCCGCCCACGCGCATCTGGGCAAACACGAAGCTCGCGTCGGTAAAAGCCGTCTTTTTGTCGGTGGTCACCGTAAGCTTGATGTCCAGGCCAAGGTCCTCGTGCAAAATCCAGTCCACGAGCACGCCGATCTTGCGCTGACGCTCCTCGTTGATGTCGTACAGACGAATCTCGTCAACGTCGAGTTCGTCCTTGCGCAGGGCGATGGACTTGACGATGCCGGGGGTAAAGGTGGATCCGCCACCACACAGAGTAATGATCATTGTTTACTGCTCCTTCTCAATTGCGTTTTCGACCTTGTCGCGCATCTCGGCGACCTTCATGCCAAAGATGATCTGGATATTGTTGCCGTTGCGGTTGATGCCGCTGTTGGGCACGTGGTTGATGAGGTTCTCATCGATGAGGTCCGGGTTCTTAACGTTCACGCGAAGACGCGTAAAGCAGTTCTCGAGCTCCTCGATGTTGTCCTTGCCGCCAAGACCTGCGACCAGGTCGGCAATACCTGCATCGACGCCCTCTGCGGGAGCTGCGGCAACAGCGCCCTGCTTCACCGCGACAGACGCGGCGGCCTCGCCCTCGGCAACGGACTCGGCGAGCTCAGACTCCTCCTCGCGACCAGGCGTGTGGAGGTTGAGCTTCTTAATAAGGAAGGTGAAGAGGAAGAAGTACAGAGCGGCGTTGACGACTCCAAGCACCAGCATAACCGGCCAGTTGGTCTTATCGACACCAAGAACCAGGTTGGAAACCACGATGTTGATGATGCCGCCTGCAGTCGAAGCGGGCACGGAGAGGACCTTGAGCAGGACCAGGAAGATACCGGAAAGAACCGAGTGAACGACAAAGAGCACGGGAGCGGCAAAGACAAAGAGGAAGTCCATGGGCTCGGTGACACAGGAGAGCACGGCGGTGATGATCAGCGGGATGATAACGGCCTTGGTCTTATCCTTGTTCCCCTTGTAAGCGGTGAAGATAAAGGCGAGACCGATACCGATGTAGGGCCACAGGTTGTTGAAGGTATAGCTGTTGAAGTAGGTGCTATCGGAGAAGGGCTGGCCCGCCATTGCCATCTCGGCGACACGGATGGGATAGGCGCCGGCGATAACCTGATCGCCCAGCGTCAGGGTGCCACCCACATCGGAGAACTGGAACGGGGTGTAGATGAGGTGGTGCAGACCGGTGGGAACGAGCAGCTTGTTGAGCATGCCGTAGATGAACAGACCGATGTTGCCCGACTCCTTAATGATGCCGGCAACGGAGGAGATGGCACCCTGAACCGGAGGCCAAACGATGCAGAAGCCAGCGCCCATGATCCAG
Source organism: uncultured Collinsella sp. (assembly GCA_900540875.1). Classification (GTDB taxonomy): domain Bacteria; phylum Actinomycetota; class Coriobacteriia; order Coriobacteriales; family Coriobacteriaceae; genus Collinsella. Next base: position 14,828 of record UQHT01000014.1, read on the forward strand.
GAAATGATGATCATGATCAGGAACGGGAAGCGAACGCCCGAGAACATCGAAAGGGCAATGGGGAACTGCTTGTTCGAGTACTTGTTGAACACAGCACCGGTGATGCAACCAAGAATGATGCCGCCAAACACGCCGGTATCGAGCACCTGAATGCCCATAACGGTGCTCTGGCCGGTTCCGGTAAGGCCGAGCATGCCGCTCGCTTCGGCAAGAGAGCCGGTGGCGTTGAGCACGATGTTGTTAGCCTGCAGGAACAGGAAGAACGACATCAGGGCGATCAGCGAAGCATGGCCCTTGTTCTTCTTTGCCATGGCGCCGGCGATGCCCACGCAGAACAGAATCGAGAGGTTGTTGATGATAAACATCAGCGACTGATATACAACGGCGCCCACAAGCTGGAACGGACCGGAGCCCAGCACAGGAATCACGGCGCAGATGGTCTTGTTGGTCAGAATAATGCCCACGATGAGCAGAATGCCGGCAACCGAGAGATACATCATCGGCTGAACGATTGACTTCGCGAACACCTCCAACGGCGCTTTGAAATTGAACTTCTTTTTTGCGGTCATAGCGGTACTCCCCTTCCTTTTCCGCAAATTGAGATAGGTGTGCCCTGGACAAGACCGTGAGCCTTGCCTTATATCAATCGATGTGTGGGCACGTTATGCCTAGAGACCAGGTTCTCCAAGCAGGTTAACAATGTGATATGCGAGATAACTCTTCTCGGCATCGGTAACGACGACGTTATAGGTAGACGCTAAGTGGTCGGCAATTGACTCCGCACACGAGAACGCCCTCGGATACGCCGTTTCATCGATACGGAACAGCGCGTCGCCATTGACCTGCCCCGCCGCGGGATCGAGCGCTCGCTGCGCAAAAAACTGCAGATGGCGAACGAAACGCTCGTACGGCAACGAGGTGACGTCAAGGGTCGTGGCATAGTGCTCGGAAACAATCGCGAGCACGTCGCGAACAAGCTGGACCGAAACAATCAGACGGTCAGAGCGCTGCGGCATGGTGGCGTTGACGATATGCAGCGTAATAAAACCCTGCTCTTCTTCGCTCATCTGGATGCCCATATACTCCTTGATAATCTGCAGCGCACGGCCCGCAAGCGCGTACTCCTTGCGATAGAACTGCTGGATCTCGAGCAGCAGCGGGTTCTCGCAGGGAACGCCTTTGCGCTCGCGCTCCAAAGCAAGGCTGATATGGTCTGCGAGAGCAATGAGAATCTTGTCGTTGATATCAACATTGAGCTCTCGACGGAGCATCTGAACGATGTCCTCGGAAATCACGAGGTTGACGGTGGGGATGGACTCCAAAAGATGTGCCAAGCGGTCAATCGTACGCGAATCCTGAGAAGTTCCCTCCTGCAGCGCATAGGTCTTTTCGACCGACGCCTCGTCGATAGCGTCGCCGGCATGGCGGCCAAAGCAGAGGCCTCGGCCGATGACGATGAGCTCGGAGCCATCGTCCGAAGTGACCATTGCGACGTTATTGTTGAAAACTCGCTTGATAACCACGGTACCCACCACAAGAATTTACTCGGAAAGCCAGACGACAGGCTCTTTAACAGCAACAGGGCCGGAAGCATGCTCACGAAGAGTCGAGTTCTCCGAACGCTCGCACACGATAACGAAGACCGTGGGGTCGAAGCCAGCGGCGCGAACCGCCTCGAAATCGACCTCGACGAGGGGCTGGCCCGCGTCGACATGGTCACCCTGAGCAACAAGCGCATGGAAGCCCTTGCCCTCAAGTTTAACAGTGTCGATTCCGATATGCAGCATCACCTGAGCAGAGCTGTCGTCGGACATGATGCCCAGCGCGTGCTCAGTCGGAAACAGCGCCGCGACGGTGCCGGAAACAGGAGCGCACACCGTTCCCTCTTGGGGAACCACGGCAACGCCATCGCCCACGGCACGGCTGCTAAAAGCGGGGTCATTGGTATTTTCTAGATGAACAAGCTCGCCGGAAACGGGAGCGAGGATTTCGAACTCGGAAGCTGCAGTCTTTTGCTCATCCGAACCGCCCATCAGGCGAGAAAAGAAACCCATGGTGGCATGTCCCTTCATAAATATAGCCCAACCAAAATCAAGCGAATGCATCCATAGAGACACACCCGTTCAAAGACTTTGGTTAGGCCCACGTCCGAGGGACTCGGTAACCTTCCGCATTTCTTTTTACGGGAGTTATTGTAGACAAGCCCAAAGCCAGAACAATCATTATGACCGGTGAACGGTATTTTTTCTTCGATAAACGGTATTTAGGCGATATTTGGATGTCTCTATAGTTTTGTAACCCTCGTGGCTATTCCCGGTGGGGCACCCGACCCCGTATCGCGGCGCATGTCGCCCCCAATCTGGGTATCCGGTGCATGGTGCCCTATTGTCTTGCATAATTTCGCTTGCGTCATGAATAAAAAGACGGGGGCACCCCTTCCCGTCCCAACGTACCCCTGCTTGGACCGTGCAAAAACCGGAGTATTCAGTATCGCGGTCCCCGTCGGCGACGCCGCGAATCGGGGAAGCCGCGCGATCGGCGTCATTTTGGGGCCCGGCGCGACGCGAAACGCGTGATATTGCCGCGCTGGACCCCGTCCGCCAACCCAAATAGTCTGTCGAAGGATCTCGCTGGCCCAAAAAGACGCTTCCGGTGCGTATACAGCCGCCCCGGCCTGCTGAATACTCCCAAAAATGCACGGTGCACCCGGGGGGACCCGTGCATGCCGTGAAAAAACACGCTCACATCCAAAAGAATGCGAGCGTGAAAGCCAGATGGCAGCAGGGGCGCCAGACGGCGAGCGGAATCCCTGGCGTGTCCGCCCGGGCACCGCAGCCGCCGCGTGTCAGTGGGGAGTTTCACGTTCTCCGTCGATGCCAGAACCCCGCATACGCGAATCTCCAACTAAGCCGATAGCCCACATCTCTTGCCGCGACCGTCTCCGTGCATTTTCGTTAGGGAGCCGCCCCACCTCAAGCTGCGCCCTCTAAAAAGGGCCCCGAGCATAGTCTGCTCGGGGCCCAAATTCATCTCGCCTTACCGCGCGATGCGTATGTTACTTGCGCTTGCCGCCGCCGTCGCCGGGACGACGGGAGCTGCCGCCGCGCTTGCCGCCACGATTGTTGCCATAGCTGCCACGGTTATCGCGACCGCCGGCACGACCGCCGCGGGAGCCGGCCTGGTTGCCGCCGCGCCCGCCGCGATAGCCGCCACGGCGCTCCTCGCGGGTGTCGTCGTAGTTGCGCCAGTCATCGCGACGATCGCGGCTGGCACGCGGATCGCGACGATCACGCGACTCATTCGAACGACCGGCGCCGCTGCGACCACCGTTGCCACGAGCGCCCTCGCGACGCTCGCCACCGCGGCCACCCTCGCGGCCTCCGCGCTCGTCAAAGCGCTTGCCGCCGCGGGACTCGCCGCCGCGGGTACCACGCTCGTCACGCGAGCCACGGCCTTCGCCGCCACGGCGCTCATCGCGCCCGCCGCGCTCGCCATCGCGACCGGAGCGACGACGGTCACCCGAACCGCGCTTGCCACCGCGCGAACCGCGGCCCTCGTCTTCGCGCTCAACACGACGACGACCGCCACGGTCCTCGTCTTCACGACGACGGCGGTGCGCTTCGCCCTGGAACTGCTTGGCACGGCGCTCGGCACGGTTGCCGCGCGGGGTCTGCTCGACAGCAGCAGCACCCCCGCGCTCCTCGGCAGCCACCTCGCGAGCCACGCTCTCCACAGCCTCGTCCACGCGAGCCTGAACGCCCTCGCGCACGCGGGTCTTGCCGCCGCGCTTGGGACGGCTCGGACGCTCGCCGTCGCCGCGACGCTCATCGCGACCGCGGTTGGAACGACCGGCAACATCGCCGTAATCGTCGCCGTTGCGCTTGCCGTCGCGACGCGCTTGCTCGAGTTTCTTCTTGCTCTTGGACTTGCCGCGCTTGGTCTTCTTCTTCACCTTAAAGGCGGCAGGATCGCGCTCGGGGTCAACGGCGGGCGGGTTGGGACCCACGTGCAGGTCGCCCGCTTCGTAAATATCGGCCGTCTTGTCCATGAGCTTCTCAATCTCGTAGAACTCGTCGACGTCCTGCTCGGTCACAAACGTAATGGCCCAGCCCAGCTCGCCGGCGCGGCCCGTACGGCCAATGCGGTGGATATAGTCGGTCGGCTCGGCCGGCACGTCAAAGTTCACGACATAGCGCACGTCGCTGATGTCGATGCCGCGGGCGAGCACGTCGGTTGCCACCAGCACGTCGACGGTGCCGTCGCGGAAGGCCGAAAGCGCGCGCTCGCGCTGGGCCTGGCTGCGGTTGCCGTGAATCGCAGCGGCCTTGATGCCCTTGCGCTCCAAACGACGGCAGCAGCTGTCGGCGCGGTGCTTGGTGCGCATAAAGACGATGGTGCGCTCCGGGCCCTCCTTTTTGAGGAACTCGGGCAGCAGGTTGTTCTTGGCCTCAATGGACACCGGGAACACAAACTGGTCGACGGTGTCGGCGGTCGACGTGGCAGGCGCGATCTCCACGCGGGCCGGGTCGCTCACCAGGTCGGTGATCTCGCCCACGGCTTCCTCGTCGAGCGTGGCCGAGAACAGCAGCGTCTGGCGCTCGGCCGGCGTCTCGCGCACAATACGGCGAACGGCGGGCAAAAAGCCCATGTCGAGCATGCGGTCGGCCTCGTCGAGCACCAGCACCTTGACCTCGTCCAGGTGGCAAGCGCCCTGCTCAATCAGATCGACCAGACGGCCCGGCGTGGCGACCAGGATGTCGCAGCCGTACTTGAGTGCCGCGGTCTGCGGCTTGTAGCTCACGCCGCCCACGACGGTCACGGCAACATGGCCGGTGACGTCGGCGATTTTGCTCGCGACCTCGTCGATCTGCTGGGCAAGCTCGCGCGTGGGGGTGATGACGAGCATCACAGGGCCACGGCCGTTGCCCTCGGGCTTCTTGGCGCCGCGACGGCGGTTGCGGCCGCCGCGCTCACGCACGGGCTTGGGCGGAGCGATGTGCTCCAGATTGTTCATGGTCGGCAGCAAGAAGGCGGCCGTCTTGCCGGTGCCGGTCTGGGCGGCGGCAAGCAGGTCGCGACCTTCGAGCACCACGGGGATCGAGCCGGCCTGCACGGGCGTCGGCGCCGTGTAGCCCAGGTTCTCGATGGCACGAAGCATCTCGTCGGAAAGGCCCAGCTCGTCAAAGGCGGGCAGGCTCTCGGTAGCGGACTCGACGGCCTGGGCAGCATTGGCCTCATCGGCGGCATCGAAGGCAGCCTGGGTCATGGCCTCGCGGGTCTCGTCCAGGATCTCGGCGTCGGTGACGTCGGATACAGAATTACGCATATGTTGTTGTTCCTTATCTGCACGCGCAATGGGCACGGCATGCGGCCGCGCGGGCGTGCTTGGTAGTGCGCTAATACATACAAAAACAGGTGCGCACAGAGAGGACGTTGCTCAGCACGCTGGCGATCGCTTTGGCAGCCCTATCACGCGCCGTCCAGACGCAGCAGCTCTAAGCGATGGAGCAGATTCGCCGCGGGTTAGTATACCCGTGCTTCGCATGCCCCCACGTAAACCACAGATGACGAAGCGAACGGGGCGGGCTCGAGGTGGGCCCGGCCGATTGTCTCAATCTGTAACATCTACAGGGCAAATCTTCCTCTACGTGTTACAGATTGAGACAAACGGTCGACACGGTTCACAAACGTCTCAATCTGTAACAGTTACCGAGTAAAATCGGTCCTAATTGTTATAGATCAAGACAGAGGGGGATTTCCGTCCAGTCCAAACCAAATCTCTCAGTCTTCCTGCAATTTCGAACATGTGGCCTATAATGTTGCTTTGGTTACGCTATATATTGCGCAGCCATTTAATACGTCGCCCACCGGGGGCCATTAATTCCTATCGCCATATTGGCTAGGAAGCAATCAAAGGAGGTATCCGTGGCAGCAGAGACGCCTTGCTCGGTCCTCTATAACGATATTCGCTCGTTCGGCGGTCTTAAACATCTCGAGATCGCCCGAATGCTCATCAATGGAAACTCTTATCTCGGCAGTACCCTGCTCGAGAAATGCTCTTCCAACCGCTCGTATCTCACCCGTTACATCGTCCATCGCAAGCCTGACCAGTGCGCGCCCTCCATCTACAGCGACTTTACCGTCACCACGCTCAACCTTTCCTCGGCAATCTGCAGCAAGCTCGGCGGCGGCGAGTCCGCCTATCGGGCAATCGCCGAGCACTATCGCGGTCCGGCCGCCAACGAAATGATGTCGGCTCTCGCCAGCTACAAACTGGACAGCCGCCTATATGCAAATGCCCTCAATCGCATCGACAACTTTGACGGCAATGCCGTGCGCGAGAAAAGCACGCTCTTCTTGATGCTCTTTGTGGCAACGGGTGCACTTGCCGATCCCGTTCAAGGCGTGGCCACCGTTGAGCGCTTTTGCGATAGCAAGACTGGCGGGCATTTTGGCACCACCGAAACTACCGTCGGACGTGGCTTTATGAGCAGCCTGGAGCAGCCGCGCACTGTCGCCCCCAACCTCGGTCTGCTCAGAACCCATGCCGACAACTGCGCCGACATGCAAATCCATCCCCTCACACGCGATCCGCGCGGCACGGTAATTGGTTCTTTGCCCAAAACCTCGCCCAGCATCACCGATGTGGGCGCCGACGCATCGCGCGAGCATCTTCGCATTTGGCTTGAGGGTGAGCACTGGTACGCCCAGGGCCTTGGATCGACCAACGGCACAGTGCTCGAATCGGGCGCGGGCGACGGCGATATTGTGATTGAGCCGCCGCGCGACCAACGCGAGCCCGGCAAAGTCTATCCCCCAGTGGAAATCGAAAACAGCGACAGGCTCCATCTGGGTCTCTACACGACATTCCTTGTCATTGTGGACTAGCGCGGACGGCGATCGAAAGACGGTCGCCGTCCGTCTTTCGTCTTCTACCTTCTGCGTCGTAAACGACAATACTCAGCGGTATACGTGGGCAGTGTGGCTATCATGGTACTTTACCGATATCCACACTGCCCACGTATACGCGCAGCAACCCATGCTAGACAAAGGAACGCCATGGATACTACCGATAGCGCCTATGGCGACAAACTCATCCGTCTTGACACGTTCGACACCGCCGTGGCGGTCGACCCCAGCGCCGAGGACGACGCCAAGCGTCGGTTTATGACGCTTATTCTCCAGACGGCCCACCGCAACAACGGCAACATCGGGCACGTGCTGCGCGCGACCAACACGAGCGGCGAGGTCTTTGCCGTCAAGCTGCTCAAGGACAACGCCATCCTTTCCGGCCAAGCCCCCGACCGCTCCGCCGAGCAATCGGCCGCGCACCTGGCCAACACCGCCGCACTGTTCGAGGAGTACCGTCATCTGTGTACCGTCTCGCACCTGCGCGGATTTCCGCGCGTCTATGGCTACGGATCGTGCGAGAACGACCCGCTCATCCTCATGGAGTGGGTCGAGGGCACCTCGCTCAAGCAGGCGCTGCCCTTGCTTCCGCACGACGCCTCGGGCGGGCTGACCACCCAGATGGTCGCCGCCGTCGGAAACGCCGTACTTCGCGCGCTCTTGATGACCCAAGGCCTCGTGAATCCGGTCATCCATCGCGACCTGTCGCCTGCCAATATCATGTTCCGCACCACCAGCCGAACGCTCGAGCAGCAGATTGCCGATTGCTCCTTTGACCCCTGCCTCATCGACATGGGCTCCGCGACCATGGCCCTCGGCGACGACACGATCACCCGGCGCGCCGACATCTGGCGCTTTGCCACGCCCGCATACGCCGCGCCCGAAATGCTCACGCAGGATATCGAAGGCATCGCGGCCCTTCGCCGCTCGCCCGCGATCGACGTCTATGCGCTTTCGAGCATTCTGTACCAGCTCTACAGCGGTCGCAAGCCGTTCGATGTTGAGTCGACGGGTGCCGCGGCGACCGGCTCGTTCTACCTCATAAAGACCAAGACCAAGCCGGCGCCGCTCGAGCCGCGCCGCGAGGGCGACAAAGCGCTTGTCCAGATCATCATGAAAGGCATTTCGGTCGAACAGGGCGATCGCCCTACCGAGCAGCAGATGCTCGAGGTGCTCTCGACATACCTCCCCGCTGCAGAATCTGAGGACCGCGAGGGTGCAGGAGACGAGGCCGCAATTGATATCGATTCTGGCACGCACCTTAAGGTCGACGTCGCCGGCGAGCGCGCGCGAGAGATCCTGGAGCAGGCCCGGCACGACGCCATGACCCGCCGTCGCTTTATTATCGGCGGCGTCGTTGCGGTCGTTGCGGGGCTCGGCGTCGTTGGCGCGGCAACCCATGGCTTTGGCATCCCCGACTACCTGGACGGCATCCGCGGTTCGCTTGACGACTACACTTGGGACCAGCTGCAGGAGATTTCGCTCAAGATTAAGGCCGCCGAGACCCGTAGCGAGGCACGCGAGATTGCCAAGCGCTACCACCTGCTCGACGCTGATGGGCATATCCCCTATCCGTGCACCAAGCGTGTGAAGCTCGCCAACGGGCTGGAGGTCGGCGCTCAGCTTGTGGGCATCCGCCACGACGAACTTCTGGGCGGTACAGGCAAGGCCGGACTGACGTTTATGTTCGATGCGGGTATTGCCGAGCGCAACGCTGCGGCTGAACCGCCGAGCGCCGGCTGGGCAGATTGCGAGCTGCGGGAATGGCTCAACGGCGACGGCCTTAAGCTGCTGCCCAACGAGTTGCGCGCACTCATCAAATCCGTCAAAAAGATCTCAAATAACGTTGGCGCCGCCAACAGTGCATCGTGTCTGAGCGAGTTGCCCGCAACCCTTTGGCTGCCCGCCATGGTCGAGCTGTGCGGTACGCAACCGCCCGAGTCATTTGCCGAGGGCTTTCACTACCTGGCCGACATCTACAACGGCGAGGGCAAGGAGTACCAACTCTTCCGCGAGCTCAAGGTAAGTCCGTATACCACGAACGAGATGATGGTTCGTCAGTGGAAGGGCAAGGATGCCTGTTGGTGGGAGCGTACGGCAAGCCCCGACACGTCGGAGAACGAGGGCACGCTCTATATGAACCGCGTGGGCGACGACGGCGACGTCTTTAATTACGCCACGCCTGCAAGCAAGCCCGATAAGCGAACCTGCGTGATCCCCGGGTTCTGTATCTAGGCGGCGGGCGTCTTGCCGTGACGGGACCCCTCCCCGGCAATTGTCTCGATCTGTAACACCAGCTCGGCAGATACAGGTCTAGATGTTACAGAACGAGACAAAACCCCAGCCCCGCGAGACAACATCTCAATCTGTAACAGTAAGGGGTCAAAAACCTCTCTTGATGTTACAGATCAAGACATTTGAGTTGGCCGCGGGCGGTCCGTCTCGATCTGTAACAGTTAGAGGTCATATTTGCTGCTAGATGTTACAGATTGAGACATTGAGTTTTCTGCCAACTGTTTGTCTTGATCTGTAACAAATACTCGGTAAAACGGGGTCTAGTTGTTACAGATCGAGACGTTTGGCAGAGACGGCCACCGATTGAGCAGCCACCCTCATCTGTAATGAAAAATCATACATTCCAACTACTACTAGACACCCCCAGGGGGTATGGGTGTATAGTATCGACAGGTTAACATTCATGACACTACGCCACAGAAAGGGGAAGTCATGGCCCAAGATACGTTCGACGTGAGCGGCATGACGTGCGCCGCCTGCCAGGCGCACGTGGACCGCGCCGTGAGCAAGCTCGACGGCGTCGAGAGCGTCGCGGTCAATCTGCTCGCCGGCTCCATGCTGGTGGACTATGACCCCGCGCAGGTCACCCCCGACGACATCTGCACCGCTGTCGATCGCGCTGGCTACTCGGCCTCGCCCGTCAGCACGGGCACCGACGCCGGCCCAAGCGGCAGCGCACAAGCCAGGACCGGCGCCGCCCATATGGAGTCGCCCACCAAAAAGTTGGAGGCCGCCGCTTCCGCCATGCGCACACGACTCATCGTCTCAATCGTCTTTCTTGTCCCGTTGTTCTATATAGGCATGGGGCACATGCTCGGCTGGCCGCTGCCTGGCGTCTTCACCGATCATACCCACAGCATGACGCTCGCCCTCACCGAGCTCGTCCTGCTCATCCCTATCGTCTACGTCAACGACGCGTACTTTATCAACGGGTTTAAATCGCTCGCACACGGCGCGCCCACCATGGACGCCCTTATCGCCGTTGGCGCCACCGCATCCATCGCCTGGTCGCTCTACGCCATGTTTATCATGGCCGACCAACTAGCCGCAGGACAGGTCCGCGAGGCCATGATGACGGGCATGGACAATCTGTATTTTGAGAGCGCAGGCACGATCCTGTCGCTCGTCACCGTGGGCAAATACCTCGAGACGCGCAGCAAGTCCAAAACCGGCGGCGCTATCGAGGCGCTGATCGACCTGGCGCCCAAGACCGCGACCGTCGTGGCAGAGGACGGCAGCGAGACCACCGTCGACGTCGACAGCATCCTTCCCGGCCAGATCCTGCGCGTACGCCCCGGCGAGTCCATCCCCGTCGATGGCGTGGTGCTCGAGGGCAGCTCGGCCGTGGACGAGAGCGCGCTGACCGGCGAGTCCATCCCCGTGGAAAAGACCGCCGGTGACACCGTCAACGCCGCCACCGTCAACCGCACCGGCTCGTTTACCTTCCGCGCCACGCGTGTGGGTGCCGAGACATCGCTCGCCAAGATCATCAAGCTTGTCGAGGACGCCAACGCCACCAAGGCGCCCATCGCCCGCATGGCCGACAAGGTCGCCGGCGTGTTCGTGCCCGTGGTGTTCGTGATCTCGGCCGTGACCTTCTTGGCGTGGATGACACTGACCGGAAGCGTCAACGAAGCGCTCACCTCCGCCGTCGCTGTGCTGGTGATCAGCTGTCCGTGTGCACTCGGCCTAGCCACGCCCGTCGCCATTATGGTGGGCACCGGCAAGGGCGCCGAGATGGGCATTCTGTTTAAGAGCGCCGAAGCGCTGGAGAATCTGCGCAGCGTGGGCACGGTGGTGCTCGATAAGACGGGCACGGTCACCCGCGGCAAGCCTGCCGTGACCGATATCGTGGTAGCCACGCGTGCTGACGGCTCGCGCGCCATGAGCGAAAAGGCGCTGCTCAAGCTGGCCGCCGCGTTGGAGCGCTCAAGCGAGCACCCGCTGGCCGAGGCGATTATGGCCGAGTGCGAGGCGCGCGGAATTGTCGCGCGCATGGTCGAGGACTTTGCCGCCGTGCCCGGTCGTGGCGTTACGGCGCGCGAGGGACAAAATGTCATCGCAGCCGGCAACGTGCGTCTGATGGACGAGCTGGGCGTTACCGTGCCCGCGGGCCTTGCCGAACAGCTCGCCGCCGAAGGCAAGACACCGCTGTTCTTTGCCAAGAACAGCGAGCTTGTCGGTACCATCGCCGTGGCTGACGAGGTCAAAGAGACGAGCGCCGAGGCCATCGCCGCGCTGCGTTCGCTCGGCGTCGACGTGCGCATGCTCACCGGCGATAACCGTGTGACGGCCGAAGCAATCGCCCGCCGCGTGGGACTGAACAGCAAGCAGGTCATCGCCGACGTCCTCCCCGCCGACAAGGAGCGCCACGTCCGCGAGCTGCAGGATGCGGGCGGCAAGGTCGCCATGGTGGGCGACGGCATCAACGACTCCCCCGCCCTGGCGCGCGCCGACGTGGGCCTTGCCATCGGCACCGGCGCCGACATCGCCAAAGAAGGGGCAGATGTGGTGCTCATGCGCAGCGACCTCATGGACGTCGCCCGCGCCATTGAGCTGTCGCGCGCCACGATTCGCAACATCAAGCAGGACCTATTCTGGGCGCTGTTCTACAACGGCATCGGTATTCCGCTCGCCGCGGGCGTGTTCTTCCCCCTCACCGGTTGGCAACTCTCACCGATGTTTGGCGCCGCGGCGATGAGCCTGTCGAGCGTCTGCGTCGTAAGCAATGCACTGCGCCTGCGAACCTTTAAGCCTAAAGTGGCAAAATAGGCTCACTATTACGTCCATTTAGAACGGGTTTTCCAGGTGCCAGAGATTGACCTGAAAGAGGAGCGACGCGTACTTTGGTACGCGAGCGACGGCTTGAAGGTCAAGGTCGGGTGCCTGGGAAAGCCGACACAACAGAGAGGAATATCCATGCGTTTCACAATTAAGACTTCCGGCCTTATGTGCGGCCACTGCGACGCCACCGTCGAGACGGCGTTGCTCAACGTGGCCGGCGTGACCGACGCCGACGCCGATCACGAGACCCAGACCGTACAGGTGGAGTGTGCCGACACCGTGACCGCCGAGCAGCTCGCCGCCGCCGTCGAGGGCGCCGGCGAGAAGTTCCACGCCCTGTCCGTGACCGCCGCGTAACAACCCGCACGTACCCCCCCCCGACCAGAAACGAGGACCCGCCATGATGGCAGACCATAAATCGGTGACCCGCATGCTCAAGACGGCACGCGGCCAGATCGACGGCATCTTGCGGATGGTCGAGGAGGACCGTTATTGCGTCGATATCTCCACGCAGCTCATGGCCACACAGGCGCTCCTCGCGCGCATTAACGCCGACGTGCTCAAGGCGCATATCGAGGGCTGCGTGACTTCGGCAATCGAATCGGGCGACGAAGACCTCAAAGCCGCCAAGCTCGCCGAGATCGAACGCGTCGTCGACAAGCTCTCCAAGTAATTGGGGGCATTGGGGGCAGACTGCTTTGCACCATCTTGGTGTATCGGGGACAGGTACGTTTGCACCACCTTGGTGCAGATTAACCTGTCCCCCTTGCTCTAAATCGGGTATAAAGGCGTGCAGCATATCGAACGAAAGGCAATTTGCATGAATGACTTTATGAAGGGTCGCAATGGCGCTGACGAGCTCACCATCGTAATGGGTTTTGCTGGCATCATCATCGCGATGATCGGATCGATCGCCCGCATCCAGTGGCTCAGCTGGATCGCCATCGCCGTCATCGTGATTGGCGTGCTGCGCGGCCTGTCCAAAAACATCGACGCACGTCGCAAGGAGAACGAGGCCTTTGTCGCCGCGACCGCGAACGTCCCCGGCTTGGGCAAGTTCGTCGCCAGCTTGGGCGGTGGAACTGCAGCGGCCGGCACCTCGCGCGCGGCTGGAACGAGCAAGGAAGACTTTGAGCGTGCCAAACGCACGGCCAAGAAGATGTGGAAGGGCCGCAAGACCACGGCATACCTCAAGTGCCCCAACTGCGGCCAGATGCTCTCCGTCCCCAAGGGCAAAGGCAAGATCCGCGTCACCTGCCCCAAGTGCCACGCCAAGATGGAAACCCGCTCCTAGCGCCCGCACGCGGGACAAATTAATCAGGTTTGTTTGTCCCAAATCTTAAGTATTTGTTCGATAAAAAAGCCGAGGCCTCGTGTTGAGACCTCGGCTTTTTGTATGCGGCAACGGAGCTGCACCTTTGTCACACCTACGCCACGCCGTCGCGGGCCAGCTCCTCGGCAAGCGCTTCTGCAGGCATGGCCATAATCGTGTCGAGCTCGGCGTCCACCTCGGGAATACGTTTCACCTTGAGCTTGCGTACCAGATCACCGCGACACATCACATGCGTCGGCTCACGCAGAGCGCACAGGTCATCGAGCGGATTCTTGCGCGTCACCAGGATATCGGCGGCCTTGCCGCACTCGATCGTACCGGTCTCGCCGCCCAGCCCCAGGAGCTCGGCATTGACCTGCGTAGCCGTATGCAGCGCGAAGGCGTTGCTCACGCCGACATACTTGGCAAAATAGGCCACCTCACGCCACATGTCGTACTGCGTCACGAACGGGCAGCTCGAATCTGTGCCAAGGCCCACCTTAACGCCAGCTTCCAGCGCCGCACGAGCACTCTCGATAATGCCCGAGCACACGATGTCGCCGTTCTTCTTTTGCGTGTCAGTCGAATGGGTCTTCTCCGGATCGAGCAACACAAACGGCAGCGCCGGGCTGATCGTGCAGGTCACGCTCGGCGCGCGTCCCTCGAGCTGTGTGCCCGCGGCGCCGCGATACAGCTCCAGGATCTCGGGCGTCATCGGGGCACCGTGCTCGATCGTGTCGACCCCGGCCTCAAGCGCGGCCTTCACGCCCTCGGTGCTCTCGACATGAGCCATAACCGGCAGACCCACCTCGTGCGCCGCCTTGCACGCCGCCGCGGCAACCTCCACCGGCATACGCAGCACGCCCGGCTCGCCCACCTCGGTCGCATCGAACACACCGCCCGTTACGAACAGCTTAATGACGTCGGCGCCGCGCGCATACAGGTCTCGCACCTGCTCGGCTGCCTCGACGGGGCTGTTGGCCACCTGGGCGAACAAGCCCGCGCCATGGCCGCCCGGCACCGTGACGCCCGTTCCCGGCGCTACCAGGCGCGGACCCTGATACTTGCCGGCGTCGATAGCGTCGCGCACGGCAATGTCGGCAAACAACGGGTCGCCCGCGCCGCGCACCGTGGTCACGCCGCTTGCCAGCTGCTGCTGGGCACTGCCCTTGAGGATGCGGCGGACGATGGCACGGCCCACGGGATTATCGAGTTTCTTCATCAGCGCTCCCGCATCGCCGGCCGAGACAGGCTTGCCCGAGCCGCACAGGTGCACGTGCATATTGATGAGACCGGGCATGAGATACGCACCACCCAGGTCGATAACCTCGGCACCTGCAGGCGCCTGCGCCACAGCACTCGGCCCCATCCAGGTGATGACGCCGCGCTCAACAGTCACGGCCATATCGGGTTGCGGCTCCATATGCTCCGAACCATCCAGAACGGTCACATTGATAAACAATATGGGACGATCGGCAGATGCCATATCGAGCTCCTCCCTCACGATTAACTTGAACATTTGTCCATTATCACCTAGTCCCGCTGGATTGCTGCAGACGCATCGGTTAACGGAAGGAAGAGGGGATGTGGGGAGACGGAACACGTTGCAGCCCCACCCCAGCGACACCAGGGAAATGTCTCGATCTGTAACAGGTACAGGGTTATTGGGCCCCTTGCTGTTACAGATCGAGACATTCGGTCGACGTTTCACCGGCTTGTCTCGATCTGTAACAATTACGAGCTCAAACAACCTCTAAACGTTACAGATCGAGACAAAACCTCTCAGCGTCCATACCACTGGCATCTCCACTCCTCAGCCAATTCAACCTGCCGAGGAATACCCGCCAGCCTCATTTTCTCGACTAGCTTCCCCGGGCCTTTGAGTTCGTTAAACGTAAACCGAAGCACCTTATGCCCGAGCATTGTCAGATGAGATTCCCGCTGACGCTCTGCCACGAATGGGTCAACCGACTCCCGACCCTCGCCGCTCTGCAAGGTGTACTTCCCCTTTCCGTCGAGCTCGCCGATGACACACGTCCCGTCCTCGAGCCGCCAAAAATAGTCGACGCGAAACACCTGGCTCGGATCGAGCGGGTCGCGAAACTCCACCTGCAGCTCCGGAACCGGAAAGCCGTACGCAATAAAGAATGCTCGGAACCGAGACTCGCCGCCGTTTTCAGACAGCCCGTCCGCATACGACGCAATCACCTGTGCCCTGCGATACCCTCGCCTGCCCTCGCAATCGGCGCGGAGGCGCTCGCACAAATCCCCACGTGATACGCCTTTCGCCCGCAGTGCAGAATCGGCAATCGCCAACCCGTAGGAGAACGGCGCACGCAGTAGACAATCCTCCACCGTGCGCCAAAACGACGTCACCTGCACGCCGTCGACTTGTTCAAGTGCGCCCGCCGCCTGCGGACGCAACAGCCGACATCCTGCACTCAGCGGCACCGAGCAACCTGTCTTAACAAGATATCGTGGCCCAAGCAGATCATTCGGCACCTCCAGACCCCACAAAAGCGCCGCGTCATAGCCCCAAAACGCCCAATCGGGATGAAACTCCGCAAGCCCTTTGATGGACCGCAGCGCTCGCTCCGCCGGCGTCAGCGCATCCCAATCATGTTGAAAACAGAACAAATACGGCTCGGGCTCCGCGATATCGTCGGTTCCAACATGACGCCGCAGCCACATGAGCTCGGCATTGTCATGCGTTGCGAGCAGCGCACCTTGCTCGGTCGCCTCCGTGAGTCGCGCGAGCATCCTATTCCGCGCCAACGTGTTGCGAGTCGTATGCTTGTGCTTGAAAACGGTATTAGACACTTCCATCACCACCACATCGGACAAATGGACCATCGTCACCGTTGCCTCCGCCGACAAATGTCTTGATCTGTAACAGGAAGACCGATTTTTGGACTGTAGATGTTACAGATTGAGACATTCCCCCCAGCCAGGTGCCAAACGTCTCGATCTGTAACAGTTAGACGTTCTCCAGGCCCCTAAACGTTACAGATTTAGACAAACCAGCGGCGCCCAAGCATTCGTCTCGTTCTGTAACAGGTAGACCGGTTTTTTGTCCCTAAACGTTACAGATCGAGACATAAAGACAGAGGGCAAGGCGGGCGACAACCGTCCATCCCCTACTCCCATTCCTGTTCGTAGATGTTGAGGGACTTTACGTAACGCCCCTGGGCGCCCATGATGTCGCGGACCAGGCGCAAAAAGAAGCTGATGCACGAGGTGTCAAAGCCATCCTGCAGATCCTCGGGATGCACCGCACCAGGCCCATCGACCGCCGTGTCACTCAGGCGTGCGATGTCATACAGATAGAGTTGTCCCGCCGTCAGCCAGACATCGTCGACGCAGGCGAGGCGTACCGCAATCGCGCCGTCATTCCAATGCTCCTTTTGCACGATATGCGGGTCGTAGACATCAAAGCGATGATCGGTGCGTGTGTCCTTCAGCGCGACCATGCCGGACGCAGAATCCTTGTCCAAAATGCCAAAGCGAGAGAAGTACTGCGTGTCGCGCACCTGCTTAAGTCGCCCAAGCGAGGCAGGAGAAATTGACGCTGGCGGCTCATCCACATATAGCTCGAGCAGCGTCTTGCCATGGCGATAGGGGCGCTCGAAGAGTAGCCAATCGGTAAACGCCATGTTGTAGGCCATGATTTCGTTTTGAGAAGGTTCCTCGCAATAGCTCAGCCACGGATCGACGATAATCTCGAACTGCTCGCGCGCCGGCTCCAGAAATTGAAACTTCCGCAGCATCCAAAAGTGAGCCATGTCGGCAATATCGTTGCCGACGACTTCGGCCAGCTCTGCTCGGTCAAAAACTTGGTCAGTCATGGCATCCTCCTCAAACTGATGGCCTCAATTTGAGCTTACGAGGAGGGCGAGCAACCGAGGCAAGCGCAGGCAAAATAGGCCTTCGACTGCAAACCAGATGCTAACCAAACACTTGACGGGACACTTGACCGAATGAGTCCACCGCAACAAAACCGCAGGTAGGCATAGACAGCCAGCCCGCCCTTTTGAGCCAGATGCCCGCAGCCACCACAGAAACAACAGGTGACCACAGCCCAAGAAGTCGACAAATGAACACCCGTACGTCGACAAACGAGCAAATCGCTCGCAAAGAGTGTCCCCAACGACTAGACAAAAAATGACTAGTCATTGAGGACGTTCTTAAATGACTACTTTACAGCGCCAGCGCCTCGGCGACTTCAGCAGCGCAGGCCAGGGCATCGGCCATGGCACTCACCACGAGCGAGCTGCCGTTGCGGGCGTCGCCGGCCACGTACACCGGTGCGGCATCCGCGGCGACGCCGTCGACACGGGCCGCAAGGTGCGAACCCTCGGCAGCCATTACCGGCAGCGGACGACCAGCGGTGGCAACAGGCACGCCCACCGCATCGAACACGCCGTGCTCGGGACCCGTAAAGCCGCAGGCGATGAGCACCAGCTGCGCCGGCACCTCGTGCTCGGAGCCCGCGATGCGCTCGGGCTTTCCCGCCGACCAGTCCAGATCGACTACGCGCAAACCCGCAGCCGCACCCTTCTTGTCCAGCAGTACCTCGAGCGTATCAACGCCCCAGGCACGCATCTCGCCGCCCATCGCAACGATAGCCTCCTGCTGGCCGTAGTCGGTCTTCTTAACGTTGGGCCACTGCGGCCAGGGGTTACTCGCCGCGCGCTTATCGGGCGCAGCCGGCAAGAACTCAAACTGGCGCACGCTGCGCGCACCCTGGCGCACCGCGGTACCCACGCAGTCGTTTCCAGTATCGCCACCGCCAATGACCACAACGTCCAGGCCGCGCGCGTTCACCGCGGGCTCGCTACCATCGAGCACCGAGACGGTCGAAGCCGTCAGGTAGTCCACCGCGTACACCACACCCGGAGCATCCACGTTCGCAGCCGAAAGACCGCGGGGCGCACGAGCGCCGGCAGCCACCACGACGGCGTCAAAGCCATTGAGCTTGGCCGCCACCGCAGGGTTCGTAACGTCAGCACCCAGCTCGAACACAATGCCCAGCTCACGCATAAGTGCCACGCGACGCTCGACCACAGACTTCTCGAGCTTCATGTTGGGAATGCCGTACATGAGCAGACCGCCCGGGCGGTCGTCGCGCTCAAACACCGTCACGCGGGCGCCGCGACGCGCAAGCTCCCATGCAGCCACCAGACCAGCCGGGCCGGAACCAACCACGGCAACCGTGGGTGCGCCCTCCCCTGCCGGCTCAAAGCGACGCGGGCCGCCGTTGGCCCACTCATGGTCGCTGATCGCACGCTCGTTGTCATGGATCGTCGTGGGCTGGCCGTCGACCGAGCCCAGGTTGCACGCGGCCTCGCACAGTGCCGGGCACACGCGACTCGTAAACTCAGGCATGGGCGAGGTGAGCGACAGACGCTCGGCAGCCTCGTCCCAGCGGCCGCGGTACACCAGCTCATTCCACTCGGGAATCAGGTTGTGCAGCGGACAGCCACTCGGGCGCGCCTTGCCAAAGCTCGCGCCCATCTGGCAAAACGCCACGCCGCACATCATGCAGCGGCTCGCCTGGGCGCGACATGCATCGTCATCGAGCTCCACGTACAGCGGATCAAAATCATGGCTGCGCTCCTCCACGGGGCGAAGCTCGTGGGTCACGCGATCGATATCAAGAAAAGCACCGGGCTTACCCATGGCACTTACGCCTCCTTCTTGGTCGAAGCAGCAGAGCTGGCAGCCACGGACGCAGCGCCCGCAGCACCGCCCGCAACATCAAAGCGAGCGACATCCGCGGCACTCGCGCGACCGGTCACGATGTCAAACGCCAGCTCCTCTGCCTGCGCATGCGTCTTCCCGGCAGCCTCGCCCGCGGCGACAATCGCCAGCACGCGCTCGTACTCGGTCGGAATGACCTTCACAAAGTGCTTGCTCATCGTCTCAAAGCTGTAGAGCAGCTTAATGCCGCGCGGGCTCTGCGTCGCGTCCACGTGCTCCTGGATGAGCGCACGAATCTGTGCCAGCTCGCCGGCCGTCGGGGCCTTGAGCTCAACGCTCTCGTGGTTCACGCGGGCACTGAGCGTGCCGTACTGGTCAAAGACGTAGGCCACGCCACCCGTCATGCCAGCGGCGAAGTTCTGCCCGACCTCGCCCAGGACGAGCGCCAGACCACCCGTCATGTACTCGCAGCCATGGTTGCCGCAACCCTCGACCACCACCGTGGCACCGGAGTTGCGTACGCCAAAGCGCTGGCCTGCCAGGCCGTTAATGAAGCCGCGACCGCTCGTGGCGCCAAAGAACGCAACGTTACCCACGATGATGTTCTCGTCGAACTTGTAGGTCGCATGCGGGTTGGGGCGCACCGACACCTCGCCGCCCGAAAGGCCCTTGCCAAAGTAGTCGTTGGCGTCGCCGCACACGTTGAGCGTAATGCCGCGCGGCAGGAAGGCGCCAAAGCTCTGACCGGCCGATCCATCGCAATCGATGGTGATGGAGCCGGCGGGCAGGCCCTCGGGATGTGCCTTGGTCACCGCGTTACCCAGGATGGTGCCCACGCAACGGTTGACGTTGGCGATATCAGCGCGGAAGCGAATCGGACGCAAGTGGGCACGGGCATCGGCCGTATAGGGCACGAACAGCGTGGAGTCGAGCGTCTTGTCGAGCTCGCTGTCCGCGGCCATCTGCGGCAGGAAGTGACGACCGTCGGCGCCTGGGATATGGGCACCGAACTCACAGGTCGCGCTTGCCAGCACGGGCGACAGATCCAGCAGGTTGGCCTTGCGGTTGCCCGGCACCTCGATCTGGCGCAAACACTCGGGATGGCCAACCATCTCATCGACGGTGCGGAAGCCCAGGCGTGCCATAACCTCGCGCAGCTGCTCGGCCACAAAGAGCATAAAGTGCTCAACGTGCTCGGGCTTGCCGCGGAAGCCGTGACGCAGGCGGCAGTTTTGCGTCGCGATGCCGGCCGGGCAGGTGTCCTGCTGGCAGTCGCGCTGCATGAGGCAACCCATGGAGATGAGCGGCATGGTCGCAAAGCCAAACTCCTCGGCGCCCAGCAAGCAGGCGACGGCAACGTCGGTGCCGTCCATGAGCTTACCGTCGGCCTCGAGCACCACGCGTGAGCGCAGGCCGTTTTGCAGCAGCGTCTGCTGGGCCTCGGCAAGGCCAAGCTCCAGCGGCAGTCCCGCATGCCAGATGGAGTCGCGCGCAGCGGCACCCGAGCCGCCATTGTGACCGCTGATCAAGATCTTGTCGGCAGCGCCCTTGGCCACACCGGTGGCGATGGTGCCGACGCCGGCCTCGCTGACCAGCTTGACCGACACGCGCGCGCCGGGGTTGGCGTTCTTAAGATCGAAGATCAGCTCTGCCAGGTCCTCGATAGAGTAAATATCGTGATGCGGTGGAGGCGAGATCAGGCCGATGCCGGGCGTGGACTGACGGACCTCGGCAATCCAGGGGTAGACCTTCTTGCCGGGCAGGTGGCCACCCTCGCCGGGCTTGGCGCCCTGGGCCATCTTGATCTGAATCTCGAAGGCGCTGCACAGGTAGCGGCTCGTCACGCCAAAGCGCGCACTTGCCACCTGCTTGATCGCGGAGTTCTTGGAATCACCGTTAGCCAGCGGGGTCTCGCGACGCGGGTCCTCGCCGCCCTCGCCCGAGTTGGAGCGTCCGTGCAGGCGGTTCATAGCGATAGCCATGCACTCGTGCGCCTCTTTGCTGATGGAGCCGTACGACATGGCGCCGGTGTTAAAGCGGCGGACGATGTTGAGCGCGGGCTCGACCTCGTCGAGCGAAACCGGCGTGCGGCCGCTGGCATCAAAGTCGAGCAAGTCGCGCAGGCGCACGGCACGGCCGGTACGGTGCAGACGGGCGCTGTACTCCTTAAAGGTGTCGTAGCTGTCCTCACGGCAGGCGGTCTGCAGCAAGTAGACAGTCTGCGGATCGATGAGGTGATCCTCGCCGCCGAGCGGGCGCCACTTGGTCAGGCCCAGCGTGGGCAGCTGATCGGGAGCCGGGCTCTTAAGGATAGCGAGCGCGGCGTCGTAGCGCTCGTTTTGCTCGCGCTCAACGTCCTCGACACCCATACCGCCCACACGGCCCACCGTGCCGGCAAAGTACGCGTTGACGAACTCCGGCGTAAAGCCCACGGCTTCGAAGATCTGCGCCGAATGGTAGCTCTGCACCGTGGAGATACCCATCTTGGACATGATGGAGACGATACCCGCCGTCGCGGCCTTGTTGTAGTTGTCGATGCCCTGCTCGGCCGTCACGTCCAGGTCGCCGCGTGCTGCCAAGTCGCGGATGCACGCATGCGCATTGTACGGATAGATGCCGCTTGCGGAGTAGCCCACCAGCGCCGCAAAGTCGTGCGGGGACACGGCATCGCCGCACTCCACCACGATGTCGGCAAAGGTACGCACGCCAGCGCGAATCAGGTGGTTGTGCACACAGCCCACGGCGAGCAGCGACGGCACGGGCACCTCGCCCGCAGCGGCACGATCGCTCAGCACCACGATGTTCACGCCGTCGCGGACCGCAGCCTCGACGTCCTCGGCAAGCTGCTTGAGCGCAGCCTGCAGCGCGCCCTCGCCGGCATCGCGGCGGTACACGGCACGGAAACGACGGGTCTTAAAGCCAACACGGTCGATGGCGCAAATGCGGTCGAACTCCTCCTCGCTCAACAACGGACGCTCCAGGCGCACCAGCTGGCAGGCCGTACGGGAGTCCTCGAGCAGGTTGCCGTGGTTGCCCAGGTAGAGCGTGGTCGAGGTGACCATATGCTCACGAAGGGCATCGATCGGCGGGTTCGTGACCTGAGCGAACAGCTGATAGAAGTAGTCAAAGAACGAGCGCGTCTTCTTGGACAGGCAGGCCAGCGGTGCGTCGATGCCCATCGAGGCGAGCGGAGCCTTGCCCTGCTGGGCCATGGGACGCACGACCTCGTCGACGTCATCCCAGTGGTAGCCGAGCTTGGCCATACGCACGGCGGCGGGCACCTCGGCGTCCTCGGCGGGCGCGGGCGCGGCGGACTCATCGAGCGCGTCGACGGCCAGCGTCTCCTCGGCAATCCAATCACGGTAGGGCTTTTCCTTAGCGTAACGGGCGCGCAACTCATCGTTGTAGATGACGCGACCGCGGGCAAAGTCGACCTCGAGCATCTGGCCCGGTCCCAGGCAGCCGCTCGTCAGGATGTTCTCGGGGCTCACCTCGATGGTGCCCACCTCGCTTGCCAGCATAAAGCGACCGTCGCGCGTCACATAGTAGCGGGCGGGACGCAAGCCGTTACGGTCGAGGGCGGCGCCCAGCGTGCGACCGTCGGTAAAGGCGATGGCCGCCGGGCCATCCCACGGCTCCATGAGCATGGACTGGTAAGCGTCGTAGGCGCGGCGCTCCTCACACAGGCTGTCGTTGTGGTCCCACGGCTCGGGCAGCAACATGGACGCGGCACGCGTGAGCGGACGACCGTTCATGACCAGGAACTCAAGCACGTTATCCAGAATCGCGGAATCGGATCCCTCGCGGTTGATGATAGGCATCACGCGCTCAAGATCGTGCTGCAGCACGGGGCTGTACAGGTTGGGCTCGCGGGCGCGAATCCAGTTGACGTTGCCCTTGAGGGTGTTGATCTCGCCGTTATGGATGATAAAGCGGTTGGGGTGCGCGCGCTCCCAGCTGGGCGTGGTGTTGGTGGAGTAGCGCGAGTGGACGAGCGCCACGGCCGTCTTGACGGCGGCGTCGTTGAGGTCGATGAAGAAGCGGCGCATCTGCGTGGCGACGAGCATGCCCTTGTACACGATAGTGCGCGAGCTCATGGAGCAGACGTAGAAGATCTTGTCGCGCAGGGCAAACTCGGCATCGGCCTTCTTCTCGATAGTGCGACGGCACACGTACAGGCGACGCTCGAAGGCATCGCCGGCGGGCGTGTCGTCGGGGCGGCCCAGAAAGGCTTGCAGAATGGTGGGCATGCAGGCGCGTGCCGTCTCGCCCAAGTCGTGCGGGTCGACGGGCACCTCGCGCCAAAAGAGCAGCGGCACGCCGGCCTCGGCGCAGCCCTCCTCAAACACGCGACGGGCATCCTCTACGCCCTTGTCGTCCTGCGGGAAGAACAGCATGGCCACGCCATAGTCGCCCTCTGCCGGCAGAATCTGGCCGCACTTTTGAGCCTCTTTGCGGAAAAAGTGATGCGGAACCTGGAACAGGATACCGGCACCGTCGCCGGTGTTCTTCTCGAGTCCCGTACCGCCGCGGTGCTCCAAGTTGACCAGAATGGACAGTGCATCGTCCAGAATCTGGTGATGGCGCTCACCGTTGATATCGGCAAGCGCGCCGATGCCACATGCATCGTGGTCGAATTCGGGGCGATAAAGGCCCTGCTGCTGAGCGGAATCTGCCTGCATCGCGATCCTCCCCTAGATATTTAGACAGTCAGTTGAATAGGCATAGTAGGGGCATCGGGGCGTCGTTGTGTTTCCCGCCCGTTTCGAAACAATCGCGTAACGCACACCGACCATCAACGCCTTGCTATCAAACATGTACGTCAGCCTCCAAACATGTCGAAATTTGACATCTTTGGAGGCTGACGTACACGTTTTAGTGCAGGGACAGCCGGCACATATGCATCCAAACCCTTTGAATTATTCTGGAAACGAGGGCCACGCAGACTTTTGCATGATGCGACTCGACACCGCAGATCTCAAGGCGGCAACAAGGCGCCCAAGTTCGGCTTGTAAGCTCACCGCTTCAAACATCTCAATCTGTAACAGGAGGAACCGATTTTGGCGCCTAGATGTTACAGATTGAGATTTTCTGCGGGACGGTTTTGGTTTGTCTCGATCTGTAACACCTAGGCCCAATTTCCATCCCTCGTTGTTACAGATCGAGACATTTCGGCAGCCCCCCTTCACCATCCCATTCAAATAGAACAGTTTTGTTAGTCTTGGTTAACTTCTAAGCTTAAAACGGGTATCCTTTGCGGCGTCAAGCAAACGGCACGCACACCGTGCCAGATCAAGGAGGCCCCTATGGCGCACCAAGCAGACCAGCAGACGATGCAACTCGTCCTTATCCGTCACGGAGAGTCCGAGTGGAACAAGCTCAACCTGTTCACCGGCTGGACCGATGTCGAGCTCACCGACACGGGCCGCGAAGAGGCGGCGGCAGGCGGCCGCGCCCTCAAAGAAGCCGGTTTCGACTTTGACGTCTGCTACACTTCGCGCCTCAAGCGCGCGATCCACACCCTCAACATCGTGCTCGGCCAAATGGATCGCGAGTGGCTGCCCGTCATCAAATCCTGGAAGCTCAACGAGCGCCACTACGGAGCGTTGCAGGGTCTCAACAAGGCCGATGCCGCAGCGGAGCACGGCGACGAGCAGGTGCTCATCTGGCGCCGCTCCTTCGATGTCTGCCCGCCGGCACTCGAGCCGGACGACGCGCGCGATCCCCACACCCAGGAGCAATACCGTGATGTCGCGCCCGATCAGCTGCCCTATACCGAGTGCCTCAAGGACACGATCGCCCGCGCCTGGCCTTATTTCGAAGACGAGATTCGCCCCCAGATGCTCGCCGGCAAGCGCGTACTCATCGCCGCACACGGCAACTCCCTGCGCTCACTCGTCATGAAGCTCGAGCACCTCACGCCCGAGGAGATCCTCAAGGTCAACATCCCCACCGGCGTGCCGCTCGTCTACACCTTCGACACCGATTTCAACGTCCTCGACAAGCGCTACATCGGCGACCCGGCGACCATCGCCGCCAAGATCGACGCCGTGGCCAATCAGGGCAAAGCGCACAAGTAGCCCCAACCCAAATCCGACGCGTGGCGCCGCACGACCCAGATGCGACGTCACGCCGTCCATACGCAGGAGCGCACCATGCTCAACCATCTCAAACAACACTTTGGTTCCCGGCGCACCGGCGGTCACGGAGGCCTAGACATTGCGCGGCATATCGGCCCCGGGCTGCTCGTGACCGTCGGCTTTATCGACCCGGGCAACTGGGCCTCCAATATGGCCGCGGGCTCGCAGTTTGGCTACGCGCTGCTGTGGATCGTCACGCTGTCCACGATTATGCTCATCGTGCTGCAGCACAACGCGGCGCACTTGGGCATCGCCACGGGCGCCTGCCTTGCCGAGGCCACGACCCGCTTTCTCCCCCGCATCGTGGGACGCGCGGTGCTCGGCAGCGCCTATCTCGCGACCATCGCCACCGCCATGGCCGAAGTCCTGGGCGGCGCGATTGCCCTTCAAATGCTCTTTGGGCTGCCCGTGCGTGCGGGCTGCGTCATCGTGGCGGCAATATCGATGGCGATGCTCATGACGAACTCCTACAAGCGAGCCGAACGCTGGATCATCGCCTTCGTAGGCGTGGTAGGACTCTCGTTTTTGGCCGAGCTTGCACTAGTCAAGGTCGACTGGCCGCAAGCCGCCGCAAGCTGGATCACGCCCAGTATGCCCACTGGCTCTGCCGCGATTATCGTGAGTGTCCTGGGTGCGGTCGTTATGCCACACAACCTTTTTCTGCACTCCGAGGTCATCCAATCCATGCACTTCGAAGGCCAAGGCGAGCAGGTTATCGAAGAGCGTCTGCGCTACGAGCTCTTCGACACGCTCTTTTCGATGGGCGTGGGCTGGGCAATCAACTCGGCCATGGTCATCCTGGCCGCAACGACCTTCTTTGCGCACGGCATTGTCGTAGACGACCTCGCCGTCGCAGCGGCCACGCTCTCCCCCATCTTGGGCCCGGCGAGCTCGGCCATCTTTGCGGTAGCGCTGCTGTTCGCGGGATTATCGAGCAGCGTGACAGCGGGCATGGCGGCGGGAACCATCACTGCGGGCATGTTCGACGAGGAATACGACATCCACGACCGACATTCCTCGGTCGGGGTGGCGGCCTGTTTCGCCGGCGCAGTGACGGCGTGCCTGGTCGTCCCAAATCCTTTTGAAGGTCTCATCTGGAGTCAGGCACTGCTGTCGCTTCAGCTACCGATTACGGTCTTTGTGCTCATACGGCTCACCAGTTCACCCCGCGTCATGGGCAAATACGCCAATTCGCGTCCACTCAACGCGCTGCTCGTAGGGATCGGTGCCATCGTGACGATTCTCGATGTCGTGTTGTTGACAGGGATGTAATGGGGCGGGGCACCTACTCAGGCAAACGTCTCGATCTGTAACATCTAGACCCGCTTTCGATGTCTAGATGTTACAGATTGAGATCTTCTGCCGGACGGTTTTGGTTTGTCTCGATATGTAACAAGTGGGCCCAATTTCCACCGTTAGATGTTACAGATTGAGACAAAAGGTCGGTCGGACTCACAACAGACAGGATCGGTCAACAGCAACCGTGATCCCTTGGGGGCGGAGGAAAAGGGCCCCGGCCGAGAATTCGACCGAGGCCCTTGGACAGAGCTATGTTCGGCTTTCGCCGTGTGTCTGCGAGCTACTCCTCGACGAGCTCAAACTGATCGGGACCGACGCCGCAAACCGGGCACACGTAATCTTCGGGCAGCTCGGGCGTATCGACCTCAACCTCGTAACCGCAAACGGTGCACACGAACTTATACGTCTTCTTCTCCTCAGCCATGATGTTCTCCTCTCGAACGCGACTGGTGATGTACTTCATTTATCAGTATAGATTCTCAATAATATAATGCAAGTTTTTTTAAAACATTTCTAGCCTTGATACGAGGACGCCTTCGGAGGCGTCTTGCCCTTCAGGACCTTATGGTAGTAATCGTAGGTGAGCGGCGTCTCGTCGCTCAGGCGCTCGGCATCCTCGACCTCGCCGATAAACAGTAGATGCGTACCCACATCCACAGTGTCGATCAAACGGCAGCTAAACAGGGCCGTCGCGTGCTCGGGCACATAGGGCATGCCCAGAGCCGTCTCGCGGGTCTCGTATTTGGCAAACTTGTCATAATCGCTGCTGGTGCGGAACCCAAAGTTACCGATGTAGAGCATATCGGCCGTCTGATCGATCACGGTCAGCGCGAACGCTTTGGCCGATGCGATGACGCCCGAGGTGACGTTGTCCTTGTTCACGGCAACCGAAATGCGCGGCGGCATGGACGTCACCTGCACCGCCGTGTTGATGACGCAGCCGGCGCGCAGCCCGTCTGCCGCGGCGCTCACCACGTACAGACCGCTCGGCATGGTAAAGAACGCTGTTTTGTCCATAACGATCACTCCCCTAACCCGGGTTGGAACCTCATGGATGTATGTACCCACAAAAAGGCGGCACCCATAACGGACGCCGCCTTTGAAACATATGTGTCAGAACAGTAAGAAAGATGAGACACCCGCAGCTGCGGTGAAATAGGGACTGAATAGCCCCTCAAACAGGCAAACCAGTCCGTATTCCACCGCAACTTATGAAGGACGGTCAGCGGTTGCGTTCCTTGAGGGCGCGGTCGATCTCGCGTTGGACATCACGCTTGGCCATGTCCTCGCGCTTGTCGTAAAGCTTCTTGCCGCGGCCTAGGCCCAGCAGCAGCTTTACGCGGCCGTCGGTATTAAAGTAGAGCTCCAGCGGCACCAGCGCATAGCCGCGGTTGCGAAGTTTGCCGTCAAGAAAGTCGATCTCCTTGCGGTGCAGCAGCAGACGGCGCCGACGGTCGGGATCGCGATTCCACACGCCACCATGGCTATAAGGGTGGATATGCAGGCCGACGAGCCAGCACTCCCCGCCACGAATCAGTGCGAAGGTATCGGTAATCTGGCACGCGCGCTCGCGAATCGACTTGACCTCGGTACCGCTCAGCTCAATACCGCACTCAAACGTCTCATCGATAAAGTACTCGTGATGTGCCGAGCGATTCTTGGAAATGAGCTTGCGCTCGCGCTTACTGGGCATCGCCGGCCTCCTTGGCGCCATCGGCGTTTGAGCCCGCAGCCTCGCGCTTTGCCTTGCGCTCGGCGTTAAGCTCGGCATCACTCTCGCGCACCAGCTTGATAATCGCCGCGCACGCCTCTTCGCCCACCAGGTCGCGGGCACGGACCGTCAGGCGCGTAGCCTCCTGCTTGTCGCCGTCGCTCGCAGCGTCGGTCGCACACATGATCAGGCAGATGGCAATCTCGGCCGAAGGCGAGGTCGGCACGCCCTGCAGGGCGAGCTCACCCATCACATGGTCGTCACTCTCGTCCGCGGCATCCGGATAGGTGGTATGGATCTTGTTGAGCAGGCGCGTCGTATGCGCATCGTTGGGCGCCAGGCGCAGCGCCAGACGCGCGCAGCCCACGGCAGCCGAAATGTTCTCGGTCTCGGGCTCCAAGAAGTACTGACCCAAGTTGGTGTAGGCGCGTGCGGCGCACTTACCGTCGCTCGCGCGCTCCAGCACCGAGAACGAGAGCGATGCCCACTCCTGCTTGTCCTCGAGCGCGCGGAACAGCTCGGCCAAGTCCAAGCGATAGTTGCAGTTCATGGGATCCCAACGCACGGCCTGCATCAGGGCATTCCGAGCACTCACATAATCCTGCTGGCGGATGTAGGCAAACGCCATGTCGGAGTACAGGCGGTCAAAGGGAACCTCGACCTGCACCAGCTCGCGCGGATCCTTCTCCACGCGGCGATAGGCCAGGCGCTCAAACTTGCTGTCGAAGCTAAAGTACTGGCGCTTCTCCTCCGTCTTGCACTCAGCGTCGATATACTCCTCGGCGAGCTCCACCAGACGCTCAAGCAGCGGCGTCGCCGTAGCCAGGTCGCCCTGCGCCAGATAGTTCTCGGCATACGTGATGTCTTCCAAGCTGATAGGCAGGTCCATGACAACTCCTCGGTCCGGGCGGCAGACTCAACGCGCGCCTTAAATATCGGTCAATACACAAAACCCGGGTCTCTTACGAGGCCCGGGCGTTCAATTTTGGTAGCCCGTACCAGATTCGAACTGGTGATCTCCGCCTTGAGAGGGCGGCGTCCTAAACCGCTAGACGAACGGGCCATATGTAGCAAATGCAATGGCTGGGATGGAGGGAGTCGAACCCCCATTGACGGAACCAGAATCCGCTGTCCTGCCATTAGACGACATCCCAATGACTGCATCGCTGCGCTCGGCTGTGCCTTTGCGCAAGAAAGAAATATACGGGAAGTCCGGCCGTGACGCAAGCCCCAATTTTGACTTTTTTGAAATTCAGTCAAATACGGCCAACACGTGAAGGACCTGTGAAGCGCCAGCGACACGTACGGCGCCAAAGCCCGTAAAACATCCCGCATCTACCGCTGGTAGATTACAACAATGCAGCACTCACGGCTGATGGCACAATCGAACCGTCATCATTGCACGGATATCGAGGCGCCATGGACGAAGAGCTTGATTACCTATGGGAGACCCTGGGCCTCGAGATCACTGCTGACCTTTGGCCCGAACGGGACAAAATCCATCCCACTTTGCGCCCCGCCATCACGGTGATGCAGGCAAACTACCGCCGTGCATCCTTTTTGATCATGCGGATGTCATGGCACGCGGGACTCCCCGACCTTAGGCGAATCCAGGCAAGCCTCGTCGAGCTGTCCGGCATGCCGACCGTCATATCCGAGGCGCACCTGGAGCAGCGCCAGCGCGAGCGACTGCAACAGCAGCGGATTCCCTTTATCTGCCCCGGCGTTCAGGCATATCTGCCCTTTATGGACGAGGAGTACTGGAGCGGCAAGCCCAACAAGCACGTAAAGGTCTACGATCCGCACGAATGGGCACAGCTCGATGATTGAGCCGAGCGAGCCCGCCGATGGAAAACACGTCCCACCCTGAGCACTCAAAACGGGTCGCACTTTCCGCAGCCGCTACAGCAACGCCTCGACCCAAGCCGATTCCCTAAAGCCGGGAATCGCAAAGTCGTCGCCCACCAACAGCGGACGCTTGACCAGCATGCCGTCGGTCGCCAGCAGCTCGTAGCACTCCCGATCCGTCATGCCCGCATCTAGACGCGCCTTCAGGCCCAGCTCTCGATATTTCATGCCCGACGAATTAAAGAAGCGCCGCACCGGCAGTCCCGAACGAGCAATCCAGGTCGCAAGCTCATCAGCCGTGGGATTGTCCAAAACGATATCGCGGTCGATATACTCTACCCCGTGTTCGTCCAGCCATGCCTTGGCCTTCTTACAGGTCGAGCACTTGGGATATTCAACAAACAATACCGCCATGGGATTTCCTTTCTTAGAGAAAACAGGTGTCCGGAAAACTGCACATCGACGACCACTCGCGATTGCAGCCGTTATTGTAGTCAATGTCGAAGCATAGGCAGTCGCGATGTCTCGTCTTAAGGCTAGCGCCTCGCATGGGCGCCGATCGGCCGAGTCGCATAGCGCACCAACGCCGCTGCCAGCAATACCAACAGCATGGCGGTGACATAGCCCGCAGCATCGAATCCTAAATCGATAACGTCGAAATGCCTGCCGGGAACAAAGATCTTATGTACCTGATCGCCAACGGAGCAGACGGTGCAAAAGAGCAACACGGGCACGCAACGGGAGCACACGCTCCACGGACGCCCGGAAAAGCAAACCACGACCACCGAGGCGAACAATCCGACGAAGAAAAACTCTACGGTATGGGCAACGCGACGGACGTTCGTGGCCACCCACATGCGAATGGAAGCAAGTCGGCCAGACCGGACATTCGAAGCAGCCGAATCGGTGCCCCCGGTCATCCCGTTCTCGGTCTGAGCTTCGCCCGCGACATCGGCAGCCTGTACGCCCGTAGCTTGACCCTCCACCACACGCGCGGTGGACTCGCTCAGCAACGACGTCTCCACCGCATTTTGCTCCGTCAGCACCCAGATGCCCGCCAGCGTTGCAGCGAACAGAACGATCGCGGTCCATCCGATTATTTGTTTTACGCGCGCCAAGGGCCTACCTCCTTTTTTGAATATCAGCGAGTGTAGCCCCAAATGACATCGCCACCGTATCAAAATTTGAATCGCAACAGGAAGCGACAAAGCGACGCAAACCCCTACCCCGCCTCGCGCATCCAGCGATCAAACGTCCCCACGCACACGCCCAGGCACTTTGCTGCCTGGCTGCGGGTAATATCGCCCGCCTCATAGCTATCCCGTACCAGATCAAACTGAGGAGGGCACGGCTTGCGAGGTCGACCGAAACGGACCCCTCGCGCCCGCGCCGCTGCAATTCCCTCCGCTTGGCGCCGATGGATATTCTCGCGCTCCACCTGCGCCACGTAGCTCAGCAGTTGCAGCACAATATCGGCAATCAGGGCATTAGTCACATCCGGCGTGCCGCTTGCCCTGGCGCGCGTGTCAAGCAATGGCATGTCCAACACCACAATGGCAACCCCGAGCTCCTTGGTAATGCGACGCCATTCCTCAAGAATCTCGGAGTAATTACGACCAAGTCGGTCGATAGAAAGCACCACCAGCACGTCCCCGTCTCCCAGGACGTGCAGCAGATCGCGATACCGCGGTCGATCGAAGTCCTTGCCGCTCGCATGGTCGGCATAAATATTCGCCGAGCCCACGCCATAGGCGCCCAGCGCATCCAGCTGCCGATTTAGATTCTGATCGCGCGAACTCACCCGCGCATAACCATACACCGTCGCCATCTCATCCCCGCTTTCTTGTAAACCTGCCAAAAAGGGACAGGTTTATTTTGGTAGGTTTTACCTCTCGAATAGCAGGTAAGCGGGCGGCCGAGCGGACGGCAAGGTAGCTATGATCCAAATGCGGAGGGCGGCCCCGAAAGACCGCCCTCCGCTCTCCCGCCATGAGTCGAGATTTGGCTAATGGATAAGCTTAAAGTCCAAGTGCCCACGCGTGGTATTGACGCGCGAAACCTCGATAATCACGCGCTGGCCCAGTTCATAGCGAGTCCCCGTGTCGGCGCCCGTCAGCGTAAGCGCATCCTCGTCGAACTCGAACCACTCGTTGCCCAGACTCTTGATCGAAACCAAGCCTTCGACCTGCGTCAGGTCCAAGCGCACAAAGAGGCCCATGCTGCTGACCCATGAGACCGTTCCGGCATAGCGCTCGCCCAGGCGATCCTCATAGTACTGGGCAATCTTGATCTTTTGCGTCGCATGGCTAGCGGCATCTGCCGCGCGCTCGGCATCGCTGCATGCGCGGCAGATCTGCGGCAGAATGCGCGGCAGCGACTCGCGCCCCTTGCCGATCAGCCGCGGTGTACGGACCAGGGCGTCCTTGCCGCCGAGCTGCTCATAGGCCAACTGCAGTTTGAGCACGCGGTGCACCACCAGATCGGGGTAGCGACGGATGGGACTCGTAAAGTGACAGTAGCACGGCGCGGCGAGCGCAAAGTGGCCCTCGTTGCGCGGCTTGTACAGTGCGCGCTGCATGCTGCGCAGAAGCAGCGTGTTGACGAGCGGTGCGTTGGCCGTACCGGCGGCAGCATCAACTGCAGCCTGTAGCTCATCGGGACTCCCCAGGGCGATACCGGCAGCACGGCGATCGTCGATGATGCCCAGCTGCGCCAGCGCAACGGCGGCACCGTGCAGGCTATCGGGGCTCGGATCCTCATGCACGCGATAGCAGGCCTCGATATCACGGTCTGCCAGCCACTCTGCAACGCACTCGTTGGCGAGTAGCATGGCTTCCTCGATAAGCGACGTGGCACACGAACGCTCGCGCGCCACAATCTGCACGGGTACTCCGTCCTCATCCAATAGAGCGCGAATCTCGGCCGTGTCAAAATCGACTGAGCCGCGGGCACGACGAATACGACGGCGAAGTTCGGCGAGTTCGTTGGCGGCGACAAGGAAATCGCCGAGGTCGACGTTATAGCCGCGAGCAGTTTCCTCGCACGCAAGACCGCGCTCAAGCGCCTCCTCGCGCGAGGCCTCAGCAGCCGCAACATCCTCAGCGGCGCCTTCCAGCACCGAATACTCAACCGCGTCGGCACGCACCAGCAGCGCCTCGGCGCCGTCATAGTCCATACGCACACGCGAGCGAATCACGCTGGGGTACGGATCGTAATGCCGCACGCGACCCTGCGCATCGAGCTCAATGTCAACGGTAAACGCAAGACGGTCCTCGTCAGGGCGAAGCGAGCATAGGTCACAGGACAGGCGTTCGGGCAGCATGGGAAGCACGCGATCGGCCAGATACACCGATGTCGTACGATGGCGAGCCTCAAGATCGATATGCCCGTCCCAAGCCACATAGTGAGAAACGTCAGCGATATGCACACCCAGCTTGTAGCCACCCTCGGGCGTGCGCTCAAGCGAAATGGCATCGTCAAAGTCGCGCGCGTCGACCGGGTCGATCGTGATGACAAAGCGGTCGCGCAGATCGCGGCGGAGCGGGTCCTTAAGCGCCGCGGACACATCGAGCGAAAGCCCCTCGGCCTCGTCCAGCGCGGCCTCGGGATAGCTATCGGTATAGCCGTAACGCGCCATCACGTATTGAACGCCCAAATCGGGCGCGTCATCTCCGCCAATGCGGCGTTCGATCGTCACGGTGCCCGATTCCAGGCGCGTCGGGTAGGTCAAAATGCGCGCGACAACGGCATCACCCGGGTGGACGCCCAGACGATCCGCCGAGGTATCCTCGGGCAGAATGAAGAAGTCGGCCTTCAGGCGCGAATCGAGCGGCTCGATCACACCGAGCGGACCAGCGGTCTGGTACGTACCCACCACGCTTATGGCTGCGCGCTCAACCACGCCTTCGATCACGGCGCGCCGCTCACCGTGCGGGCTGTTCTTAATGCTCACGGCAACGGTATCGCCATCCATGATCTCGCGCTTACCGCGGCCCATAACCTTGTAGTCGCCGCTCTCGGTTATGACATAGGCGCCATGCTCATGGAGCTGCACGCGCCCGGTCAGGCTCGGACGGCGTTCGCTGCGCACCGGCCCACGCTTATTGCGAGCACCGCGCTTATGCTTGTTATTGCGCCCCATGGCGCCTCCTTGCTATCGATGACGAACTCCAAAGAGTCTACCCAAATGATTCGCTTTCCTGCCGTCCCCTAGAGATCAAAAAACGGGCCGCCCCATAAGAGACGACCCGTTGGAAGGGATGAATTCCAGGCATGCCTACACGCGCAGGTAGCGGCGCATGGCTATGGCAGAACCAAAGAGACCGATAATCACACCGACCAGAATCAGCGCAGCATAGGTCACCAGGTAGTACTGCATCGGCAGGGCAAACGACATCCAGCCGATGCTCTCCTGCAAACGCGGAATCATCAGATTGCGCAGCAGCTCCAGAACGCCGATGGAAAGCAGCGAGCCCAAAATGGCCTGCAGTACGCCCTCGGTGATAAACGGGCCGCGAATGAAGCCGTTGCTGGCGCCGACCAGACGCATAATCGCAATCTCACGACGACGCGCCGTGATGGACAGGCGAATCGTGTTGTTGATGAAGATGAATGCGATAAAGGTCAAAAGGCCAACGAGCACCACGGCGGCGATGCGGATGTAGTTGGTCACCTGGAACAGGCGGCTCACTTCCTCTTGGCCGTACAGCACGCTCGCGTTGACGTCGCCGTCATCCGCGATCTTCTGGAAGTCGGCGTTCTTCTTGAGCTTCTGGGCCGTGCTCTCGACCTTGGACGGATCGTCCATCTCAATTGCAAACGAAGCCGGCAGCGGGTTCTGGCCATCGAGCGCGCTCATGGTGGCGTCGGCGTTGCCCGACATCTTGCTCGTATACTCGGCCAGCGCGTCGTCCTTGTCCTTGTACGTCACGGACTTGACGTTATTCCACGTCTTAAGCTCGGCCTCAAAAGCCTGAACATCGGCCTGATCGGCGTCATCGCTAATGAACGCGTTGATGACGACCTGATCCTCGACGGTGCCGATCACGGAGTTCAGCATCGCGGAGCCCATGATGAACAGGCCGATGATAAACAGCGAAAGGAAGATCGTGATGACGGCGCCGAGCGAGGTAGTCCAGTTACGGAAGAAGTGACTGATTGCCTCTTTGAAGGAGTAGCCCACGTTAGTTGGTGCCATAGTTGCCGTAACCTCCCCTCTCCTGGTCGCGGATAACGTGGCCGCCCTCGAGGGCGATCACGCGACGGTGCATGCTATCGACCATCTCGCGGTCGTGCGTGGCGACGATCACGGTGGTGCCGGTGCGGTTAATACGCTCGAGCAGCTTCATGATGCCCAGCGAGATCGCCGGGTCGAGGTTGCCCGTGGGCTCGTCACAGATCAAAAGCGGCGGGCGGTTGACCATGGCGCGGGCAACGGCAACGCGCTGCTGCTCGCCACCGGAAAGCTGGTCGGGCAGCGAGTCCATCTGATCGGCCAGACCGACCAGACGCAGCACCTCCGGCACCTGGCTGCGAATGACGCCCTTGGGCTTGCCGATGCACTGCAGGGCAAACGCCACGTTTTCGTAGGCGGTCTTTTGCGGCAGAAGCTTAAAGTCCTGGAACACGGCGCCAATCTGGCGGCGCAGGAACGGAACCTTGCGGTTCTTGATCTTCATGAGGTCCTGACCGGCAACCAAGATGCGGCCGCTCGTCGGCTTGACGTCGCGGTTGAGCGTCGACAGCAGCGTGGTCTTACCCGAGCCGGAATGACCGACCAGGAAGACGAACTCGCCCGGATAGATCTCGATGTTGATGTCGTCGAGTGCAGGCTTGTTGGGCTGTGCCGGATAGATCTTGGTGACATGCTCCATAAGGATGACGGGCTCGACACCGGCCTGCTTGGCCATCTTCTTGCGGCTGGCTTGCGGATCGATGGGCGCAAACACCGACGTAAAATCGGGGTTGTTGAGCGCGTTATCGAGGCTTGCGACCTCGGCGGCCTGATCGCTCTCGACCACCGGGGCAGCAGGCTGCGTGGGATCGGGAATAGCGGCAAAGAGACCGGACTGCGCAGGCTGAGGAACCGGCGTCGCAGGGGCCATGGGGTCGGGAATGCCGGCCATGGTAGGCTGCGGCGTGGCGGCGCCAGCCTGAGGCTGCTCCACGCGAGCGGTCACGGCCTGAACGGGCTCAAAACCCGCCGTGCCGGAAAGCGCGACATCGCTGGTGGGATTGTAGGCAAAGGGATCGGATGCCGGCTGTGCCTGATCTGCCGGCTGAGCGGGGGCCTGAGCAACAGGCTGGCCCTCTGAATCCGGAGTGGCGAAACGACTGCCCTGGACGCCCGTCTGCGTCTTGGGGGCATCATCGCCCGCACCGGAGGTACGGAAGTGGTTACCCACTGGTGCTCCTTATCGTCGTGCGTTTAAACTACATGAGCGCTTTGTATTTTAGCAGCATTAGCTTTACTGCACATAAGAAGCATGGCGGGGTTTGGGTCTCACCGACCGGGCGCAGGGTTACCTCCCAAATCGTCCTCGCGCATGGCCGGCATTTGTCCTGCTCCTGCGGAGCTGCGGACAAACGCCGGCCTGCGCCGCGGAAAGATTTGGGAGGTAACCCTGCGCCCGGCCTGCGGCTACTATGGGGCCGACGCACCAACTTGAGATGCTGCGCATACAAAGTTGGAAGGGTCTGAATTGCACTTTGTTGGGATGGGCCCGTTTCCCCATGGGAACTTTGCTTGGCAGGACTCTAATTTAAATTCAGCATAAACAGGGGCGCCCTCTTTGAGGACGCCCCTGTTCTGGCTTGTTTGCGGTTGTCGACGCGATACTTTGCCTCGTCTTGCCTTATGCCAAGAACTCCTTGGTGGTCGCCACGATGTTGGCGGCGTCCAGGCCGTACTTGTGCAGGAGCTCGGCACCCGGGCCGGACTCGCCGAAGGTGTCGTTGACGCCAATCTTCTTGAGCGGCGTCGGGCACTGCTCACACAGGACGTCGGCAACGGCGCTGCCCAGGCCACCGATCACAGAGTGCTCCTCGACGGTCACGACGTGGCCGGTCTTGGTGGCGCTCTTGACGATCAGGTCGGCATCGATGGGCTTGATGGTGTGCATGTTGATGACCTCGGCGTCGATGCCCTCGGCAGCGAGCTGCTCGGCGGCCTCGAGAGCCTCGCCGACCATCAGGCCGCAGGCGATGATGGTCACATCGGCGCCCTCGCGCATGACAATGCCCTTACCCAACTCGAACTTGTAGGTCTCGGGGTCGTTGATAACCGGCGAGGCCAAACGGGCGAAGCGCATGTACACCGGACCGTCGCACTCGTAGGCGGCGCGCGTCACGGCGCGGGCCTCCACGTCGTCGGCGGGAACAATTACGGTCATGCCGGGGATGACGCGCATGAGGGCGATATCCTCGCAGCACTGGTGCGTGGCGCCGTCCTCGCCCACCGAGATGCCGGCGTGCGTGGCACCGATCTTAACGTTGAGGTGCGGGTAGCCGATGGAGTTGCGGACCTGCTCAAAGGCGCGACCGGCAGCGAACATGGCAAAGGTACTCGCGAAGGCAACACGACCGGTGGTCGCGATACCGGCGGCGACGCCCATCAGGTTGCTCTCGGCAATGCCCACATCGAAGAAGCGGTCGGGGCAGGCCGCCTTGAACTTACCGGTCTGCGTGGCGGCGGCCAGGTCGGCGTCGAGGACCACAAAGTCATCGTGCTCGTTGGCGAGCTCGACGAGGGCCTCGCCGTAGCTTACGCGCGTGGCGATTTTCTTGACGTCTGCCATCCTAGAGCTCCTCTCCGGCGGCCGTGAGCTCTGCCATGGCCTGCTCAAACTGTTCATCATTGGGGGCCTTGCCGTGCCAACCAACCTGGTTCTCCATAAAGGACACGCCCTTGCCCTTTGTGGTCTCGGCGATAATGGCGGTCGGCTGGCCCTTGGTAGCGCGAGCCTCGGCAAAGGCGGCGCGGATCTGATCGAAATCGTTGCCGTCGGCAAGCTCCACCACGTGGAACTTAAAGGCGCGGAACTTGTCGGCGAGCGGCATGGGGTCGTTGACCTCCTCGACGGGACCGTCGATCTGCAGGCCGTTGTGGTCGACGATCACACAGAGGTTGTCGAGCTGCTGGTTGCCGGCAAACATGGCGGCCTCCCAGACCTGGCCCTCCTCGCTCTCGCCATCGCCCAGCAGGGCGTACGTGCGATAAGTATCGCCCCAGTGCTTGGCGGCAACGGCCATGCCCACGGCGGCGGAGATGCCCTGGCCGAGCGAACCGGTGGACATGTCAACGCCCGGAGTGTCGTTCATGTTGGGATGACCCTGCAGGTGGCTGCCGATGTGGCGCAGCGTCTCAAGATCCTCCTTGGGGAAGAACCCACGCTCGGCGAGCACAGCGTACAGACCAGGTGCACAGTGGCCCTTGGAAAGCACAAAGCGATCGCGGTCGGCCTTGCGGGGATGGGCCGGGTCGACGTTCATTTCCTCAAAGTACAGATAGGTCATGATGTCGGCAGCGCCGAGCGAACCGCCCGGATGGCCGGACTTGGCAGCGTGCACGCCGGCGACGATGCCCTTCCTTACCTCGTTGGCAACCTTTTTGAGCTCTTCGTCGCTCATTGTGCCTTCCTTTCATCCTCATTAGACAAAATGCGCACGGCACCGAAGGTAATCCCAACACAGCCGCAATGCACGTACGTCATTCATTATGCTGGAAACTGATGGCTTTACCAGAGTTTTTATCATTATTTGAACAATTTAGCAGGCAGAACCGCTGATGAAACGGTTTATCAATGTGAACGTCTTTTGGATGGGACGCGGTCGGCCCTACGCGCTAATGTCCTTGAATCCCTCGCCGAAAGCTTCCGTAACGTCGGCGACCGTCACAATGGCGTGAGGATCGCGCTCGCGCACGATCGTCTTGAGGGTATTGAGCTCTCGACGGTTCACGATGACCATGATCACCGGCTTCTCGGCACCCGAATACATGCCAGTCGCCTTAAACTTGGTACAACCACGACCCAGGCCATACATGATATCGGCAGCGATATCAGGGAACTTGTCCGAGATGATGAGTACCATACGGCGTTTGTTGCCACCATCGACCACGGCATCGATCACGTAGCCGCTAATGACCATCGAAAGGCCTGCATATAGTGCATTTTCGATTGAAAAGACCGGAGCCGACAGCGCGCATACGGCAACATCGATCGCCATGACGGTCGAGCCCACGGGCAGCGAGGTATTACGCGAGATGATTTGGCCAATCGTGTCCGAGCCGCCGGTGTTGGCGCCGGCGCGCAGCACCATGCCGTAACCGATGCCTGTAATAATGCCGCCCCACATGGCAGGGAGCATCAGGTCCGCATGTGCCAGAGGTGCTACAAACGGGGCGAACAGATCGGTAAAGAAGCCCAGCAGCACAAAGCCCGTCGCGGTCTGCACCACGTAGAACATACCGCCCTCGCGCATAACGACCAGCAACAGCAAGGCGTTCATCACGATCGTCTGAATACCAACGGGAAGCGATATGCCGCGCGATGCGCCGACCGCCTGGATAATGGTGGCAAGGCCCGTAACACCACCGGCAGCAAGGCCGTTGGGAATCAAAAACAGGTCGGTCGCAATAGCGGCCAGAGCGCACCCCAACATAATCTGGGGCAGGTCGTGAAAGAAGTTCATCGATAGAATGCGCTTGATGTCCAGACGATATGCCATGCTACCTCCCTCAAAAAAGCGCACCCAAACGGATGCGCTTCGAACTTCTTCTTGTATTCGATTCTACCGATTCGCCGGACAAAAACCACCCCTGCGCAGGGTTTATTCCGAATACAAACCCGTCCAACCGTTGGGCTTAGCATCGGCTTGAAGCCGCCCGATGTTTTAGATCTCCGAGCCTTCTACATCGGCGTTGCCGGTAGCCCAACGGTGATAGCCAATCACAAACGGATCCAAATCGCCATCGTCAAGAACGGCCTCGACGTTGCTGGTCTCCACGCCCGTACGCAGGTCCTTAACCATCTGGTACGGGTAGAGCACGTAGCTGCGGATCTGGTTGCCAAAACCAATCGTGGTCTTGGGTCCGCGAATCTCGTCCAGGGCCTCGGCACGCTTCTCGAGCTCAATCTCGTACAGGCGAGCCTTGAGGATCTGCATGCACGCGGCCTTGTTCTGGATCTGGCTGCGCTCGTTTTGGCAGGTAACCACAATGCCGCTGGGGAAATGCGTCACGCGCACGGCGGAGTCGGTGGTGTTTACGCCCTGGCCACCCGGGCCACTTGCGTGGTACACGTCGACGCGGATGTCGTCGGGGTTGATCTCGATATCGATATCGTCGGGCAGCACCGGAATGACCTCGACGCCGGCAAACGTGGTCTGGCGGCGCTTCTTGTCGTCGGTG
This sequence comes from uncultured Collinsella sp., assembly GCA_900540875.1. Taxonomy (GTDB): domain Bacteria; phylum Actinomycetota; class Coriobacteriia; order Coriobacteriales; family Coriobacteriaceae; genus Collinsella. The sequence goes on from UQHT01000014.1 coordinate 55,234, forward strand.
GGGCTAATGCGCACCAGGCGGTGGACACCGGCCTCGGCGCGAAGCATGCCAAAAGCATCCTTGCCTTCGACGGTAAAGGTCGCGCGATCAATGCCAATGACCTCGGCCGCGGGGCAATCGTTGATGGTGACCTTCCAACCGCGGCGCTGGCAGTACTTCATGTACATCTTAAAGAGCATGAAGGTCCAATCCTGGGCCTCCAAACCACCCTGCCCGGGCTTGATGGTCACAATCGCGTCGCCATGGTCGAACTCCCCGGTAAACCAGCTCGCAAGCTCAAGCTCGTCGATGGCGCGGGCCAGGCGTTCTGCCGTAGCGGCAGCCTCCTCGCGCAATGCGACGGCGTCGGGGTCATCCCCCATCTCCTCGGCAAGCTCCAGCGCCGCGCGGGCGTCAGATAGCTCGCCGCGCGCGGTATCCACGGCAGCGATATCTTCCTTGGCGCGAGCGATCTGCTCCATGGTGGCGCGAGCGGCGTCGGCGTCATCCCAAAAGCCGGGGGCCACGCTTTTTGCCTCGAGCTCGGTCACGCGTGTGCGTTTCTCGTCCAAATGAAGATACGACTCGACCTCGCCGAGCCGGTCTGCAAATGCATCCAGCTCGGTGGGCGTTACCTCTAAAGCCTCGGCCATTAACGATTCCTGCCGTGGCAGTACTTGAACTTCTTGCCGCTGCCGCAGGGGCAAAGGTCATTGCGGCCAACGTTGACGTACGGATCGTCGCTCTCGGACTTGCGATAGGTGGTCACCTTGCCACCGTTGTTGACAGCAGCCGGGCCTCCCTGGACGGCCGTACGAGCCTGCACCTGCGCCTGCTTGCGCAGCACCGAATCGCCGTTATCACCATCGACCTCGGCAGGACCGGAGAAGCGCGCGCCCTCGAGCGCGGGCTCTTCCTTGTGCTCCACGGCACGCGGGGCAGCCTTGATCTCGATGCGCAGAACCGTGCGCAGGTAATCCTCGTACATGGTGTCGACGAGCATCTGGAAAGCACCGTAAGCCTCGGTCTTGTACTCGACCAGCGGGTCGCGCTGACCAAAGCCGCGCAGTCCGATACCGGTCTTGAGGTAGTCCATCTCCTGCAGGTAGTTCATCCAGCGGGTATCGATGACGCGCAGCATGACCTGGGTGTTGAGCTCGCGCATGAGGTCCTCACCCAGGCGCTCGGCCTTCATGTTGTAGCACTTCTCGACGTAGGCCAGGACATCGGCAGCCAGGGCCTCAAAGTCCTCGTCGGGGAACTTGGGCGTATCGATATGGCCGGTCAGCTCCACGACCCACTTGCGCAGGCCCTCCAGGTCGCGTTCGCCATCGTGGCTGTCCTTGGTGCAGAACTCCTGCACGCAGCGGTACACGGTGTCGTGCATGACCTCGGTGATGTGGTCGGTCAGATCCTTGCCGTCCAGAATCTTGTTGCGCTCGGCGTAGATGACCTGGCGCTGCTTGTTCATGACGTCATCGTACTCGAGGACGCTCTTGCGCATGGAGAAGTTGATGCTCTCGACCTTGTGCTGGGCATTCTCGACGGCCTTGGAGATGATCTTGTGCTGGATGGGCATGTCGTCGCCCATGTCGGCGGTGACCATCATCTTGGAGACGCGGTCCATCTTGTCGCCGCCGAACAGGCGCATGAGGTCGTCCTCGAGCGACAGGTAGAACTGAGTCTCGCCCGGATCGCCCTGACGACCGGAGCGGCCGCGCAGCTGGTTGTCGATACGACGGGACTCATGGCGCTCGGTGCCGATGACGGTCAGGCCGCCGGCGGCAAGCACGCGCTCGCGCTCGGCCTTGCAGGTCTCCTTGGCCTCGGCGTTAAACTGCTCGAGCTGCTCGGGCGTCACGTCCTCCATGGTCAGGCCCTCGTGCTCAAGGCGCTCGCGCACCAGCTCGTCGGGGTTGCCGCCCAGCAGGATGTCGGTACCACGACCGGCCATGTTAGTAGCGATGGTCACGGCGCCGTAGCGTCCGGCCTGGGCAACGATATGAGCCTCGCGCTCGTGATGCTTAGCGTTGAGGACCTCGTGCGCGATGCCGCGCTTGGTAAGGGCGGCCGACAGCTTCTCGGAGCTTTCGATGGAGACGGTGCCCACCAGGACCGGCTGGCCCTTGGCGTGACGTCGCTCGACGTCGTCGGCAACGGCGTTGTACTTGGCCTGGATGGTGCGGTACACCAGGTCCTCGTGGTCAACACGCTGGACGGGCTTGTTGGAGGGGATGACCTCGACGGGCAGCTTGTAGATCTCGCGGAACTCGGCATCCTCGGTGAGTGCCGTACCGGTCATGCCGGAGAGCTTGTCATACAGACGGAAGTAGTTCTGCAAGGTGATGGTGGCCAGCGTCTGGTTCTCCTCGCGCACGAGCACGCCCTCTTTGGCCTCGATGGCCTGGTGCAAGCCCTCGGAGTAGCGGCGGCCCTCCATGATGCGACCGGTGAACTCGTCGACGATCTTGACCTCGCCGTTAGTGACCACGTACTGCTTGTCGCGATGGAACATGTACTGGGCTTTCAGCGCCTGCTGCAGGTGGTTGACCAGCTGGCCCGAAAAGTCGGCGTAGATGTCCTCGATGCCCAGACGGCGCTCGATCTTCTTAAGACCGCGCTCGGTGGCGGCGATGGTGTGCTTGGCCTCATCCATGACGTAGTCGCCCGTGGGCTCGACGTCCTCGGTGGCGGTGAGCATGTCGTGCGACACGTCCTCACCGCGCTCCAGGCCGCGCACGGCACGCGCGAAGTCCTTGTAGGTGCTGGCGGACTTGGTGCCGGCGCCCGAGATAATGAGCGGCGTTCTGGCCTCATCGATCAGGATGGAGTCGACCTCGTCGACGATGGCATAGTTGTGGCCGCGCTGTACGCGCTGCTCGGGGCGGGTGACCATGTTGTCGCGCAGGTAGTCGAAACCGAACTCGGAGTTGGTGCCGTAGGTGACGTCTGCCTGGTAGGCCGGACGCTTGAGCTCGAGCGGCATGTTGTTCTGGAGCAGACCGACGGTCATCCCCAGGTACTTGTAGATGCGGCCCATCCACTCGGAGTCGCGCTTTGCCAGGTAATCGTTGACGGTAACGACATGCACGCCCTTGCCGGCGATAGCGTTGAGGTAGCCGGCCAAGGTGGAGACAAGGGTCTTGCCTTCGCCGGTCTTCATCTCGGCGATATGGCCCTCGTGAAGCGCCATGGCGCCGATGAGCTGCACATCAAAGTGGCGCATGCCCATGGTGCGCTTGGAAGCCTCGCGCACGGTGGCAAAGGCCTCGGGGAGCATATCGTCGAGCGACTCGCCGTTGGCGTAGCGCTCACGGAACTTATCGGTCTGGGCGCGGAGCTCTTCCTCGGTCATCTTCTCAAACTGGGGCTCAAGACCGTTGATCTGGTCGACGATCTTGTAGTAGCGCTTAAGGTCCTTATCGGATCCAAAGGACAGCAGCTTTGACATGAATCCCATGTTGTTTTCCTTTTTGGCCATCGCCCGTGCCATGCAGCCCCGAGCGAGTTAAACACAGATAGTTGTACTTTAGCCAAACAGGGCGCACCCTATGCGGTCGACCTCAACCGCCACGTAATAACTACGACCAACCTGCCAAAAAGGGACTGGTTTATTTTGGCAGCTTTTATCTGGGAAAACGCTGTCTCTCTGCCATTTGGCGCAAACCAACCTGTCCCCTCCGCGCCAATCTGGTGCGGAGGGGACGAGCCAGCTTGAACCAATAAAAAGAAAAGGGCCGCGCACCCAAACGGATGCGCGGCCCTTATGCCATGAATGCGAGCGATTCCGCGGCGAGCTATTTACTCAGCAGCCTCGGTGGTCTCGGCCTCGGCAGCGGCCTGGTCGACGGGAGCCTCTGCGGGAGCCTCGGCGGCCTGCTTGGCAGCCTCCTCGGCAAACTTAGCGGCACGCTTAGCCTTCTCGGCAGCCTTAGCCTCAGCGGCGGCCTTGCGAGCGGCCTCGGCCTCAGCAGCCTTGGCGGCCTTGGCAGCCTTGGCCTCCTCAGCCTTCTTGAGCTGGGCGGCAGCGGCGCCACCGAACTTGTCGGCGAAGCGCTGGACGCGTCCACCGGTGTCGACGAACTTCTGCTGGCCGGTGTAGAACGGGTGGCACTCGTTGCAAAGCTCGACCTTCATCTCGGACACGGTAGCGTGCGTCTTGAAGGTGTTGCCGCAAGAGCACGTCACCGTGCACTCGACATACTGGGGATGGATACCCTGCTTCATGGTAGGACTCCTTATTAGTCAGGCGCTGGTTACCGATCAGCGCATAAGGCGTCTTGGTTTCCGACCAAGACAACAAACTCGGCTATGGTACCACGGCGCCGCGTGTCCCACAAAAGGTTCACGGTCTTTTCGGAACGACACGAATCTGACCCATCGAAACACATCTCCACCGTTCCTTCAACTGGGAAAATGCCGTCCCCGGGGCCTGAGAAGGGCCCCGGGGACGTTCGACTGACTGCGGGAACGGCCTTTCCGCTCAATGTGTTCGGCTGAGATCGGAAATCAACCAAACTGAACTAGGTTCAGTTGACATGGTTAAAAACGAGGGGCGACGCTTTTGCGTCGCCCCTCGTCCCAGCCGGTTGCTTTAGTTGTACACACGGTAGTTACACTTGAACTGGGTTATGTGTCCATAGTTTGAGCCGTACCAACCCGACGTATAGCTGATTGCCTTTGCGCCTAGATAGTCGTAGCCCTTGTTGTAGCGAAGCTGACGGTAGGTCGTGTCGTACTCTGCTACGTAAAACGTGTCTCCAGAGAAGGCTTTGTACCGGTCCTTAACCGTCGAAGCCATGTACGCGGGTTCGACATCGCCTTTCTCCCCGTTGAGCGCATAGACGGGTGCCGCGATTCCGCATAAAGCCGTTGCCACGAGGATGGCGTAGACAGCCATGCGCGACGCATTGGACTTCAGCTGTTCAAATAGTTTCATGTCATTCACCTCCCTCGTATGTATCGAGGTATTCCTGCTTGAGCGTCTGCGAGGACGACTTGATCTTTTCCACGAGCGTGCCGGCCTCGATGAAGTAGAACGAGTTGGTGAGGTCTGCCAGGTCGTCGAGTAGATGGCTTGAAATGAGCATGCTGCGTCCCCGCGCCACTTCGCTGCGCATCGCGTCGCAGGAGGTTTTCCGCTTTCCCGGATCGAGGCCGTTCA
>UQHT01000015.1 GCA_900540875.1 uncultured Collinsella sp.
GGACGCCGCCCTCTCAAGGCGGAGATCACCAGTTCGAATCTGGTACGGGCTACCATGAATCTGAGACCCGGGCTTCCAGCGGAAGTCCGGGTTTTTTATTTCCGAGCAAACCATCTGCAATTCCTATTTGGCCCATAGCTTTACGTTCTGCTTGTGGCCCTTGCGGGTACAATATGCAAGATATTTGGAAGGTCAGAAGGAGCCTCATGACGGAGTCCTCTCAGCATACATCTAAGCCCCAGGTCGAGGTTGAGGCCTCGGGCGGCGATGACAACAAGGGTGCACGTCGCGGTGCCATTTTTATCGGCGTCGTGCTGGTTGGCTACATCGTTTATCTGATTGTGACCGGTCAGATGGGACAGTTCTGGGCTGCCATGTCGAGCGTTCAGGCGCCGTGGCTCGTTGCTGCATGCTTTTGCATGTTCCTGTACCTGTTCTTTGGCATCGTTGCCTATGCGATCGCCGTCTGGCTCGATCCCAATTCGCCCGTCGGCATTCGCGACCTGATCTCGGTCGAGGCGAGCGGTATCTTCTTTGGCAACCTGACGCCCATGATGATGGGCTCTACGCCCGCCCAGATCTACCGCCTGACCAAGGCGGGCCAAAATGTCGGCGAGGCCGGTGCCACGCAGTTCACGCGCTTTATCGTGTATCAGTTTGGCCTCGTTGCCTGGGGCGCCATTCTGCTGCTTGCCCGCATGCCGTTTTTCGCCGAGCGCTATGGCGACATGACGCTGCTGTGCGTCTTTAGCTTTGGCGGACACTGTTGCATTCTGCTTGGCATCTTTGCCGTCGCGCTCATGCCCAAGACCGTCACGCGCGTCGCGCACTGCATCATCAATTGGCTCGAGCGAATGGGCGTCTCTGCCACCAAGATCGAGGGCTGGCGTACGTTTGTCGACGGCGAAATCTACTCGTTCTCCGAGAAGTTCAAGCTTTCGGCCGGCCACTTTTCGTCCATGCTGCTCACGGTGGTCATCACCATGTTGCAGCTCGCATTTTTCTACCTCGTGCCGTATTTCCTGATGCTTGCCTTTGGTCACCACGAAGTCGACTTTTTCTCGGTCATGGCCGCGAGCGCCTTTGTTCAGCTCCTGAGCTCTGCTGTTCCCCTGCCCGGTGGCACCGGCGGCGCCGAGGGCGGCTTCGCACTGTTCCTGGGTCATTTCTTTGGATCGGCGTCGACCGCCGGTTATCTGCTATGGCGCCTCATTACGTTTATCGCTCCGACTATTTTGGCCGCGCCCCTGCTGGGCCTTAAGAGCGCTCACAACGAGAGTATCCATGCACGCTGGGATCGCGCGATGCGCAAGCTCGGACGATCGCCTCAGACGTCTTCTAAGCCTGCAAAGCCCCATCCTGTGAATGCGGTTACCGTGGATCCCAATCAGCATGCTCAGAAGGCTTCTGGGGCCGCCAAACCGTCGCATAAGACTTATGTGCGTCAGACAGGCGACGGCATCCGTGTGTCCCCGGCTGCTTTGAACAAAAAGAAGCTCCCTAAGGCGTAACAGTTGGTCGTGCGTTCTTCATGTTGCCGGGCTTTTTTGTGCCGGATGGGGGATAATCCTCTTACGTAGATTAACTCTCATCTGTTGATGAATGCTTGCATTCCGAAGGGACACGTCCATGGACACCAGCAAACCGCGCCTCGACCGCCGCATCGTTCGCAGCCGCAATGCCATCCTTTCTGCGTTTGAGCGCCTGCTGATGGATAAACCGCTTGGCGATATTACCGTGAGTGCCATCGCGCGTGAGGCCAATGTTGATCGTAAGACCTTCTACGTGCACTTTGGCACGGTCGACGGCCTGCTCGATGCCATCGCCGCCGATGTGGTGGAGATGATCGTCGACTCTGTCGAAAAGACGCTTTCCACTATGGGCAGTGACCCCAACGAGCGCGCCCTTGGAGCGGCGGCTACCTTCTTTAAGACTATCAACGAGGCACTTTGCAATAACCTTGTGCTCAATCGCCAGCTGATTGAAAACATCCCGCTCGACGATTTTATGACGCGTTTGCGCGTGCCGCTCGAGCATGAGATTGCCGAGCGCGACTTGCTGCCCCACGGCCTCAAGGACGAGATGTTCGATTACTATCTGGCGTTTTTGCTGTCCGGTATTATCGGTATCTATCGCACGTGGGCGCTGTCTGACGGTTCGGTTCCTATCGAGCGTGTCTCGGAGGTCGCCAACGACCTGACTCTCAATGGCCTGTCGAGTCTGGAATCTCGCTTGGATTAGGCGCAGGCTTGAGTTCGCGAGGCGCTTGTCGGGGTGCAGCCCGATCGACCAGGCGACGAGCATCCCGCCGAAGCAGTCGATGACCGGGCTCAGGTAGACCTTCTCGCCGCCCGGGAGCCTGAACTCGGTGATGTCGGTGAGCCACAGCAGGTTGGGCTCGTCGGCGTGGAAATTCCTGTTTACGAGGTTCTCCGGCGCCTTGTAGACCTCGCCGGCGTAGGAGCTGTAGCCTGAGGATCCTTAAAAGAAAGTCCAGTTTATCCTTTCCACCCCAATTGGGAATCCTCCGATGCGCCTTCGCACGCTCGCATGACCTCGATACCGTGCGAGCGTGCGAACTCGACGAGCTCTGCGTTGCGGGCGTTTATGGTGCCGAAGGCGGCGGGACACACGATAAGGCGCGCGCAGTGGACGAGGAGCTCTTTGGCGCGGGCTATGGTTCTATCCCCGATCGGCTCGAAGGCGCGCTCGGTCACGCATTCCGCCGCCAGGTCGCGCGCGAGCTCGCAGTCGATGTCCCCTTCGTGCAGAACGCCCGTGTAGAACGCCTTGCCCTGCCGGATGAGCTGGCGAAACACAGCCGACCCCGTACCTGCGCCGGCGATGACGAACGTGTGCGCATCGCCGTGCGGGCGTCCAATTTCCACGCTGCCGAAGCGCTCGTTGAAGGTGCCATGTTGAAGGCCGTAGAGCTCGCCAATCGTCTCGCGCGTGAATATGTCCTCGGGTGCGCCGGCGCGGAAGACCCGGCCGTCCTTCACGCAAATCACCTTGTCGGCGCTTTTCTGCGCGAGCTCGAGTTCGTGGATGGACATGATGACAGCCACATTCCGCGATTTCGCAAGGTGGCGAAGTATTCGCAGCAGGTCGATCTGGTAGCGGATATCGAGATACGACGTGGGCTCGTCGAGCACGAGCACACGCGGATCCTGCGCGATGGCGCGTGCGAGCATGACGCGCTGGCGTTGCCCGTCGCTTATCTGCATGAAGTCGCGCTCGGCGAGCTCTTCCACACGTGCGGTTTTCATGGCCTCGTCGACCCGACTATGGTCGTCGGGCGAGAGTGTGCCCATTCGCCCGGTGTAGGGGTGCCTTCCCGCCTCTACGACATCGCGGCAGGTGAGGAGCTCGGTCCGGGGGCGATCTGTCAGCATAACGGCAAGGTTCCTTGCAAACTCCGCCGTCTTCCATCGGGAAATCTCCCGCCCGTCGAGCTCGACCGCGCCGGCAAGCGGTGCCAGATGGCGTGTGATGGTTTTTAAGATGGTCGACTTGCCCGAGCCGTTCGGCCCGATGAGCGCCACGACGTCGCCCGCACGAACCTCCAGATCGACGCCTCCGACTACGACCTTCTTGTCGTAGCCCGCCGACAGGTCGCTTATGTGGAAAAGCGGCGCTCCGTCAGCCTGCGTTTCGACCGTAGTTTCGAGGTTCGGCTCCGCTCGGAAGAGGCGTTCCGCGCGCAGTTCCGCACGAGCCGAAAGTGCCTTCTGGCGCTTTCGTGCGAGCTCAGGACTGTCTAAGCATGGAATGTCCCCTCCGAGCGTTTTGGGCCGCGGCACGAATTCCCCCATCTACCTCACCCGCTTCTTCAACATGAGCGCGATAACCACCGGAGCGCCGAAGATGGCGGTGACGGCGCTGATGGAAAGCTCGACGGGAGAGAACAGCGTGCGCGCGATCAAATCGCAGCCCGCGCAGAAGATGGCGCCTCCCAAGAAGCACGCAGGAATCACGCGGATGGACTTCGACGACTTCAGCGCCGACTTCACGAGATGCGGAACCGCGATGCCTACGAACGACACCGGACCAGCGAACGCGGTCACGCAGGCGGAGAGCATGCTCGCTAGAAGGACGAGCACCACGCGGAAGTGTGCGACGTTCACGCCGACGCTTTTCGCGTAGGCTTCTCCCAGCTGGAAGGCGGAAAGGGGCTTCGATATCGCGAATACGCATGCGCTCACGGTGATCACCACGACCGCGATGATCGCGATGTCGTCCCAGCTCGAACCCGAGAAGCTACCCAAAGACCAGTTGTGCAGGTTCACGATGGACTGGTCGTCGGCGAAGGCGATGAGGAAGTTCGTCGCCGCCGAGCAGATGTATCCCACCATGACGCCCGCCACGATGAGCATGGCCATGGAACTTATGCGCCGTGCGATGAGGAGCACGAAGCCGATGGTGATAAGCGAGCCCAGAAACGCTGCGGCCACCATGGCCGGCGAGGACATGGCCTGGTTCGCGCCTAGAAGTACGATCATCGTAAGCGCGACGACGAACTTTGCGCCCGAGGAGACGCCCAAGATGAACGGGTCGGCGATGGGGTTGTTGAAAAACGTCTGCAGCAGGAACCCGGAAAGCGAAAGTGCCCCGCCGAGAAGCACGGCTGAAAGCACGCGCGGCAGGCGAATCTCCCAGATGACCTGGCTTTCCATGGAATTGGCCGCGCCGCCCGAAAGGATGCCGGGGATGTGGTCTGCGGGCACGAGCACGCTCCCGATGCACAGGTTGGCCCCGACGAGCACGATGAGGGCAACAGCGAGCAGCGCCGTCACGACGCGACACCGCGCGGCGCGCCCCGATTCGTCGTATGCCATGGAAAGCCGGCTTCTCATGGCGCTAACCGAGCTTCCTCAGATAATGGAAGTCGCTCGCGTCATCGCCGGTGAACGCCCCGTGCAGCTCGTCGATAATGTCGGCGGTAGAAGTCATCTGCTGGTACATGTCGGCGCTTGTGACCCAGACGTTGCCGTTCTTCACGGCTTTGAACTGCGACAATAGCGCGTTTTTGCCTACGAAGTCGTTCAAGGTGGCAACTGACTCGTCGATGGTGCCGTTGTAGACGATAATGTCGGCATCCTTCGCCGTCGCGTAGAAGCGCTCGATTTCGAGCGTTACTGACGAACCTGACGTCGACGACGCCTGCGCGTCATCGAGCGCGTAGCTGCCGCCTGCAAGCTCGATCATCTGCGCCACGTAGTCGCCCGCCCGCCGCGTGACGGCGGCCCCGTTCGAGTTAATGTAGAAATACGCCACGGTTTTACCTGACGACGCGAGCCCCGACGTTTGCTCGACGCGGGCCTTCTGCTCGTTGAACAGGTGCGCGGCCTCGTCTTCCTTGTCGAACAGGACGCCGAAAAGCTTAATCCACTCGACGCGCCCGAGTGCTTCGGGCTCGCTCGACGACTGTTCGGTGAGCACGACGAGCCCGAGCTTCTGCAGCTTTTCCTTCACATCGGGCGTGTGGTTGATCATGGTGTTCTCGATGGCGAGCGTGCAGCCCGAGGCCGATATTCGCTCGTAGTCGGGCGCGCTGTACTTGCCGCCGTAGGCGATCGCCCCACTTTCGAGCGCGCTTTTGAAGCCTGCGACCGAGCAATCGTCGGCCTTCGTGCCCGACATGATGATATTGTCGTTCGCATCGAGCGCGTCGACCAGGCACATCGTCGCCGACGACACGAGGTACACCTTGTCGGCGGGGCGCCTTATGACCGCGATGTCGGAGCTCAACCCATCAGGTACCTTCGCATCTTGCGGCACCACGAGGAAACGCTCCCCATTCGAAACGCAGATAAGCCGCAGACCGCCTTCGAACTCGTCGACAGTGAAGTGCTCGGCGTATTCAAGCTGAAGCGCCCCTGTTGGCTTCCAGCCACAGCCCAAATCGGCGTTGTGGAAGTCGGCCGCGGCGCTTAAAGCCGTTCCCGCAGGGGAGCCGCCGCTTGCTTCGTCGCCCGATTTCTCCTTCATGGTGGATGAGTCGAAGTGAATCGTGTAGTCGATGGTGTGCGGCGTCGACATGGCGACGGTCTCGGCCGACACGGCGATGTCCTCGTCGAGCGTGACGGGTATCTCGAACGTGGAGTTGCCGCCGTCGTTTACGGGCGCGTAGTCCACGCCGTCGACGGTCATCTTGTCGTAGTTCGAACTCGACCAGGTGATGGTCGCGGTGTAGGTGTCGCCATCCTTCACAATTGTGGTGGGTGAGGCGATGCTTGCGCGCCCTGACCCGCCGGAAAGCGAGACACTCACAGTGTATTCCTGAGAGCCCACCGTGCCACCGGTCGCGTTTGGGCTCGCACTGCACCCCGCGAAGGGAAGCGCGAGCAGGGCGATGAGAACGCAGGCGATCGCGCGCGCCGCGATGCTGTGGCGCTTCCTGTTTTCCCCCTTGGGAAGAATCGACCGCATGGCGTTACTTCAGTGCGTCGGCGCGCAGATCGACGCCGGCGGATTCGAACACAAGCGTGCGGTCGTACCACTGCTCTTTTCTAATACTCCACGCGGCACAGGCGGTGTCCTCGTCGAGCGCATCAACGGGCACGTCGTAGGTGTACTTACCTTCCGCGTTTTCCACATAGGGGATGAAGTCGGCCTCGCTCGCGGCGGCAGCCTCGTCGCCCGTGCCCATGAAGAGCTTGCCGTAGCCCGTGCCGGAAAGCGTCATCACGCAGTGCATGGAGCCGTTTTCCACGATGAGCTGGGCGTCCACAATCCTGAACATGTTTGAGCTGGAATCTACGGTGATCGGATAGGTGCCGTCGGCCACCTTGTCGGCGGTGATGGGGGCAGCGCTTGCGCCCTCGGTTTCATCGGCCGCCTGCTCGGTCTTTTCCTGGGAATCGGTATTGCTTGCCTTTGCGCCGTCGCTTGAATTTCCGGCGCAGCCGGCGAGCGAGAACGCGAGAAGCGCCGCCGACAGGGCGAAGACGAGGGTTTTCTTCAACATGGAGGGATTCCTTTCAATCGCTTCTACCGCCCGCGCCGTGCGGTGGGCGGGCGGGATGCGAATGCAACGGGCATGCGCCGTCGGTCGGGGAAGGCGCATGCCCGTTGCACGGGGACGCGACCGGCGCCCCCGTGCGCGGCGAGTTTACAGCTTGGCGATGGCGTCGTCCACGTGCGAGACGTAGATGTCGTCGACCGCGGCGTTCTGTCCCAGACCCTGGAGCAGGCACGTCACTTCGAAGCCGGCGGCCACGAACTTCGCAGCCCAGCTGTCGGGGTCGGTCTCGTCTGCCATGTCGTTGTTCGCGTGGTCGCCCGCGACCACCATGAACGGCGCGAGCACGGCCTTCTTGTACCCTGCGGCGCTCGCAGCGGCGATAACATCCTCGCAGGTCGGTTCAGCCTCGACGGTGCCGACGAAGAACTGCGTCAAGCCCTCGTTCTTGAACACTTCCTGCATCTTGGCATAGTCGGCGTTGGAATCGGCTTCGGTGCCGTGGCCCATGAGGCACAGCGCCGTCTCGCCGTTGTCGAAGGACGCCATGTTCTCCTTAATGGCTGCGGCCACCTTCTTGTAGTCGTCGTCGGAGGTGAGCAGCGGGTCGCCGAGCGAGATCTTGTCGAACTCGTCGGCGTACTTGTCGAGCTCGTCTTTCACGTCGGCGTATTCCAGGCCAGCCATGAGATGCGTCGGCTGCACGACGATTTCCTTCACGCCGTCTTCCACGCAGCGGTCGAGCGCCTCGGTCATGTTGTCGATCGTGATGCCGTCGCGCTTCTTCAGCTTGTCGATGATGATCTGCGCGGTGAAGGCGCGGCGGATGTCGTAGTCCTGCCAGTACTTCTCGCGGATAGCGTCTTCGATGGCGCCGATGGTGATGTGGCGCGAGTCGTTGTAGCTCGTGCCGAAGCTCGTGACGAGAATGACCGGCTTCACGGCCTTCTCCTTTTCACTCGATTTCTCGGAACTCGCGGAGGTGCTGGAGCAGCCCGCGAGCGCGACTCCGGCGAGCGCGACGGCTCCGGTTGCTGCGGCGCCCATGAAGCCGCGGCGTGACATCTGGTCGGACATGGTTTTCCCTTTCCTCGGTTTGCCGGTCCCCCGGCGACAGTTGCTTATCGGCACAAGCGAAAGAAAAGCGCGCTCGTCCGCAAAGGGATAGCGCGCTTGTTTCTTGCATTCGAAAGGGAAGCGCACTCCTCGGGGTTCACAAGGAGCTAACGCCACGGCGATGCCGTGAGGAAAAGGCGAAGCAGTCTGGCTTGGGGCGCGAGGCGGTTCGCCCGCGCGTCCTACACAGTAATGTCCCTTGCCCAGGATTCCCACCTGGTTCCCTCCGCAAGCCAGCGCGGACTGTGTGGGCGCCGCGCCGGTCGTTTCCTTTTATTCGATTGTCATATGCTCGTTGCCGAAACTACCACTATGATAGTGTGCGTTTGTGGGCGTGTCAAAGCCAGGGCGGGCGGCATTGCGCCTCCTGCCTACGTATTTGCGCCGATTGCCGCTGCGGGCGCCGTGTCTTGCCCGCTGCGCGAAGGGCGGCGTAAACGGTTGCGATGAGAAACGGGAAGGGAAGGCTCGGATGATTCATATCGTTGGCGCAGGCTCGGGCGCCGCCGACCTTATCACGCTGCGCGGGGCGCGTCTTCTGCGCGCGGCCGACGTGGTCGTTTGGGCGGGGAGCCTTGTGAACCCCGAGCTGCTCGCCGAGTGCAAGGAATCCTGCGTCGTCTACGACAGCGCGCACATGACCTTGGAGGAAGTGCTCGACGTGATGTGCGCGGCGGATGCGCGGGGCGAGGAAGTGGTGCGCCTGCACACGGGCGACCCGTGCCTGTACGGCGCCATCCAGGAGCAGATGGACGCGCTCGACGCGCGCGGCGTGGACTACGAGGTGGTGCCCGGCGTTTCGAGCTTTTGCGGTGCCGCGGCGGCGCTTCGCCAGGAATACACGCTGCCGGGAATCAGCCAGTCGGTCGTGATCACGCGGCTTTCCGGGCGCACCCCCATGCCCGCGGGCGAGGGCGTGCGCACCATGGCGGAAAGCGGCTCGACTATGGTCATCTTCCTGAGTTCGGGTATGCTCGCCGAGCTTTCCGCCGAGCTTTTGGCCGCGGGCCGCAGCTCCGACGAGCCGGCGGCGCTCGTGTACAAGGCGACCTGGCCTGAGGAGCGCGTGGTGCGATGCACAGTGGGCACGCTCGCCGATGCGGGCGCGCGAGAGGGCATCGACCGCACGGCGCTCGTGGTGGTGGGCCGCGTGCTCGGAGCTCGCGGCGGGCTTGCGCACAACGGCGGGCAAGCGGAGTCGTACGAGCGCAGCAAGCTTTACGACCCTTCGTTTGCCACAGGGTATCGGAAGGCGAGCAGCTAGCGTGGCCTTCGAGCACTACATATATACCGGGACGACCCGCCTGCGCTGCGGCTACACCACGGGGAGTTGCGCCGCGCTCGCGGCGAAGGCGGCCTGTGAGATGCTCTTGTCACGAAAGCCCGTCGGCCGCGTGTCGATCGTCACCCCCGGCGGGCTGCCCGTCGAGGCGAACGTGGTCGACGCATTTATCGGCGAGGGGTGCGCCCAGTGCGCCGTGCGAAAGGACGCAGGCGACGATGCCGATGTGACCGACGGCGTGCTCGTGTACGCGCGCGTGGAACATGCGGGGTCGGGCACGGGCGCTGCGGGCAGCAAGGGCGTGCCCGCGCGCGAATCGGAAGTTTCCGTCGATGGCGGCGTGGGCGTGGGGCGCGTGACGTTGCCCGGGCTCGAGCAGCCGGTGGGGGCGGCCGCCATCAACGCGACGCCGCGCGCGATGATCACTTCGGCGGTGCGCGAGGTGTGCGCCGCGCACGGCTTTTCTGGAAATATCGCTGTGACGATTTCGGTACCCGAGGGTGTTGCCCTTGCCGAAAAGACTTTCAACCCGCACCTGGGGATAGAGGACGGCATTTCCATCCTGGGCACGACGGGCATCGTCGAGCCGCGCAGCCTTGCTGCCTTGCGCGACAGCATCGAGCTCGAGATCCGGCAGCATGCGGCTATGGGGCGACGCGGAGTCGTGCTCACGCCCGGCAACTACGGCGGGCAGTTCATCTCGGGGCATTTCCACCTAAACGGTGCGCCGGTGGTCTTCATCTCCAACTTCGTGGGCGATGCGATTGATTGCTGCGTTCGCGAGGGATTTACCAATGTCCTTCTTGTGGGACACATCGGCAAGCTGGTGAAGATTGCGGGCGGCATCATGGACACCCATTCGCGTACCGCCGACTGCCGCGCGGAGATTCTGGCCGCCCACGCGGCCTTGGCCGGCGCTGGCGCGAAGACCGTGCGCGAGATCATGTCGTCGGTCACGACCACGGCGGCGCTCGAGGTAATCGAGGCCGCCGGCGTGGGGGACGCTGCGCGCGCCTCGCTCGCTGCGGCAATCGATGACAGGTTGCGACGCCGCGCGGCGGGCGCATGCGACATCGCCGCGGTCGTGTTCGACGCCGAGCGCCGAGAGCTTTTCCGCACGTCGGGCGCCGATGCAGTTATCGGGGAATTGGGGGCTACGTATGAGTAAAGGCGTGCTGTACGGGGTGGGCACGGGGCCTGGCGACCCCGAGCTGCTCACGATCAAGGCCGTCCGCACAATCGAATCGTGTCCGGTCATCGCCGCACCGCAGACGGCGGACGGGGCCATGGTCGCGCTCGACATCGTGCGCGGCGCCGTCGACCTTACAGGCAAGACGGTGATCCCCGTGCGATTCTCGATGACGCGCGACGCCGAGCGCCGCACGGCCGAGCATGCCTCGCTTGTTCGCGAGCTTGTCGTGCACCTGGATGCGGTCCGCGACGTCGCGCTGCTGAACCTGGGGGACCCGAGCATCTACGCCACCTTCCAGCGCATAGCGCCCGACGTGCGCGCCCGCGGGTTCGAGGCGCGCGCCATTCCCGGCGTGCCGAGCTTCTGCGCGGTCGCCGCAGCGCTCGAGCGCGACCTCACGCCCGAGATGTCGTCGCCTCTGCACATCGTGCCCGGCGGCTACGACGACGTGCGCCGCGCAATCGGCTGGCCGGGGACGAAGGTGGTCATGAAGGCGCGCCGCTCGCTTGCGGACACGAAGCGCATCCTTCGTGAGGAGGGCGCCTTCGACGGTGCCGAGCTCGTAGAGGACTGTGGGCTTCCGGGCGAGCGCGTGTACCGCTCGCTCGACGATGTGCCCGATCGGGGCAGCTACTTCTCGACGATGGTGGTGCGCTAGATGAGGGTTTCCTGCATAGCGTTCACTGAGAGGGGGTATGCGTTGGCGGAGCGCACCGCACACGCGCTTTCCGATTGCGCGCAGACAGGTGAAGATGACCCTGGCTGGGACGTTTCCGTTTCGCGCGGGTTCGGCGAGGGGAAGGCCGACCTGCGCGCATGGACGGCGCTCGCGTGGGAAGCGTCGGACGCCCTTCTGTTCGTGGGCGCGGCGGGCATCGCCGTGCGGGCGATCGCACCGCATGTCGCCTCGAAGGCAAGCGATTCCGCGGTTGTGGCGATCGACGAGGCGGGGCGCTTTGCTGTCCCGCTTTTGTCGGGGCATTTGGGCGGTGCGAACGAGCTTGCGCAAACTGTGGCACGCGCGGCAGGGGCCATCCCCGTCATCACCACGGCGACCGACGTCCGCGGCGTGTGGGCGGTGGATACGTGGGCGCGCTGTGCGGGGCTCGCCGTTTCGAATCCCGAGGCCATCAAGCGAGTGTCGGCGCGGCTGCTTTCGGGCGGGCGCGTGGCGCTCTATTCCGACATGCCGATTTCGGGACAGCCGCCTGAGGGGGTTGACATTGCGTCCGACTGCGCTCGGGCCGATATCGTCGTGTCGCCGTTCGCTGGCGCGAATGCAGGTGCGTCCGTTCGCGCAGCGGAGACGACGGGCGATGTCGTGCCCGCCGGTGAGACGGGGAAGCCGGCGGGCGCGCGGGCGCAGGAGCCTGCGCCCGAGCCGCTTCGCCTTGTCGTGCCCTGCATCGTTGCGGGCATAGGGTGCCGTCGCGGTGCGTGCGCCGAAGCGATCGGGGAGGCGTTTCTTCTCGCGTGCGGGCAGGCGGGTATCTCGCCTTCGGCCGTGCGCGAGGCGGCGACGATCGACGTGAAGGCGCACGAGGAGGGTCTGCTCGCCTTCTGCCGCGCGCGCAAGATTCCGCTTGCGACGTATTCCGTAGAGGAGTTGTCGCAGGTCGAAGGCAGCGTTTCGCCATCTGATTTCGTGCGCGCGACGGTGGGGGTCGACAACGTGTGCGAGCGCGCGGCGCTCGCGGACGGGGGCAAACTTATCTTCCCGAAGCTCGCTCACGGCGGCGTGACCGTCGCGTTTTCCAAGGTAACTATCGAACTTTCGTTTAAGGAGCGGTGATGGGAAAGCTCTTCGTGGTGGGGATCGGCCCGGGCGGCCCCGACGGCATGACGATTGCGGCTCGGCGCGCGCTCGAGGCGGCCGACATCGTTGTGGGGTACACGAAATACGTGGAGCTCGCGCTCGCCGCCGTGCCCGACGCGGCGCATCTCGCGACGCCGATGATGCACGAGGTCGAACGGTGCCGCCTGGCGCTTTCGCGCGCGCAGTGCGGAGAAGCCGTGGCGCTTGTGTGCAGCGGTGACGCGGGCGTGTACGGCATGGCGAGCCCCGTGCTGGAGCTTGCTGAGGACTACCCAGATGTAGACGTGGAAGTTATCGCCGGGGCCACCGCGGCTCAGAGCGGGTCGGCGGTGCTCGGCGCCCCGCTTGCCCACGACTTCGCGGTCGTGTCGCTCTCCGACCTGCTCACGCCGTGGGAGGTCATCGAGCGCAGGCTCGCCGCCGTGGCGAGCGCCGACTTCTGCATCTGTTTGTACAACCCGCGCAGCAGAAAGCGCGCCGACAGGCTCTCGCGCGCGGCGAAGATTATGCTCGAATGGAAGGCCCCCGACACGCTCTGCGGCTGGGTACGCAACATCGGGCGCGAGGGGCAGCAGTCGGGCATGTGCAGGCTCTCCGAGCTGGGGGAGTTCGACGCCGACATGTTCACCACCGTGTTCGTCGGCAACGCGGACACGAAGCGCGTAGGCGGCCGTATGGTCACGCCGCGCGGGTATCGGGAGATTCCATGCGAAAGGTAACGATCATCGGGGCGGGGCCCGGAAACCCCGACTTGCTCTCGCGCGCGGCGCTCGACGCGATCGACATCGCCGACGTGGTCATCGGCGCTCATCGCGCGCTTGTCAGCATCGACGTGCCGCCCGACGTGGTGAGATGCGAGCTCGTGAAGACGGCGGACATCGTCGCCGCGCTCACCGATGCGGCGTCGTGGCAGCGCGCCGTGGTCGTGATGACAGGCGATGTGGGGCTGTTCAGCGGCGCGCGCCGCCTGGTGGAGGCGCTCTCCGGCGACGCGCAGGTGGACGTGCGCGTCATTCCCGGCATAAGCTCAGCGTCGTATCTCGCCGCGCGCCTCGCGCGTCCATGGCAGGATTGGCGCTTCGCGAGCGCTCACGGCGTGGCGTGCGACATCGTGGCCGAGGCCGAGCGCGCAGGTGAGCTCTTCCTCGCCACGTCGGGCGGGGAAGACCCCTCGCGGCTTTCGGGCGAGCTTGTGCAGGCGGGCTTCGGGGACGCGCGCGTGACGGTGGCCGAGCGCCTGTCGTACCCCGACGAGCGCATCACCTGCGCGACCGCAAGTGAAATCGCAGGTCAGACGTTCGACGACTTGAACGTGATGCTTATCGAGTTCGCAGGCTGCGCCGGTTCGCCTGCGGGCTCTGGCGCAGCCTCCGAGGCGCCGGCCGGCGCGTCTGCGCCCGCGGCGGCTTCTTTCGCGGCGGACTCTGCGGGCGCATCCCGCGCCGCGAGCTCCCGCTGGCCGTACGCTTCCTCGGGCATTCCCGACGAGCTCTTCATCCGCGGCGACGTTCCCATGACCAAGCAGGAGGTGCGCGCCGTCGCGCTCGCGAAGCTGCGCCTTACCGCGACCGACACCGTGTGGGATGTCGGCGCCGGCACGGGGAGCGTTTCGATCGAGGCGGCGCTCGTCGCGCGAGCGGGGTCGGTATGGGCGGTCGAGCGCAACGCGGCCGGCGTGCGGCTCATCCGAGAGAACGCGGATGCATTCGGGTGCGGCAACGTGCATGCGGTCCCCGGTGTCGCCCCCGAAGCGCTCGCGAAACTGCCCGTCCCCGACGCCGTGTTCGTCGGCGGGAGCGCGGGCGAGCTTCCCTCCATCGTGGAGGCGGCGCTCGAGAAGAACTCGCAGGTTCGCCTGTGCGTGCCATGCGTCACCGTTGAGACGCTCACCGAGGCGTTCGCGCTCCTCTCGGGTTCGCGCTTTAAGGGGTTCGAGGCGTGCCAGGTGTCGGCCGCCCGTGCCGAGGCTGTAGGCTCGCACCATCTTATGAAGGCGCAAAACCCCGTGTTCCTCGTCAGCGCGCGTGGTGCGGGCGCGGGTGCCGAGGAGCTTGCCGAAGTCGGCGCGCTTGCTGAGTCGCCTGTCGGGGAGGACCTCTCTGTCGAGGGGAACCCATCCGTTGAGGTGGTCTCGCTTGCTAACTGCAGCGCCGCAGGTGGGGAAGGCGGCGCCCGGTGAGCACGTCCATCCCGCGCTTCATGGTCGCTGCGCCCTCGAGCGGGAGCGGCAAGACGGTCGTAACGTGCGCGCTCCTGCGCGCGCTCGCGCGCCGCGGCCTTGCATGCGCGGCCTTCAAATGCGGCCCCGACTACATTGACCCGCTCTTTCATCGCCGCGTCGTGGGTGCGCGCTCGGGCAATTTAGACGGCTTCTTCACCGACGCCCCGACGCTGCGCGCCCTGCTCGCACGCGGCGCCGCGGGCGCGGATGTCGCGGTGCTCGAGGGGGTCATGGGCTTCTATGACGGCATGGCGCCCGGCGTGGCCGACGCGAGCAGCTACCAGGTTGCGCGCGACACGGAAACGCCGGTCGTTTTAGTGGTGAACGGGCGCGGGGCGTCTTTATCGCTCGCCGCCGTAATCCGCGGCATCGCCGAGTTCCTGCCTTGTGCGAACGTGCGCGGCGTCGTGCTGAACAAGACGAGCGCCGCTGCCTGCGCCTACGCGGCGCCTGCGATCGAGAAGCACACGAGCGTCGCGGTTTTGGGGAATATCCCCGCCGACGAGGCGTTCTCGCTCGAAAGCCGGCATCTGGGGCTTGTGACCGCCGACGAGGTCGAGCAGCTCTCCGCGCGCATCGACAAGATGGCCGAGCTGGTGGAAAAGAGCGTCGACGTCGACCGCTTGCTCGAAATAGCGGCGACGGCACCCGATATTCGCGAGGAACCTTACCGGTTGGAGCCGATCGCGGGAGCGCGGCCCATCGTCGCCGTCGCGCGTGACGAGGCGTTCTCGTTCTACTACGAGGAGAACCTGCGCGCGCTCGAGGATCTGGGTTGCGAGCTGGCCTTTTTCAGCCTCCTGTGTGATAGCGAGTTGCCCCGGGGGACAAGCGCCCTCTATCTGGGGGGCGGCTACCCGGAGCTCCATGCGCGGCAGCTCTCCGAGAACGCGCCGATGCGCGAGGCGGTGCGGCGCGCGGTGGAATCCGGCATGCCGACGGTCGCCGAATGCGGTGGGTTTCTGTACCTGCAGCGCGAAATCGCCGATAGCGAGGGGCGGCGCTGGCCTGTTGCGGGCGCCCTTGAGGGCGCAAGCGAGAACGGGGGAAGGCTGTCCCATTTCGGGTACGTGGAGCTTACTTCCCAACGCGACGGGCTCTACGGGCCGCGCGGCACACGCATCCGCGCGCACGAGTTCCACTACTGGCAGTCCACCTGCCCGGGCGGCGACTTTTGGGCGCAGAAGCCCCGGCGCGACAAGGGCTGGCCGTGCATGACGACCACCCCGTCCCTGGTGGCGGGCTTCCCGCATGTGTACTATCCTGCGAACCCCGACGTTGCGCGCGCGTTCGCGTCTGCCGCAGCGTCGTTCGCAGAGAGGAGGCGGCATGGCTGAAGCAACCGAAACCGCGCTTGCCTGCATCCGCGAGGAAGTCGAGCGCGCGTTCTCGTCGGCGCCGGGCGCCGTGCTCGAAGCCGCGCTTTCCCGGATCGCGCCCGCAGACGAGTGCGCCCGTGCCGCCGCGTACGCCGCGTGGGACTCCATCGCGCACCCCTTGGGGGGGTTGGGTGACTTTGAAGACGCCGTCGCGTGTATCGCCGCAGCTCAGGGGAGCGCCGAGGTGGCCGAGTTTCCCCGTGCGCTCGCGGTATTCTTCTCCGACAACGGGGTCGTTGCCGAAGGCGTGTCGCAAAGCGGGCAAGATGTGACGCGAGCCGTCGCGCGCAACATGTGCGAGGGGGCCGCGAGCGCCTGCCGCATGGCGGCGTTCGCGGGTGCCGAGGTCGTGCCCGTCGACGTGGGTATGGCCCGGGGCATAGAAGACGCGCGCATGGTGCGCGCGAACGTGCGGCGGGGGAGCGGCAACATCGCTCTCGGCTCCGCTATGTCTCGCGATGGGGCCGTGCGCGCGATCGAGGTCGGAATCGCCGTCGCGTGCGGGCTTGCCCGCGCCGGCGTGCGCCTTCTCGCCGCGGGCGAGATGGGCATCGGCAACACGACTACCTCGGCGGCGGTGGCCGCAGTGCTCATCCGGGCGGACGCGCGGAGCCTTGTCGGGCGCGGCGCGGGGCTCTCGGACGCCTCGCTCGCGCGTAAGCGCGACGTGGTCGAGCGCGCTATCGACGCGAACTCGCCCGATCCCGCCGACCCGATCGACGTGCTCTCGAAGGTGGGCGGCTTCGACATCGCTGCGATGTGCGGCTTCTACCTGGGGGCCGCGGTCTCGAAGGCGCCGGCGCTCCTCGACGGGGTCATATCCTGCACGGCGGCCCTGTGCGCGGCGCGCCTGTGCCCCAACGCCTTGGGCTACCTCGTGGGCACCCACGCATCAAGCGAACCCGCAAGCCGGGAGCTCCTTCTCGAGCTCGGCATAAAGGCACCCCTCGACGCAGGCATGCACTTGGGCGAGGGCGCGGGCGCCATGGCGTATCTGCCCCTTCTGGATTCGGCGCTGCGCGTATACCGGGATGGGAAGACGTTCACGGCGACTGGCATGGCTGCTTACGAGCATTTCGAGGCCGTGAATTGACGGTGACGCTCGTTATCGGCGCCGCCGCGAGCGGCAAGAGCGCCTACGCCGAGTCTCTGTGCCTCGGGCGCGACGGCCCCCGCGTGTACCTGGCAACGATGGAGCCCTTCGGGGAAGAGGGCGCCCGCCGCATCGCGCGCCATCGGGCGCTGCGCGAGGGCAAGGGGTTTTCCACCCTCGAGCGCACGCGTGACGTGGGCGCCGCAGTGCCCGGGCTTCCGCGCGGCTGCACGCTTCTTTTGGAGGACGTGGGCAACCTGGTTGCGAACGAGCTTTTCGCGGAAGGCGGCTTGTCCCCACGTGACCCCGACGCTGCGGCGCGCGAGGTACTCGGAGGCATCGAACGGCTCGCTCAGGCCGCTGCGTATACGGTGGTGGTCACCGTCGACGTGTTCGCCGATGGGATGCGCTACGATGAGGGGACCGAGGCATGGAGGCGCGCGCTCGCGCGCGTGAACGCGGGCGTGGCGGCGCTGGCCGACCGCGCAGTCGAAGTGGTATGCGGGATTCCCGTGTGGATGAAAGGTGAAGGACCTACAAGGTGAAGATAGCAGAGGCAATCGGCGCGGCGTTCGGAACGTTCTCGCGCATCCCCGTCCCGAAATCGGCCTGGACCGATTTCGGGTCAACCCATGCGCTTGCCGCGTTTCCCCTGGTGGGCCTTGCGGAAGGGTTCCTCATGACGGCGTGGGGACACGTTGCGAACCTGCTCGGCGTGCCCGCGACCATCGTCGCGGCCGTGCTCGTGGCGCTGCCTGTGGCGGTGACGGGAGGCATCCACCTAGACGGGCTCTGCGACACCTCCGATGCGCTTGCAAGTTGGGCCCCGCGCGAGCGAAAACTCGAGATCATGCACGACCCGCGGGCGGGCGCCTTCGGGGTCATCGGTGTTGTTGTGTACCTTATTCTGCAGTTTTCCCTGTTCACCGCGCTGCCGCTTACGGCGGGGGCGTTCCTCGCACTTCTGTGCTCGCTCGTGTTCTCCCGCTCGCTTTCGGGGCTCGCCGTTGAATGCTGGCCTGCCGCGCGTGCGGACGGCATGGCCGCGGGGCTCTCGCCTGCTAAGAAGCGCGCGGCGATCGTCGTGCCGCTTTGCGCTTTCGCTGCGGCTTCGGCTGCAGGGATGGTCGCGTGCGCTCAGGCCGTCGGCGCCCTTATGGCGGTGGCGGGGCTTTTGGCGCTCGCGTGGTACCGCCATGTTGCCCTGTCCCGCTTCGGCGGGGTGACGGGGGATTTGGCCGGATGGTTTCTGCAATGGGCCGAGCTCGCGATGCTTGCCATGCTGGTGGCGGGGGGCATGGTCCTATGATGCTCGTGGTAGGTGGCGCGCATTCCGGGAAGAGGACCTTCGTGCGCGAAAAGCTCGGGTTCGCGGCGGACGATTTCGTCGACGCGGCGCAGTTTGCGGAGGGCGGCGTGCCCGCGGCTTTTGCCGGCCGTGTCGCTTACTGTGCTGAGGAACTCGTACGCGCGCTCGACGCTGACCGGGCGCTCGAGCGGCTGATCGGCTTCGACGTAGTGATTCTGTCCTTGGTCGGCTCGGGGGTCGTCCCTATGCGTGCGGAAGACGCCCAATGGCGCGAGCGCGCGGGGCGCCTGGGATGCGCGCTCGCTGCGCGTGCCGACGTCGTCGTGCGCATGACGTGCGGGATTCCCCAGGTCATCAAGGGAAACCTTGATGATGCGCCTCGAGGGACGCAGGGCGCGGGCGCGCCTTTGGAAGTCGTCTTCGTGCGCCATGGTGCCACGGCGGGCACGGA
This sequence comes from uncultured Collinsella sp., assembly GCA_900540875.1. Taxonomy (GTDB): domain Bacteria; phylum Actinomycetota; class Coriobacteriia; order Coriobacteriales; family Coriobacteriaceae; genus Collinsella. The sequence goes on from UQHT01000015.1 coordinate 18,824, forward strand.
AGACCATCGCTACAGCGGGGCGGGCACCGACGAGCCCCTGTCGAGCGCGGGCGAGCGCGCTTTGCGCGACCTCGCATGCTATCGTGACGTGTTCCGTGTTATCACGAGCGGCATGGCCCGCACCGACCAGACGGCGCGCATCCTCTTCCCGAACGCGGAGCTTATGGCGTGCCCCGGTCTGCGCGAGATGGATTTCGGCGACTTCGAGGGACGAAGCGCCGCCGAGCTTAAAGAGGATGCGCGCTACCGCGCCTGGGTAGACTCCTGGTGCGAGACGCGCTGCCCGCATGGCGAGGGCAAGAGCGATTTCACCCGCCGCGTCGTCGCGGCGTTTCGGGAGGCGTGCAAATCGGAGCGTGCCCAGGGGAGTGGGCGCGCCGTCTTCGTCGTTCACGCGGGTACCGTGAAAGCGCTGCTCTCCGAGTTAGCTGTCCCGAAAATTGGATACTTCGACGTGCATACCGAGCCGGGCGGCGCATGGGCCGCCACCTGGGATGGGCGCTGCCTTCGCGACGTTCGCCCCGCTTCGGGGGGCGATGCCCGGTGATGACGATTCTTGCCGTCGCCGCCGGGTTCGCGGCCGACCTTGCCTTCGGCGACCCGCGCTGGCTTCCCCATCCCGTCGTCGCCATGGGGCGCGCGATCACGTGGGCCGAAGGCCGCCTGCGGGGCGCATTCCCGCAAACGTCCGCGGGCACGCGCGCCGCAGGTCTTGTGCTCGCCGTGGCGCTTCCGCTTGCGTGTGGGCTTTTGACCTGGGGCATCCTGCATCTTTGCGGCATGGTTCACTCCGGCTTGCGCTTCGTTGCCGAGGCATGGGCGAGCTATCAGATTCTCGCGACATGCGAGCTGCGCCGCCAGAGCCTAGCCGTGGCCCGCGCGTTCTCGAAGGGCGGCCTTGTCGCGGCGCGCGAAGCCGTCGGGCTCATCGTGGGACGCGACACGTCTGTTCTCGACGAGCACGGCGTCGCGCGTGCCGCCGTGGAAACGGTGGCGGAGAACGCGAGCGACGGCGTCATCGCGCCGCTTTTCTACCTTATGATCGGGGGTGCGCCCTTGGGTATGGCGTACAAGGCGGTGAATACGCTCGACAGCATGGTGGGCTACAAAAACGAGCGCTACATCGACTTCGGCTGCGCCTCGGCGCGCCTCGACGATGCGGCGAACTGGATTCCCGCGCGCTTATCGGCCCTGCTCATGATCGCCGTGTGCCCGATCGTCGGGCTCGACGCGCGCGGGGCGGCGCGCATCTGGCGCCGCGACAGGCGTCGCCATGCGAGCCCGAACGCGGCGCAGACCGAGTCAGCGTGCGCGGGCGCGCTCGGGCTGCGCCTGGCAGGACCCGCGGTGTATTTCGGCAAGCTCGTTGAGAAACCGACGATAGGAGACGCGTCCCGCGAAATCGAGTGGGGCGACATCGCCCGGGCGACAAGGCTCATGCTCGCTGCGTCCGTATGCGCGCTCGTCGTCTTCGGCGCCGCGCGCGCGGCGGTCGTGCTCGCCGTGGGGGCGATGGCATGAGGGAAGACCACGCCGCGCCCCGGGCTGCCGGGGGAATCCTGCGCGCCCGTACGCATGGGGGCAGCGCGCAATCGCTCGGCATCGCTTGCGAAGGGGGCGCCTCCGACCTCATTGACTTTTCGGTGAACGTGAATCCGGCAGGCCCCTCGCCGCGCGCCGTCGCCGCAGCTTGCAAGGCGCTTTCTCGAATCGACGCCTACCCCGATAGGGAAAGCCTCGCCCTCGTTCGCGCGCTAGCGCGCGACCAGGGCATTCCCGAAGATACTATCGTCTGCGGCGCGGGCGCGTCCGACATCATCTGGCGGCTCGCCGCGGCGGTGCGCCCGAAACGCATCGTCGTGTGCGCGCCGACGTTCTCTGAATATGCGGAGGCGGCATCGTACTACGGCGCATGCGTGCAGGAGTTCCCGCTCTCCGAAGCGGACGACTTCGACGTGCCCGCCTCCTTCGCCCGCGCGATCGAGGGGCCGGGAGACGTGGCGTACCTCTGCAATCCGAACAACCCGACGGGGCGCCTCGTCGACCCCAGCGTGATCGAGGCCGCGGCTTGCCGCTGCGAGCAGGTGGGCGCGCTGCTCGTCGTGGACGAGTGCTTCCTCGGATTTGCGCCCGACGCCCGCGAAAGGAGCGTGGCCGCACGCGCCGCGTGTTCGCGCCATGTGGCCGTGCTCTCCGCGTTCACCAAGCTCTACGGAATGGCGGGGTTGCGGTTGGGATATCTGATCAGCGGAAACGCCCAACTCATCGAGGGGATTCGCCGGGCGGGGCAGGCGTGGCCTGTCTCCTCGGTCGCCGAGGCCGCGGGCATCGCCGCCCTGGAAGACGTTGAATACGTCTCGCGCACGCGCGATGTATTGGCGGGCGAGCGAGCGTGGCTTTCCCATGAGCTCTCCTCGCTCGGGCTTTCCGTCGTGCCATCGGATGCGAACTTCCTTTTAGTCCGCACGCCGGCGAAAGACATCCCCGAACGCCTGTATAAACAGGGGGTTTTGGTCCGCACGTGCGACTCGTTTTCGGTACTGTCCCGTTTCTGGTGCCGCGTCGCGGTGCGCACGCGCAAGGAGAATGCCCGGCTTGCGATGGCGTTCGGCCGTGCGCTTCGGGCGGAAGGCGCATCGGGCGAAGGCGAACCCGACGAATGGGGCGGCGTTTCTTGCAGCGGCGCTATGGCGGGCGCGGATGGCCGAGGCTCGGCGAAGGAGGTCGATACCCGTGGGTAGGGCGAAGCCCATCATGATCCAGGGCACCATGTCGAACGCGGGGAAGAGCCTGCTTGCGGCGGGACTGTGCCGTGTGCTTTCGCAGGACGGCCTGCGCGTGACTCCCTTCAAGAGCCAGAACATGGCGCTCAACAGCGGTGTCACGGCCGACGGGCTCGAGATGGGGCGCGCCCAGATCATGCAGGCCGAGGCATGCGGCATCGCGCCCGACGTACGCATGAACCCCATCCTTCTCAAGCCTGAAAGCGACCACCGAAGCCAGCTCATCGTGGCCGGCAAGGCGCAGGGAGCCTTCGCTGCGAGGGACTACTTCGCGCGAAAGAAGGCGCTCATGCCGCAGATTTTGGAGGCGTTCGATTCGCTCGCGGAGGAAAACGACGTCATCGTCATCGAGGGCGCCGGCAGCCCCGCCGAAATCAACCTTTCCGAAAACGACATCGTCAACATGGGGCTCGCGCGCGCCGTGTCCTCCCCCGTGCTGCTCGCGGGCGACATCGACCCGGGCGGGGTGTTTGCCCAGCTCTACGGCACGGTCGCGCTCTTTGCGCCCGAGGATCGCGCGCTTTTGCGGGGGCTTGTGGTGAACAAGTTCCGCGGCGATGTGGAAATCCTGCGCCCGGGTTTGGCCCCGCTCGAGAAGATGTGCGGGGTTCCCGTCGTGGGGGTCGTGCCGTATCTTACGCTTGACCTGGACGACGAGGACTCGCTCGCGCCGCGCCTATCTGCCCGCGAGGCGCGCGGCGTCATCGATGTCGCCGTCGTGCGCCTTCCGCATCTGTCGAACTTCACCGACTTCGACCCGCTTTCGCGCGTGCCCGGCATGGGCGTGCGCTACGTTTCCTCGACGACCGATCTGGGCCGACCCGACCTGGTGGTGCTTCCCGGCTCGAAGTCCACGCTCGACGACGCGCGCTGGCTTGCGGCTAGCGGCATCGGAGCCTGTGTCCGCGCGCTTTCGGGCGCGGGCACACCGGTGCTCGGCATATGCGGAGGCTACCAGCTTTTGGGAGACGAGCTTTCCGACCCGCACGGCAGGGAAGGCGCTGGCACCGCGCGCGGGCTCGGGCTCATCCCTGCAAGTACGGTGTTCAAGGAGGAAAAGCGCCTCGCCCAGTCGGAGCTGCGCATCACGGGCGCCCAAGGCGCGTTTTCGGTGTGGAACGGCATGACGGCGCGCGGGTACGAGATTCACGACGGAGAAACGACCGTCTCCTGCGCTCCTGCGGGCACGATTGGCGGCAAACCAGAAGGCGCGGCCTGCGGAAACGTGTTCGGAACCTATCTCCACGGCCTGTTCGACGAACCGGGGGTGGCGCTCGCCCTCGCGCGCTCGCTCGCGCGCATGCGCGGCCTGCCCGAGAGCGTCGTGGGTGCTGCGGGCGCAGCGTCCGCGGCCGATCACCGTGCGCGCGAATTCGACCGCCTGGCCGACGTCGTGCGCGGGGCGCTCGACATGGAGTATATCTACCGCATTATCGAGGAGGGCGTATGATCCACGTGTATCATGGCGACGGCAAAGGCAAGACCACGGCGGCGATGGGCCTCGCCCTTCGCATGCTCGCCGCAGGCCGCCACGTCGTCGTCGTGCAGTTCCTGAAAGACGGCGAAAGCGGGGAGGCGCGCCTGCTCGCCGAGCATTTCGGCGTGCCCGTGTTCGCGGGGAAGGCGTCGGACAAGTTTACCTGGTCAATGACGTCGGAAGAACTTGCCGCGACGTGCGAGCTGCACGATGGGAACCTCGCTTCCGCGCTCGCCGAGCTCGAGGGCGCTCAGGAGGGGCTGCTCGTGCTCGACGAGGCGCTCGACGCGCTATCGAAGGGGCTTGTCGACGAGGCGCTCGTGGACCGCGCGCTCGATATGTCCGCGCGCGGCGTCGAAGTAGCGCTCACCGGGCGCGCGCCTTCCCGCAAGATCGTGGAGAAGGCCGACTACATAACCGAGATGCGGTGCAAGAAACATCCCTACGAGCAGGGGATATGTGCAAGGGAAGGAGTGGAGTACTAGATGGATTCCAAGGAGATGGCGCCCGGCGACATCGAGCGGCGCAGCTTCGAGATCATCACCGAAGAGCTCGGCGGCCGCACGTTCCCGCCGCTCGAAGAGCCCGTCGTGAAGCGCGTCATCCACACCACTGCCGACTTCTCGTACGCCGATTCTCTCGTGTTCACCCATGACGCCGCGCACTGTGCGCTCGACGCACTGCGCGCAGGGGCCACGGTGCTCACCGACACGAACATGGCGCTCGCAGGCATAAGCAAGCCCGCGCTCGCGAAGCTCGGCTGCAAGGCCGTGTGCTACATGGCCGACCCTGATGTCGCCGCGGCTGCGCGCGCCGCGGGCACGACTCGCGCCGTTGCGAGCATGGACAAAGCTTGCCGCATCGAGGGTCCGCTCATCGTGGCCGTCGGCAACGCTCCCACAGCACTTCTGCGCCTCGCCGAGCTCATGGACGCGGGGAAGATCGTGCCCGCGCTCGTCGTTGGGGTGCCGGTCGGGTTTGTGAACGTGGTCGAGGCGAAAGAGGAGCTGCTCGCGCGACGCGTGCCGGCCATAGTCGCGAGGGGTCGCAAGGGCGGCTCGACCGTGGCGGCGGCCATTATGAACGCGCTGCTCTACCAGATCACGCGCACGGGTGGCGCGAAGTGACGGCCCCCGCATCCGTGCCGGCGCTGCGCATCTTCGCCGGCACCACCGAGGGCCGCCTTCTGTGTGAATGGGCGAGCGGGGCGGGCATCCCCGCCCGTGCCTACGCGGCAACCGAGTACGGAGGCGAGCTATTGGGTGAGCTTCCGGGCATCGAGGTGCATGCGGGCAGGCTCGACGATGCCGACATGGAGCGCGAGCTTTCCGGCGCGCGCATCGTCGTCGACGCCACGCACCCCTTCGCTACGCTCGCAAGCGACAACATCCGGGCCGCTTCGCTCGCCGTGGGTGCACGATGCCTGCGCCTTGCGCGCCCGGTCGAGGCGCTTCCCAAAGGCGTCGTGCCGGTCGCGTCGATCGCCTGCGCGGCGCGCTTTCTCTCCGAGAACCCGGGTCGCGTGCTTCTCACGACGGGGAGCAAGGAGCTTGCTCCCTACACGCGCGTCGCCGATTTCGCGGAGCGCTTCTTCGTGCGTGTGCTCCCGCTGCCCGGTGCTATAACGAAGTGCATCGACGCGGGGTTTTCGCCGTCGCACGTCATCGGCATGCAGGGGCCCTTCACCCGCGAGCTCAACGAGGCGATGCTTCGTCAGGTGGGCGCCCAGTGGCTTGTGACCAAGGACTCGGGAACCGTAGGCGGCACGGCCGAGAAGCTCGCCGCAGCGCGCGCCGTGGGAGCGCGCTGTATCGTGGTCACCCGTCCCGCCGAGGGAGGCGGGGCCCTTTCGCTTCGGGAAGTGGAAGATGCGCTCTTACGGGAGTTCGCGCGCTAGGCGCTCGCCGCGCCTAGCGCGCCCTCCCGCCCGCGAGGAGGATCGCCCCGAGCAAGCTCGACCCGTACAAGCCCGTCATCCGCCAGTAGCTCGAGGACGACGCCCGGAACTGGCGCAAACAGCCCTTCAATGAGTTGCGGTGAAATAGTGTCTGTTTTTTTCTGCTAGATAGCATATTCAGTCCCTAATTCACCGCAACTTGTTGGTGGTGGCTTACTGGTAGCGTAGGCACTCCACCGGGTCGAGCTTTGCCGCGCGTCGAGCGGGGTAGAAGCCAAAGATTACGCCGATGCCGACGGAGACGGCGAAGGCCAGCAGCACCGTGGCGATTGAAAAACTCGGGGTGATTTGCCCGCTGGCACCGAGCTCGCCAAGAATCCCGGATCCGGAGGCAAACATCGCGAGGCCCCAGGCCAGCAGATAGCCTATCAGGACACCCAGCAGGCCACCGGTGACGCACAGCGCCGAGGACTCGGCCAAAAACTGCGCGGTGATATCGCGACGACTGGCGCCCAAGGCACGGCGAATACCGATCTCGCGGATGCGCTCAGTCACGTTGGTGAGCATCATATTCATAATACCGATACCGCCGACAAGCAGCGAGATACTGGCGACAGCACCCATGATGAGCGAGAAGGCGCCCATAAAGGAATTGAGGGAGTCGATAGCGCTTTTCATGGAGGTCGCCGATACACTGTCGTACTCATCATCCTCCGCGATGCCCTTCATCGCGCGCACCTTGGACTCGATGGTCTTGCAGAGCTCATCCATGTCCGTGCCCTCGGCGGCAAGTGCCGTCACGCTGGGGAATGAAGGATTCTCGTCGCCAAATAGGCCGGAGATGGTTTCGCGTGGCATATACAAAGTGAGCGAGCCCATGGAGTCGCTGCCGCCATCAATCACGCCTACAATCTGCACCTCGCCGTTGGACACTTTGATGGTTTTTCCCAGCGCATCCTGTTCGTTGCCGTAAAGCTGATCGGCGCCGCCGCGGCTGATGAGCGCCACGCGCGAGCCTGCCTTTGACTCGACATCGGTGTAGGTGCGCCCCGCAACGAGCTTACTGGCACCCACGGCGTCGAGCATGTCGCTATCGACACCCTGTGCCATGACGGTATAGCTTTTATCGCCGGTCTTGTACTCGGTATACGCGCTTTTGACAATGCCGATCTGTTCTATCTGCGGCACCAGTTTTTTAAGCTTCTGGACGTCAGAATCAGAGAGTTCTTGGGACGAATAGATCTGAACCATGCGAGCTGCGTTGAGGCCCAGGCTGTTGACCAAGCTGTTTTGGATGCCGCCGATGAGCGAAGTCATGGCGATGACCGAGGCGATGCCAATGACGATGCCAAGGATGGTGAGCAGGCTGCGTCCCTTGTTGGCCTCGAGCGAGTGAAGGGCTTCTTGGACAAGATCGCGGGTGCTCATGCCTTCGCTCCTTTCGGCTGATTGGTGGTTGCAGAAATCGCGGGCAGGTTTTTGACGGCCCCGCGTAACGTATTCGGTGTATGCGCGACATATGCGCCGTCATGGATTCGCCCGTCACGGATGGTTACGGCTCGATCGGCCTCGGCGGCGATGCCGGGGTCATGCGTGATGAGTACGATGGTCTTGCCGCGTTTCTGGAGCTTGTGGAAGGTTTCCATGACGAGTGCCCCGGTTGTCGAGTCTAGATTTCCCGTTGGCTCGTCGGCCAAAATGATGGGCGGGTCGTTGACGAGGGCGCGCGCGATGGCGACGCGCTGCATCTGTCCGCCCGAGAGTTCCGATATGCGGTGGTCCCAATGGTCGACCGGCAGTGTGACGGCTTGTAGCGCATGCACGGCGCGCATCTCGCGCTGGCTACGCGGCACATTGGTGTAGGATAGCGGCAGCATGACGTTTTCGATCACCGTCAGACGCGGCAGCAAGTTAAAACTCTGAAAGACAAAGCCGATGCTCAGCGCGCGCACCTCGGTGAGCTCATCATCGTCGAGCTCGGCGACGTTGAGCCCCTGCAGGAAGTAATCGCCCGCCGTCGGTTTGTCCAGGCAGCCCAGGATGTTCATGAGTGTCGACTTGCCCGAGCCCGAGGGGCCGGTGATGGCGACGAACTCACCGGGATCTACTGCCAGGCTTACGTTATGCAGGATGTGGGCGCAACCGGCCTCGCTCTCAAAGATGCGGTGCACGTTGCGGATGTCGATGACGGGACGCATTACTTGCCCTCGTCGGCAGGCATGTTGTCGCCGCCGTCTGCCGTCATGCCTGTGCCGGTATCCGTCACGATGGTGTCGCCGTCGCGTAACTTGGTAACCGGGACGTCTGGGTTGATCTCGTTGCCCTGGTCGTCGCGCTTGACCTGCGTCTTACCGACTACAGCCTCGTTGTCGTTTTGCGTCACGACGGTCACCTTCACGCGGCGCGTCTTCTTGCCTTCCGAATCGGTGGCCAGATTGACGTAATAGTGCTCGCCATCTTCGGTCATCAGCGCCATGGTCGGCACCATAACCACGTCGTCGAGCTTCTCGGTCACTACCGAGACCTCGGCAGTCATACCCGGCTTAAGGCGACTGTCGGGTGCTTCGATGAGGATGTCGACGTTAAAGGTCACGCTGCCGCCGCTACCGGAGCCGGAGTCAGAGTTTGCCACCGAGGCGATAGCCGTGACGGTGCCCTGGCTCACGATATCGGGAAACGCGGGATAGGTCACGTTGGCGCTTTGGCCCACGGCAATTTTGGCGATATCCTTTTCGCCCACCTGAACCGTCACCTTCATCTTGGACAGGTCGGCGATTTGCATGCACTGCTTGCCGCCGCTCGTGTCGCTTTCACCCATGATCATGCCGCCTGTTACCGTAGCGCCCACCTTGGCGTTGAGCTCCACGATGCTGCCCGAGCTGGGGGCCTTTACGGTGCGCTCGGCCGCCTTTGCAGTTGCCTGTTCCAGCGCTGCCTGGGCCGAGGCGAGGTTGCGCTGGGCGGTCGAGACGGCATTTGCGTTGGCGTTTGCGTCCGATGGACCGGTCGATCCGTCACTGTCCGTTGTCGGTGCGGCCTGTGCGGCCGCGAGTGCCGCCTTTGCATTGTTCAGGTCTTCCTGGGCGGCCGCGACCGCGCGCTGCGCCTCGGAAACAGCGCTATCGAGCGCGTCGTTCTTAATGGTCATGAGTACGTCGCCCTCGTTGACGCTCTGTCCGGCCTGCACGTTGATCTTTTCAACCGTACCGTCGACAGAAGGGGAGACGACCGATGCCGAGATGGGCTTAAGCTGCCCCTTGGCTTCGACTGTGGTGGTAAACGTGCCTTCGGTGACCATGTCGGTCACCGGTCCGTTGGTGCCTGCGGGTTGCGCGTTGATGACCAGCGTTGCGATGATGGCAATGAGCGCGATGGCAACAACGACACCGACGGCGATACCGCGTCGGATGAGCTTTTTGCGCCGACGCTCGGCACGCTTTGCCTTGAGCTTTGCATAGGCTTCTTCATCGGAGATATCGGTCGAATCGTCGAGACTCGTTTGGGGCTGCTTGGTGTCTGCAGCGCTGATAATCGGCAGGGTCTCGGTGGCATCTTGGGGCATGCGATCGGAATCGTCAGGACCCGGATTGATCGTGGGGACCTTGGACATAGCGTCTCCTTTATCGATATGGCTCCGATAAGTATATACGCCCGTCGCGATAGGCGGGCGTATAGAAGTTGCGGATGACGGTACTGTAAGTTTTGTCGCCGTGCTGTTTACTTGTTGTAGACGTTAGCTGCGTTACGAGTGCACGACCACGCAGAGGCCGACTTTGATGCGCTCGTGGAGCGACTTGGCATCGGCCAGACGCAGGTTGATACAACCGTGGCTACCGCACCACTTGTACGATTCGGCGTTATCGAAACTCGAATCGTTTTGCCAGGTGGCGTCGTGGAATCCGACCATATTGCCCTCGAACGGCATCCAGTAGCTTACCGGGCTCTCGTATTTGGGCTTGCCGGTCTCGGGGTCCTTGGCACCGATGAGTTTGCTGGCGCCATCGTTGCTGTTGATCTGCCATACGCCCTCGGGGGTGGCGTCTTCGCCCGGTTTGCCAGAAATAAAGTTGGCCTCCCACACGATGTTGCCGCTCTCGTCGTAGTAGCGCGCATGCTGCTCGGACAGGTCGACGTCGATATAGGCCTTCCAGTCGGGCTCGCCCTTGGCGGTAAATGTGTCGGCCTTCTGGGAGTACTTGATCTCGATTTCGCCGGTCTGCTTGTTGTTGATGGCGTCCTCGACCTGCTTGGCGAGCGAGCTGCTGTCGATGGACCAACCAAAGTCGCCGCCTTCGACGGCGCACTGCTTGCCATCGGCGCGCGTCCACCAGCGAGTGGAGCCCACGGTATTAAAGCCGTTGGCGAGCTCGGCTGCCCAGCTGCTGATCTGCGACGTATCGAGCGTGGGGTTGGCCGGATCGGCAAAGCTGATCCACTGCAACACGGAGCTGCCATCAACCTTGCCGGCATCCTCGCCGTTGAGCTTGAGGGTCACGTTGACGCCCAAGAAGTTGTTGGCGGCATCGCATGCAGACTGAATCTGATCATCAGTCAGCGTTCCGTTGAGCGGCTCATAGGCATCGTTGCCGAGCTTGGAAAGATCTACGGTCTCGGCCAGCGAGGCAAGCTCGAGCTCGGCATACTTAATGACATGCTCGCGGTTGAGTTTTTCGTTGGAGCGCGCCTTCTCGACGGTAAACTTGCCAGCCTGCTCGTCATAGGAGCTATTGGCCTCGAACGCGCCCGAACGCCCCTCGTTAAACTCGTCGATGGCGGCGCCCAGATCCTTCTCAAACCGCTTTTGGTCAAAGGTGTCGGAGAGCATGGACAGGTCGACGTCTTGATCAAGATCGACTTCGTTGGAGCTAGCGGTTGTTTTGGTCTTGCCGCTTAAGGATTCTACAAGGCGAACCGGCCATACAATGGCTTCGTTGCGGCTGATAATCTCTTTTGCGGCAGCTTCGCCGTCGACAATGGGCTCATCGGACTCGGGCTGATAGGTCCAGCTAAAGTCATCGCCTGTCACGGTGAGCTTATAGTGCTTCCAAGCCGAGTTGACCTTGGTGGCGGCAGACGAAGCGTTTGAGAACGAGACGTCGACGCCGGCGATGGTGGTGTTGGGGTAGACTACCTGCGAAAATGCTACGACGCCTACGATATAGACAATGACGATAAGACCCAGGAGGACAAAGAGCGTCGACTTTTTGCCCGACTTATTGTTCCCGGTGGGTTTGCGCGCGGGGCCGCGATCGCCTCGACCGTGCGTGGGGGGCTGCTTGGGCGTATTGCCGTTTGCCTGGCGCTGCTGACGTTGCTGGCGCTGCTGGTTCGGGCGTTGCGAAGCGTTTGCCGCACCACGCTGCTGACCGTGGCTCGGCGCGATAGGACGCGGCGACTGAACGCCGCCGGTGTGCCTGCTCGGCTGCTGCGGATCGGGAATCAGTTGAGTTCGATCGTTTTGCGACATCGTATGCATATCCTTCGGATTTCGCCTTGCGGCTCATCGTGTTTTTACTGGGCTTGCATTATAGCGATTACCTAGTTGATTGTGGTATGGAAACGGTGGCATTCAAAAGAGGTGGGACATTTGTCCCACCTTCGAGTCGTTCTTTGTCGCTATCCGCACACACCGCATTTTGCACAGGCCGAAAGTGCGGCCGGAGCCTGCGCGATGCCGCCCTTTGCCGTCTCGCGCAGCGTGGCCGGCAACGCGTGGCCCACCGAGAGCACGACGTGCGCCATCTGGTCAAACGGCACCAGGCTCTTAATGCCGGCGAGGGCAAGCTGTGCGGAGCTAAAGGCGGCTGCCACACCGATGGCATTGCGGTTTTGGCACGGCACCTCCACGAGGCCGCCCACCGGGTCGCAGACCAAGCCCAGCAGATTACTCAGCGCGATGGAACTGGCATCGAGCGCCTGCTCGGGTGTGCCGCCGAGCATCTGCACCAGCGCGGCGGCAGCCATGGCGGCCGCACTTCCTACCTCAGCCTGGCAGCCGCCCTCGGCGCCGGCAACGCAGGCGCTCGTGGTGAGGTTGAGGCCGATGGCGGCGGCGCAATAAAGGGCATCCATGACCTGCTCGTCGTCCAGCTGCAGATGGTCTGCGAGCGCCAGCACGCAGCCGGGCACAACACCCGCGGATCCTGCCGTCGGAGCTGCGACGATCACGCCCATGGTGGCGGAGCGCTCGAGCACGGCCATGGCGCGGGCCACGGCGTCGGTCTGGACGGCGCCCATCAGGCTTATGCTCAGATCGTTTCGGCTGGTGGCATCGACAAGCTTTGCCTCGCCGCCGATGAGGCCGCCGAGCGAGCGCTGTGGATTGGAAATGGGGGCTGTGGTCTCTTCGCGCATGACGTCGAGTACGCGGCGCATGGCGGCGATAGCGTGTGCCTCGCCGGTCAGACGTGCCTCGCGCACGGCCATGACGGCGCCGATGTTGAGACCCAGTTCCTCGCACGCATCGAGCAGCTGCTCGCCGTCGTCGAAGATTTCCTTTGCCGAGACGCCGGGGGAGAGCGACGAGGCAGAACCGGGGAGCTCGATAAAGGTCGCGTAATCGACATTGTCGAGCTTGCGGAGCATGGGGACGACGGTGTCGTCGGGGGCGCCGTCGGTCTCAAAGACGGAGTAGGCCTGGCCGCCCACTTCGGTGCGGTAGGTGCGGCAGAAGGCGATGTTCACATGGGCGTAGGCGAGCAGGTTGGTGAGCGCGGCGAGCACGCCGGGGACGTCCTGGTGCGCCACGAAGAGCGTGGAATACATGCCCGAGATGTCGACGCCGACGCCGTTAATGCGGCTGATGCGCATCTTGCCGCCGCCCAAGCTCTCGCCGCGGACCTGCGCCGTGGCGCCCGTGGCGTCGACCATATCGATGTCGACGGTGTTGGGGTGGATGGAGGCGTCGTCGCCCTTGATGTCAAAGTGATATTCGAGGCCCTGCTCACGTGCGAGGTCAAAGGCCTGCTTGATGTTCTCGTCATCGGTGTCGAGGCCCAGAATGCCCGCGACGAGAGCGCGGTCGGTGCCGTGGCCGCGGTAGGTGTGGGCGAAGGAGTTCCACAGGCCAAAGTTGACTTTGGTGATGCGGCCTTCCAGCAGGCTGGCGGCAACTTGGGCGCAGCGCAGGGCGCCGGCGGTGTGCGATGAGCTGGGGCCGACCATGACGGGCCCCAAGATCTCGAATGCCGAGGTCGTAGCTAGTGTTTGCGGCTTGCCTGCCATATGCGCTCCTGTTCTATCCCGTCGTTCCGAGGGACGGGGCATACTCTGTCCCGCCGTTCCGAGGGCTTTAGTATTTGGTCGCCTGCTCGGACAGTCCTGCTCGCACGGAGGCCACATTAAGTGGCCTCCGGCTCGTGCGGAACTCGCGATCGACCAAATACTAAAGCCCTCGGAACTTAGGATACATGGTTGGAGTCGCTCTGCTGCGAAATTTATAGGCCTATGACCTATTCCATGTCCCAGGTCGGCTCATCTTCACCACCTTTAAATAAAAAAGAAGTACCGGTTGGAGCCGGTACTTCTTTTGGTGCGTTGTTTCTTGGCTGTAGCTTTTGCCGTTAGCTTAAAGTCCGCAGGCTGCTTTGAGTTCTTCGACTCGGTCGGTATTCTCCCAGGTGAAGTCGGCGTCTTCGCGGCCGAAGTGACCGTAGGCTGCCGTCTTTTCGTAGATGGGGCGACGTAGGTCTAGGTCGCGGATGATTGCGCCCGGGCGCAGGTCGAAGGTCTTCTCTACGGCCTCGACGATCTTGTCCTCGGCAACTTGCGCGGTACCGAAGGTGTCGACCATGATCGACAACGGCTTGGACACGCCGATAGCGTAGGCAAGCTCGACTTCGCAGCGGTCGGCCAGGCCGGCGGCGACCACGTTCTTGGCGACCCAGCGCGCGGCATACGCGGCGGAGCGGTCAACCTTGGTGCAGTCCTTGCCGCTAAAGGCGCCGCCGCCGTGACGGCCGTAGCCGCCGTAGGTGTCGACGATGATCTTGCGGCCGGTGAGGCCCGTGTCGCCCATGGGGCCGCCCACGACAAAGCGACCGGTGGGGTTCACGTAGATGTCCGCGTTGTCCCACGGCATGTTCTCGGCGGCCATGACCGGGGTGATGACGTGTTCGATGAGGTCGGCCTTGATCTTGCCCATGTCCTCAATCTCGGCGGCGTGCTGCGTGGAGATGACGATGGTCGTGACCTCCACGGGCTTGCCTTCCTCGTAGCGCACTGTGACCTGGGTCTTGCCGTCGGGGCGCAGGTAGGGCAGGGTTTCGTCATGGCGCACGGCAGCCAGGCGCTCGGCCAGGCGGCTTGCCAGGTAGTGCGGCATGGGCATGAGGGTCTTGGTCTCGTTGGAGGCATAACCGAACATCATGCCCTGGTCGCCGGCGCCGATCAGGTCGATCGGGTCGGTGGTGGCGCCGGTCTGGGTCTCGAAGGACTCGTCAACGCCCTGGGCGATATCGGGCGACTGCTCGTGGATGAGGCTCATAACGCCGCAGGTGTCGCAGTCAAAACCGAACTTGGCGCGGTTGTAGCCAATGCGGCGGATGACGCCGCGGGCAATTTCCTGTACGTCGACGTAGGCCTGGGTGCGAATCTCGCCGGCGACGATGACCGTGCCGGTGGTCACGAGGGTCTCGCAGGCGCAGCGGACGTTCTCCACGTTGGCGGGCACACCGTTGGGCGCAATATAGCCCTGCTCCTGCAGCTCTATTTCTTTGGCGAGGATTGCGTCGAGGACGGCGTCACTGATCTGGTCAGCGATCTTATCGGGATGACCTTCGGTCACCGACTCCGACGTAAAAACAAAGGACCCGTGTTGGGGTGGGATGGAACGAAGTTCTTCTGACATGATTGTCCTTTCAAAAACGTGTCCCGGCGACCGTTACCATTCCGCCGGGCTCTCTATGCAAGGGCACATCATAGCGCGTAAATCAAACATTCACACCCTTTCCGCACCTACTCATTGGGGACAGACTTAAATGACCAGCCAATAGGAACTCTCTTACGGCACCTGGGGACGTTCCTTATGTGTCGGCACTTGGGGACGGTCGTTTTCTGCCGGCAGTTTAGGAACGTCCCCAAGTGACGGCAGTTTGGGACACTCCTGTTCAGTTAGCTTCGAAGAACGTCCCCAACGAATGGTCATTTAAGTCTGTCCCCAATGACTGGGTCGGTGCCCTTTGTGCGGAGGTGGGCATTGTTGCTTTATACTGATGCAGTTAGACATCCATCCTGCAATCGAGGAGATTTCCATGGCATCAGACGTTCGCGTCCGCTTTGCACCCTCACCGACGGGCAAGCTGCACATCGGCGGCGCCCGCACCGCTATCTATAACTGGGCTTTCGCCCGTGCTAACGGCGGCACGTTCATCCTGCGCATTGACGACACCGATCCCACCCGCTCTACCGACGAGAACACGCAGATCATCCTGCGCGCCATGCGTTGGCTGGGCCTGGACTGGGACGAGGGTCCCGAGGTGGGCGGAGACTTTGGCCCCTACGCCCAGACCGAGCGCCTGGACCTGTACAAGCAGGCTGCCCAGAAGCTTTGGGACGAGGGTAAGGCCTATCCCTGCTTCTGCACCAAGGAGCAGCTCGACGCCGATCGCAAGGCCGCGCAGGAGCGCAAGGACCCCTTCCAGGGCTATCAGCGCCGTTGCCGCGATCTTGATCCCGAGGAGGCCCGCCGTCGCATCGAGGCCGGCGAGTCCTACGTCCTACGCATCAAGGTGCCCGAGGACCGCGGCGACGTCGTCATCCACGATGCCGTCCACGGCGAGGTGACCTTCGACGCCAAGGAGCTCGACGACTTTGTGATCTTCCGCTCCGATGGCACGCCCACGTACAACTTCGCGACCGTCGTCGACGACGCCATGATGAAGATCACCCATGTCATCCGCGGCGACGACCACCTGTCCAACACCCCGCGTCAGGTCATGGTCTACGAGGCCCTCGGCGCGCCCGTGCCCACGTTCGCCCACATCTCCATGATCCTGGGCGCCGACGGCAAGAAGCTCTCCAAGCGCCACGGCGCCACCTCGGTGGAGGAGTACCGCGACGCCGGTTACCTGTCCGACGCCTTCGTCAACTACCTGGCGCTGCTCGGCTGGTCGCTCGACGGCGAGACCACAATCATCCCGCGCGATGTCCTGGCCAGCAAGTTCTCGCTCGACCGCATCTCCAAGAACCCGGCGACCTTCGACCCAAAGAAACTCGACTGGGTCAACGCCGAGTACATCAACGGCATGTCCGATGCCCAGTTTGCCGACGAGATCATGGTCCCCGAGCTGCACGAGGCGGGTCTCATCGAGGGCAACGTCGAGTACGGCGAAGACTGGATCGACGCGCTTGCCGCAATCGTCAAGCCGCGCACCAAGATGCCGGCCGACGCCGTGACCGTCGCCGCTCCCATCTTCGCTACGGCCGAGACGCTCGAGTATGACGAGAAATCCGTTAACAAGGGTCTGGCCAAGGAAGGCATGGGCGCCATTCTGGACGCCGCCAAGGCCGCGCTCGAGGGCGTGGACGATTGGACTGCCGAGGCCATCGACGCCGCGCTTGAGCCGCTGCCCGAGCAGATGGACCTTAAGAAGCGCGTGGTGTTCCAGGCTGTGCGCGTCGCCGTCTGCGGCAACATGGTGAGCCCCCCGCTGGGCGAGACCATGACGCTCGTCGGCCGCGACGACTGCCTGGCACGCATCGACCGCGCCCGCACGATGGCGCTATAGTAGACGCGTAAACGCATGTATCCGAGCCCCGTTCCCCCGAGCGGGGCTCTTGTTTCTGTACCGATGAGTGGGTTGCTGGGACAAAATAATCAGTAGTGTTTGTCCCATGTTCGAGTGACGCAACAAGCTCGACACTCGTATCGGCCATGGGACAAACTCTACTGATTATTTTGTCCCACCCCTTTCAGGTCCGTTCGTTAGAGGTGGTGTATGGCTCAACAACTGTCGCTGTTTGGTTCGCCGGAACCGGAGGAAGCTCCGGTGAAGCCCAAGCCTGCCGCTGCCTCGGCTCAGTCTAAGCCTGCGCCCGAGCCCCCTGCCGCCTACGCGAGCGTGGTCCTCGACATCCCCACCCGTGCGCTGTCGGAACCGTTTGCTTACGGCATCCCCGAGTCCCTTGCCAACGAGGTCCAGATCGGATCCACGGTCCTGGTCCACTTTGGTAACCGTGCCGCCGCGGGCTATGTCGTTGACATTGCGCCTGATTTGGGCGATCTGCCGGGCAACAACGCCCTCGACCCCGTGCGCATCAAGCCCATCGAGGCCATCCTCAGCAAACCGCTCTTTACCGCCGAAGCTGCCCGTATCGCACGCTGGATGAGCCGCGAGTATGTCGCGACGCTTTCCGAGTGCCTGCGCCTGTTTTTGCCCCCGGGTGGCAGCCCGCGCGTGGTCAAGGGCGACGACGGCGTGTGGACGGTTGAACGTCCCGCCGTCAAGCCCATCCAAAACCGTTGGGTCATGCTTACGCCCGAGGGCTTCGACTATACGCCGCCCAAGACCGCGGTCCGCCAGCGCCAACTCATCGAGGCGCTCCAGTGTGGTCCTGTCACGACGCGCGACCTCAACCTTCTCTATAACAGTATGTCGGCGACCATCAAGGCGCTCGAAAAGCGCGGCGTCGTGGTGGTTGAGGAGCGCCGTGCGTGGCGTGGCTGCAGCGAGCAGACCACGCTGTCCTCGGCAAGCGGCAAGGCCCCGGTCTCCCTTACCAACGGCCAGCAACAGGCACTCGCGCAGATTGAGCGCGCCCGCCTTGACGCTCATGGCGACGTGGTGCTGGTCGACGGCGTCACCGGCTCCGGCAAAACCGAGGTCTACCTCTCCGCCATCGAGCGCGTACTCGCAGCCGGTCGCTCTGCCTGCGTGCTGGTGCCCGAGATCTCACTGACGGCCCAGACCGTCGGCCGCTTCCGCTCGCGCTTTGGCGAGACGGTCGCGGTTTTCCACTCGCGTCTTTCGGCTGGCGAGCGTCTGGACCAGTGGGATATGGTCGCCAGCGGTGCGGCCCGCGTGGTGGTCGGCGCCCGCTCGGCTCTCTTTTGCCCGCTCAGCGACTTGGGCCTCATCATCATCGACGAGGAACACGAGACAAGTTACAAGCAGGGCTCCAGTCCGCGCTACCACGCGCGCGAGGTGGCGGCCGAGATGGCGCGGCGCTATCGCTGCCCGCTCGTGTTGGGCTCTGCCACGCCTTCTGCCGAGGCCCTCGACCGCTGCCGCCGCGGCATGTATAACGGTGCCACCTGGACGCGTGTCGAGATGCCCGAGCGCCCCGGACACGCCGTGCTGCCTACGGTCCGCATTGCTGACCTGCGTCGCGAGTTCTCGCACGGCAGCCGCTCCATGATCTCAAAACCCTTGATGGAGGGATTGGAGCGTGTGGTCGAGCGCCGCGAGAAGGCCGTGTTGCTGCATAACCGCCGTGGCTTTGCGCCATTCCTGATGTGCCGCGAGTGCGGCTGCGTCCCCACCTGCAACCACTGCTCCACAGCGCTTACGTATCACGAGCGCACACACACGCTGCAGTGTCACACATGCGGTTCGTCTTGGCGCGTGCAGCCGTATCCCGCGCCCACGAGCCGTTGCCCCAAATGCGGCAGTCGCTACCTGGCAAAAATGGGGCTGGGCACGCAGCAGATCGAGGACGCATTGCACCAGATGCTGCCCGAGGACGTCGCCATTATTCGCATGGATGCCGATTCCACGCGCGGCAAGGATGCGCACAAAAAGCTGCTCGAGCAGTTCGATGCCGCCGATTGCGCGGTGCTGTTGGGTACCCAGATGATCGCCAAGGGCCTCGACTTTCCCGAAGTCACGCTCGTGGGCGTGGTCAATGCCGACTTTGCCCTCAAGATGCCCGATTTTAGAGCAGGGGAGCGCGCCTACGATCTGCTGGAGCAGGTCGCGGGCCGTGCCGGTCGCGGCGATCGTCCCGGCGAGGTCATCATCCAGACCTACCTGCCCGAGGATCCGGTCATTCGCGCCGTCGCTGAGCACGACCGTTCGATCTTTACCGACTATGACCTGGACCAGCGCCGCGACGCGCTGTACCCGCCGTTTGTTCGCCTGGTCAACATCTTGGTGTGGTCGGCGAACCGAGACGACGCGCAGGACTACGTCGGGCGTATCGCAAAGCTTCTTAAGCGCCGCTGGCATGCCGCCGCGTCCGACTTTTTGCGGGCGGGGAGTTCCGTGCCGCAGGTTCTGGGCCCGGCTTCGTGTGTAATCGAGAGAGCCAAGGACCGTTACCGCTTCCATCTGCTTGTGAAGTCGCCCGTGGGGTACCATGTCTCTGATGATATCGACGCCTGCCTCAAAGAGGTGGGCTCTGTGCGCGGCGTGAGCGTGAGCGTTGACGTCGATGCCTATGATTTGATGTAACAACCCGAAAGGATGGCCATGGAAGCCAACGGAATCGTACTGTCGCCCGACCCTCGTCTGCGCCAGGAGTGCGCCGTCATCGAGGAGATCACCCCGGCGATCGAGGCGCTTGCCGAGAAGATGAAGAAGATGATGTTCGAGAACGGCGGCTGCGGCCTGGCTGCCCCGCAGATCGGCGAGCTTATTCAGCTCGTCACCATCGACTGCGACTACAGCGACAAGAACGACTACGACCCGTACGTGCTCATCAACCCCGTGATTGTGGAGCAGAGCGACCATATGGTGCCGTTTAGCGAGGGCTGCCTGTCCATCCCTGGCATTAGCTGCGAGATCGAGCGTCCCGACCATGTCGTCGTCGAGGCGTACGACTTGGACGCAAACCTGATTCGCTACGAGGCTACGGGCGACCTGTTCTGCGTGTGCCTACAGCACGAGATCGATCACCTGCATGGCAACACTATGTTCGAGCGACTGAAGCCCATGCAGAGGCTCAAGGCCGTCAAGGAGTACCAGGACGCCCTGGCCCGCGGCGCTCGACCGGGCGAGACGGAGTAGGTCCCACCGTCCCCGGTGCTGAGCGCCCACATATCATCCCGTGCTCAAACATTCTCGCTTTGCTGCGAAACTGCGCGCGGGACGATATGTGGGCGCTCAGCACCGGGGACTGCGTTGTTCTGGCTCGGTTCGCCCGGGTGCCGTTGGGCCAGGGAGGGGCGTCTTCGCTGATAGGGGCTTTGTTGGAAGAGCTGCTTTTATTGCGGCTCTTTCTTTGGTTTTGGGTATATTTGTTCTTGTTGAAATGTTATTGCGGATGGACTGGTGACTTGGCTTTCCGCTGGTCTTTGTAGCCGTCTCGGCTTTGGTTGAGGGGAGACGTTCTTTATGCGTATTGTGTTTATGGGTACGCCCGATTTTGCTGTGCCTTCGCTGACTTCGCTTGTTGAGGCTGGGAATGAGATTGCGCTTGTTGTTACTCGTCCTGATGCTGTTCGTGGGCGTGGTAAGAAGCTAGAGCCGTCTCCTGTTAAGGCTAAGGCACTCGAGCTTGGTCTGCCTGTTGTTGAGGCTAATCGTATGACGCCTGAGGTTGTTGAGGCGCTCCAGACTGCCCAGGCTGATATTTTCTGTGTGGCTGCCTATGGTTGCATTTTGCCCGATGAGGTGCTGCATATGGCGCCGCTTGGTATTGTGAATGTTCATGCTTCGCTGCTGCCTCGTTGGCGTGGGGCTGCTCCTATTCAGCGTGCCATTCTTGCTGGTGATGAGATTGCTGGCGTTTCTATTATGCGCATTGGACATGGCGTGGATACCGGCGCCTATTGTGCGCAGGCCTCAACCTCGGTTGCCGGTAAGCATGCCGAGGCGCTGACCATGGAGCTCGCTGAGCTCGGCGGCAAACTGCTTGCCGATACGCTTCCTTCTCTTGCCGATGGCACCGCCGTGTGGATTGAACAGGATGAGGCGCTCGTTACCCATGCTGCCAAGATTTCTAAGCAGGAGATGCGCTTGGATCCGCAAATGTCGGCGCTTGATTGCGTGCGTCATGTGCTGGCCTCATCCGATACCGCGCCTGCTCGTTGCGTGATTGCCGGCAAGACCGTGCGTGTGCTCGATGCTGCGGCGGCTGATGTGTCGCTTGGCGAGGGTCAGGTTCTCGTTCAGGCTAAGCGTGTTTACCTTGGCCTTTCCGATGGCTCGGTTGAGTTGCTCGAGGTTAAGCCTGATGGCAAGCGTGCTATGGTCGCTTCTGCTTGGGCTGCTGGCCTGCAGGGTGCCGATCTTTCGTGGGGTGTTTTGTCATGAGCAAGCTGTCTCCCGCGCGCAAGCTTGCGCTCGATGTGCTGATGGAGGCCGATCGCCGTGGCATGTATGCGCGCGACGTGTTGTCTTCCCGTGCTTCCGCCAAGGCCATTGACCAGCGCGATTCTGCGTTTGCCGCTCGCTTGGCGCTCGGTGTTGCCGCCACGCAGGGTGTTTTGGACGAGCTGCTCGATCAGTTTCTCGATAAGCCCAAAAAGGTTGCGCCGCGCGTTCGCATGGCGCTTCGTATCTCGGCCTTCGAGATGCTCTACCTGCATACGCCGGGCCGTGTTGCCGTAAGTCAGGGTGTTGAACTGGTTCGTTGCGGTGCTAAGTCCGCCGCCGGCTTGGCCAATGCTGTACTGCATAAGGTTGCGGACAATGTTGAGGACTTTGCCACGGCATCCGACATGGATGAGTCCGAGCGACGCTTGGTTCGTCTGTCGCGCCTTATGGGTCTTCCTCGCTGGCTGTGCGCTCGCATTATGGCGTCGTTTGACACTCCAGAGGGTGCGCTCGGCTTCGCCGGCAATCTGGCGCCCGCGCCGCTCGCTTTGCACGAGAACGCCTTTGCAACCAAACCTGATCCGTACCTATCGCAGCTTGTGGCACCCGTGTTCCCGGGCTGCCATGCCCCGGTTGATGCCCAGGTTACCGTTGCTTCGGGTGTGTTTGAGCGTGCTGCCGCGGTGGCATCCGATCTCAACGCGCAGCTTATCGCCACAGCTGCCACTCGCCCTGGTAGCTGCCTTGAGATTGGTGCCGGCCGTGGCACCAAGACCTATGTGATGATGTGCCAGGCCAAGCGTGCGGGCTATGAGCGTCAGCATACGGCGCTCGATCTGCATGATCGCAAGTGCGATCTGAATCTCGCTCGTCTGCATAAGGCCGGTATTCAGGGCGTTCGCACGGTTTCGGGTGATGCTTGCGAGCTTGATGAGGTGCTCACATCGTTTGATGCCATGCTTGGCGAGCCGGTTAAGTTCGACACGGTCTTTATCGATGCGCCGTGCTCGGGCACCGGTACCATGCGCCGTCATCCCGAGATCCCGTGGCGCCTGACCGAAAAAGATGTGACGGTTGAGCTGCCCAAGCTGCAGTTGACGATGCTCAAAGAGGCTGCTGAGCGCGTGACTGCCGGCGGCGAGCTCATCTATGCGACATGCTCGGTCTTCGACGAGGAGAACACGCAGGTGGTGGACGCTTTCCTGAGCTCTCCCGAGGGTGCCGGCTTTAACGTGGCACCGCTTTCCGAGGCGCAGATTCTGCAACTCCCCGAGTTCGATCAGGCCAAGAAGCTCGTTTCCGTACGCCAAAACTCTCGAGGCCTTTTCCAAAGCGTGCCGGTAAACGCCGACTCCTACGACGGTCACTTCTGCGCCAGATTGGTTCGCAAATAATTACTAAGTTGCGGTGAAATAGGGATTGAATATCGGCTTCTAACCGCCAAACAGTCCTTATTTCACCGCAACTCATAAGGAAACCTGGCAGATAATTAGCTACCCATAGCGCAAAGAAATAGCCCCGCGATCGGTGTGTCGGTCGCGGGGCGGCTTAGTTTCTAGTGGTTGTGCGGGCAATTGGCGCAGCAGCCGCTGGTGGCGCTGGTGCTGGAGCCGCCGCTTCGCTGGTCGGTGTTGTAGAAGCCGCTGCCCTCAAATTTAATACCGCTGGCCGAGAACGTCTTGGCGGCCGGAGCCCCGCAGTTGGGGCACACGACCTCGGGGGTCTCGGACATGGGATGCTCAACCTCAAACACGTTGCCGCAGCTCGAGCACTTGTAATCGTAGCGCGCCATAATACTTCCTTTTCAGCACAAAGCGGGCAGATTACTCTGCCCGCAAAAATTCAAACGTCTGTAACTGTACCCTATATCGGGGGTTTTATCACGCTTCGCCCCAGAATCTATGCGTGTTGCGCAGGAGCTGTGCGGTTTTGCCCTCAGCGGCCGCAACGTCGGCCTCGTCAGCCTGCCAGGTCCAGTTGCCCGTGGCCACGCCCGGTACGTTCATGCGCGTGTCGTCGCCAAGCCCCAGCACGTCCTGCAGCGGCATCATCACCAGGGGAGCGTCGCTTGTCAGCGCGTCGCTCATCAGCTTGGCTGCCACCTCAACACCGCTCGGGTCGTCGCCGCCCGCAAAGGAGCGCGTGCACCAACCGGCGAGCGTCGACGTGTCGTGAGTCGATGTGTACAGGATCTTGCCGGGCGTAGGGTGCACGCCGCAACGAACGTCGTAATCGCTAAACTCCAGTACGTCCATACCGGGGAAGCCGCAAGTCGAAGCCATGGCGCGAACGCCGGGCGTCAGATAGCCCAGGTCCTCCGCGATAAAGTTGAGCGGCCCCAGCTCGTCATAGGCGGTCTGGAACAGGTTCTTGCCCGGTCCCGCCAGCCAACGCCCGTCGGCGCAGGCCTTACCCGCGGGAATGCTAAAGTAGCTGTGGAAGCCCAGGAAGTGATCCAGGCGCACGCGGTCGTAGAGCGAAAACGCACGACGTAGGCGATCCATCCACCAGCTATAGCCGTTCTGCTTCATGTGGTCCCAGCGGAACGTTGGGTTGCCCCACACCTGGCCCTCGGGCGCAAAGTTATCAGGCGGCGCACCGGAGATCTCGATTGCCTTACCGGTATCGGACAGCCAGAAGTTCTCGGGTTCGCTCCACGCATCTGCCGAATCGTCGGACACGTACATCGGAATATCGCCGATGACCTCGATGCCCTTCTTGTGCGCATAGTTCATAAGCTCGCACCAGGCTAGGTCAAAGCGGTACTGCATGTACGCCTGCAGCTCTGCCTCGTCGTGGAAACGCTTGTCGTCAATCAGGTGCTCGTTGTAGCGCGCGACATCCGCCGGCCAATCGTGGCGCGACTCGCCCTCAAAGTACTTCTTAACGGCCATGTAGACGCAGTATTTCTCGAGCCAATCGGCGTTGCGATGTTTAAACGCGGTGTAGAGCGGATCGGCATCTTCGCCGCCACGGGCCTTCCAAGTCTCAAAGTCGGCCGCCAGCTCCTCTTGGCTCTCGGGCAGCAGGTCAATATTGCCCGCAAAGGCCGAAGGCCCGGCGTAAGGGGAGCGGAAGAAGTCCGTTGGGTTGACAGGCAGGACCTGCCAGTAGCGCATGCCCATAGCCGACAGATGGTCGATAAAGCGACGCGTGGGTGCGCCGATCGTGCCGGGCTTGCCGTCATCGGTCGGTACCGAGGTGATATGGCACACAACGCCCGCGCCGTGATCGAGCGGCTCCTGCAAGCGCTGCTCGGCATGGTGATAGATGATCGACGAGCCCAGCGGATACAAATCGAGCGTGACCGTGCCGTTGTGGATCTCGCACTCGTGACCGCTGATCACGTCACTCGCGCATTCGTCGAGCGCCGGAATCGTCACGCGGTGCGAATTGCGCAGACTACGGTTGATGATAACCGTCGCGGACTCGCCATCCTTGCCCGTGCGGTTGTATGCCAGCACCTCGTCGTTGAGCGCGAAGGCCTTGATCTCGCCGTCGATCATAAACGGCAGTGCGCGGCGTACGGCGGAGGCGTTTTTGACAATAGCCAGTGTGTCGAAGTCGTGCAGTTGGTCCTTGGTCGGCAGGGTGCGGCGGTTGCCCGGATCGGTTAGACCCTCCAGGCCGTATTCGTCGCCGTAGTAGATCGAAGGCACGCCGGGGAAAGTCATCTGCATGAGCGTGGCGAGCCAAAAACGGCTCTTGGCCAGGCCCATCGAGTTCTCGTCCAAGCGCCATTTGCTGCGTTCACACTCGGGCAGCTGCGACTCGTCGGGGCCGCCGCCGAGCACCGAGATGATACGCGGGCGGTCGTGGCTCGACAGCAGGTTGAGCGCGCAGGACAATGCCTCGCTCGGATAGTTCTCGCGCAGGGTCTCGATATCCTCGGCTGCCTGGTAGGCGTTCTTGTAGCCCATCAAAAAGCCGATGACCATGTCGCGGAAGGGGTAATCCATAGCAGAGTCCAGCTCGGAGCCTTGCAGATAGCGGCGCAGATGGCCGTAGCTGATCTTGTTGGAGGCGTCTTCCCAGACTTCGCCGAGCAACAGTGCATCAGGCTTCTCGGCGAGCACGGCCTTTTTGATCTCGGCCAGGAAGTCATCGGAAAGCTCGTCGGCCACGTCTAGGCGCCAGCCATGAGCGCCGGCACGTAGCCATTTACGGATCACGCCGTCCTTGCCCAGGAGCCGCTCGCGTACCAGCTCAGAGCTCTCATTGATGGCGGGCATATTGCCCACGCCCCACCAGCAGTCGTATGAGCCGTCCTCGTGGAAATAAAACGCATCGCGCCATGGCGAATCCTCGCTCTGCCACGCGCCCACGCCGGGGTAGTTGCCGTAGCGGTTGAAATAGATCGAGTCGTCACCCGTATGGTTAAAGACGCCGTCCAGAATGATGGAGATGCCCAGCTTCTCGGCCGCCTGGCACAGCTCGGTAAAGTCCTGCTCGGTGCCCAGGATCGGGTCGATCTTGGTGTAGTCGGCCGTGTCGTAGCGGTGGTTGCTCGCGGCTTCAAAAATGGGGTTGAGGTAGATGGCTGTAAAGCCCAGCTCGGCGATGCGAGGCAGGTCTTCCTGGATGCCCTTGAGCGACCCGCCGTAGAAGTCCCAGGTTTTGATGGAGCCGTCTTCGGCGCGCTCGTACACGGGCGGCTCGTTCCAGTCCTCGACCATGCGGCGCTGGATTCCGTTGCGTGGGTTTTCGACCTCGGCCAGCGTGCGCTCGCGCCAGTTTTCATCTCGGGCGTAGCGATCGGGGAAGATCTGGTAGACCATGCCACGCTCGTACCACTCGGGACGCACTTCGCGGTGCTTATAGACGGTAATCTGGAAGGACGGCACCTCGGCGTAGTCGTAAGTTACGCCCTCGCCACCGGTGCGACCCTGCGGTGCGCCCAAGCGGACCTCGGGCTGGCCCTCGATATTGCAGATAAAGCTGTACCAGATAAGACAGGACTCGGTACACTCAAGCTCTACGGTATAAATGCCGTCGCCCTCGTGCGTCATGGGATACCGAGACTCACCGATCTCATCGACCCAGGTGCGCAGCGTAAGCGTTGCCTGGTTGGGGTCGGCATCCTCCAGAATCACGGAGAGCGAAAGGGTAGTTCCAGTGGTCACAGCGCCAAACGGAGTGCGAAACTGCGGAAGACGGCTGTTGTGTATCAATCTCATAATACGGTCCAGTTCAATAGAATCACGGCCTGCGGGCCATGGCTTTACGCACAAGTTGTAAGTATATCTGTTGTACACAGGCTGTATAAACAACATCCGTTTACCATCGGCGAACGGTTGTCCTAGAAAATCGTTTTACGACTACCTACAGAGAAGGGGCACCCAGTTGGAGCGCCCCTTGCTTAGGGTTTGATGAGGTTTTGAATCGTCTGCGTACTAGCGGCGCTTGCGGGTGGCCGTTGCCTTGCGGACGGAGGTCTTCTTGGTCGGAGCCTTTTCCTCGGTCGCGGCGACGGGGGAGACCGGGGCCTTCTTGGCGGGCTCGGGCTTGGCCTTTACCTCGGCCTTGGGCTCCTCTTTAGCGGCAGCGGACTTGACCTCGGCTGCCTTCGGCTCAGGCTTGGCCTTTAGTGCGGTCTTGTCCTCGACCTTAGCCTCCGCTTTGGGAGCAGCAGCCTTGGTCGTGGACTTCTTGGCCGTCGTCGTTGCGCGCTTGCGCGTGGTGGTCTTGGCGGTCGGCTTGGCCTCGACAGCTGCCTTGGCCTTAGGCTCGGCGGCTGCCTCCTTAACCTTGACGGCGGGCTTTGTGGCAGCCTTCGGAGCGGCCTTGGTCGCAGTAGCCTTGGCGGCCGTCGACTTCGTTGCCGTGGTCTTCTTGGCAGCTGTTACCTTCTTGGCGGTCGTGGTCGCCTTCTTGGCAGCGGTCTTTGCCGGAGCCTTGGCGGCCGGCTTGGCCTCAGCGATCTCGGCCTTTACCTCAGGAGCGACCTCGGGTTCGGCGGCCTTCTTAGCCGTCGTCTTACGAGTCGCGGTCTTCTTTGCCGCAGGCTTTGCAGCAGGCTTGACCTCAGCCTCTGCCCCAGGAGCAACTTCAGCCTTCACCTCAGGCTCGGCCTTTGCGGTCTCAGCCTCAACCGGCTTCTCCTCGGCCTCAACCGGCTTCTCTTCGGCCTTGGGCTCCTCAGCGGCAACCGGCTCAGCAACAGCCTCAGACTCGTCGACAACAGCCGCCGGCCGCTCAATCTCCGGATGCATAAAGAAGTACAGGTCCAGATACTTGTCAGCCGAGCGCGTCCAGCTAAAGTCCTGGCTCATGGCCTGCGTTACCAGCTGGTTCCAGGCGTCGCGGTTATCCCAGAACAGACGCGCCGCGCGGAACACGGCGTCGCCCATCTCGTCGCCGTTAAAGTTGGTAAACGAGAAGCCCGTGCCTTCGCCGGTAAACTCGTTATACGGAATCACCGTGTCCTTCAGACCGCCAGTCTCGCGAACAATCGGCAGGGTGCCGTAGCGCATGGCGATGATCTGCGACAGGCCGCAGGGCTCAAACTTCGAAGGCATTAGGAACATGTCGGCGGCGGCATACATGCGCTGCGACAGCGCAGGATCGAACTCGATGCGTGCGGCCATGGTACCGGGGTACTTGTCCTGGAAGTAGCGCAGACCGTCCTCGTAGTCGCGGTCGCCGGTGCCCAGCACCGCCACCTGCACGCCGCCGGCCAGAATGCGGTCGAGCGCGTACATGACCAGGTCCATGCCCTTCTGGCGCGTCAGGCGCGTGACCATGACCATAAGCGGACGGTCGTCGCGAACCTCGAGCCCCAGCTCTTCCTGCAGTTTGGCCTTGCATACGGCCTTACCAGAACGGTCCTCCACGGTGTAGTTGGCGGCAATGCGCTTGTCGGTCGCCGGGTCAAAGCCCGTCACGTCAATGCCATTCAAAATGCCCTGCAGCGCATAGGAGCGCTCGCGCAGCACGCCGTCCAGGCCCTCGCCAAACTCGGGCGTCTGGATCTCGTTGGCATAGGTGGGGCTCACCGTGGTGATGGCGTCGGCATAGCGCAGGGCGCCCAGCATGTAGTTGATGCTGCAGGCGTCGCAACGCAGCTGCGAGGCGGCCGCCGGAATGTGCGCCACGCCCAGGATATCCTCCATCACGGTGTCGCTAAACTGGCCCTGGAACGCCACGTTGTGGATCGAGAACACGGTCTTGACGCGGTCATACAGCGGCAGGCCCTGGTAAAACTCGCGCAAGAACACTGGCGCCAGCGCCGTCTGCCAGTCATTGCAGTGCAGGATGTCGCACTCAAAGCCGGCCGGCAGGTGCTGCAGGCTCTCGGTGATGGCCTTGGAGAAGAACGCGAAGCGCTCGCCGTCGTCAAAGAAGCCGTACGGATAGTCGCGCGCAAAGTAGCGCTCGTTGTCGATGAACATATAGGTGACGCCGTCGTGCTCGAGCTTCTCCAGCCCGCAGTACTCGTTGCGCCAGCCCAGGCTCACGTAAAAGTCGGAGAAGTGCTCCATCTGCGCCTTGTACTCGTCCTTGATGGTGGCGTACTTGGGCACCATCACGATAACCTCGGCGCCGGCGCGTACAAGCGCCGCGGGCAGCGAGCCCGCCACGTCGCCCAGGCCACCGGTCTTTACAAACGGTGCGCACTCGGCCGAGGCAAACACGATCTGCATCTTTTTGCTGGAATCAGCCATATTGTCTCCCATGTTGTTATTCGAGAATAGCCGCCAGGCGCGAACCGGGCGGCTATTCTACATGTTACGAGCGATGTTGCGGTGCCAACGTTAACGTACGATGGTGGTGTCGGAAGTTAACGGAGCCTTGCCCAGCACCAGGATGTTCTCGGGCGTGCCGCGAAGCTCGGTGTTGGTGGGAACCACGTTGTTCTTGTCCAGGATGGCGTTCTCGACGCGTGCGCCGCTCTTGATGATGCAGCTCTGGTTGATGATCGAGTTGGTCACCGATGCGCCTTCCTCAACCACAACGCCGCGTGACAGGATCGAATTGCGCACGGTGCCCTTGATGATGCAGCCGGCCGAGATGATCGAGTTGCACGCGTGGCTGCCGGTCGCATAGCGCGAAGGCGGCACGTCGTGAGCCTTGGTCAGGATCGGGCGCTCGGGATCGAAGAGCTGGTCGGCCACGGTCTGGTCGAGCAGGTCCATGCTGCGGCGATATAGCGACCTCTCGCTAAACACGCCCACGACCTCGCCCTTGTACTCGTAGCTGCACACGTCGATGTTGCCAAAGTCGCCCTGGAGTGCCTCGAGCAGGTCCAGATAGTCGGCGGCCTGGTAGTGGTCGATGATCTCGAGCAGCGTCTCGCGGTTGACGATGCAGCAGTCCATAGAGGCGTTGTCGCCATACACGACGCCGGCGCTCACGCCCGTCAGGCGACCGTTCTCGTTAATCTCGAGCTTGGTCTCGTCATCGACATTGCGCGTGGCCTTGCAGTACACCACGGTCATCTGGGCACCGGAGTTCTCGTGCGCCTCGATGATGGTGTTGAGGTCCATGTTAAAGATGATGTTGGTGCCCATCATCACGACATAGGGCTTCTCTGAGCGCTGGAATAGCGTCTTGTTGGAGATTATGTCGCGCAGCAGGAAGCGCATGCCGCCCTTGGTGGTGCCATACGCGTTGCCGGGCACCATGAACAGGCCGCCCTTCTTGCGGTCCAGGCCCCAGTCCTTGCCCGAGCCCACGTGGTCGATCAGCGAACGGTAGTTACCCGGCATGACGACGCCGACGGTCTTGATGCCGGCATTCATCATGTTGGACAGCGGGAAGTCGATCAGGCGGTAGCGGCCCAAAAACGGAACGGATGCGATGGGGCGGTCCTTGAGCAGCACACTGCCGTAGGACGAAGAGTAGTTAGCGGTGATATAACCGATGGCCTTGCGATTGATCATCGGATCATTCCCCCTTCCCGATAACGACGTCATTTCCAACGACGGCCGTATCCTTGGTGGTATCGACAGAGCCGAGCTTCACGCCCTCTTCGACCGTGGAGTTCTCGCCCAAAATAGCGCGGCAGATGTGCGCGCCGCTCTTAACGTGCGCACCCGGCAGCAGCACGGAGTCTTCGACCACGGCGCGCTCCTCGATGATGACATCGGTCGAAAGGATCGAGTGGCGAGCGGTGCCGTAGATCTTGCATCCGTTGGAGACCAGGCAGTCGTCCAGGCGGCCGTCCGGGCCAATGTAGTGAGGCGGACGCGTGGTGATGTTGGACATGATGGGGAAGTTCTTGTCAAACAGATCGAACTCGGGGTTGTTGCCCAGCAGGTCCATCGAGGTCTCATGGAAGCTGGCGATAGTGCCGACGTCCTTCCAAAAGCCGTGGAACTCGTAGCTGTACAGGCGCTTGTTCTCGCCGAGCAGCTTGGGGATGATGTCCTTGCCAAAGTCGTGGCTCGAGCGCTGGTCCAGAGCGTCCTCCTCGAGCGCCTCGATCAGCACATCGGCCGAGAAGATGTAGATGCCCATGGACGCGAGGTTCGAATCGGGCTTCTCGGGCTTCTCGGTGAACTTGGTGATGCGGCCGTCTTCGGGGTCGGTGGTCAGGATGCCAAAGCGGCTGGCCTCCTCCCAAGGCACGGGCATAACGCTCACCGTGAGGTCGGCGTTGTTCTCAATGTGCGTCTTGAGCATCTTGCGGTAGTCCATGCGATACAGGTGATCGCCCGAAAGAATCAGGACGTACTTGGGGTCGTTGGCCTTGATGTAGTCGAGGTTCTGCGTAATGGCGTCGGCCGTGCCCGCATACCAGGCGCCGCCGGTCTGCGTCTCGTACGGCGGCAGGATCGACACGCCGCCGTCGCGGCTGTCCAGATCCCACGCCTCGCCGGAGCCCACGTAGGCATGCAGCAGGTAGGGACGGTACTGCGTCAGAACGCCCACCGTGTCGATGCCCGAGTTGGAGCAGTTGGACAGCGAAAAGTCGATAATGCGGAACTTGCCACCAAAGCTAACCGCCGGCTTGGCGATCTTTTGGGTGAGTGCCCCCAATCGGCTGCCCTGTCCTCCTGCGAGGAGCATCGCGATGCATTCTTTCTTACTCATCGATTTCTCCTTCTGTCATCGATGTTCCTAACCCATTAGCGACGGGCGCGGCGCACTGTCACGCCCGTCGAGTAATGCCGTGCGGCAAAGGGAGCTCGCGCGCTTTATGCGTGCCAGATCTCGTCGCGATACTCGCGAATGGTGCGGTCGGACGAGAACCAGCCACTCGAGGCGGTGTTGAGCAGGGCCTTGCGGTTCCAGGTCTCCTGGTCGCCGTAGCTGCCCGTGAGGTTCTCCCATGCATCCACGTAGCTACGGAAGTCAGCCATGACCAGGTCGGGGTCGTTGTTGTTCATGAGCTCGTTGTATATGCTCTCGAAGTTGCCCGAAAGACCCGCAAACGTGTTGTCCTTGAGCTCGTCCATCACGCGGCCCAGACGCTCGCGGTCGCCGTTGAGGGTATCCCACGCAAAGTAGCTGTTGGATGCCCAGAGCTGCTCGACCTCGGGAGCGGTCAGGCCAAAGATGGCCTCGTTCTCGCGGCCGGCCAGGTCGGCGATCTCGATGTTGGCGCCGTCGAGGGTGCCCAGCGTAATGGCGCCGTTCATCATGAGCTTCATGTTGGACGTGCCCGAGGCCTCCTTGCCGGCCGTGGAGATCTGCTCCGAGATCTCGGCGGCCGGGTAGATGAGCTGGGCGTTACTCACGCGGAAGTTGGGGATAAAGCAGACCTTCATGACCTCGTTGACGCGGGCATCGTTGTTGATGACGTCGGCCACGGAGTTAATGAGGCGGATGGTCTCCTTGGCAAAGGTGTAGCTCGAGGCAGCCTTGCCGCTAAAGATGAAGGTCGTCGGCGTCACGTGGAAGTTAGGATCGGCGATGCGACGGTTGTAGATGTCCATCACCTTCATGATGTTCATGAGCTGGCGCTTGTAGGCATGGAAGCGCTTAACCTGAACATCAAAGACGGTGTTGGGGTCAATAACCAGACCGGTCTCGGCCTTGACGTAGGCGGCCAGACGCTCCTTGTTGGCGCGCTTGGAGGCACCCACGGCCTTCAGGAACTCGGTGTCGTCCTTAAACTCCCTGAGTTTCTCAAGCTCAAAGGCGTCTTTGAGCCAGCCATCGCCAATGGCCTCGGTCACGAGCTTGGCGTAGGTGGGGTTGCCCTCGGCAAAGAAGCGACGGTGCGAGATGCCGTTGGTCTTGTTGTTGAACTTCTCGGGCGTCAGGGCATAGAAGTCCTTGAGCACGATGTTCTTGATGATGTCGGAATGGATCTTGGCCACGCCGTTGACGCTGTGGCTGCAGATCACGGACAGGTTGGCCATGCGAATCTCGCCGTCCCACAGGATGGCGGTCTGGCGCAGACGCTCCTGCCAGCCCTCCTTCGTGGTGTCGAAAGACTCGTGCCAACGACGGCTGATCTCGTCGATGATCTGGTACACGCGGGGGAGGAGCTTGGAGAACGTACCGATGGGCCACTTCTCCAGGGCCTCGGGCAGGATGGTGTGGTTGGTGTAGCTCACGACCTGCGTAACGATGTTCCAGGCGTCGTCCCACTCAAGCTTCTTCTCGTCGATGAGGATACGCATGAGCTCGGGGCCGCACATGGCGGGGTGGGTATCGTTGGTGTGGATGGCCACAAACTGCGGCAGCAGCTCCCAGTTCGCGCCGTGCTCCTTCTCAAAGGTGTCGAGCAGGCTGTAGATACCGGCCGAAACAAACAGGTACTCCTGCTTCAGGCGCAGCAGACGGCCGTGCTCGCCGGCGTCGTTGGGGTAGAGGATGGCGCTGATGGCCTCGGCCTCGGCGCGCTCGGCATCGGCCAGGGCGTAGTCGCCGCGGTTGAAGGCCTCAAGGTCAAAGTGCTCCTCGACCGGCTCGGCGGCCCAGACGCGCAACTTGTTGACGGTCTCGCCGGCATAGCCCACCACGGGGATGTCATACGGAACGGCCAGGATGTCCTGCGTGTCCACCGTGCGGTAGAACGTGCGGCCGTCCTCCTCAAAGCCCTCAACGCGGCCACCAAACTTGATGGTCACGGCCTTGTCCTGACGACGGACCTCCCAGGGATAGCCGTGGGTGAGCCACTCGTCGGTGGCCTCGACCTGGCTGCCGTTGACAATCTCCTGCTTAAACAGGCCGTAGCGGTAGCGCATGCCGTTGCCGTAGCCGGCAATGCCCTCGGCTGCCATGGAATCCAGGAAGCACGCGGCCAGACGACCCAGGCCACCGTTGCCCAGGGCCGGATCGGGCTCCTGGTTCTCGATGACGGACAGGTCAAAGCCCATGTCGTCGAGCGCCTCGGCGACCATGTCGCGCACGCCAAAGTTGAGCAGGTAGTTGTCGAGCAGGCGGCCGATCAAAAACTCGATCGAGAAGTAGTACACGCGCTTTTTGCCCTCGGCGGTGACGCGGGCGTCACTCTTGGTGGCAACGGTGCGCGCCTTCTCGGCCACGAGCTTGGCCATGGCGTTAAAGCGGTCGAGGTCGCTGGCGGCCTCGACGCTCTTACCGCTGATGCTCATGACGGCATCGCGATAGAGCTCGGTAAACTCCTGCTTGTTGTCGAAGATCTTATTCATACGTTCCTTTCCCCCGGGGATGTTTCTCCCGGAACGGTTATGACTTGTATCCTACGCCTCGTCGGGGCGGGTAATTACAGCTGTAACGGTTTTGTTACGCATCCTTGGCAGACGGCTTAACAGAAGCAGACTTGGCCTTGGTAGCGGCCTTTTTGGCAGCCGGTTTCTTGGCTGCGGCCTTAGCAGCGGGCTTTGCGGCAGCCTTGGCCTTGGCCTTGGTCGTCGTAGCCTTGGCCTTAGCCGGAGCCTTCTTAGCAGCCGCAGGCTTGGGCTTCACCGAAGACATGCGCTTTTTGGGCGCAGCCTTGGGCTCCTCGACCACGGGCGGCTTATAGCTGCTGGGACCGCGGCGCTTAAGCACCACACCTGCCAGACCGGGTACCTTAATCTCGATGGAGTCCATCTGCCCGTTCCAGGGATAGGGCTCGCTCGAGCAGGTGTAGGGCTCCTTGCCGGCATAGCCGCTGCCGCCAAACTCAGGACGGTCGGAATCGAAGATGACCTCCCAGTCGCCCTCGCGCGGCACGCCCACACGGAAGCTCTCGTAGCTCGCCGGATCAAAGTTGATCAGGATCACCAGGTCGTCGTCGATGTCCTCTCCCTGGCGCACAAAGCTCACGATGGACTGCTTGGAGTTGTCCGCATCGATCCAGGTAAAGCCGTCGTCGGTGTAGCCGCGCTCGTACAGGGCGGGCTCGGCGGTGTATAGGTGATTGAGCGCCTTAATGAACGCCTGATGATGACGGTGGGTCTCGTACTCCTCGGTCAGGAACCACTGGATGGACTCGTAGTAGCGCCATTCGATAAACTGGCCGATCTCGTTGCCCATAAAGTTGAGCTTGGCACCGGGGTGCGTCATCTGGTAGAAGGCCAGCGTGCGCAGGCCGGCAAACTGGCGCCACCAGTCGCCCGGCATGCGGCCAATGAGCGAGCACTTGCCGTGCACGACCTCGTCGTGGCTTAGCGGGCAGATAAAGTTCTCGGTAAAGGCGTACATAATGGAGAACGTGAGCAGCCCGTGGTTGCCGGGGCGCCACGGAAAATCGGTCTGCATATAGTGCAGGGTGTCGTTCATCCAGCCCATGTCCCACTTGTAGTGGAAGCCCAGGCCGCCGTCCTGCGGCGGATAGGTCACGAGCGGCCACGCGGTGGACTCCTCGGCCATCATCATCACGTCGGGGTAGTGGGCCTCCACGGCGCAGTTGACCTGGCGGATAAACGCGCTGGCGTCCAGGTCCTCCTCGGTACCGTACTTGTTGAACTTCTTTTGGCCCGGATCGTCGATGCCAAAGTTGAGGTACAGCATGCTGGACACGCCGTCCATGCGAATGCCGTCCGCGTGGAAGTTCTCGAGCCAGTACAGCACGTTGGAGACCAGGAAGGAGCGGACCTCGCCGCGGGCGAAGTCAAACTTGTGCGTGCCCCAGTTGGGGTGAATCTCGTGCTCAAACAGCATGTGGCCGTTAAACGTGGCAAGGCCGTGGGAGTCGGCGCAAAAACCGCCGGGCACCCAGTCCATGATCACGCCGATGCCCGCCTCGTGGCATGCATCGATAAAGTGCATGAGCTGCTGTGGGTTGCCATAGCGCGACGTGGCGGCGTAGTAACCGGTCGTCTGGTAGCCCCAGGAGCCATCGAAGGGGTGCTCCATAAGCGGCATGACCTCGATATGCGTATAGCCCATGTCGCGCACGTAGTCCACGAGCTCCACCGACAGGTCGTCGTAGGTATAAAACTCGCCGCGCTGCGCGGGGAAGGTATCCATGGGGCCGGGGTAGTTGCCGTACTCGTCGGGCTCGCCCTGCGGCGCGTCGCCGTGGCGCTTCCACGAGCCAATATGCACCTCGTAGATGTTAAGGGGCTGCGACATATGGTTATGGTTGGCGCGGCGCTGGAGCCATGCGGCGTCGTTCCACTTATAGCCGTCGAGGGTCCACAGCACGCTCGCCGTACCCGGAGGGCACTCGGCCTTAAAGGCATACGGATCGGCCTTGTAGAGCTTTTCGCCCTCGTTGGTCTCGATGAGGTACTTATAGAGCTGGCCCTGCTCGGCACCAGGAATAAAGCCTTCCCAAATAGCGCTCGTATGTACGGGCACCAGCGGGTTGGCTTCCTCATCCCAATTATTAAATTCGCCAATGACGTGAACGCTCTTTACGTCGGGCGCCCAAACGCAAAAACGCCAGCCGCGCGTACGGTTTTGCGTATCGGGATGCGCGCCCATCTTTTCCCAGCTGCGCTCCCACGTACCAATGCCAAACAGATAGACATCGTCTTTGGTGAGCTCCGGTGCGTGCGGGGCGGCTTTACGGGTAGCGGGCTTTTTGGTTGCTGGCTTTAGCTTTGTATCGCTCACGTTTGATCCCATCATGACGCGGCAGCGTATTGCCTTGGTGACTAGATGCGAAAGGTCCAAGGCTGCACGAATCGAAGGGACGGCAAAGTTTCTGTGATTCGTTCCACCTCGCGTGCTCGGTGGAACTTTCGGCAAAAACTACGATAACACCTGTACGTTAGTTTTATGAACGAAAGCGGATTTGCGGGTGCGTTTAATCGGTAAGCGACATGTTTATACCACTGACAGAATTGCCGTGGTAAAACTCTTGACAGTTTTACCAATTTGGGTTTCAAAATTGTTTGGCTGACGTTTGGTAAAACGTTTTTAGCAGGATGTTTACCATTTGATATCGAAAGGTTCGTTTATGTCCCATACCGCCGCTCCCAAGGTTGCTTTTATTTTCGATTGCGACGGCACGCTGGTTAATAGCACCCCCGTATGGGGCTACGCCCAGCCCGAATTATTGCACCGACACGGAGTTGACGTGACGGTCGACGATTTTGCCCGGTTTGAGCATCTTTCACTCGAGGACGAATGCCAGGCCTACCACGACACGTGGGGCATTGGCGCAAATGGTGAGGAGCTGTATCGCGAGCTGAGCAATATTCTGATTGATGGGTACTCCAAGGTGCCGCCGCGCGAGGGACTCCTACAATTATTGGAGCAGGCGAAGGCGGCGGGCATTGCCATGTGCGTGGCTACGTCCACTCCGGCCGAGCTGGTGCAGTCTGCGCTCGCAGGTGCCGGGCTCGACGCTTACATGGAGTTTGTTACCACGACGGGTGAGGCAGGACGCTCCAAACAGTTCCCCGATGTGTACGAGCTGGCGCTGCGCCGCCTGGAGGAGCGCCACGGGTGTAAGTTTGAGCGCGCTTGGGTGTTTGAGGACGCCGTCTTTGGCCTTAAGAGCTCTGGGGTCGCCGGCTTTAAGCGCGTGGGTATTTATGACCCGCACGGTCGTATGAATCGCGACGACGTGCGCGCCAACTGCGATATCTTTATTGACAGCTATGAGGAGCTGGATTTGGATCGCGTTCTTGCGTATGAAGGTTAGGCGAGGGCTGTGGCTTGCAAGGTATTAGTGGTCTGCGGCTCGCCCGTGGTGGCGAGCGCCGATCTGTTGCGTAGGCTGGCGGGGGAGTGCGACCACGTTGTCGCCGTGGACCGCGGGCTCGACGCGCTGCTGGGTGCGGGACTGAGCTGCGACGTTTATGTAGGAGATGCCGACACGGTGAGCGACGCGGGCCGTGCGCTGGTCGATGCCGCCACCGACTTTGAAGTTGAACGCCACGACCCCTACAAGGACTATACCGATCTGGCGCTGGCGCTCGATTCCGCTCGTCGCCGCTGGCCAGGTGCCGAAGTGGTTGCGACCTGCGCCACCGGCGGCCGTCCGGACATGGCACTTTCAGTACTGGGACTGCTCGCAGGCTACGAGGATGCCCCTGTCTGGATCGCCGAGGACAAGGTGGTCGCTCGCATCCTGCACGGAGGCGAATCGTGGACCATCAAAGGCGCCGAAGGCAAGACGTTCTCCATCATCGCCATAGCCCCCAATACCGAGGTTAGCGAGCACGGCCTAGAGTGGGAACTAGATCACAGCCCCCTGGGTTTGTTGGCCGACACAGGCATTAGCAACATAGTAAGATCTACTGCAAAGATCGAAGTCCACACCGGTACTGCAATAGCGTATTTGCTGCATCAGGGTTTTATCGGGACGGCGGATAAAAATAATCGCTCGTAGAGTGATTATTTTTGCCTCGTCCCAGGAAAACCCGTAAGTGCGAGGATCAATTGCAAAAAACTTCTTGCACAACTAAGAATCTTCCCCTATAGTATCTCCTCGTCACGGGGGCGTAGCTCAGCTGGGAGAGCGCTTGACTGGCAGTCAAGAGGTCAGGGGTTCGATCCCCCTCGTCTCCACCATCGTGAATGTAAAGGCCTTCGGAATTCCGAAGGCCTTTTTTCATGCCAAAACACTACGCGCCACAAACCCCACCTATGCCAACAAAAAGTTGCACAATTTATTTCCCATGTCTGTACATAGTTTGTTAGACTAACGCAATTACCAGTGCAGCTCGCCGTTCCATTTGTGCTTAAGGAACGCCCCTAATCACCGCCAATACCTCAATAACCTGCATCAATGTGAACAACATTCCAAAACAACACCCTTGAACACGCTAAATGAACGATATGTTGTCCACCACAAGCCAAATCAGTTTCGTTACCAGCTTGTGCTAGGATACTTAGCGTTACATGAGTTCAACTGTGCTCGCGGCTCCAGCAAGTCGCTAAGCGCAGGGTCGATCAGCATCCGGCCGTAACGGCGGTGCCAGAAACACCACGAGCTCCAATAAAGAAGTTATGCGACGTTATTAATTTGTATTGGGTAATTCCATGATGCAATTATTAGCATGCATGCCAATAAGAAGCAGTTTTACAGCTGTTTGCGTGCGGTCCAGTTTTGTTCCCGCTTGACTGGTTCGCACGCAGCCAGCTGGAGACGCGGTCTTTTTGCGATACACGGCCGCATCTCTAGCAACTGCGCTTATACATACCGTTCACGGTGGGGCAGAGCCACGTGCTTGTCTGACTGGGCTCAGGGTTTGAATATGGAGCGCCTTCGCGCATAAGCGCCCTGGCGAAGCCATACCCAAACCCCGTGAGCCACACGTAAGACAGCAAGGGGGTGGTGCTCGTGTGGTATGTGATTCAGGTCATTAACGGTCGCGAAGACGTAATGCGCGAGCGCATCGAGCGTGTGGTGCCAGCGGGCGCCATGCAGGAGCTCTTTTATCCCCAATTTCAAACCGAGATCAAAGTACACGGCGAATGGGTCAATACGACCAAGCCGCTTTTTCCCGGATATCTTATCTGCGATACGGCAGATCCCCGCACCGTGCAACAGTATCTGCTGCGCATGGACGACTTTGCCCGGGTGCTTGCCCAGGACGGTCAGTTTGTGCCGCTGGCAAAAGAAGAGGTCCAGCTTATTGGCGGATTTACGCATAGGGGAGACCGCGTAGTACCCATGAGCGAGGCCCTAAAAGACGGCGACCAGGTCGTAGTTACGGCTGGTCCGCTGTTGGGCCACGAAGGCCTTATCAAAACCATTAACAGACGCAAGAGCACTGCTTATCTGGAGCTCGACCTATGCGGCCGACGCGTAACTACGCGCGTTGGCCTTGCAGTGCTTTCGGCCGAGCAGCGCGTAATGCGAAACCTTAAAAAGGCGATCGCCTAGCTGTTGGCGACCGCTACACAGAACAGGGAGGATCCCCGACCCGGGGACGAAGTCTTGGAAGAAAACGTGTCGGATAAAACTCAATTTGCAACGGATGCGCCTGCGGGGGCAGCGCTCATTTCTCAGGCCATGGACCGGCGTGAGGGCGCCGCCAGCTACAGGGCCATGCAATCCATCATGGACTGGGACAACTCGCGCCTGGCCTACCGGGCCATAAAGCGCACGTTTGATATCGTTTTCAGCGGTGTTGTACTCGTCCTCATCGCGATCCCCGGTCTGGTGTTGGCCGCCGCCATCCGCCTGGAGAGCGAGGGCAACCCGTTTTACAGCCAGATCCGCGTTGGTCAGACCCGCCCCGACGGCAGCCTGACCACCTTCCGCATGTGGAAGTTCCGCTCCATGTACAGGGATGCCGACGAGCGCCTGGCCGAGCTCAAGGAGCAGAACGAGATCGCCGGTGCCATGTTCAAGATGAGGGAGGACCCCCGCGTAACGAAAATCGGCAAGTTCATCCGCAAGCACTCGATCGACGAGTTCCCGCAGTTCCTGAACGTCTTTCTGGGTCAGATGTCCGTGGTGGGCCCGCGTCCGCCGCTGCCGAATGAGGTGGCCGAGTACACGGAATACGACCTGCAGCGCCTGGCCGTGAAGCCGGGAATTACCGGCTGGTGGCAGGTTACGGAGCGCAATTCGACCGGGTTCGACGGCATGGTCCGCCGAGACCTGGAGTACATCGCCAACCGGGGCATTTTTACCGACCTCAAGATCGTTGTCCTCACGGTGATCGAGGTCATCACCGGTAAGGGTGCGTGCTAATGCTTCAGGACTATTCTAAATTCGTTGAGCTCAAGCGCGTTCCCGTAATCGATGTTCCGATCACGGGAACCAATATGTCTGAGTGTGTCGAGTTTCTCACTCGCCATATAGATGAGCTACATGGCGAATATATTTGTGTTTCCAATGCTCATACCTCGGTTATGGCCCATGACGACCCTTCCTATTGGGCCTGCCAAGCTGACTCCCTCATGTCCGTTCCCGACGGCAAGCCTTTATCTGTCGTCGGACGTAAAACAATAGAGTCTATGGGGCGTGTAACTGGACCCGATCTGATGCGAGAGATATTCAATATTTCCTTGCAGCAAGGATGGAGCCATTACTTCTACGGTAACGAGCAGAAGAATCTCGACGCTCTCAAAAATTCACTTCAAGAGGAATATCCAGGCCTGGAAATCGCTGGCATGGAGCCTTCGGTTTTCCGACCGCTCTCCGACAGCGAGAAGCGAGACCTTTCGCGACGTATCGCTGATTCGGATGCAGACTTCGCATGGATTGCTCTTGGCGCGCCCCGTCAAGAAGTTCTTATGCACGAGCTCAAGGGAGGGCCACAACCGTTGATGATCGGTGTTGGCGGAGCGTTCAACGTTCTCGCCGGCGTGGTGCCAGAGGCGCCGATGTGGATGCAAAACCTGAGTCTCGAGTGGCTATACAGACTTATTCAAGAGCCGAAGCGGCTTTTCAAACGATACCTCGTAACTAATACGAAATTTCTCTTTTACCAGTTTACAAAAGCCAAACGTAAGGAAGGCAAATAGATGAACGATTCGACCACCTTTAAAGACAAGACCCTGATGATCACGGGCGGCACCGGCTCGTTCGGCAACACCGTGCTCAAGCACTTCATGAACACCGACCTGG
>UQHT01000016.1 GCA_900540875.1 uncultured Collinsella sp.
AGCTGCGGAAACGCGGGGTCCGTTCAGGCTGTTGCGTTGAGATTGAAAATCAACCCATATCGCGCCGGTTGCACCAACATATATGCGCCATGTGCACCAACGCGTTTTCACCGGTTTCGGCGCGCCCGCCGACTCATTCCTCCCTCTTCTTCTCCGCGGGCAGGTCCTTAAGCCTGTAGGACCTGCCCGTGATCTTTATCATGCTGCAGTGGTGGCAGACCCTGTCGGCGATGGCGCTCGCCGCGACCTCGTCGCCGAACACCTTGGCCCAGCCCCCGATGCCCACGTTGGTGGTGATGATGGTGGACCGCTGCTCGTACCGGGTGCTGACCAGCTGGAACAGCAGGTCGGCGCCGCCCTCGTCGATGTTCAGGTAGCCCAGCTCGTCGATTATCAGCAGCTTCGAGTGGGCGTAGTACTTGAGCCTCTTCTTCAGGATCCCCCTGGACTGGGCGTCCCTCAGGTCGTCGACCAGGCGCGCGCAGTCCATGAACCGCACCTCCCTCCCGGCCCTCACCGCCTCGACGCCCAACGCGATCGCCAGGTGCGTCTTGCCGACCCCCGGGCTGCCCACGAGCAGGACGTTCTCGGCGCGATCGACGAACCGCAGGGTCGCCAGCTCCTCGACCTTCGGCCTCGGCACCGAGGGCTGGAACGACCAGTCGAAGTCCGCCAGGGACTTGACGTACGGGAAGCCCGATGACCTGAGCCTCTGCCTCAGGATACGCTGCTCCCTCGACCTCACCTCGGCGGAGGTCATCTCCGCCAGCGCCGACACGAACTCCATGTCGCCCTCCGAAACCATCCTCATGTAGTCGGGCAGCGATGCCGCCATCTGGTCCAGTTTCAGGGTGGCCAGGTTTCGCTGCGCCCTGACGTAGGGGCTCGCCTCCGCGATCGCGCTATCCATCGACTTCCCCCATTTCCTCCAGGAGCCTGAGGTTCTCCATGGCCGCCTCCCTGATGTCCGCGTCCGCGTAGCGGGATTTCCCCTCCAGCGCCTCCATGTAGTGCTCGTCTGTATAATTGAACCTGCCGGTGCCCTGCGACGCATCGTGGACGGCGACGAGCTCTCCGGCGACGGTGACCCTGATCTGCCCGCCCGGCATGGTGATCACCCTGGCCTTCTTCCCGATGCACCTGCGGGGCACGGACCACTCCCTGCCCGCGGCCCTGACCAGCATGGTCGGGGGCACCGTCTGGGTCCTGACGTCCCCGGCCATCTGCTCCAGCAGCGCCATGTTGCCCACCGGCCGCAGGTGCTCCTTCTCCCTCATGAACAGGACCGCCGGCGGCAGCCCCGTGGTCTCGTTCGGCTCCGCGTTGGACCTGGCCTCTATGTGGGCGATTATGCCGATGAGGTCGTCCTCGTCCTCGAAGTCGCCGTCGTAGACGGAGAGCCTGCCCAGGAAGCGGTTCGCGCTCTCGTCCTTGCCCTTCGTCTCCGGCGAGCCGGGCTTGCAGAGGTGCAGCTCGAACCCCGCCTCCCTGGCGAACCGCAGCACCCGCGGGCTCTTGACGCGCCTGCGCCCCTCGAAGCCGACTATCGCCGACATGTTGTCGGTGAGCCACTCCTCGGCGATGCCCCCGTAGAACGATATCGCGGAGATCCAGCATGCGAGCAGGTCGTCCCTGGTCCTTCCCCTCGTGTAGACGAACCTGTGCATCCTGGAGTACCCCAGGGTGGCGGAGAAGACGTTGAACTCGAACACCTCGCCGTGCCTGCTCACCATGCGCAGGTCCTCCTTCCAGTCGAACTGCAGCTGGCGGCCCATCGGGGTCTCGTATCGGGGATGGGCATCCTGCTCGGCCCCTCCGTCGAAGCGCACGTCTTGCTTGCGGCAGTAGTGCGTGAAGGCGTTGTAGCCGGGCAGGGACGGCCCCTTGCACCGATGCAGCAGGTACTCGTGCACCGCCTTCTTGGTGGCGCCGGGCATCGCGGCCTTCTGCGCGATCAGGTCGCCGTGCTTGTCGAAGCCGCTGGGGCGCCTGCACCTCCCGTCGTCGACATCCCCTCCCTCGTTCCAATACCGTGAGACGGTGTGGCGATCGAGGCCGTATCGCCTTCCGATCTCGCTGAAGTTGGGCTTCAGCCCGAGCTGCCTGTACATGTTCAGCTCGCCCATGATGTTCCTCTCTTCCAATCCCGCTCCTTCCCGCCAGACAGATATCGAGGCGGGAAGAGCATATTCCCATTGGTCAAATCGGCAGAAATACGTTGGTGCGATCGGTGCAACTGCGTTGGTGCGATCGGTGCAACTGCGTTGGTGCGATTGGCGCTGTATGTTGGCATAACTGGCGGGATTTATATTGGCATTAACACCTCGCCGTGCGCGACGAGATGCGCGACCGGGAGCGCTCCGAGAAGGAGTCCATCGCCGAGGACCTCGTCTTCGAGATGGAGCTCGTGCGCCAGGTGGAGATCAACATCGACTACATCCTGATGCTCGTCGAGCAGCGCCACGGCGACCACGTGAAGGACAGGGAGATCGCCGCGCGGATCATGTCCTCGGTGGCGGCGTCGCCCGAGCTGCGCGACAAGTCCGAGCTCATCGAGCGGTTCCTCGAGATCGCCGGCTTCGGGGAGGCGGACGCCCAGTTCGACATCGACCCGGCCGCGCCCGAGTCCGAGCGCCACGACGCCGTCGAGCGCAACTGGCGCAAGTTCGTGGCCGACTCCATGGAGGACGAGATATCCGGCATCATCGAGGCCGAGAGGCTGAAGGCCGAGCCGACGCGCGACCTCATGCACGAGGCGTTCGAGGTCGGCGGCGTGCCGCAGGAGGGCACCGCCGTGACGAGGGTCATGCCGCCCGGCTCGCGCTTCGGCGCGAAGGCCGAGGCGAGGGACAGACAACGCCACCGCGTGGCCGACCTGCTGTCCGGGTTCTACCGCAAGTACCGAAGCCTGACGGCCCACTACCCAATCGAGCTTCCCGAGGATTAGAAAGACAGCATGTAGGCCCTAATGATTCGCATTATCTCGAATCATTAGGGCCTATTCCTGAGTTCAAGAAATCATGACTATATTCTAGGAAGGACATCTGCCTTAATCAAAATGCTCTCCTGCAAACTAAAACGCTGCGGTATCGATCACCGCCAATCGCGGAAGAGCATGTCACCAAAGTGATAACAGAGTCGGACCCAGCGGAATCTGACTTCGCGCTAGCGTGCTCGGACAAAGAATTAAGCCAGGCCTTGAAGTCTGGCTCTCCAGCAAAGTCAAATCGTAGAAGCAAATCAAATTTTTTAGGCACTCTCAAGCCGAACAACGGCCTATAGCGAGTGGTATTGCCATTTGCGTTCGTGAATGTCACGGCTCCAATATTTGCAAAACAATCCGTCCGATAACAATTCTGGAGCTCGGTAAAGCCAAGGTTTCCATATCCCATGTTATGGGCGTACACGAGCATATTCGTACTTGATGGCGATGAGCCTTCAGCTAAAAACGGACACTCGGAGAATGACGGCAAGCGATCGAAACCGTGATTGAGGTAGAGCCCGTTAAGGTCACCCTGGCGGCATGAGACAACGGGCGTTGAGATCGAGGTCCTTTCGACCGTAAGCCAACCGGCATAGTCCGGGTTCTCATCTTTTAGAGACGCGCCGCCGTCTGCTTGCGCTTTCTGCTCAGCCGCATTTGCGACATGTTGCGA
The DNA here is from genome assembly GCA_900540875.1 of uncultured Collinsella sp. Taxonomy (GTDB): domain Bacteria; phylum Actinomycetota; class Coriobacteriia; order Coriobacteriales; family Coriobacteriaceae; genus Collinsella. The sequence continues at coordinate 3,657 of UQHT01000016.1, forward strand.
GCTCCTGCTTGATGCGACTGCACCAACGGCACAGACAATATGGACGCAAGGGCTTTTTCCTTCCAAAAAAACAGGGTTAGAAATTGACCTCATGTCAATTTCTAACCCTAGAAAGGATTGGCTTCATGTCAATAAAAATGGCTCTGTTAGACCAAATTTGACACGATCGGCTGTTCGTCGAACCGGAAAATAATCGGGCTATCCCCGCCCATCGCGGTCCCCGCCCTCCCCGTCAGCCTTCCCCGAAGATCCCAGCCTGACGTCGAAGGGCAGGCCGCCCTCGCGGATCACCGCCCTGAGGAATATGTTCATGGCGCCCGACATGGAGAGCCCGAGCTCGTCGAGCACGGCCACGGCCTCCCTTTTGACCTCGGGATCGATTCTTATCGTGGTGGCCGGGACGTTCGATGTCATTGCCGCTCCTTCCGCGGTCGCTGCTCCGTGGCCACCATTTTAGTTCGCTGGGCCGCCCGCCCGTCCCAGTAGTCCATGAGGGGAGGCTCGAGGCCGAACATGCCGCGGACGCGGGTCGAGCAGGAGCCGTTGGCGAGCTGGCGGGCGACCGTGGACTCCGCCGCGCGCGAACCTGCCGCTATGAAGGTGCGGCACCAGCGGAACCAGTCGAGGTAGGCGGCGAGGTGCTTGGTGGACACGCCCTTGAAGCGTGCCATGAACGATTCGAGGAGCGAATGGACGGTGTTGATGCGGTTGATGGTGCCCTCCGAGCGGTCCTTGGGGCCGTAGGATTCATGCGAGGCGACCTTCAGGTCGCGCAGCACGTCGATGTATGCGGCCGCCTTGTCCGTGGCGACGACCGCGCCCGCGCCGATGCGGTCGCGAAGGGCCTCCGCCGCGCGCTTGCGCGAGACGACGCCGCGCCCCGAGACCTCGAAGAAGGTGGCATTTGTGTCGCTGATGCCCGTCATGACGCAGATCTGCTCGCGGGAGAGGCCGCGCTTGTGAACCTGTTTGCCGCGGTGGCGAGCCTTTCTCGGCAGGGTGAAGGAGCCCCTTGAATGATTGCCCTTGAAGGACTCGGGGAAGTACGTCTCGTCGAGTTCGCAGGCCTGCCCCTGCCCCACATGGAACGTGGGCGAGTATTCCTTCAGGCACTCGATGAGCCTGTGGCGCATGGTGTAGGCGGTCTTGAGGCAGACGCCGCAGCGGCCGGCGCACTCGCGGAGAGGGAGCATGAGGACGAAGCATTCGGCATAGGCCATCCAGGTTTCGCGGGGCAGCTTGCTCGTGCCGAGGATTCGGTCGGTGGAGCCTGAAAACGTCCTGCCGCAGTCGCGGCAGAGGTAGCGCTGCTCGCCGTTCCTGGACTTGCCCTTCTTGACGATAGCGACCGAACCGCAACGTGGGCAACGCTCTACCTCATAGCCATCTCCCGCCGCATCGTCGAACATGGCGGCGCGGACGACGTCCCCGACCAGCTCGACGGCTTTACGGCGCTCGGTCCTGCTGAGCTTCGCCAGGCTCTTCTTGAGGGTGATGACCAGGTCGTCTGCATCCATGGGCGCTCCTTCGACGTTAATTGAAGGGTACCGCCTCGCGGTGACATCGTTTTTATGTCAACCTTGGTCTAACAGAGCCATAAAAATTGACTTCATGTCAATTTCGGTTGACCTCATGTCAATTTAAACCCACCCTCAAAAGGGGGCATCCAATTCCGCATATCCGCAGGTAAACAAGTTGCAAAATTGACATGAAGTCAATTCCCCTTTTATATAGATATATAAGTTATAGAAATAGGTGTGGGCTGCCGAATCGTCATGAAGCCCGCCCCACCACAGAGCCACTCGGTTGACCCTTCAATCCGCGCTCGAAGCTCGCGTTCAACGCCCTTCCAACAGCCTGGAGCTAGGCATGGAGCCCCTACGGCTATCGAAAGCGCGCAGAACGCTCGCACTCGCTCGGGCCGTCCCCTGCCCCCTCGGACGGATGGACGGACGCATCAACAATGATCCATCCGTCCGACCATCGGGACGCTATACCCCTCTACAGACAGCCCAGAATTATGGAATCCACGTGATTTGAGGGGTACCGTTTTGGGTACTCGTGGGGTACACAAAGAAAAAGGTCAGAGACAACACCGTCTCTGACCTGCGAAAACTATGGTGGGCCGTCAGGGGTTCGAACCCTGGACCTTGGGATTAAAAGTCCCCTGCTCTGCCAGCTGAGCTAACGGCCCGCGGGTGGCATTGTACCACGGTCTGGGACTATTCCCAACTCCATTGGCCGTTCTGGAAAATCACAACTTCACGTCCATCAGGCGTAATGCCCGTAATATCGATGTCGTCCGTGCCGATCATAAAATCGACGTGCGTGCTCGAGACGTTAACGCCATGCTCCAGGAGCTCCTCCTTGGACATGTCGTACCCATCCTCGATACATTCGGGGAAACCGACACCTAGCGCGAGATGGCAGCTAGCGTTCTCGTCATAGAGCGTGTCATAGAACAGAACGCCGCTTTCGCGAATCGGCGTATTCTTGGAGATAAGCGCGACCTCACCCAGATGAGCGGCGCCTTCATCGGTGTCAATAATGCTCGCAAGCGTCGCCTTGCCCACACGAGCATCGTAGTCCACTACGCGGCCACCCTCGAACTTAATCCAAAAATCGTCAACCTTGTTACCGTGGTGAATGAGCGGCATAGCCGAATACACGATACCGTCGGCACGCATACGATCAGGCGAGGTGAAGACCTCCTCGGTGGGAATGTTGGGGAAGAAGGGGTGCCCATCGGGCGTCTTGCCTTTGCCGCCGGCCCACTCATGGCCCTTCGTCATACCAATCGTCAGATCAGTTCCGTTCGAAGCGGTGTAATGCAGGCAGTCAAAACGATTGTCGTTCAGGAAGCGCAAATTCTTTTCGAACGCCGCGTCATGAAGCTCCCAGTCGCTCTCCGGGTCCTGGCCATCGGCGCGGGCGGTGTGCAGAATCGCATTCCACAACTTATAGATTGCAACCTCATCGGCGTCTCCCGGGAACACCTCGCGCGCCCAAGCCACGACTGGAGCGCCGGCGATACACCACGGGTTGATGTTGTAATCCAGTCCACGGCGAAAGACCTTGCACTGCGTATTCCTTGCCTTGGAAGCCGCGGCTGGCTTGGCGGGATCGATACCCTTGAGAGCTGCAGGGTCCGCGCCCTCGATAAAGATAAAGCAGGCGCCATCTTGGGCCAAGGAATCCAGCTGCAGGCGCTTCCACTCGGGCGTCTGCTCAAAATAGTTTTTCTCGACATGCTCGTACGCGAGCCTCGTCACGGCATCATCGGCCCAAATGACCGTCACGTGGCCAGCGCCGGCGGCATAAGCCTCCGCGACCACCACGCGGGCAAAGGACGCGCACTCGACCGGAGACTGAACGACAACCTCCTGGCCGGGCTTGACGTTTACGCCCTTGCGGACAACCAGGCGCGCATAGTTTTTAATCTTGGGCTCCAGGGCCTTCATGCCCTCCAGAGCTTCTTCGACCGTCAGGGCAGCTCGAATCATATGCCACTCCATCTATCTATAGGACAATAAAAAGGCGCGCCGCAAAAACGACGCGCCTTATATCTTAGCGATAAGTATGTATGCAAACGCTACTTCTTCTTGGAGTCCTTTTTGTCCTCCTCGGCAGCTGTGCGCTCGATAAGAGCGTTGAGCTTGTTCTCGGACATGCCTTCGGCCTGCGCGCGGTACATGTTGCGCAAGGGACGAATACGAGCGAAGTCGTAGATAAAATCACCCAGGATGATGACATAGGACAAAACGATGCCGACCATCTGAACAGGACTGGACACCGTGCCGCCGGGAGCGAAGTAGAGCGAAGCCCAGATTGCCACGACGAGCACCATGCCGATAGCGAGCACGGCCCACCAAATACGGCGGCGCTTGGTGTAGTCCTCATCCTGCTTGAGAAGGATATTCGACACCGTGTAGATGCGATCCTCGCGGGCGCGCTGCTTGGCCTTGCGGGCGCGCTTTTCCTCCTTGGAAAGGCCTTCCAGGTTTTCGCCCTTCTCGAGCTCTTTGCGGCGTGCCTTGGATGATGCTGGCACGACGCGGACAGAGCTCGCTGCCTGACGGGCGGGCTTAGCAGATGCGGCGGACTTGCGCGCAACCCCGGTAACTTCGTGGGATTGCGTGCGCTTGTTCGTGGCGCTACGGGTACTCACTTATGCGTTCTCCTTCATACTTGTGAACTGGGAGCCCGTGATAATCTGGAAGGCCTCGCGATAGCGCTCGGACGTGCCATCGATGACCTCGGCGGGCAGGTGCGGGGTCTCCCCCGTCATATCCCAGTTGGCTTTGAGCCAATTGCGGACGAATTGTTTGTCGTAGCTGGGCTGAATCTTGCCCTCCTCGTAGCTGGCGGCAGGCCAGAAACGGCTGGAGTCGGGCGTGAGGCACTCGTCGATCAGCGTGACCTTGCCATCGATGACACCAAACTCAAACTTAGTGTCGGCGATGATGATGCCACGGGTCGCTGCATACTCGGCGGCAGCCTTGTAGATCTTGAGGGAAAGGTCGCGAATCTGCGTGGCGATGTCCTCGCCCACGATCTCGCAGCAACGCTCGAACGAGATGTTCTCGTCGTGGTCACCGATCTCGGCCTTCGTGGACGGCGTGAACAGCGGCTCGGGGAGCTTGGAGGCCTCGGTTAGACCCTCAGGCAGCTGGATGCCGCAGACGGTGCCGTTCTCGTCATAGGTCTTCTTGCCCGAACCGGTCAGATAGCCGCGGACGATGCACTCGATAGGAATCGTCTGGGCCTTCTTGACCAGCATGGCGCGGCCTGCGAGATAGTCACGGTACTCAGCAAACTCCTCGGGGAAATCTGCCGGGTCGATGGAAACGAGATGGTTGGGGACGATGTCGGCAAACTTATCAAACCAGAATGCCGAGATGCGATTGAGCACCTCTCCCTTAAACGGAATCTCGTCGGGAAGAATGAAGTCGAACGCAGAAATGCGGTCGGTGGCGACCATCAGCAGGTTTTCACCGGCATCGTAAATATCACGAACCTTGCCACGGGAATCCGGACGACGCTCCATCGTTGTCACGTGAGTCACTCCTTACCTAAATACGACAGAAATGCGGGCTCTTTCCCGCATGTTTTCGCAAACTCGGAGCGGCAGGGACGCGGCCCCTCCTTCACCGAATAGCGAAAAGCTAGTGCTCCATTGTAGTAGATGCCGCGTCTGCCGTGTGCTCGCGGGGCAGATGAATTGTAAAAGTCGTACCCTTTCCAAGCTCCGACTCCACGGATATGTAGCCATGGTGACGCTCGACGATCTGCTTGGTCACGGCGAGGCCAACGCCCAGGCCGCCAGCTTCGCGGGCGCGGCTGGCATCGGCGCGCCAAAAACGACCGAAGATGCGCGACAGATCGTCCTTGGCGATACCGATGCCCGTATCCGAAACCGCGATATCGACGTGCTTGCGGTCGCTGAGCACCGACACCACGACCCAACCCCCCTCGGGGGTGTAACGCATGGCGTTGCTCATGAGGTTAATAACGCATTGCGTGATCATGTCGGGATCTGCCTCGACAACGTCATCGTGGCCCTGCGTCTCATCCGCAAAGCGCAAACGCAGGTCACGGTCGGCAAACAGGCGCTCCTGGCCATTCACAATCGAACGCACAAACGGCACCATATCCACCGGCTCCAGGTTGAGCGGCGCGGTACTGTTTTCCATGCGCGACAGGTCGAGCATCTGCTGCACCAGACGGGCCAGACGACGAGTCTCGGATGCGACTGTCTCCAGGTGTTCGTCGTCGGTGGGATACACACCGTCTTGCATGGCCTCGACCGTTGCAAGCATGGCCATGAGCGGCGTGCGCAGCTCGTGAGCAACATCAGAGGTCAGGCGCTTCTCGTGCTTCATATCCTTTTCGAGTGAGGTGGCCATCTCGTCGAAGGTCTCTCCCAGCTGATCGATCTCATCATCGCCGCGCAAGCCCGTACGAGCGGACAGGTCTCCATCGCGAATCTGCTTGGCGGTGCTGGTAATACGATGAATCGGCTTGGTGAGCATGCGCGACATGAGCGCTCCGATAACGACCGAGATGCAGACGGCCACAACCGCGGCAAGGACCATGGCGTTAAAGGTCTTCTCTCTGAATGCTGAGTCTGCCTTGGTGAGCAGGGCATCGGAGCCAATCGCCCACAATTTGACCTGACCCACGTGCTCGCCGGAGGACGTCACGATCTCAACGTTGGCAACACTATTGGAATCGGTGGGAGCAGACGAGACTGGGCTGTGCGATGCCTTCTTTCCGCTCGTACCGTCGGTCGTCGCCTGATTTTCGCGCACATCGGCAGTAGCGCTTGCCGAGGGCCACGAGTCGTCGTAGACGATGACGCCCTTTTTATTGACGACCTGCATGCCAAGATCGTCGGACACCAAGCTCGATGTCGCGACCGCACGCAACTCCCCCGCGGTCCAATTGCCGTTTTCCTCATATGACGTTGCCAACTTTTCGGCTGCGGAATTGGCGATTTCGACAATATTGGAACGCGTGTAATCCGTAAAAACCGTGCCCCACACAACGGAGACAACGCCCACCAGCACCAGTACCGTCATGAGCGATGTCAGGGCAAAAGCCAGGGCCATGCGCGAGGGATAGCTCATCGTTGGCCGTGAATCGGAACGAGGCGTGTTCCAACTAGCCTTGGAACCCGCCTCGTTCTCCTGCTTATGCTTTTGCCCGATTTCAAAGCGCGCAGGTGTCATATGTGATTTCCTTTATTTCTCGTCCGACTTATCGGTCTTGGTCGGAGCCTCGAAGCGGTAGCCGACACCGTGGACGGTGTAAAGCCACTTGGGCTTCTTGGGGTCGTCGCCCAGCTTGGCGCGAAGGTTCTTCACGTGGCTGTCGATGGTGCGCTCGTAACCCTCAAAGTCGTAGCCGAGCACTTTCTCGACCAACTCCATGCGGTTGTAGACGCGGCCGGGGTGACGGGCAAGCGTGGTGAGCAGCTTGAACTCGGAAGCCGTCAGGTCGACTTCCTTGCCCTCGACCAAAATCTTGTGGCCCGAGATGTCAATGACCAGATCGCCAAAGTCGAGCACCTCGACGGCCGGCTCATCGGCCTGGTGGGCACGGCGGAACAAGGCGCGTACGCGCGCGACAAGCTCGCGCGGCGAGAACGGCTTGATCAGGTAGTCGTCGGCTCCGAGCTCGAGGCCGATAATACGGTCCTCGATCTCGCCCTTGGCCGTCAGCATAATGATGGGGACATCCGAGGTGTCGCGAATGGTGCGGCAAACGCGCTCGCCGGGAATCTTGGGGAGCATGAGGTCGAGCACAACCAGGTCGAACTGGTGCTTCTCGAACTCCTCGATTGCAGACTGGCCGTCGCCGACGCCAACAACCCAGTAGCCCTCGCGCTCGAGATAGGCAGCGACGGCGTCACGGATTGCCTTCTCGTCCTCGACCAGCAGAATCTTTTTTGCATCTGAAGCCATAACACGGCCCCCCTGTCTCAATTAGCTAAGAACAAGCTCATTTTAACGCACCTGAGCCCACCGGGTATCGCATGGACGCGACAGCTCGGCGGGCGGTACTCATAGTCACAACGCGTTTATTCCCCTGTCGACGCCTTTTTAACCCCTCGGAGACTAAAGAGAGAACAGGCGAGCGGTAACCGTCTCGGGAATTCCCTGGCTGTTACGCACCGTTGCGTACGTTAAGAACGAGTTCGATTTACCCGCCGTAGCAGGATAATCGCCATACTCCAAGGCTCGGTCGGGCGACAGAAGCGAGCCGTAGGTCTTGGCCGAAGTGTCAATCAAAAAATGCGACGCCTGAACTTTAACCAGGTATTTATTTTTCCTTCCCGCAGCGCACGCGAGCGGCTCACGCGAAAGGAAGAGGTACGGCCCACCCTCGTTACCGATATAGGTGCCCATATTGCCCAGGCTACCCACACCGCTATACGTCGCCTCAATGGAGAACACGAAGGTGTCGCCCATATACACGGCCTCGAAAGGCGAAACCGACGAAGGAAGCACCAGCTGAGCTCGCTTCGTGTTGTTGCCGTCAGTCAGGTCGATCGCCGTCATACCGTAATAGACGCCCTCATCATTGTGCACGCGGGGCGAGATGGTCAGGATGCCGTCGCTCACACGCGGGGCGGATGCGAAGCGCCCCGTTGACTTCCAAATAGTCTCAGGCTTGGACTCGCTGGGCGACTGACGGTAGCAGTACGAATCGTTACTCGTCTTGCTGCCGCCGGACGAGGGCATCTTATACCAGATGACCGACGACCCATACGCTGTGAAGAGCGGCGGATCGTAGTTTTCGCCACCGCGGTCGAGCTCGACAGCGTTGCCGGTAAGGGAGGAGCCTGCAAGGTTTTGCGCATAGAGTTTCCAAGACGCATTGGCAAAGTTCATCTCGACCCACGCGAACACGCCATCACCCGCGCGAACGTCGTAAAACGCATAACCGGTTCCCTCAACGGGATCCTCGATAAGTGTGGTAAGCGAGCCATCGCCCAGGTTGAGCACACCAAGCGTATTGGCATGCAGGGCAGAAGCAGGCGCCATCATCGCGGCAGCATAGTCGCCATCGCAGTAGTACAGCAGCGTGCCCAGCGGCAGCGTCCACGAGGCCGCGGGCTCAAGATCGATATCGACAGCTTCGTACTCATCAGTGATCGAGACAATCTTCGAATCGTCCTTGATAACCTGTGGCTCGCCAGCGGCGTCGTCGCTGGTACCCGTTTTCTTTGAGCATCCGGCAAGCACTGTGGCAGCGCCCGCGGCAGCCCCTCCGAGCACAAAGCCGCGGCGCGATATTCCGTTCTTGATCTGGTCGGCGATACTCATTAGGCGATCTCGGCGCGAGCGGCCTCGATAGCGCGCGTGAGCTGATCGGCGCAAGAAGTCTTCTTCATACCGCAGGTGTTACCGGCGAGAACCTCGATGACGCGATCGGCAGGAGCGCCCTCGACCAGCTTAGAGATAGCCTTGAGATTGCCGTTGCAGCCACCGGTAAACTCGACGCCCACCACCTTGTTGCCGTCATCAGAAAGATCAAGGTGGATATTGCGAGCGCATACGCCCTGAGGCTTGTAATCAAAACTAATCATTGCGTTCCCCTCTCGTAAAGCAATTTCAGACGTCTATTATCCCCGTCCGAACCGATAAAGTATCGCGGGCACCGATTCAACATTCCCCAATGCGCAAACCGGCGGCAGCAATACTAGCAATCTGCTTCCCGAGCGTGGACTTTTCGTTTCTCTTGATACATGTTGTGGTCAGCGATGTGGTAAATCTCGGTCAGTGTATAACCGGGTGCCTCTGCCGTCGCGACGCCAAACGACGCACTGACTGTCAGCACCTCATCGCTCGCAGCAGCAAGGCTGAGGCGAAGATCTTGCACTACTTCACATGCGGATTCGCGATCGGTGTGAGGGCAAATCAGCAAGAACTCGTCGCCACCAATGCGCATAGGCACAAACTTCTCGCCTGCCGTTCGCCTCAATACAGACGCCGTACGCCGTAGCAGCTCATCGCCCATTTCGTGACCGTAGAGATCGTTGGTACGCTTGAGGAAATTGCAGTCCATCATGATCACACTCACGGGCAGGGAATCGTTCACCAGGTCGTCGCCAAGGGACTCAAGGTAATTTCTATTGCGAAGTCCCGTCAGCTTATCCTGGAAAGAAAGCTCCTCGGCGCGCTTTGTCATCGAGATGTTATGCGTCGCCACGACGACCGACTCCAGTCGACCCTGCTCATCGCGGCGCTGCGGAACAACCTGCAGCGAATACCACGTACCTCGGCAGTCTCGTACCTCGGCATCCAAGTACGGCATGCCCTCCATACGATCCTGAAGCGTCTTTATATCTAAGAGCTCCATGACCGCCTCGCGACTTTCGGGACTCACAATGTCTCGGCAAACCGTTGCAAAAAAGTCATATGCCTCGGCGTGCTCGGCAAATATCTTCGCCACCGATGGCGACATGTTAATCCCCTCGATCTCGAGCGTGTCGAGATGCAACAGGAGGGTCGACTCATACGTGGAACTGATGGCATTGATGATGCCGAGCTGCTTGTCCTTTTCGGCCAAATTGCGACGATCGGCGACGATACGCACCAACAGCACTACAACCAAAAACACCAGGAACGCCAGCACGCCGACAGCGATAAATGAAATCCTGCCCGACATGACCTCAGATTTGGGATAGAGCGCAAACAGGCGATAGTCCTCATACGCCGCACGCACGGCATACCAGGTACTTCCCCGATATTCGACACGTGTTAAGCCTTCGTCTTTCCAATCAATTCCGCTATCGGCAAGAAGCCGGGCGAGAGCTATATCGACGGTCGAATCGTTTGAAGAAACGATTTGCGCATCGCGCATCACGAACACCGTTGGGCTCTGATGGAATGTGTTGTTCACGAGCACGTCGGCGATCGTATACGAATAATCATCGGCGGGCTCGGGCGCAAGCGATCGATACCCCAGCGCTACGCCATCACCGTACGGAACAACACACACGGCAAAGTCGACATCTCGACGCTCAACGACCGTCGAGTAGGACACCTTGGAGCCTCGATACATCGATGCGACCGACGAACAGGCAAGCTCCTCTCGCCACAGCATCAGCGGATCGCGACCGTCGATATCGTAATGAGCGGTCATATGGCCGTCGGCGTCCATGACCAACATTCCCGAAAGGTGCTCGGAATGGACGTACTCCTCGACACGATCATCGTTGACTTCAACGCGATCAGGCGGCAAGAACGTCGAAAACGACTCGAGCGCGGCATCCAAATTGTGCGTCGCCTCGGCTTTTCTTCCCTGTTCATATCGGTCATATTTTTCGCAGGCGTTTTTTAAAAACACCATGGTTTCCTGGCCAAACCCAAGCGTTTTATCGAGACAGCGATGCGTACCGACCACATATAGCAGACCCAACAAAACAGCGCTGGCCACAACGCAGATAGCCGCGGTGACTAATGCCTGTCGGCGCAAGCGGCGCTCATCATTTGTCATGATTCCGCTCCTTGCCTGCCTGTCGTCGCCCCTGCCTTGTACTTGCCCACAATACGCTCAATCGTGCCATCTCGATCCATCTCGAACAGCACGGTATTGAGGTTTTTGACGTACTCCCCCTCATAGCCGTCCTTAAACGCGACGCCAAGGTCAACCGTCATAACGTTGTCGGCAAACACGCGATAAACACCGGGATACCGCGCGACGAGCCGGTCGAGCGATTGGACGTCCGCCATCCAACAGTCAACATACCCCTTGACGAGGGCGGCTTTGCAGAGTTCGGCGGAGCCATATGATTTGATATGCACGTCCGACGAGATTTCCAGATCGCCCGCAAGCAATCGGCGTTCACTCACCGAACCGGCAATCACCGCAACGGTCTTGCTTCCATCGAGAGACGCCAAACCCTTGATACCACTCGTTTTCTTGGCGGCAACCGAGACTGTCACGGTCAGATACGGCTCAGTCCAGCAATAATCGTCTTCGCGATAATTGGGCGAATAGTCGCACCACAGACAATCGATATCGCCGTTTTTGAGCAGGCGATCACGATCATTCCAAGATATGTCAATGAATTGCGGCTTGATTCCCGCACGCTTGCAGGCCTCGCGGGCGATATCGATATCGATACCGGCGTAATCGCCCGCGATATCGGTATACACATAGGGATCGTTATCCGTAACGCCGATTTTGAGCACCGGGAGATCTTTATCGGCTTCGCTCGATGAGGTAAAGCTGCTTCGAACGGTATACGTCAGGGCAACCGCACAAACGGCAACAAGGAGTATGAGCACGGACGAGACGATGGCGCCTCGTTTGATACGTCTGGGCACACGGCTCTTTTCATCGAAACAGCAGATAAGGTTCATTTTATTACCAGGGGGCCAGTGCAACAGCGAAAAAAGCGCCTTGCCCAAGACGGGCAAGGCGCCAATGGTTGAAATGTATCCGTAAGCGGTCGAATTAGGTCAACCCTACTCGAAGCTCAGCTGCTCCAGGCGATCGAAGACCGTGTCGATGCGGGTGACGAGCGGGGTACCCTAACGCTCGAAACGTTTACACATAAGAGCGAAAGCGATCAGCGAAGCGCCGGCAACGGCCATAATAAAGGCGACAGCAAGGGCCTGGTCGCCCGTATTGGCGAGCGCGCCCTTAGTAGCCTTAACAGACTTTTTGGTCACCTTAGTCGTCGTCTGCTGACTAGGCCGGGACGGCGTCACGGGCTGCGTAGGCTGAACCGGCTCACCATTGGCCTCCTCGCCCGTCACCACGTACGTCGAGAAGTGGCTCGTGCGGAAGCAAAGGTAGTCGCCCTCGGGCCACGTATCCATAGCCTGAGTGGAACCATCCTCGGCAACGTAGAGCACCTTGAGATTGGTGAGCGCCTTCATGGCTGCGGTCATCTTGACACGAACGATGAAGGACATGCCATCGAAGTCCTCGATAACCTCGCCATTCTTGAGAAGCTTGATATCGAGCTTCTCGGCAACCTTGGTAGCCCCCTGCTCAAGGCCGGAAATCGTAGCATTGGCGGCGTCGGTAAGATTTGTCGGTTCCTCGACCACAAGAGAGATGCTGTTGTTCTGGGCAATGCCGGCAGCGGCATTGTTCTCGGCGCTTACGCTAACATCCGTTCCGTCGCTACCTGCAACACCCGCAATGGTCCTCGCCGCTACAGTAACGGTACAGGTCATTGTTTTGTCACCACAGGTGACGGTGATCGTGGCGGTACCGGCCTTAAGCGGCGTCACGACGCCGTCTTTGACCGTAGCGATCGACGAATCGCTGGAGGTCCATCTCACCGTCGTATCGTCTGCATCGGCAGGACTCACCGTTGCGGAGAGCTTTGCGGAGGCATCACCGACGGTAAGGGACAGGCTCGTCTTGTCGAGCTCGACTTTCTGGACGGGGTTGGTCACGGTCACCGAGACGGTTTGGGAGAGCGACTCTGCAGTGATGACAAATGAGCCAGAACCGGTCTTTAGGGCGGTAACGGTGTAGGAGCCATCGCCGTTGTCGACAACCTTAAACGCCTTCGAAGCGCCCGTGTCATCCAGAGCAAGCTTGGTCTCGTCGACCTCACCCGCAAGGGCTCCAACAAGAGAAATCTTCACGGTGCCCTCTTCGCCCTTCTTAAGGTTAAGAGCGGTCTGGTCGACCGTAAGGTTCGTTGCGGGATTAGAGACGGTCACCGCGCAATCCTGAGAATAGACGCCGTCTTCAGTCGAAACGGTGATGGTTGCGGCACCCTTGGAGACAGCCGTCACCTTTCCGGTTTGATCGACCGTAGCGACGCTCTCATTGCTGGACTTCCAAACAACTGTCTGGTTAGCCTCCGCGGGAACGACCGCCGCCTTAAGCTGCTCGGTTGCAGCGCCCGCAAGCGCGACCTTCTGCTTATCGAGCATGATGCCCGTAGCAGGCTGAATAACGGTCACCTTGCACATGGCGCTATACTCTCCGTCCTCAGTGGTGACGGTGATCGTAGCGGCACCTGCCTTGACCGGGGTCACGATGCCGTCTGCAACCGTGGCGACCGTAGGATCGCTCGACGACCAGGACAAGTTCTTGTTCGTTGCATTATCGGGCTCAACCGCTGCGGTCAACGTCGAGGGCTCACCGCCCACAGCAAGCTTAAGATTCGACGCGCTGAGGCTGACGCCCGAGACCTTTACGACCGGAGTGGTTACCGTAATTGTATCCGTGGTTGCAGAGACCCCATCAACCGTTGCCGTGATCGTGGCATCACCGTCACCGACAGCGGCAACAAGACCGTTTCCATCGACGGTAAGGACGCTCTCGTTAGAAGAGGACCAGACAACCTTACTGGCCTTATCGTCAGGGGAAACCTTTGCCTTCAACTGCTGAGTCGTGCCCTTGTCCATAGATGTTGAGTAACCATCCGCAATGGAAACCGTCGTTTTTGCAGGTTCCTCGCCAGGCTTGACGACATGAACGGTCATCGTGTCACAGAGAAGGCCCCCATTATCGGGGTCACCGAGATAGACGTCTATCTTTGCAGTGCCGTAGCCATTCGGATGCGCGAAATATCCTGCTGTACTTGAGCTCACAGCGTACATCTCGATGCTAACGATGCTAGGGTCTGATGACACGAATCGATATTCAGAATATGGATATTTATCGAGAAGCTCTACAGCCTCCTTCGTCAACACAGTTCCAAAGTAATCGCGATATCTGTTCGCATCAAGCAGATAATCGTCCGTGCCGGTGCGGTCTGGAGCTAATTCGCTTTCAATTGAGATTTCGCTCTCCTTCAAGAATGCAATCGAAGGTTTAACGGATGGGTAGGGAATCACATCTATGGTGCCGACATGTTTGCCGCCGAACGAATCCGTCGCCTCAATAGTTGCAGTCCCCACCTTGATTGCGGTGACCCGATCTCCCTCTATCGAAACAATGTCTTGTCCTTTTATAACTGAATAGGATAATTTCCACGTTTGAGACTGGTAGTCACGCGATGAATCTCTGCAAGCTTGCCCGGTTGAATTCAGTTCAACATCAATCAAATCACTCGAATCGATCCATGCGTTAGAGCCGATAGCCATTTTTCCGCTCATGTTTTTCTCAACAAAAGCGGGACCCTGTTCCTTCATCACCACGTCGCAGAGTCGTTTCTTCTGATAAATATCTTGCGCGTAGTCACTCACGCCTATCCGGAGTTCACTAGCGCTGCTGCTGTGCGGATTAATATAAACAGGAGCCTGCAGCTGATAATCGGCAGAATTGCTACACTCCGTTATCTGATCACTGCTTAGCTGCGTATAAAGCCCCGACCCATCGTCATAAGAGCTATTTCCATAGATATCAAACGCCGTCGGCTCCTCATCGGGCCGCTCAAATGCGAGCAGCACTTTCCCTTTCTCAGAGCCATAGTGTTGTTTTCCGCAAACAGGACACTTCTCGATATATAACAACGTCAGAGAAGACACAGGCTTTGCCTTGTCCGAATTGTTTGCATACTTTATTTCTTTTATTTTGTTTTGAGACTTAGCAAGGCTTATTTCAAGATAACCCTCCGCTTTGTAACCCTCATAATTGAACTCAGCAGTTATCCGAAGCTTGCCGTCTCCAACAGACACTGGGGACAACGTATATTCCCATTGTCCATAGATGTTTGAAAGCGAGATATTCTCTGCATCATCACTCGAAATCGTTAGCGTGTAATTCTCGGGGTTTTGCGCCGCTTGAGCTATCTCCTGGGACGGAGCTCCCGGAAGCGAAAAGCGGACACTTCCATTCAGTCTTTGCCCGACCGCAACAGAACAATATTTCAAAACACTGTCCTGTGAAACAGAAACGAGAACCTCTCCTCCCTTAGTTTCCGATGCGACCGCTATTGATGGCGTAGCGACTGAAACTGCCGTTACGGCAGCCAAAACGGCACAAAATGCGGCGGCTATCCTCCAAAACCCTTTTCTCATTCCCCTAAGTCCAATCTCTCGTGAAAAATGCAGCATTCTCCCACACATTAAAATTGTCTTAAGGATACCCCCCCCCAACCGACACTGACAAGCTAATGTTTGTCGGAAGAGTCAAATTATCGGCAAGCGACATCCCCGCATTAAAAATCGCCCGTTGTAATGTAGCTTTTCCAAGCACTCTCACGCAAAAGCCCCGTCGGCAAAACGAGTTACCAACGGGGCTTGAGCCGGAAATCCACACTTCAATTGAGGGCAAAAGCAAACTGATCGGTTTGACTACGCCCCAAATCAATCAGTTAGAACTCGAGCTGCTCCAGGCGATCGAAGACCGTGTCGATGCGGGTGAGGAAGTCCCACGGATCAAAGATCTCGTCGAGCTTCTCCTGGCTGACGGTGCAGCGCGGATCAGCCTCGAGACGCTCCTTAAAGGTGGGACCGGAGACGCAATCCTGCACCTCGTGCCAGGTAGCCATGGCGTTTTCCTGCACGATCGCATAGGCATCTTCGCGGGTGATGCCCGTATCGACGAGGGCCAGCAGGACCTTGGAGGAGAAGATGAGACCGCGAGTCTTGTTGAGGTTGGCCATCATGCGAGCCGGATACAGCTGCAGGCCGTCAATAACGCGAATGAGACACTGGAACATGTGGTCGAGTGCGATAAAGCTATCGGCCTGGGCGACGCGCTCGGCAGAGGAGTGCGAAATGTCGCGCTCATGCCACAGGGCGACATTGTCGAAAGCGACCTGGGCATTGGACTTCACGATGCGCGACAGGCCACAGACCTTCTCCATGGTGATCGGGTTGCGCTTGTGCGGCATGGCGGAGCTGCCCTTTTGACCCTTGCGGAACGGCTCCTCGGCCTCGAGCGTATCGGTCTTCTGCAGATTGCGAACCTCGGTAGCGATGCGCTCGCAGGTGGCCGCCGTGGTGGCGAGGACGCCGGCGAGGTAGGCATGATGGTCGCGGGAGATGACCTGCGTGGACAGCGGGTCGTGGACCAGACCCAGGCGCTCGCAGACGTACTCCTCGACGAACGGCTCGATGGAGCTGTAGGTGCCGACGGCACCGGAGATGGCACCGAAGGCAACATTCTTGCGAGCGTCCTCAAGACGATCGAGATCGCGCTTGAGCTCCCACGCCCAAGAGCCGAACTTCATACCGAAGGTCATCGGCTCGGCATGAATGCCGTGGGTGCGGCCGGCGCAGAGCGTATTGCGCTCCTCGAAGGCGCGGCGCTTGCAGATCACGCCGAGCTTCTTGACGTCCTCGATAATCAGGTCACACGCTTGAGTAAGCTGATAGCACAGAGCCGTATCACCCAGGTCGGAGCTGGTCATACCGTAGTGAACCCAGCGGCTAGGCTTGGGCTCGCCCTCGGGAACATCGGCGTCGATATATTCCTTCATGTTGGTCAGGAAGGCGATGACATCGTGGCGCGTGACTTCCTCGATCTCGTCGACCTTTGCCTTCTCAAAGTTGGCATGGTCGCGGATCCACTGGGCTTCTTCTTTAGAAATGCCGATCTTGCCGAGCTCCGCCTGGGCCTCGCAGGCCAGGACCTCAATCTCCTGCCAAATGGCGTACTTGTTCTCGAGGGAGAAGATGTGTCCCATCTCCGGGCGGGTATAGCGATCGATCATAGCGGCTCCTTTTTGGTTATTGGCACGTTGGTCGTAACCCAACCATTGTACCGTGCGCGGGTGCGAGTATGGGCTGCAGGCATTAACCTAACATTTTGCCGCAAGAGCGGCCATGAAGCCGATGCCTTCGCCTGCTCGCTACAAACGCTTCGCGTTTGCTTTACGCTCGCGCCCTGTCGGGTTCGAGTCCCGGCGCTTTATCGAAAAAGGCACGGTAACGAAACGTTACCGTGCCTGAAATTCGAATGGAGCGGGCAACGGGACTCGAACCCGCGAGTGTCAGCTTGGGAAGCTGATGCCTTACCACTTGGCGATGCCCGCAATTGCGCATTGGGATAAATTAAATGCTTGGATAGTATATACCGAGCATTTCAAGGGGGCAATATGGATGCGGCGTGTTATCACTATGCAATCGCGTACCGCGCACTGCGGCATCAAAGCCTACGAAACGCGCTCCAACTGGTCCCTTGCATCAGAAAGCACGTGTTCTACCCCGTTTTGCACCTCAGTGTCAAATCGATACGCTGGGACCGAAACGCTTAAACCATAGAGACGCCCGCCTTTTTCTATGGGAACGGCGATGCACTCAACCCCTTCTGCCATCTCCTGATGATCATATGCAAAACCACACCGTCGGACCTCCTCGAGCTGCCGCATCAGGTCATCTATGTGTTTTACCGCATGCTCAGTCGTCTTTTCGAATGGGACAGGAAGCAGCGAGCGAACCGACTCCTCATCCCATCGAGATAGAATCGCCTTTCCAATCGCCGTGCAGTGTGCAGGAAGGGTCTTACCAATTTCCGATGAAAGACGGATGTGCTGGGGGGAATCAACGCGCGAAATATAGAGAACACGACCGTGGTCGAGCACACCGAGCTGACAGGTCTCTCCGCACGATGCGACAACCTTTCGCATGGCTGTCTCAAAAGAGGACAATCCCCCACTCTCACGATCGAATGCCTTGCCCAGCAGATACGTCTTAAGCCCAATCGAATACCTACCGGTAGTCTCGTCATAACTAACGTAATCCGAATCGGCCATGGTGTGCAAAATCGAGAAGAGGCTACTCTTTGGAGCGCCGACAATACGGCATATCTCTGCCATGGTAAGTCCGCTCTTTGTAGCCGAAAGGGCTTCAAAGATTGATAGAACCCGCAAGGTAGAACGGTGGCCAGCAGGATTATATCGCGAGGGCATGGCAACTCTCCTTGTTCATTAACGCCCAGACTTTCCCCGTAAGTATAGCGGCGTGCCCCTTAGAGCAACCGTTCACCGGCCAACCAAAACCATTCGCGGCGGGCCCGTGTGAGGTCTTTTGCGTTTCTTCTATACTGTTCCGTATAACGAATAACGTTCGTAAATACGAACGTTATTCAAATGGACATAGGGAGGAAACATGTCAGACGTTGTAAGCCAAGGCCAAAACGCCGTTGTCATCGATCAGAGGGACAACGTCGCCGTCGCCACCTACCAACTGGAGGCGGGTGCCGAGGCCCGCTACCCCATGCCGGACGGCACGCTGGCGAGCGTTACCGTGACCGACGACATCCCGCTGTTCCACAAGATCGCCCTCGTAGACATCCCCAAGGGTGAGAAGGTCGTCAAGTATGGCGAGTTCATCGGTGTGGCCACCACGGACATCAAACGCGGGCAGCATGTTCATTCGCATAACTGCGCCAGCTCCGACGACCTGAAGGACTCCGTCGTCGCCGACACCGGCTCCGTCGCCACCAAGACCCCCTCGTCCGTAGGGGGCACGCGCACCTTCATGGGCTACCGTCGCCCGGACGGTCGCGTCGGTATCCGCAACCACGTCCTGATCCTTCCCACGAGCATCTGCGCCTCCGACACCACGGAGAGAATCGCGAACGCGGTCGAGGGCTGCGTCTCCTTCCACAACCAGAATGGCTGCTCGCAGGTCGATTGCGACCAGAAGGTGACCATTGCCGCCTTGGCAGGCTACGCTGCGAACCCGAACATCTATGGCGTCGTTTGCGTCTCCCTGGGCTGCGAGGGCTGCCAGAACGACATCGTGGTCGACGCGATTCGCGAGCGTACCAACAAGCCCGTCGAGACCCTGGTCATCCAAAAGGTCGGCGGCTCCATCAGGGCAATCGAGGAGGGCACGCGCCTTGCCCGCAAGATGGTCGCCGAGGCGGACCGATGCGTCCGCGAGCCCACTGACATCTCCGAGCTTATCTTCGGCACCAACTGCGGCGGATCCGACCCCTCGAGCGGCCTTGGCTCTAACCCGCTGATCGGCGAGGTTTCCGACTGGCTCGTCAACCATGGTGCCACCTCCGTGCTGTGCGAGACACCCGAGCTCTTTGGCGCCGAGCACATCCTCGCCCGTCGCGCGAAGGACAAGCAGGTTTCGGACGACATCCTCAAGATCGTCTACGACTACGAGAAGTACGTCCAGATGTTTGGCGCCGAGATGCGCGAGGGCAACCCCAGCCCTGGAAATATGGCTGGCGGACTCACGACCCTCGAGGAGAAGTCTCTCGGCTGCGTTCACAAGGGAGGCCACAGCCCCCTCAACGCCGTCTATCCATACGCGGCGCAGCTCAATCCGCACGAGGGTCTCGTCGTGATGGACACCCCCGGCAATGACCCCTCCAGCGTGGGTGGCATCATCGCCGGCGGCTGCCAGCTCGTGGTCTTCTCGACCGGCCTTGGCACCCCCACCGGAAATGCCATCGCGCCCGTGTATCGCCTGACTGCCAACAAGCGCACCTACGAGACCATGAGGGACAACACCGACCTCGACGCGAGCCCGACGATCTACGGCCCCGAGTCCATGGAGGAGATGCGCGACAGGATGCTCGACGACATCATCGCCGTCTGCAACGGCCGCAAGGTCTGCGCCGAGGCCCTTGGCTATACCGAGACTGCCCTTCCGCACATCTGCAACTATATGTAGGCCAGCGTCTGACAGGACGCTCCAGAAAGGAGAGAAACCGTGACAACCACGCAAGCCCCCGAAAAGACGCCCAACGCGTTCCAGCGCGGCGTCAACGCGGTCATCGACCTGCTGTCCTCGTTCTTCCTCCCGATCATCAACCTGCTCGTCTCCGTCGGTATCCTCAAGGGCATCCTGACGCTTCTGCAGGTCTCGGGCATGGTCACCGACGACTCGACCACGTATGCGATCCTCAACGCGATGGCCGACTCGCTGTTCTACTTCATCCCGGTGTTTCTTGCTTACACCTCGGCAAAGCGCTTCGATGTTGACACGGTGACCGCCGTCCTTCTCGGCTGCATCCTGGTGTATCCGTCCATCACCACCATCATGGCGGCGGACGCGCCCGTCTACCTGTTTGGCCTCGAGCTCTCGAAGGCGACGTACTCCAGCTCCGTCATCCCCATCCTTCTTGCCATCTACTGCGCGAGCTGGGTCCAGAAGGCCTGCTACAAGATCATCCCCGAGACCTTCCGCGGCCTGTTCACACCGCCTATCACGATCATCGTTATCGTCCCGCTCACCCTGGCTGTCTTCGGCCCCCTCGGCACCATCGTGGGCGGTTGGCTCGCGCAGGGCTACGAGGCCGTCTACAGCCTCTCGCCGCTCGTCGCCGGCGCGCTGATCGGCGCGTTCCAGCCGTTCCTCGTCATCCTCGGCCTGCACTGGGCCCTGTTCCCCATTGCCATGAACAACGTTGCGGTCTACGGCTTCGACACCATCATGGCCCTGTTCGGCGGCGCGATCTTCGCCCAGGGCGGTGCCGCGCTCGCCGTCGCCCTCAAAACCAAGAACAAGAAGTTCCGCTCCCAGGCGATCTCCGCCTCGCTCACCACGCTGCTGGGCATCACCGAGCCCGCGATGTACGGCGTGAACCTGCGCCTCAAGAAGCCCATGGTCTGCGCATGCGTTGCCGGCGGCATTGGCTCCGCCGTGGCAGGCCTGTTCGATTGCGCCGGCACCGCCTTCGCTCTGCCCGCGCTCACCACGCTGCCCGTCTTCATGAGCCGCGCGTTCGTTCCCTTCTGCATCTCGCTGGCGCTCGCCTTTGGCCTCGCCTTCCTGTTCACGCTCTTCGTCCCGATCGACGACGTGACCGAGGAGGAGATGGAGGCCGAGGAGCAGTCCGCCTAGCGTCCGGATTGCAAGGCCACTCTATGTCCCGCGCCCGCGGGTTCGACTGGAGGTGGTGCCCACCTGGCAGCAAAGCGTATCCGTCATTGACCATATATCCATTAGACATTGTTTGACGTAAGGAGAACAAAATGAAGAAGATCGACGCACACGCCCACGTCTTTGACCACATCGGCTCCATGGGCAAGGCCGGAGAGCTGCGCCCCCTAGGCAACGGCAACTGTCGCTGGGCCACCGGCGAAGAGTTCCGTATCATCCCCGAGGGCAAGGGAGACAAGGAGTACCTCGTTGAGAC
Organism: uncultured Collinsella sp.; assembly: GCA_900540875.1. Lineage (GTDB taxonomy): Bacteria > Actinomycetota > Coriobacteriia > Coriobacteriales > Coriobacteriaceae > Collinsella. Next base: position 25,137 of record UQHT01000016.1, read on the forward strand.
CTTCATGGACGTCATGGACGAGAACGACGTCGAGAAGGCCATCCTGCTGCAGGGCGTCCTGTACGGCCTGCAGAACGAGTACGCCATGGAATGCGCCGAGAAGTACCCTGGCCGCTTCAAAGCCGCGGTCATGCTCGACCCCTTCTGCCGCTGCGCCCAGCAGATCCTCGAGCACTTCATCAACGATCTGCACGCCCACGTCTTCAAGTTCGAGGTCTCTGTGGGCGGCGGCCTTTCCGGCTACCACCGCGATTTCGCGGTCGACGGCCCCGAGATGACGGTCCTCATCGACAGGATCGCCCAGGTCGAGGACGCCACTCTGGTGCTCGACATCGGCAGCCCCAACCAGTCCAGCTGCCAGCCCGAGGCCGTATATCGCCTGGCCAAGAAGTACCCCGGCCTGCACATTGTCGTCTGCCACCTGCTCGCCCCGTCCCTTGAGGACGGCGACGTCCTCAAGTGCGCGCTTCCGTACCTCGCCCACGATAACGTCTGGATCGATCTCTCCGCGCTGCCCTGGAACGTTGCTCCCGAGGCCTACCCGTATCCCACCGCGCTCGAGTACATCGCGATGGCGAAGGACGTCCTGGGCGCCGACAAGATCATCTGGGGCACCGACTCCCCCTGTGTCCTCACCAAGTTCGACTACAAGGACCTCTATAGCTTCATCGAGGACTCCGATGTCTTCACCGACGCCGAGAAGCAGGGTGTCTTCTACGACAACGCCGTCAAGGCCTACTACCTCTAGGTCCTTCTCGGCAGTGCAGGGATTCGTGGGGGTGTGACCCCGGAAAGCGAGTGACACATGTTTGAGGGAGTCTTCTGCCCCTCCATCACCATCACCGACGATGATGGAAAGATCGATTACGAGCTGTGGGGCAGGCACCTGGACCACCTGGCCGACGCGGGCATCAACGGCGTGCTGCTGTTTGGCAGCATCGGCGAGTTCTACAGCGTGAGCCTCGAGGACAAGAAGTCGGTCATCGACTTTGCCGTCGAGCGGGTCGCCGGCCGCATGAAGGTCTTCGTCGGCGTGGGTGACACCACCTACGACAACGTCCTCGAACTCACGCGCTATGCCCAGAAAGCCGGTGCCGACGCGGTTCTGGCGGTCTCGCCGTACTACTTCGGGCCCACCGACGACGCTGCCGAAAAGTACTTTGGTGGCATCGCAGACGCCACCGACCTGCCCATCGTGCTATACAACTTTCCGGCGCGCACCGGCACCGACCTGTCGCCCGAGCTCGTGGCCAGGCTCGCCGCCGCCCATCCGAATATCTGCGGCATCAAGGACACGGTCGACACCATCAGTCACACGCGCAAGGTCATCCGCGCCGTCCGCAAGGTCAACCCCGAGTTCTCGGTCCTTTCCGGCTTCGACGAGTACTACCTGGTCAACCGCGCGAGCGGCGGCAACGGCGTTCTGTGCGGCCTCACCAACGTGGAGCCCGAGCTCTTTGTGAGGCTGCACGGCGCCTACCAGGCAGGCGACTTCGCGACCGCCATCGAGTGCGCCAAGCGCATCTCGTCGCTCATGGCCGTCTACGACGCCTGCGATTTGTTTGTATCTGCCATCAAAGTAGCGGTCAATATAAAGGGTCTTCCTATCTCGACCGCGATCTTTGATCCCGCCATACAGGCCAGTGATGACCAAAAGGCAACAATCGAACAGCTCCTGTCATAGACATGTATTTGGATCGATGTGAGATTATCGTCTTCACATCGATCCAAATATCTTTGTTCTTGTTTAATTTATGAATTTATTTCCATAACTTCATAAATATATGGAGACAAGGACCCGTGGGGGTCCTTTTTCATTTACTTCTACCTGCACTTTTATCTGATTGTTGTATTTGAGCTCGATTTGTCAGAAATCGGGCAAGCTTTTGGTCAGCTTCTGGTACTTACCCGCATGAACCATGGCGGTAGCCTCATCCCAAGCGCCGCGGCCTCCCCGTGCGGCGCACGAGGGATAAGGAGCAGCCATGTCCAACGCACCCACGCACTCTGTCCACAGCGCAATCGCAACAGGTCCGCTGCTCCTGCTCCTCTTTTTTCTGATCGGCTGCCTGGCACCAGGGGCCGCACTCGCCGTCGACGGGAGTGACCCCCTTAATTTCCGCACCATAAGCGACGGTTGCGGCCCCTTCGGTGTCGGTAAATACGAGGCACAGGACACTTCGATTTCGTACTGCATGAATCAAGACTGCCCCGGCCCCAGCAAGCCGGGAGGGCCATGGCGTACATACAACCAGGGCTGGACATGGCTCGATGACGAATTTGCCGCCATCGTCTGTCACGGATATCCTTCCAGTACCTCCTTTGGCGGCCACAATCTGTCGCCCGACCTCGCCCGTGCCGCCACCCAGATTGCCGTGTGGATGCTCAACGGAACCACGCGCCCCGACGGCACCTATTCGTATACAAACAGCAAGGGAGTTGCCAGGAGCGGTAGGTTTTACGAAAACGCCGAGGCCGTAGCGGGTGCACGTTGGCTCTACGACAGCGCTAAGTCCGGATCCATTAAGGCGGCCCCACATCGAGCCAGGCGTTATCACGGCCCGGTCTCGGGCGAGGGTCAACACCAGGACATGCTCTATGTTCTGCCCGCCGTCTCCGTATCTTTCCAAAAACAATCGTCCCAGGCTGACATCACCGCCGATAACGACACCTACAGACTCGGTGGCGCAACCTTCGATATCTTTGAAAGTGCGGGCGATGCACGTGTCGGCACTATCCAGACGGACGAAAACGGGCGTACACAAGCAACGCTTTTGCCCAATACGGCATATTACCTGGTCGAAACCAAAGCCCCGGCAGGCTATATCCCTCGAGGCGACCGAATAGCCTTCACCACACAAAACAGCGGCGAACATGTCACTATCAACGAGCAGCCCGGCACCATCACCTTGCGTATTGCAAAAATCGATGCCGCCACGGATGCCGGCGCCCAAGTTGGGGCGTCGCTTGCGGGCGCTGAATTCACCTGCGTTTCGCAATCCACTCCCGGCTGGACTCGCACCCTTACGACCGACGAAAACGGACGGGCGATCCTCAATGACGTTCCTCTGGGCACCTTTACCATCTATGAATCGAAAGCACCCGAGGGCTACCTGATTTCAAACGACTGTTGGAGCTACACCGTCGGTGCCGAACAGCTCGGAGATACGGGCATCGTTGAGCTCGAAAGCCGTATTCCCAACACCCCCATCGCTTTTGACCTTGAAATCTCGAAGTTTAAGGACCATGGCGATAACGATGAGTCCGGCCTTGAGCAGCCGGCGGGAGGCGTCGTTTTTGAGGTTGTCAGCAATAGCTCCCAACAAGTCGTCGGCACGTTGACCACAAACGTTTACGGCTTTGCCTCCACCAAAGACCAGCCCGAAGCGTGGTTTGGAGCAGGCAAGCGACCCGCCGGCGCTCACGGTGCCATTCCCTACGACCGCGCGGGCTACACCGTTCGCGAGGTCGCAGGAACGGTCCCTGAAGGATTTAAGCAAGCAGGGGAATGGACCATCACAGCAGAGCAGACCGCAGACGGCGCCGAGCTTCAGTACATCATTGACAACCACGCCCTATCGACACACCTTCAAATCGTAAAGCGCGATGCTCAGACCGGCGGCACCGTACCACTTGCCGGCTTTACGTTCCAGCTGCTCGATAGCCACCACGAGCCCGTCTCGCAAACATGTTGGTATCCGGCCCACAATGTAATGAATACCTTCACGACCGATACAACCGGCGCCGTCACGCTGCCCGAATCACTTAACCCCGGAACATACTACGTGCACGAGGCATCGGCCAAGGAACCGTATCTGCGCGGAGAAGACCTGGAGATAACGATTCCCGCCGACAGAAATCTGACACCGGTCGCCGTCGCCTCGTTCTATGACGACGCCGCAACCGGAAGCATCGAAATCATTAAGACGGGTGCCGTAGATGGGCACGCCCTCGCTGGAGCCACGTTTGACATCCGCGCTGGCGGCGACATCGTGCGAGCCGACGACAGCATCGTCGCCCTGGATGGCGAAACCGTCGCCACCGTTACGACCGACGAACGGGGGCATGCGCGAGTCGACCACCTTTCGCTGGGATGCGGTACCGCCACCTACGAGGTCGTCGAGACGCAAGCGCCCAAAGGTTATCTGCTCGACCCGACCCCACATACCGTGAAGTTGTCGTACGCTGATCAGCAAACACCCGTGATCGAAGTGCACCTTGACATTTCCAACGACTACACCAAGCTCGATGTCTCCAAAGTCGACGCGTGCGGAGATCAGGAAGTGACAGGCGCCGAGCTTGTCCTCTGCGACTCCAATGGCAACGAAATCGATTCTTGGACTTCATTCGGCAAACCGCACCGCATTGAGCACCTTTCACCCGGCACCTACACCTTGCGCGAAACGATGTCTCCGCGTACCTACGACCTCGCCAAAGAGATAACGTTTGAAGTGAAGGCCACGGGAGAAGTTCAAACCATGGCAATGAAGGATACCCCCATCGAGATCAGGGGAAGCGTCGATAAGCGCCAAGAGATCGCACAGCCAGTCGTAAGCAAACTCGTTGCCAACGGCGACGGTAAAAACCGAGCCAAAGCACGGGCCAATACGCAAGGCACCTTCTGCTATACCATCGACGCCAAAAATGAGTCGAGCACCTGGGTCGACGAGTTGACCATCACCGACGACCTCGAGTGCGCCAAAGATGGCGCAGCGAAACTTGTTGCCGTTGAAACCCCTATTGCGGTCGGCGATCTAAACGGGCTGTGCAACGTGTGGTATCGAACGTCCCCGGCAGGAACAAGCGACACGGGCAAGCAGGTCAATGCAACGCTTGACGACGGGCACAGCAATCCTTGGCTCGAAACGGAAGAGGTTACAAAGCTGCTGGGCGACGATGTGCGTCTCGTCGATTACGACGGGTGGCACCTATGGAAAGCAGATATCCCGACGGACAAGTCCGTCACGCTCGATACGAAAGAGATTGATCTTGCAGACAACGCCGTCATCACGGGCATCCGTTTTGAATACGGTGCGGCAGCCGCCGACTTTACAACCAGAAGCGAGGCGGGCTCTTGGACCCGGGATGACCTTAAAGACGAACACGACGATCTTGACGATGCCAAGGCGGCCCTTAACTCGGATGCCCGAGGCGCAGTCGTGCATATGCAGGCAACGTCGTCCTATACGCCCCAAACCGCACTTGCCAACAGTGCGCGCGTCGATCTTTGCCGCAACGGCGGTGGCGATAAACTCGAGGCGCATGACGAGGACCGCGTCATCCAACGATGCGCCCTGCCTCAGAACCTGCCGGCAACGGGATCTGCTACCATCGCCGCATGCATCACCGCACTCCTGACCTCGGGCACTGCAGCCATATGGTTCGCTCGCCTTAGGTCAGTCACAAGGAAGCGCTAGCACGATAAAAAGGCGGGCGAGCCAGTCTCCCGGCTCGCCCGCCTTGGGCATAAACGATGAATCGGCTATTCAGCAGATGACGAACCGCCATCGATGGCTGCCTGATCGGACTCGGAAATACCGTCGGCACCCAAACTTTGCTCTTGCTCCACCTCTTCGTTCATTGTTGTCTCGGGCGTCGAGCCCTTAACGCCAACGACATACGCGGCCCCAAAGCCCAATGCGATTGCGATCAGGGTCAAGATCAGATAGATGGGCCAATGGCGCTTGATGTACGAAAACACGCTGACTCCTTAGCGGATCTGTCTACGAACGACGAATGACCTCGGTCACGACCTCGGACACCGTAGCGATATTGGTCGGATTGACGTTGTACGGCAGGTCATCCTCGGTGCGAGCGCAGGCAAGGCGCGGGCCGTCCACACCGGCAATCGTAAGGGCGCGACGGCTCGCCTCGAGCGCTGCGGATGCATCGGTTTTTGCATAGGGCATCTCGAACGTACCGCAATCGACGTGGAACGACTTGCACACCTTGCTGACAAGATTCATGATGCGGCGATCGCCCTTAAAGAGCTGCTGCTCGCCCTCGACCGTTACCACCGAAAGCCTGCCGGCACCGATAGACTCGAGGTTGATGAAGAACACACCGCGGAGCTTGTCACGATGCGAGGCCAAAAAGGCCCTCATGCCGGCGCCGTCGCAATCTGACGCGCCCGTTGCGACGAACCAGATATCGTGGCCGAGTAGCTCATCGTCACCCATGGAGGCAACGGCCGAGAGCATATCCTCGGCAGAAGCACCATCGGAGGAGGTGGCGCCACCCTTCCAACCGTCGTCGTCATCCTCGAAGTTATCCCACGAGCCAATGCCGCGGCCAGACTTCTTGGCATCGTAATCGTCCTCGACGCCCAGCCAGTCGCTCATGCTGTCCTGCTCGTTCTTCTTTTTGCGACCGAACAAGCCACCCAGGCCACGCTTCTGCGGCTTGGCGCCCGTCGAAACAGGAGCCGAGATGGTCTCGAGCGGTTGTGCGCCCGAGGAGATGGGCATGGGGGTCGCGACCGGTGCCGATGTGGGCTCGGGGCCCTGCGCCGTCGCAAAGGGATCATTTGTCTGTGCCGAAGGATCGGGAAGATCGAACAGCGACGTGCGGGACGCGACGTTGGCCTGTTGCATCGAAGGCAGTGACGGATCGGGGACCGAGGCCAGCGGCGACGAAGAGGGTGCAGGCGCGGAGGCCGGATCGGGAATATTCATCTGCTCGCGCGGAGGCACCTGAGACGAAATCTGCGCCATGAGGGAGTCAACCGTCTCGTCCTGCGTGGGAGCGACATTGGCCACCGTGGCGCCGGGGTCGCTCGGCGCGGGCATGGTAAAGATCTGCGTAGAATAAGGCCTGGACACATCCGTCTTGGGAGCCTCGTCAACCGCAGGGGACTCCTGCTCCATCGCAGGAGCCTCGACCTGCTCGGGCGCGCTAGCCTCAACGGAATCGGCCTCGTCGATAACCGAATCATCAGCGGCGCCCTGGGCATCATCGGAGATGGGAAGGGGCTCGGCAATTGCGGTGCCCTGCTTCTCAAATGTCATCGTGGCATCAAATGACATGGTGTTATCGACCGGCTGCTGCGCATCAAAGGACGTCGTGGCGTCGGCGACACCGACAGGCTCTGGCTGTTCGGCCTCGCTCTGCTCGAACTCCTGTGCCGCACGCTCACGTTCGGCCTCGGCGGCCTGCTGCTGGGCGATGGCCTCCCGCTCGGCGGCCTCGCGGGCAGCGGCGCGCTTTTCCTCAAAGTCGTCGACGAACTTCTTGCCCTTCGCAAAGGCACCCTTAAAGAAGCTAGAAGCGCTGGCACCAATCGAGGAGAACGCGGAAGCGATATCGGCATGGGGCGTTGTCGAGGGAATCTCGGCCGAGAAATCGGTGTCACTCTCATAGGACACGCGCTGCGGATACTCGCCATAGTCTTCGTCGGCGGTCTCGTCTTCAACCTGTGCCGAAGCGGCAGGCGCCAGAATATCCAGACCGGCTGCAGAATCGAGCGCGGGCTTTGCGTCAGACTCCACGGCAGCAACAGGGGCAGCGACCGGCTCGGCGGGAGCAACAGCCGTATTGGTCGCGGGCGCAGGCTCCTGTGCAACGGGAGCAGGCTCCGGCTCAAACGTCGGCTCCTCGCCCTCTTCGTAATCAAGCGTGCAGGACTCGGGAAGCATGCCGAGCGCACGGATGGCATCCGAACCAAAGCGGATATTGCCGGCGGCATTGCGATAGAGCTTGGGCTCGGGCTCGGCGACTTCGACCACCGCGGGCTCCTCCGCCGGCTCGGCGGTGAACTTTTCCTCGGTGGACACTTCGACCTGGGCAGTCTGGTCTTGAGCCTCGGGTGCGATAACGCCGATCAGCGTCTCGTCGGCAGAGGCGCCCTCAAAACCATCGATCTGCCCATCAAAAGCCTCGTCCTGCTCGGGCACATCGTCAGGCGCCACCGGCTGGCCAAACTCATCCTCGTCGTAGGAAGGTTCCTCATATTCAATGGTGTTGCCGTAGTCGTTTTGCTGCTGGGCCGCGGCATACTCGGCCGCCGCGCGCGCCATCTCCTCGGCGCGACGCTTCTGCTCGCCAAAATAGGTATCGAATGGAATGTCATCGGGGAACTCGTTTTCGCCCTGATAGGGGGCAACGTTGTCCATGACACCGAGCATGGCGGCAACAGAGGACTTATTGCACACCGCGCCAGACGTGTAGGGAAGAACAAAACGGTTGGAGATGATATTGGCGGCGTTGGCCAGTGCCACAAGGGAGGCCAGAATCGCGACAACCCACAGCAGCACCTTGAGCACGCCGGGAAGCGGCAGGATACGCAGGATGGCAACAGCCGCGGGTGCGATCGTGGCGACAGGCAGGAGCTTGGCGATGAGCGCGCGATACGGAGCGTAGGGCTCGCGAGCAAGGAGCTCGGCGCGGGGAGAATCATAGTGCGCCACCACGACGACCGGGCGGTTGCGCGGAGACGCAAGCGGGCCCGAGGCCTTGTGATAGGCGATGACATTTTGGCTCACACCGGTCTTTCCCAGGCGCGAAACCATGGGATGCCCCGTGCGCTCGAGCACGTAGAGCACGGCACCGACAATGGCCAGCAAGGTGCCGACCAAGCCGATACCGCCGCCGATGCCCATCAGCAGGGCGCCGGCAAACGCCAGAATACCGGTAACGGCAAACGCCAACCTGCTGGGCGCGGGAGCATTAAATTCCTGCACCTCGGGGTCAAAGCCGTGGTTGCGGAAAATCTGAGCGATATCCTCGGCAGCCAGGCGCTCTTCTTCACTGCACGCCGGCGTAATGCCGGTGTTCTGCAGCAGGTGGTTAATATAGTTCTGGGTGTTCGCCATGTGCGCTCCACATCCATAATCCGACAAATAGGCCCAATGCATGCACATTAGAACCGTATATAGTCGAAAGTATACCCCGAGCGAGCGCAAACGACCGAATTCGGGCCATCTTAACGCCGCGAGCGGACAAGGATATAGCCTAATCTCCATATCGGACTAAAATCATGGCATCAAACGACCTTCTCATGCGAGGATTCTATGACGGCAAGCGACGCGACCGCGACAATTAAAAAGGGGGCACCCGAGCCCGGTTTCGATAAAACGGCTCAGCGCATCCTCAACCTTTTCTTTGTACTCAACAGTTCTCCCGAACCGCTGACGACCGAGCAAATCGTCCTGGATTCCGATTTGGGATACGGCTCGGGCAATATCGACTCAGACAAGCGCAAGTTCCGCCGCGATCGCGACAAGCTGCTCGAACGCGGCATCGTTATCAGGGAGGTTCGTGCTGCCGGAGCGCAGGAAACCGAGGAGAGCGCGTGGACGATCGACCGCGAGCACACGTTTGCCGCTGGCGGTCTCATCACCGCAGACGATGCCGACATCCTGCTCAATGCCATCGACCAGACACTCGCGGCGGGCTCATCCGCCTTTGCCGCGCCGCTTGCCGACATTCGCTCCAAGATTGCCTACCTCACCGGCATGTCGACGACAGGAGAGGCACCGATTCGCCGCTCTCCCGCCGTCGATGCGGTATGGAGCGCCTTTGCCGAGCGTTGCGCGCTGCGCTTTTTGTACCAAAACGGACGCGGAGAACAACGCGAGCGGACCGTTTGCATCTACGGCATGTTCGAGCGCGAGGGTACGGCATACTTCTGCGGCCTCGACAATGCCACAGGCAATATCAGAACATTCCGCTGCGACCGCATCATTCGCGCCTGGAGACCTTCGAAAGCCTACGCCATTCCTGCGGATTTCAACCTCAACGATTACTTATTCTTTGAGTTCGATTTTGCCGACCGCTCACCCGTTGCGGCTACGTTCTCGTTCGCGCGTGAAGCGCAGGCCGATATGATCAGCGGTCTCACACGCGGACGAGGCGAACTCATGCGCACCGAAACAGGTTGGACCTGGACCGTTGACGTGCGCGACTTTGAAGCCGCAGCCTCGTTTTGCATGGCTCATGCCATGGATGGTATGAGGCCCGTCGCCCCCGATTCTCTCAAGCAGGCGTGGAATCACCTCATCGAAAGGACGGTGCACGAGCATGCCCGTGCGTAAACTCACCAGCGAGCAAAGACTCTCGCGCGCCATCGATATCATGGAGGCCCTCTACGCTGCCGGCGAGAATGGCATGACACGAGACGAGCTTTGCAGCCGCTTTGATATCACGGGGGCATCGCTCGACGAGATTCTCGAGATCGTCTCGACGCTTGCGGACCGAGAATCGGGCGCACGTATTATCTGCGAGCACCGTGGCGAGTGCGTGGTCCTCACCGGTGATGCGGGGCGCGTGCTGCCACTGCGTCTGAGTGCCGCCGAGGGCGCTGTGCTCAACCATGAACTTGAATCATTGGGGATCGAACCCCAAGCGGCGGCTCGAATACGGCGCGCCCTTCTTCCCAAAGAGCTCGGATACAACCAGCGCGTCTTTGACACCGTCGCCCACGGATCGCACTGGCAGCAGCTGAGCTGCGCCATTCGGGACGGCGTTCGCTGCCGCATCTCGTATCGCTCGATGGATGACACACAGGCGCGCGAACGTTTGGTTGACCCCTTGCGCATCACAACAAACGGCGACCAAACGTATCTGATTGCCTGGGATGTCGCGGTCGATGAACAGCGTACCTATCGTATGGATAAAATCGAGGGCCTGGTCTTGACCGACGACTCCGTCGTGCGCCACGAACCGGAGCCCGCGACCCTCCATGACTCCCTCGCCCAGGCGGAGCGGAGCGCGAAGCTTCTCATGCCGCGCGCCTTGGCAGAGCGCCTGGACTGGCCCGGCATCATGTCGATTGAACCCAATGGGGCGGACAGCTCGACAGTGAATGTGCGCTACGGCTCCGAGCGCTGGCTGTTAAGCCAGGTAATCGCAGCGGGCGGGGCCATCCGCATCTTGGATGACCCCGCCCTGTCAGAGCGTCTGTGCGATATGGCAAAATCCCTCGTCTGTCCGCTTTAGCGGCGCCGCTCGTGGCGTGCGCGCCACAGCTGCAGATAGTGACCGATCTGCGCCGATTCAATGCGCTGGTAGGAGCTCGTGGGCAGCGACGTTAAGAACTTCTTTCCGTAGCCCTTCGTCACTAGGCGCGGGTCGGCCAGAATCAGCACACCGCAATCGGTCGATGAGCGAATGAGGCGACCGGCTGCCTGCTTGACCTCGAGCACGGCCTCGGGCAGAGAATAGCGCACCCAAGCGCGGTCTTCGCGCAGATTGCGCTCGCATGAGAGCGGGTCTGTGGGGCTCGAGAACGGCAGCTTGGGGATGATGACGCAGCGCAGCGTCTCGCCGCTGGCGTCAAACCCTTCCCAAAAGGCCTTAAGCGCAAAGAGCGACGAGGTCGGTTCGTTGATAAAGCGATCGCGTAGACGGCGAGGGGACGAGTTGCGCTGCTGGCAGTTGAGTTCCAGACCCGCACGAGCCATCTTGGGCTCGACGCGAGCGTACAGCTCCTCCATGTCGCGCCTGTTGGTGAACAGCGTGAGCACCGATCCGCCCATGGCAAGATGGGCGTCGACCAGCACTCGCTCGAGCGCCGTAAGATAGCTCTCGCGATCGCGCGGATCGGGGATATCGCCCGCAACGACTACAGCCATATTCGAATCGAAGTCGTAGCTCGAATCCAAGTGCAGCGACGATGATGTCGAGGCACCGATGCGATCGAGGCCGACGGCGTGGTTAAAGTGCTCAAAGCTCTTGGAAACCGTCATGGTCGCCGATGCAAAGATAGCCGTGTGGACCTCGGGCAGCCACTCGGTTGCCAAGGCCTCGCCAATATCGATGCGCTCCGCGGTCATCGACTCGCCGCCGGCGCGCAATCTGCGATTGACTTGCAGCGAGTACACGTAGTGCTCATCGGTACCGTCAATGATGAGTTTGAGGTTCTCGGCCAGCTCGTGTAGGCGGCGCGAGATATCACCCAGGTCGACAACAACCTCGGGCTTGTCGGCAGCAACGGCTTGCACCAGCGCGTCGACGCTCTTGTCAGCTTGTTCCAATGCATCGATGGCAGCGTAGGCCGACTGTAAGAAATCATGCCAGTCGTCAGATTCGCGCAGTTCGGGGCCAATCCATAGGTTCGCATTGTCGTAGCCGCCGCGGGCACGGCGGCCAAGCTCGCGAACGCCGTCAAACACATCGGCAATCGCCATGCTCGCACGCACAACTGTCGACGTCGCCTTGGCGGTAAGACCCAGGTAGAGCGTAGAGCCCTCCGTGGTTGCCAAATCGCGGGAAACCTGGCTCAGCGCACCGGCGCTCGAGCCACCCAGGCGCTCAAACAGAACGCGCGATTCATCCGCCGACACCACGCGCGCCCATTGACGGCGTGCCTCGCGCTCGATGGAGTGGGCCTCATCGATCACCCAGTGACGGATCGGAGGCAAGATTCTGCCCTCGGCCGCAACATTGCGGAACAGCAGGGAATGGTTGGTGACCACCACATCGGCATGCGCCGCGCGACGGCGGGCGCCGTGGACCAGGCATTTATCGGGGAAAAACGGGCAGAGGCGACGGGCACACTCGCGCGACGCCGTCGTAAAGTCGGGACGGTTGACGCTGCGCCAGCGAATGCCAAGCGAGTCGAGGTCGCCATCGGCCGACTGACACACGTACGCCATGATGACCGCGACTGCCGTAAGCGTGTCGGCAGGATCACGCTTGGTCGTAATTTCGACTTGGCCGCGGCTCATGCGCTCAAGCTTACGCAAGCATGGATAGTGGTCATAGCCCTTGAGGGCGCAAAACGATAGGTCTCCGTCCAGCTGCTCGGCAAGTTTGGGCAGCTCATGATACATGAGCTGGTCGGCAAGATTATTCGATTTAGTCGCGATACCAACCGTGATATTGTTGCGGCGCGCGGCCTCGGCAAAAGGCACCAGATAGGCCATCGATTTGCCGACGCCTGTCCCCGCCTCAATCACGCGATGCGTTCCCGTAACGAGTGCGTCACGGACCTCGAGTGCCATCGCGATCTGCTCATCGCGCGGCTCGTACGTGGGATACATGCGATTAACCAGGCCGCCTGGGGCATAGTCCGCCTCGATTTCCTCGCTGCTCGGCATCTTAAGGACCGGTAGCTCGTCCGCATCAACGCGATCATCGGCCCGATCGGCCTTGAGTACGTCGGCGCGGGCGGCGCTGAGAGAGAAGATGGAACCTGGGTTCTGTCCCGCCAAGAACGAGAAGATGGGACGATAGGACCAGGGTACGTCGGGGTGCATGTCGGCCAGGCGCGCCATTAAGCCCTGAGGCAAGTCGGTGAGCGCCACGAGCAGCACGCGCCACACACCACACAGGGCGTCGACATCGGCGTTGGCGCGGTGCGACACCGAGTCGCAGCCAAACAGGTCGGCCATGAAAGACAGCTTATGCGAGGCCAGGCGCGGAAGCGCGATGCGCGACAGTGCCAGCGAATCGATCCAGATGTCGCTGACGTTGACACCGCCCTTGACCGACTCGATAAACGAACGGTCGAAGGTGGCATTATGCGCAATCACCGGGCAGCCGCCGACAAAATCGGCGAGAGCGGCCACGGCCTCGACGGCCGATGGGGCATCCACCACATCGGCGTTTGTAATGCTCGTGAGTTCGGTAATCTCGGCGGGAATCAGCTGCTTGGGATGCACGAAGGTATCGAACCGATCGACAACCTCGCGGCCCGAAAGGCGGGCCGCTGATATCTCGATAAGCTCGTTGTCCTGCACCGAAAGACCCGTGGTCTCGGTATCGAGGACGATAACATCTTCCTCGATGAGACCAAACGATTGGGTTTTGGCGCGCTCGGCAAGCGTGGCATAGGAATCGATGACAAACTGCGGCGTTCCCGACGAAACAGCGTCCTCGATTAGCATGCAACGCCCGCTCGACGAAGTCCCATACGAATCAGACTGTCACACACCTGCGGGAACGTCATGTCATCGGTGTGGCGAATCTCATCCGGATACAGCGATGTATCGGTCATGCCGGGAATCGTGTTGGTCTCGAGGATGACGGGGCCATCCTCGCTCACGATAAAGTCGCTGCGCGAGATACCCAGGCAGCCGAGTGCCTTATGGGCAGCACAGGCGAGCTCCTGAGCACGAGCGTAGTTCTCGGGTGAAATCTGCGCCGGAATGCGATGGATGTCCGTAGGGTCGACATACTTCACGTCCAGATCGTAAAACTCGCAGTCCTCGGGCTTACGGATTTCAACAATCGGCAGGGCGCGCACGTCATCCTCGCCGTATACGCCGACGGTGATCTCGGTACCCTCGATGCACTTCTCGACCAGCACTTTGTCGCCGTACTCAAACGCCTTGGCGATTGCCGCGGGCAGCTCGGATGGCTCATGGACCAGGGAAATGCCATAGCTGGAACCGTTTACGGCCGGCTTCACAAAGCAGCGGTCGCCACAAACCTCGACGATATGATCGATATCGACCTCATCGCCCACCTCGAGCGCGAGGCCGGGGGCAATGGGAATGCCCGCCTTGGCGTACAGGAGCTTCGAGACCTCCTTGTCGGCACCGCAGGCGCTTGCGAGCACGGCCGAGGCCGTGTAGGGGATACCCAAGGTCTCCATGGCACCCTGCATGGCGCCATCCTCACCGCCGGCGCCGTGCATGGCGATAAACGCCACGTCGAAACCACCGGTCGCCATGGTTACCATAAAATCATCGGCAGCCGTGTCGAGCAGCTCCACCGAGGTGTAGCCGGCCTCCTTCAAGGCCGCCACGACGTTCTTTCCCGAATTGAGCGAAATCTCGCGCTCAGCGGAATGACCGCCCGCCAAGACCGCTACGTGCATGTTCTCTAGGCTTTTACCCGGCATGGGCAGACTCCTCCTCTATAATTTCTGCAGCTGATACCATATTGTAGCGATACCCTCTACGTTTCCCCAAAATCGAAAGGCTTCCATGAATCCCAGGACTAAATCTCAGGACATTCGCGACTTGAGCCAAAACGATATTCGCGAGCTCGTGGCAGAACTCGGCCAGCCCGCTTTCCGCGCGAAGCAGCTCATCGAATGGGTCTTTGAGAAGAACGTTTGTTCGTTTGACGATATGACCAACCTTCCCAAGGCTTTCCGCGAGCAGCTTAAAGAGGCTTTTGCCTTTGACACGCCGACTGAACTCACCAAGCAGGTTTCCAAAGACGGCTCTCGCAAGTATCTGCTCGAGTACCACGACGGCATTTCCGTCGAGACTGTCGGTATGCCCCGTCGTAACAAGCTTTCCGTCTGCGTTTCCACCCAGGCAGGTTGTGGCATGGGCTGCGCCTTTTGCGCTACCGGTCTCAACGGCCTCAAGCGTTCTCTGACCGCTCAAGAGATCGTCGACCAGGTACTTCATGTATCCAACGACTTTGGCGAGCGTGCCACGAGTGTTGTCTTCATGGGCCAGGGCGAGCCGTTTGCCAACTACGACGAGGTTCTCAAGGCACTGCGTATCCTCAACGACCCCGATGGCATCGGTATCGGCGCCCGTCACCTCACCGTCTCTACCAGCGGCGTTATTCCCGGTATTCGCAAATTTGCCGACATCCCCGAGCAGTTCACGCTTGCCGTTTCCCTGCACTCCGCCATCCAGTCGACGCGCAACAAGCTCATGCCCGGTGTTAAGAAGTACACGCTGCTCCGCCTTCACGAGGCGCTTCAGCTCTACACCGAAAAGACTGGCCGCCGCCCGACCTATGAATATGCCATGATCGAAGGCGTCAACGATACGAATCCCGAGATGCAGGCACTCTGCGACTTCTGCGAGGGAACGCTGTGCCACGTTAACCTGATTCAGCTTAACGACATCGAGGGCAGCCCGCTCAAGCCGTCGCCGATTCATAAGGTCGAGGATCTTCAGCGCCGCCTTGAGTCTCGTGGCATCGAGACCACGATCCGTAATTCTCGCGGCAATGATATTGATGCCGCCTGCGGTCAGCTGAAGCAACGTTTCAAGGTCCAGAAGAACGCATAGGGGAGTCTGTACCCCATAACGTTTCATGTGAAACATCCGACAGTCCTGGTTGCAAATAATGCAACCAGGACTGTTTCATTTATATTCATACTATTGAATTTGATTTACATAAGGTTAGTTTAATGGCCAAAATAAGGGGTCCTTGTCTCCTAAATCAGACAAGAACCCCTTTAAAACAGGCAAATAATTGTTAGGTACCTAATAACCAACATTTTCCCACTGATGGTTAACCCAGTCTTGGTTAATCTTTGGATTCTTAGTCACCTGAGCAGTGCGCATAGCGACATCTTCGGTCATCACATCCATTTTCTTCTTAGATGTATCGACAATATCCTGAGCTCCGCGCAGCAGTCGACCGCGCAGTTCATCATCTGTCGCAATCTTATAACCAGCAAAAGCACCAGCGGCAACGGTGGTTGCAAACGCAATGACTGCGAGAACCTTACTCTTCATCCTGATCCTCCTGCCCAAATTGAATCATCTCGCCAAGGATACGGGAGAGCTCTTCTTCGTCTTTGAACTCGATTTCAATTTTGTTCTTGCCACGCGAGCTCTTCACACGAACATTCGTGTTGAAAACTTGACGAAGAACTCGAGCGGCCTTTTTGAATGACTGAGGTGTTGCTGGCCTCGGAGTCCTTGGCGTATCTCCGGCAGAAAACAACGGAGCAAGATTTTCTGTCGCTCTAACGGAAAGACCTTCTGCAACAACCTTCTCAGCAAGTCGAATCCTGGCATCTTCATATGGAACTGCAAGAATCGCTCTCGCATGGCCCGCAGTAAGCTTGCCCTCGAAAATCATCTGCTGTACGACTTCGGGAAGATCAAGCAAACGAAGTGAATTTGTAATTGCAGAACGAGACTTACTGACAGCTTTTGATAACGCCTCCTGGGTCATACCGCTGGCATCAATGAGCTGGCGATAGCCCTTAGCCTCTTCGACGGGATTCAGATCAGAACGCTGAAGGTTTTCGATAAGAGCAAGAGCCAGCATCTCTTCATCATTAACATCTTTAATGATGACAGGCAGCTCCTCAAGACCAGCAAGCTTTGACGCCTGGTAACGACGCTCACCAGCGATAATCTCATAGCCGTTTCCATGCTTGCGAACCAAGAGCGGCTGCAAAACGCCATGCTCTTGGATTGACTCACTCAACTCGCGAAGTTCAGTTTCATTAAAATGAATTCGCGGTTGATTAGGGTTGGGAACGATATCCTCAATAGGTAGTTTTGTTACAGATGCGGCATTTGAAGCAGATACAGCAGAACCACCGGTCTCATACTCGGCCTCTGAGACCAAAGCATTGAGTCCACGTCCCAATCCGCCACGTTTCTTTACACTAGGCACGCTTGATCACCTCTTTTGCAAGGTTCATATACGCTTTTGCACCCTTATTTTGAGGTGCATAGGTAATTACCGGTTCTCCAAAAGACGGAGCTTCGGAGATTTTAACCGTACGGGGGATTAGCGTCTTAAATGCCTTATCACCAAAGTATGATTGAACCTCCTCAACAACCTGATTCGATAGAGAAGTACGCGAGTCATACATGGTCATAAGCACACCATAGGTGTCTAAGCCCTTGTTCAGACGTGATTTGACCATCTTCATTGACTCTAGCAGCTTCGTAACGCCCTCGAGTGCGTAGTACTCGCACTGGATCGGAATCAAAACGCTGTCTGCTGCGGTCAAGGCATTGATAGTAAGCAGGCCGAGCGAAGGAGGACAGTCAATGAAAATAAAATCGAACTCGTCCTGAATCGGCTCAAGCAAATCTTTGAGGCGGGTTTCACGAGCAATTGCGCTTACGAGCTCAATTTCGGCACCTGCAAGCTGAATCGTAGCTGGAATTACGAATACCTTTTTGCAATTTGTATCAAGAACAAGCGATTCTGCCGGCACATCATTCAACAATGCATCATAGATGCAGCGATCAAGGTCTTCTTTTTCAATTCCAAATCCACTGGTGCTGTTTCCCTGCGGATCAAAATCGACAATCAGTGTCTTACGACCCTGCTCACCCAGTGCTGCTGCAAGGTTCACAGCCGTCGTTGACTTACCGACGCCGCCTTTTTGATTGATGATTGCAATGATACGCGTGTCTTTTGCGCTCTTAGAACGCTTAACGTCGCGAAATCCCACGGTCCCTCCTGGTGTGTATTAAAGCTGTCAAACGGAGGATGTTTCACGTGAAACATTCCGATTCGATATCAACCGCCATGTTTCACGTGAAACACTGCAAGTTGTTAGTATCCATTATGTTTCACGTGAAACATCTAGGCAAGCGGATTCTTCTTTGCCATGCCATTTGCACGAGGCAATGAAACGGATGCCGGATGACTCTTTTTAAGAACAATGAACTCCCTGTGGCCCAAGCCCTCAGGCAAATCGATTGCGTCATTCAGAAGCAAAGTGAAGCCGCAAATCTTAGCTGCTGACATGCCGGAAGCAAGCTCCTCATCCGAAGGATTACCCTTGGTGATAACAAATAGCCCTCCGTCTTTGAGGAACGGAGCAGCATACTCAACAAGAATCGGTAGAGGGGCAAGTGCGCGGGCGGTTACGACAGAAAACTGCTTCTTATGGCTTCGAGCATATTCTTCAAGGCGATCATGAACCGCATGAGCATGTTTCAATCCAAGAACATCAACAAAAGAATTGACAGCATCAACCTTCTTACCAACAGAGTCAATATAAGTAGCTTTACGATGCATGGTTATGGTTAACGGAATACCAGGGAAGCCCGCACCTGTTCCCATATCGAGCAAAGCTCCCTCAGGAGCCTTATTGATATAGGGGAGCAAAACAAGTGAGTCGAGGATATGAAGTACCGCAGCATCTTCTATGTTAAGAACACGGGTGAGATTGGTTGTCTTATTTGTTTCCAGAACCAAATCCAAATGTTGAATACATTTCCTCAGCTCAGTATCAGTTACGCTCAAGGAATACTCTTTGCAATAGGAAGTTAGACGACTCAACATCTCGTCAGCCTGCTGATCAGTAAGTACTAACAACGAAAGCTCCTTTCTGACAAAAATCAGTGTATCGAGAACTTTTGACAAAAAAAGGGGACGTGGAAACCACGTCCCCTTAGCATAAGCTCGAGTAGATTATCGAGCAACAATCACCACATGGCGATCGGGGTCAGAACCCTCAGAATGAGTATCGACGGCGTCATTGCCACGAAGTGCAATGTGAACCAGTCGGCGCTCGTAGGCATTCATGGGCGGAAGCGAAACACGCTTATGAGTGCGGATGGCACGCTCGGCAGCAGACTGAGCCATGGAGGCAACCTTGTCCTGACGGCGGCTCTTGTATCCCTCGACGTCCACTACAACCGGATACCTAAAGCCGAGCTTGCGGCTCACCAGCAATGAGAACATAACCTGAAGGGCATCAAGGGTGCGACCATGACGGCCAATGAGAACAGCAAGGTCGGGAGCCGTTACATCCAGAATCAACTCACCCTCGTCGCCCTCATACTCATCGATAGGAGAGTTGGCGGCATCGAAGTGCGAAAGGATGGAACGCAGGATGGAAATCGCGACATCGGCAATGGTGTCGAGCTCCTCGTCGGTCAGCTCTTCACCAGCCTTGTAGCGCTGTGCAATCTCGGGATAATCGCCCGCGACCTGCGGGGCAACCTCCTCAAGCATATCCTCGATGATCTCTTCAGACATAACGTACTCCAAAAGTTAGGTACCTAAATAAGATTGATATCCCACTACTTCTTCTTGTGCGGGCGCGGCTTCTTCTCGCGACGAGTAACCTCAACCTGCAGCGGCGCGTTCTTAAGGCGCTCCTCCTCATCGGCCTTCGCCTTGTCGATGACCTTCTGCGTCACAAAAATCTGCTGGATAACCTGCCAAGTAGACGAGACGTCGTAGTACAGCAGAACACCAACGGGAAGGCTCCAGCCCATCCAAAGCATCATGACCGTCATGACAACGGCCATCATACGCATGCTCTGAGCCTGCTGGCCGGTCTGGTTGCGCGACATATAGAGCTGCGGAATCAGGGTCAGGACAGCGAACAGGATCAGGCAGACCAGCGCAGGCAGCGCGACCATAAAGCCATCGGCAAAGGAGGCACTCGGCGTGGTGGTCAGGTCGGGCAGAATATTAAAGAACGAGAACGTGCCGTCGTTAAAGTAGTCCGGCAGGTTACGCAGCAGCGTAAATAGGGCGAACAGGACAGGCATCTGAATCAACAGCGGCAGACAACCAGCCATCGGGTTGAACTTGTTCTCGCTGTAGAACTTCTGCATTTCCTCGGCCTGACGCTGGGGATCGTCGGCATAGCGCTCCTGGATCTCGAGCATCTTGGGCTGCAGCACCTGCATGCGTGCCGTCGACTTAGTCGACTTGAGCATAAGCGGCGTCAGCAGCAGACGGATGATGACCACCAGGATGATAATGGACAGGCCCCAGTCGACCGCAAAGGTCTGGATGAGCTTGAGCAGCTCGAAAAGGATGTTAACGATCCAATCCCACATGTAAGTTTTCCTCCGATAGCGAGTGCCCGCTAGGGCACAGGGTCATAACCGCCGACGTGCAGGGGATTGCAGCGAGCGATGCGCCTCACGGCAAGCCAGCAGCCTCTCAAAACACCGTACTTCTCAATCGCCTGGACGGCGTATTGCGAGCACGTTGGGTAATAAATGCAGGCGTCAGGCAATAAGGGCGAAATAACCTGTTGATATATGCGAATAGGAGCGATGGCAACACGTCGCAAAACGTGATTGCTCATCGCTCCTCCCCGGCAACGCCGGCGCGTTTCATAAGCGAACGCAATGCATTGTCCATCTCCTGAGGCGAAGAAACCCTCGTCTTGGGAGTTGCGAACAAGATGATGTCATAACCCGCAACGGGAAATCCACAGCTGCGGGCGGCCTCGCGCATCACACGCTTAGAACGGTTGCGCACGACAGCACAACCGAGCCGTTTAGCACCAACGAAGGCGACCCTTCCGGAGTCGCCTTCGCCAACCGATTCACATATGGTCATTCGAATCAGAGGGTGATTGAAACGACGCCCCTGACTGAACACATGCTCGAAATCTTGCCGAGACTTAATAGTCTTCATGCGAGATGTGTGTATCGCTGCTAGACAGTGAGACGCTTGCGGCCCTTGGCGCGACGACGGGCGAGCACGGCACGACCACCCTTAGTGGCCATACGGGCACGGAAGCCATGGGTCTTGGCACGCTTACGCTTATTAGGCTGATACGTACGCTTCATCTTAAGTTCCTCCTGCTGCATTTCGAGTGTCCGCGGGGGCGCGGACGCAGATATAGACACGTGAGCTTGAAGATTGTAGGGAAATCAATGTTCAAATGTCAAGAAATCAAAGGTAAAAGGTTGCGCAGTTCACACGGTTCCCCCATAAGCCGAGCTCGATTTAGCGGTGCATGGCAACTTTTCACGATATTTCATCGAGTTTTCAACAGGTCATGTTGGCAATGTTGAGAACTTTTCGTCCGTTTTCCAAAGTTTTCAACAGGTTTTGAAAAGTTGTCGAAAGATGAGAAACATTGCACGGTGAGCTACTATTTGTTCGAAACCTTTTGAAAGATTGCGAGCGGCATGTCTGACGACTTTTACACCATGGTCGATTCCGGAGACCCGGCACCCGACAACGAGCACATCACCGGCGTGCGCGAAGAGCGTGAGGAAGGCGAGCAGACGACCACGCAGGCGCCAAAAGTCATGTACGCCGCGCGCATCGCCGTCTATGACGACATGCTGTCGACACCGCGTGTGATCGTCATTGATCCGCAAGATGTCCGCACGTATTTGGAAGAGACGACCAACACCGTCTACCAGTGCATGAAAGAACAAGGTGGCCATATCTCGCTCATGGTCATCCGCGAGATTGTCGAAAACTTTATCCACGCGCACTTTGCCGAGCCCATCATCTCGATTCTGGACGGCGGAGACACCATCCGCTTTGCTGATCAAGGACCCGGCATCGACGACAAGGAGCGCGCTTTCGACTTTGGCGTTACCAGCGCAAACAGCAAGATGAAGCGCTATATCCGTGGAACCGGAGCAGGGTTTCCCATGGTGCAGGAGTATTTGGAAAACGCCGGCGGGGCCGTGTCCATCGAGGACAACATGGGCAACGGCACCGTGGTTACGGTAAGCCTGGATCCTAAACGCGTGCAGGAAATCGAACGCGCCGGCGGGCGCGGTGCTGCCGTGCGGCCCGAGACGGAGCAGCCCGCATATCCCCTGCCGGGAGCTTTTGCGCAGCAGCCCATGGCAACGCAACAGATGCAGCCCCGCGTGGGACAGATGCAGCAGCCCGGAATGCTTCCTACACAAGAGTCCCAGGCGGCGTCGATGTCGATGCCGCCAAACGTGCCAGAGGCCATGCCGCTGGCGGATCAGGATGCAGCAGCAATGCAGCAGGCGACGGGGGCACCGGGTGGCCAGCAAATGGGATATCAGCCGTACCAACAGGGATATCCATATCAGCAGATGCCGCCACTGGGGTATGGCCAGCAGTTCCCACAGCAGTACCAGCAGGGATATCAGCAGCCGTACCAGCAGATGCCGCAGCAGCAGCACAACCCCTGGGCCCAGCAGATGACTCCGCAGCCTTACCAACAGTGGCCTCAAAGTTTTCAACAGCAAATGCCGCCGATGCAGAGTTCTCAACAACCAGCAGCTCAAATGATGTATCCTAATGCAGCAAATCAGTATGCGCAGCCACAACCGGACGTGTTCGTAAGCGATCGCGGCAACGCCGCGCTGGGCTATCTGGCGCAAAATCAAGCGTGCGGTGCTACCGATCTGGCGAGGGCGTTTGGAAACTCGGCCCCCACTTGGTCACGCACGCTCAATGACTTGGCGCAGGCCGGCTTGGTCATCAAGCATGGCCAGAAATACCATCTGACCGAACTCGGCGCCGCTCGCGTGCGAGCTCAGAGCTAAAGAACGGGAGAGATAGTGGACGAGGAAGCAAGCATCATCCTGGGGGATGCCATCGCCTTTTGCCAGCGCGACGGCCAAGATGCACGCCTCATCAACATGCTGGGGCAATCGCGCGCCATAAGCCTAACCGAAGATACGCTCACGATCGAGGCCCCCTCGCGCTTTGCCATCGCGCAGCTCAAAAAGCATCAGCCGACCATTGAGGCCTATCTGGAAGAAATCGCCTTTGCACCGATTGCGCTCGACATCGTGGCACCGCAAGGCGCCGCGACGGAATCCGCTGCCGCGACGGCGCCCGCCACGGCCCCCGCTGCTTCCCCGGCGGCGCCGGCCTCCGCAGGCGACGTGCCGACAATCGGGCACCAGCACAGCGATGTTTCCCGTGAAACCATGGCACCGTTGCCGACCGCGGCGGCGACGTCAACGAACGCACCCGTCACGCACATGCCCATCGCTCACGACGCAACGACGGGCGCGGATTCGGGCATTGCAATCAAGAACACGCTCTCGGCCGATGATTTTCGTCGCATGATGAACCAGATGAAGGGCGGAGCGCCAACTAAATCCACGCAAGCTGCGACCCCCGCTTCACCCATGCCAGCACCGACCGCGCCGGCCGAACAGAATACGGATGGAGCCCCGCTCGCCGCGAACTCAAAATTTACCTTTGAGAACTTTGTCTACGGCCCCGAGAACAGCCATGCCTATCGCTCGGCACTCAAGTTTGCCGCCCTCGCGGACGAGCGGGGCACGTGCACATCACTGTTCATCTACGGCAAATCGGGCCTGGGCAAGACGCACCTGCTGCTTGCCATCAAAAACGAGCTCGCCGAAAAGTCGCCCGAGATCAAGGTCAAGTATGCCAACTCCCAGGCATATCTGGACGACCTGATGACCGAGTTCGACCGCCAAAAGAAGAGCAACGCCCCCATCATGCAGGCGTACCACGGCGTGGACGTGCTCATCATCGACGACATCCAAAACATCATCGGCAAGCGCGCGAGCGTGGACTACTTTTTCCAGCTCATGGACGAGTTCATCCGCAACAACAAGAAGGTCGTCATCGCGGCAGACCGCGCCCCCAAGGACCTGAGCATGGACGAGCGTCTAACCAGCCGCTTCAACGCCGGCATGCTCTGCCTGGTCGCAGAGCCCAGCTACGAAATGAAATACAAGATCTTGCAGCGCTATTACGAGAACACCATCGTCGCCGCTCCCGAGGCAGGCGACGACTCGCTGCTGGCGGCCTATGGGGGCGACGGCGGGCACCTAACCGACGAGCACTTTAAACACATGGCCGAGGTCTCGGGCACCAACATCCGCGAACTCGAGAGCTTTTGCGAGCGCTGCGCCGGCGAGGCGGGCGACCGCGAGCGCGAGGGCGGGGAGCTCACCTTTGACGATATCGACGCCATCGCCAGCCAGTACTTTGACACATCGGCCAAAAAGATCAACGTCCAGACGGTTCAGTCCGTCATCGAAGAGCAGTACGGCGTGACGCACGAGGAGCTCATCGGCCCGCGTCGCAACGCCAATATCGCCAAAGCACGCCATATCGCTATCTACCTGGCCATCGAGATGTGCGAGATGACGACCACGGCGGTGGGCGCCGAATTTGGCAACCGCAACCACTCGACCGTCAGCACGAGTTACAAAAAGGTCCAGAAGATGATCCAGGAAGACCGCACCGTCACCGAAGACCTCAAGTCGCTGCGCGATAAAATTACACTGCGCTCGTAGGGAAATAGAGACACCTGTTGAAAACTTGTCGAAACCACGGGCATAAGGTGTCTAAAACCCAACCCGCGGAGATGAAAAGTTTTGCGCAGGTTTTGAACGTGGAAAACCACCCCTGTTGCACACAGGTTGCTGTCGATTCTCTTTCTTGGTCTGACCTGCGTCTTTGGGAGTAATCAACAGTTTCGTCAGTGCTATTACTATTATTAAGATATTTATATCTATAGAAAGGTATTAAAAGATGAAGTTCACCGTCAGCCAGAGCTCGCTTACACAAGCCATCGGCGTCGTTATGAAGGGTGTCGCTTCGGCATCCACCCTTCCCATCCTGTCGGGCGTGCTCGTTAAGGCCCAAGACGGCATCTTGGAATTCCAGACCTCTAACTACACCATCTCGATCCGTCATCGCATCGCGGCGCATGTCGAAGAAGAGGGCGAGATGGTTATCCCCTGTAAGATGCTCTCCAATATCACCAAGACCCTCCCCGATGCCCCGGTCACCTTTGAGCTGTCCGAGCGCCAGGTGCTGATTGGTTGCGAGAAGAGCTCTTTTAGGCTGAACACGCTCGATGCCAATGACTTCCCCGAGTTTCCGGCCTATGCCATCGAGAGTGCCGTGGAGCTGCCGACCGATGTCTTGTCCGAAATGGTCGGCCGCGTGTGGCGCGTCACCTCGACCGACAAGGCTCGCCCCATCCTGGGCGGCGTGCACATGAAGGTCGAGAACAACACCGTACGCCTGGTGGCGACCGATTCCTTCCGCTTGGCCGTGTGCGATACGCAGGTCGAGACCTCGACCCTCGAGGGCTCCTTTGAGCTCAACGTTCCGGCTGACGCCTTTAACGACGCGCTGAACATCATGGCCAGCCAGGCGACCATCATGATCGGGGCTACCGACACCCAGGTCGTCTTCGAGGCCGGCAACACCACCTACGTGTCGCGTCGCATCGAGGGCGTGTACCCCAACTACAAGCAGCTCATCCCCGATTCGTGCGTGACGAGCGTCAAGATCGATGTCGCCGCCTTTAACGCCGCCCTCAAGCGCGTGGCCGTTATCGCGAGCGCCAACCCCGCCGTCAAGTTCGAGATCGATGTCGAGAACGGGCAGATGGGCCTGTCCTCCATTTCCAATGACCAGGACCTTGCGCAGGAGACGATCGATGTCGAGGCTGAGGGCGAGTCGGGTACCATCGCCTTCAACTACCACTACATCTTCGGCTGCCTCAATGCCCTGTCCAAGGAGAAGGAGATCACGCTGGAGCTCAAGAGCTACTCGCAGGCGGGCATCTTTAAGTCCTACGACAAGATCAACTACCTGTACCTGGTCATGCCGGTCCGCATCTAGCGCTGCGCCATGACCATGTTCGCCCGCGATCTTTCCGTCGCGCACTACCGCAGCTTCGATAGCTATCGCCTTGCCCTGGACGAGGGCGTGACGATACTTGCGGGACCCAACGCGGCGGGAAAGACCAATCTCATAGAGGCGCTGCAGCTGCTGACGAGCGGCGCCTCGTTTAGGCATCCGACCGCAGCCGAGCTCGTCCATGACGGCGTGGGCTCGTGCAAGATCGAGCTGAGGCTCGAGGGCGACGGCCGCGTGCTTGATATGGGATTGAGCGCGGAGGACGGTAAGCGCTCGTTTAGTCGCAACGGCAAGAGATGCTCTGCCGCCGGTGTGCGCGGGATTCTGCCGAGCGTGCTGTTTTGCCCCGACCATCTGGACATGGTTAAGCGAGGCGCCAGTGTGCGCCGCGCCGCCCTCGATGACTTTGGCATGCAGCTGAGCGTGCGTTATGCCGATCTTGCGAGCACCTATGGGCGCTGCGTGACCCAGCGTAACGCCCTGCTCAAGGAGACCTGGTGCTGTCGCGAGATGCTCGGCGCGTGGAACGATTCGATTGCTCGCGCGGGCTCGGCCCTGCTCGTGCACCGGTTGGCCCTACTCGACCGGCTGGCGGGCCATGTGCACACTGCCTACGGGCAAGTGGCGTCCGGCGAGGCTGCCAACGTGACCTATGCGTCCACGCTGGGGGATTTACCCCAGGTCGAGGATCGCGAAGAGCTGAAGGGTTGGGCGTACGAGCGCATGCTGGCTGCCCTTGACGAGCATGCCGACGAGGAAATTCGCCGCGGCGTGACGTTGGTGGGACCGCATCGCGACGAGATCGAGTTCACCGTGGCGGGTCGCTCCGCCCGTTCATTTGCCAGCCAAGGACAGCAGCGCACGCTGGTACTGTCCTGGAAGGTGGCCGAGGTGGCCGTGGCTCGCGATGTCCTGGGCACCGCCCCGCTGCTGCTTTTGGACGACGTGATGAGCGAGCTCGACGGCGAGCGTCGCGGCGCTTTCCTGCGGCTGATCGGCGATGATATCCAGACGGTCATAACTACGACCAACCTGGGGTACTTTACCGATGACCTGCTTGATCGAGCCAAGGTGGTGAGCATGGGTGAGACGTGCTAATTACGAGCGCGAGAGCGAGACAGTCGCCTTCAGTGGATTTTTGAACGCAGAGCGCCAGCGCATCCTGGCGGCTGCAACGCCTAAGCGCCGTGCGCAGATGGAGGCCGCCGAGGAGTCGCGCGCGGTCTATCGCGCATGGAACGCGGTGTGCTCGGGCACGCGCGAGGGACGGCATGTGACGGGGCTGCGCTACCTGCCCGAGTCCAATGAGCTGCTGGTGTATCTCGACTCGCCCTCGTGGACGCAGGAAATGACGCTGTTGCGCGAGATCATCCGTGCGCGCATGGAGCGCGCCGGTGCGCATGTGGACGGCCTGGTGTTCAAAACCACCGCGCCCGGTCACACGCCGCCCGCCGCCAAGGAGCGCCTGCGCCCGGCGACGACCGAGCGCCCGCCGGCCCCGCACGCCGACCTAAGTGAGGCCGAGTGCACCGAGATCGAGCGCCAGGTGGCGCCCATCGAAGACCAAAAACTGCGCGAGGCCCTCGAGAATGCCATGAGAGCCAGTGCCGAGTGGGCCAAGGGCGTGCAAAGCAAAAAAGAGCCTTAAATCGCATCTGGTGGCCTTGTAGAGCCAAATACCCTCGGTCCCGAGGGTATTTTTTTACGATAAACTAGTAAGGCTGTACACATTTTCTTGACTGAAGGAGGACGTGTGGCAAACGAAAACGATTACGATGGCGGCGAGATTAAGATTCTCGAAGGTCTCGAGGCCGTTCGTAAGCGCCCGGGCATGTATATCGGCTCGACGAGCGCCAGCGGTCTGCATCACCTGGTGTGGGAGATCGTTGACAACTCCGTCGACGAGGCCATGGCCGGTTTCTGCACCGAGATCCAGGTGACGGTCCACGCCGACAACTCCATCACGGTCGTCGACAACGGGCGCGGCATCCCCGTCGACGAGCACCCTGTTAAAAAGATCCCGACGCTCGAGGTCGTCATGACGATCTTGCACGCCGGCGGTAAGTTCGATAACTCGGCCTATAAGGTCTCGGGCGGCCTGCACGGCGTAGGCATCTCCGTCGTCAACGCACTGTCCAAGCGCGTGGTCGTTCAGGTTCGTCGCGATGGCAACACCTACGAGATGGAGTTCTCGCGCGGCAAGACCGTCAAGAAGATGGAGGTCGTGGGCACCTCGGATTCGACGGGCACCACCGTCACCTTCTGGCCCGACGACGAGATCTTCGAGACCTGCATCTACGATTTCGATACGCTGCACAACCGTCTGCAGGAGACAGCGTTCCTCAATAAGAACCTCAAGATCGTGCTGACCGACGAGCGCGAGGCGACTCCCCACGTGGAGGAGTTTTGCTACGAGGGCGGCATCATCGACTTCGTCAAGTTCCTCAACGAGGGCAAGGACGTCCCCGAGGCCTTTAAGGAGCCCATCTACATCGAGGGCAAATCGGACCCGGACGCTCCCGTGGCCAAGATGGGCGAGGTCGAGGTTTCCCTGCAGTGGAATAGCGGCTACGGCGAGAACGTCATGTCGTTTGCCAACGACATCTACACTCCCGAGGGCGGCATGCACCTTGAGGGCTTCCGCACCGCGCTCACCCGCGTGATCAACGACTACGCGCGCAAACAGAACCTGCTCAAGGAAAAAGACGCCAACCTGACCGGCGACGATGTGCGCGAGGGCCTTTCGGCCGTTATCTCGGTCAAGCTGCCCGATCCGCAGTTTGAGGGGCAGACCAAGGCCAAGCTCGGTAGCTCCTATATGCGCGCGCTCACGCTCAAGATCGTGACCGACGGCCTCGCCGATTACTTGGAGGAGCATCCCAAGCCCGCCCGCGAGATCGTCAAGAAGGCGCAACAGGCCTGCAAGGCGCGCAACGCCGCCCGCAAGGCGCGCGAGGCGACCCGCCGCAAGAGCCTGCTCGAGACGGCGTCCCTGCCCGGTAAGCTCGCTGACTGCTCGGTGCGCGATGCCGAGCTGACCGAGCTCTTCATCGTAGAGGGCGACTCGGCAGGCGGTTCGGCCAAGGACGGCCGTCGCCGAGACATCCAGGCGATTCTGCCCCTGCGCGGCAAGATTCTGAACGTCGAACGCGTTGGTGACCATCGCGCGTTCTCGAGCGACACCATCCAGTCGCTGATTACCGCGATCGGCTGCGGTGTCACGACGAGTGCCGGCGACGGCGGCGACTTCGATATCACCAAGGCGCGCTACCACAAGATCATCATCATGACCGATGCAGACGTCGACGGTGCGCATATCCGCATCCTGCTGCTGACGTTCTTCTACAAGTACATGCGTCCGCTGATCGATGCCGGCTACGTCTATGTTGCCTGTCCGCCCATCTTTGGCATCAAGGTGCGCAACAAGATCCACTACGTGTATCCCAACGGCCGCCAGCCCGAAGACGAGATCCTGCGCGACACCATCCAGGGTCTGGGACTGAACCCCGACGATAACGACGAGGACGGCAAGGCCAAGGACGGCAAGATCACCAAAAAGCGCAAGGGCTATACCGTCCAGCGCTACAAGGGCCTGGGCGAGATGGACCCCAAGCAGCTTGCCTCGACGACGATGGACCCCAAGACCCGCATTCTGCAGCGTGTGTCGATCGAGGACGCCGTGGTGGCAGACCGCGCCGTGCGCGAGCTGATGGGTTCCGAGGTCGGCTATCGCCGCGAGTACATTGAAAAACACGCGCACGATGCGCGCTTCTTAGACGCCTAGCTTTCCCAGGCACCCCATCTTGCCCTTCAGGATTTCGGGCGCCGCACGCAAGGCGTGCGCCCTCATCCTTCAGGGCAACCTGGGGCACCTGGAAAACCTAGGAGGGTTATCCGGCATTCCCGGTAATCCGTCTCCGTGGTAGGGAACTAATGGACCACGCAAACCATGAGGAGGTAACGTGGCAGACGATATCAACAATAACGAGGGTATGGGCGAGGCCGGCGATGCCGGCATGCCCGACGATTTGAAGCGCCTGCTCGCCCGTGCTGAGCAGGGCGAGGACGGCGATCCGGACGCCTATAACCCCGATGCCGATGATGATGAGGAAGAGGACGACGACGGTGAGCTCGAGGAGAGCTTTGGCGAAGTCGACCGTGGCGCCTCGGCCGGCGAGGATATCAACGGCGGCCAGCTCCAGATTTCGGAGTTTGGCCGCGAGATGAAGCAGTCATTTATCGAGTATTCGATGTCGGTCATTACGGCGCGCGCCCTGCCGGACGTGCGCGACGGCTTAAAGCCGGTGCACCGCCGCATCCTGTACGCGATGAACGAGAGCGGCATCTACCCCAACCGCCCGCACAAGAAGTCGGCCTGGACGGTCGGCGAAGTTATCGGTAAGTACCACCCGCATGGCGACTCCGCGGTCTATGAGGCCATGGTCCGCCTGGCGCAGTGGTTCTCCATGCGCACGCCGCTCATCGACGGTCACGGCAACTTCGGTAACATCGACGGCGACGGCGCGGCGGCCATGCGTTACACCGAGAGCCGCCTGGCAAAGCCCGCCATGGAATTGCTGCGTGACTTGCAGAAGGATACCGTCGACTGGCAGCCCAACTACGACGAATCGCTCGCCGAGCCTCAGGCGCTGCCTGCGCGCTTCCCCAACCTGCTGGTCAACGGCAGCCAGGGCATCGCCGTCGGCATGGCCACCAATATCGCCCCGCATAACCTCACCGAGGCGATCGAGGCAACCTGCTACCTGATCGATAATCCCGACGCCACTGTCGACGAGCTCATGCAGATCATGCCCGGTCCGGACTTCCCCACCGGCGCCATCATCATGGGCAGTGCCGGTATTAAGCAGAGCTACGAGACCGGCCGTGGCTCCATTACCGTGCGCGCCAAGGCTCACGTGGAGTCCACCAAGACCGGCCGCAGCCGCCTGGTCTTTACCGAGATTCCCTACATGGTCAACAAGGGCACCCTGCAGGAGAAGATCGCCCGGCTCGTCAACGACAAGCGCATCGAGGGTATCTCGGATATGCGCGATGAGTCCAACCAGAAGGGTATCCGTCTGGTCATCGAACTCAAGAAGGGCGTCATCCCGCAGGTCGTGCTCAACAACCTGTACAAGTACACCTCGCTGCAGACGACCTTTGGCGCCAACAACCTGGCGCTTGTCAACGGCGTTCCCAAATGCCTGAGCCTGCGCGAGATGCTGCAGCACTACATCGACCACCAGGTCGACGTCGTCACCCGCCGCACCCGCTTCGACCTTAAGAAGGCCCAGGCCCGCGCGCATATCCTTGAGGGCTACCTGATGGCCCTTGACCATATCGACGAGGTCATCAGCATCATCCGCTCCTCGCAGACCGACTCCGAGGCCAGCAGCCGCCTGATCGAGCGCTTTGGCTTTACGCCCGAGCAGACCACGGCCATCCTCGAGATGAAGCTGCGCCGCCTGACCGGCCTGGAGCGCGACAAGATCCAGGAAGAGCTGGACGGCCTGCGCCGCGCCATCGCCTACTACGAGGACCTGCTGGCGCACGAGGAGAAGATCCTGGGCGTCATTAAGGAAGAGATGCGTGAGATCTCCAAGAAGTTCGGCGATAAGCGCCGCACCGAGATCAGCCATGTCGAGAAGGACCTGGACGTCGAGGACCTCATTGCCGATGAGGACATGGTCGTGACCATCACCCACACCGGCTATGTCAAGCGCATCCCGGTGGCCGCCTACCGCGCCCAGAAGCGCGGCGGCAAGGGCGTGTCGGGCGTCAACCTCAAAGAGGACGACGTCATCGACGAGATGTTCATCGCGTCCACGCACGAGTACGTGCTGTTCTTCTCGAGCAAGGGTAAGGTCTATCGCCTGAAGGTGCACGAGCTGCCGGTGGGTACGCGCCAGGCGCGCGGTACCGCGATCGTCAACCTGCTGCCTTTTGAGGAGGGCGAGAAGATCGCGAGCGTCATCAGCTGCCGCGAGTTCCCTGCCGACGAGTACCTGATGTTTGCCACCAAGAGTGGCATGGTCAAGAAGACTGTGATGAGCGCATATGACCGCAGCCGTCGCGACGGCCTGATCGCTATCAACCTGCGTGACGACGACGCGCTGCTGAACGTGCGCCGCGTGCGCGAGGGCGACAAGATTATCCTGGCCACCACCGCGGGCAAGGCAATCATGTTCTCCGAGGAGCAGGTGCGCGCCACCGGCCGCGATACCAGCGGAGTTCGCGGTATCGGTATGAAGGACGGCGTGAGCGTTCTGGGCATGGAAGTCACTAACGGCAACGGCGATCTGTTCGTCATCACCGAGCGCGGCTACGGCAAGCGCACGCCGGTCGCGGACTACCCGGAGCAGAATCGCGGCGGCCAGGGCGTCTACACCATCCAAATGACCGAGCGTAAGGGCAACCTTGCGGCCATGAAGACGGTGGGCCCGCAGCACGAGTTGTTCATCGTGACGGAGGGCGCGACGGTCATTCGCGTCAAGACCGATGAGATTAGCCAGACTGGCCGCGCTACCCAGGGCGTCAAGATGATGACCGTCGACGACAACGACCGCGTATGCGCTGTCGCCCGCATGACGGCCGCCAAGGAAAAGCCCGAAGGCGAAGCCACAGAAGACGGCTCTGCCCCCGAAGAAACCCCTGTCGATCTAGGCGACGGCAACGACATGCCAGAGGATCTCCTAGACGAGTAAGAGGAACTAGCTGGTAGAAAATATCAGACCCCATATATCGGCGGTCGGCGCACTGCGCGCCGACCGCTTTTTTGACAATCTTGAACCTCGCGTCGGCCCCGGCTGCCCGGCGGCATGCGAAGTCGATCGCGAGTTCCGCACGAGCCGGAGAGCACTTAATGTGCTCTCCGTGCGAG
>UQHT01000017.1 GCA_900540875.1 uncultured Collinsella sp.
GTTGCGCTTGACGAACATGACGATCAGGTCACGGTAGCGCCACAGTTCTTCCAGGTCCACATCAAACCAGCCGGTGCGCGGCCGAATAACGGTGGTCCATTGCGTATTATCCCCGGCAGGGGTCTGGTTGCGTTGCTCTGCCATAAAAAGCCCTTTCAAAAATAGATATTTCATGGGAATCCCCGATACATACTTATAGACAATTCATTGTACCATAATCCGCTGTAAAAAACAATGTTTGCACTGTGCAGAAAGCGCTGCCAAAACAAAAACCGCCCTGCAGGCCCGGAACAGGGGATGCAGAACGGTTCAAAGAGTTTATTTTGCGGTCAGCCTGCGCCAGCCGGTGCGCAGCAATGTCCAGCAGCCAAGCAGCAGCAGGGAAAGCAGGATGTCCCATGCAAGGCGGCAGGGTAGTGTGAACAGCAGGCGGTCTTTTTGCCAGATGGCACTGGTGAACACATCCATGTGGTGTACAAAGAACAGCCACAGGCTATGCCGCCCCAGAAAACTGAGCGCTGGGCGCAAAGTGTTATTGGCGTTCAGTTCACGGCACAGATGGCAGAAGATCCAGATGCCGCATACGCTGATGGCGGCGCACAAAATGTAATTGGAGTATGTGCGGGAAGCAAGTTCAATATAAATGCCCTGCTGGCAGCACCATGCCCAGGGAATCAGCATGGCAAGGAAAAGCGGGACCCGGTAACGGTCCAACAGTGCCTGATGCTGGTGGAACAGCTGCCCCAATGTGAGGTACATGACAACGACCATTGCAACATCCAGACATTGGGGAAGATACTGTACCTGCCCGATGTATGCCCCGAACAGCATGACAATGAAACTGACGGCAAAATCCCCTTTGGGGAACAAAAGCCCCAGCAGCTCCCAGATCAGCTTGCCCCAGAACAGTGCAAACAAAAACCATGGCATGCCGCAGCTGGGAATGCCCATCATCTTGCGCGGCGGCAGATTGGTGATGGCGAGCAAGGTCTTGCCGACCAGGTCCTCGGGCTCATAATAACCGTGAATGCCGGAGAGGATGGTACGGTCGGTGCCGGTGCCGTCGTCGAGCGTAAAGTTCAGCAGCTTCTTGGACTTCTTGACGGCCTCGCATGCCTTGACCTTCACGGCGCGGAAGTCGCTCTTGGAGAAGGTATCAAAGTCGACGAACTCCTCAAACAGCGGCTCGACGGCAATCTTGGAATAATCAACCGTGGGCTTGAGCGGCTTGACGAAGGGGCTCGCGGCGTTGCCGGCCTCGGCAGCCTTGGCGGCAGCGGCACCGGACTGGAAACCCTTCTCGGGCTTCATGTGCGGGAACAGCAGCACGTCGCGGATGGAAGCCTGGTTGGTGAGCAGCATGACCACGCGGTCGATACCGATACCGATGCCGCCCGCGGGAGGCATACCGTATTCGAGGGCGCGCACGTAATCCTCGTCGTATTCCATGGCCTCGTCGTCGCCACCGGCCTTCTCGGCCATCTGGGCAGCGAAGCGCTCGGCCTGGTCGACCGGGTCGTTGAGCTCAGAGAACGCGTTCGCGTACTCGTGGCCGGCGATGACCAGCTCAAAGCGATGGGTCAGGCGCGGGTCATCCTCAAAGCGCTTGGCAAGCGGGCTAACCTCGATGGGGTAATCGCACACAAAGGTGGGGTTGACGATGGTGTCCTCGCCCAGCTCGTCATAGATCTCGGCGATGATCTTGCCGGCGGTCCACTCGGGCTTGATTTCCAGGCCCTTCTCGCGTGCGGCGGCAGCAAGCTCCTCAACCGGCGTGTCGATGGTGACCGGCTTGCCAATCACGTCAGAAACGATATCGGTCATGGAACGACTGGCCCACTCGCCGGACAGATCGATGGTCTGGCCCTGGTACTCAATAACCTCGGGGTTGCCGATAGCCTTGTTAGCGGCCTTAATGACACCCTGGGCAAGCGCCTTCATGCCCTCGAGATCGGAGAAGGCACGGTAGGCCTCCATCGTGGTGAACTCGGGATTGTGGGTAAGATCCATGCCCTCGTTGCGGAAGATACGACCGATTTCGAACACGCGCTCAAAGCCGCCGACGATGCAGCGCTTGAGGTGCAGCTCGGTGGCGATACGCAGGTAGCACTCCTGATCGAGCGCGTTGAAGTGCGTGATGAACGGCTTGGCAGTAGCTCCGCCCTGGATGGTCTGCAGGATAGGGGTCTCGACCTCCATGTAGCCGTCGGACTCCATAAAGCGACGAAACGTGGAGAGGATCTGCGAGCGCTTGCGGAAGGTCTCGCGAACGTCATCGTTGGCGATCAGGTCGACATAGCGCTGACGATAGCGGGTCTCCTTGTCGGAGAGACCGTGGAACTTCTCGGGCAACGGGCGAACGGCCTTGGACAGCAGCGTCGCGCTCTTAGGAGCAACGGAAAGTTGGCCGCGCTGGGTGCGCACGACTACGCCGGTCACGCCCAGGATATCGCCCAGGTCGAGCGCCTTGAGCGTGTTCCAGGCGGCCTCGTCCATATCGTTGATGCGGCAGAACAGCTGGATCTCGCCGGTCGCGTCGCGCACGACGATGAACATGATCTTGCCCTGACCGCGCTTTGCGACCACACGGCCGCCGATCTTCACGACGTCCTCGGTGTCCTCGCCATCGGCGAGCTCGGCGTACTTAGTCTCGATGTCGACGACGTAGTCCTCAATCTCGGAGTGTTCGGGATACGGGTTCTGGCCCGCCTCGAACAGGGAGGCACGCTTGGCCAGGCGGGTGGCGCGCTCGTCGTTGAGCGTCGATGCCTGATCGGCGGCGTTCTGGTTTTCTGCCATAAGATAGCTCCTCAAACTAAAACGCTCCCCAGGATTCGGTCCCAGGGAGCGAAAACATACCTTTACGCGGGACCGTGGTCTAGCGTGCGATCTTGGCGATGGTGTAGATGCGGGTCTTGCCGGAAGGCGTAACGACCTCGACGGAGTCGCCCTCACCATGACCGATGATGGCGTGGCCGACCGGAGACTCGTTGGAGATCTTGTGCTCGAGCGAGTTGGTCTCGGTGGTACCGACAAGCGTGACGTCCATGAGCTCACCGTTGGGGTCAACCAGGGTGACGGTCGAGCCAATGGAGACGGTCAGGTCGCCCGTGCTGGCAGCGATCTGAGCGTTGGCGAGGATGGCCTGGATCTCGGCGATACGAGCGGCGTTTTGGGCCTGCTTGTCCTTAGCGGCATCGTACTCGGAGTTCTCCGAAAGGTCGCCGAACGCGCGGGCTTCCTTGATGTCCTCGACGATCTCCTTGGCGTAATCGCCCTCACGCCAAGCGAGCTCCTCGACGAGCTTCTGGCGGCCCTCAGCGGTCAGTACGATCTGGCTTGCGTCCATACGGATATCTCCCCAACTATGATGTAACGATCAACTGTCAACAAAACGAAAAAGACCGGCTAGCCTGCGGGCAAGCCGGTCAGGTGCTCACCCCAAAGGGATGGGACTACTCTGCGTCCGCGTCGCTGTCCTCTGCCTTCTTTTGCTTGGCGGCAGCGAGCTTGGCCTCGAGCTCTGCGATCTCCTTGTCCTCCTTGGACTCCTCGACCACAACGTCCTCGGCCTGCTTGGTTTCGCCCTTATCATCGCCTTCCATACCCTCGCGGATATTCTTGACGGTAGAGCCGAGGGACTTACCGAGCTTCGGCAGGTTCTTGGGCCCAAAGATAATCAGGACAACGACGAGAATAATGATGAGCTCAGGAGCCCTCAGTCCAAACATGTAGACCTCCACAATACAGCGAGACAAGCTCGAATGAGTATACCGCGGGTATCGCGGTATCACAACAATAGCTAAAAAAAGGGACCGCAAGAAGCGGTCCCTCCTCATGCTCTGGTCGGGTTGACTGGATTTGAACCAGCGACCCCTGCGTCCCGAACGCAGTGCTCTACCAAACTGAGCCACAACCCGTTAGCTCGACTATAGTAACAAAGATCTCCGTCGTGTGCCAGAGAAATTTTTACTTCTTTGGCGCTTCAATGCGGACCGTGTTGGAAACAAGCTCTGTTGCATACGCCCACCAGCCGTTTTGTTGAGCGTCTGCCGCAAGATTGACTGCCGTGGCAGCGGTATCGCAGAGAGCAAACGAACAGGCACCCGAACCGCACACGTTTGCGGCAATAGTACCGTCCTGTGAACGAAGCCAGTCGAGCACCGTTTGAATCCGCGGCTCCATCTGCGCGGAAATGACACCCAGGTTGTTGTGGACGAGCGCGTAGGCCGCCTCTGCGTCTCCCGAGCGAAGGGCGGATGTAATCGCTCCGGGCTTGTCCGCAGGCGCTGGGGTCTCGTCAAAACGTCGATAGGCTTTAATTGTCGAAACGCTTGCCTCGCGCGGCTTGACCAGCACGACGGGTGTCGCGGGTAGTGCGGGGTACTCGGTTGCCAGCACGTCTCCCCCACCCACGTAAAATGCAGGGCTGGCATGCAAAAAGAAGGGAACGTCGGCGCCAATGCCGCGCGCGATGTTGTCCAGCGCGGGATCGGCACGGTCGATACCCCAACGCTCTACCAAGGCGACAATGACCGCCGCGGCATCCGTCGAAGGACCGCCCAGGCCGGCACACAACGGGATGCTCTTCTCGATCGTGATGCAGACGTTGGCTTCGCGACCATAATGCTCGGCCATAGCAGCGGCCGCGCGATACGCCGTATTCTTTTGCATAGGAAAGTCGGATGCCGGAATCGTCTGGACGGTCAGCGCCTGTGCCGGCGTGACCGTCACGGTATCGGCAAGACCGACGGCTGCCATCAGGGAATCGACCTTATGGTAGCCGCGGTCGTCGCGCGCGGTATGAACCCCCAGATAGAGGTTGATCTTTGCCGGCGCGGAAAGGGTCAGGGACCAATCGGTCACCGCTAGTGCTCCTCGAGCTGATTGCCGAGCGGGGTAAAGATGTGCTCGCCGCTCTCGGGGTCGAACAGCTCGACCTGGCCGGTGAGAACATCAATATACTGGTAGGACTGACGCGACTTGCGGCCACGGCGCTCGTCGACCTCGACGATAAAGACTGCCGGATGGACGCTCTTGATGGTGCCCATGCGCTCGACGACGCGGGTGCGGCCCATGTTGGCCTTCACCTTAACGCGATCGCCCACCATATCGGTCAGCTTCTCGTGGATGTCGTCGACGTGATTGACTTCCATCTCTTCCATGAACAGGGCCTCCAGAAGGTGCAATTCAAAAAGGGGATAATACCCCTAAGATAGACAAAACTCTAATACTATAGCACCCTGTTGCGACCACGCGCAAGTAGCTAATTTGGCTACTTACAGATTGTCGGTATCGAGGACTATGGTGAATGGACCGTCGTTGACGAGGTCGACCTTCATATTGGCGCCGAAGATGCCATGCGCCACGTGCTCGACATCCTCGCGCACAAGCGTCAGGAAGTACTCGTAGAGCTCGTTGGCGACATCGGGGGCGCCTGCATCGGTAAACGATGGGCGGCGGCCGTGACGGCAATCGGCGAACAGCGTGAACTGCGACACCACGAGAACCTCGCCGTCGACATCGGCAAGCGCCAGGTTGGTCTTGCCGTTCTCATCCTCGTTAATGCGCAAGCCCCGGAGCTTGCCCCACAGCTTATCGGCCTCGGCGCGCGTGTCGCCGTGGCCCACGCCCAGCAGCACCAGATAGCCGCGCCCAATTTTGCCCACGCACTCACCGTCGACCGTCACGCCGGCATTGAGCACGCGCTGCACCACCGCACGCACGGCCTTACTCCTCGCCCGTCAGCTTGGCGGACAGATGCTCGAGCGCATGGAATCGATGGCTGATGGCGTTCTTCTCGTCCGCCGTCAGTTCGGCCATGGTCTTGCCCGGCGTGTCGACCGGCAGGAACAGCGGGTCGTAGCCAAAGCCGTGATCGCCGCGGCCCTCGTGTGCGATAGCGCCCTCGCAGGTGCCCTCACCATAGGTGACCAAACCGTCCGTGTCGATGAGCGCGACGACGCTCATAAAGCGTGCAGTGCGGTCCTCGTCGGCCACGCCCTCCAGATTCACGAGCAGCTTGGCATTGTTGGCGGCATCGTCGCCGTGAACGCCCGCGTAGCGCGCGCTATACACACCGGGCTCACCTTCCAACGCGTCGACGACCAGGCCCGAATCGTCGGCAATGGCCATGAGTCCCGTCTCTTCGACGGCAGCCTGCGCCTTGATGATGGCGTTCTCCAAAAACGTCGTGCCGTTTTCCTCGGGGTCCTCAAAATCGCCCAGCTGGCCGAGCGCCACAAAGCGAACCTCGGGCATAACCTTGCCCAAAATGGCCTCGATCTCGGTGAGCTTATGGGCGTTGCCCGTTGCCACGACGATGGTCGCCGCCGGGTCGAGGGTGTCGATGTCAATCTTCTCAAGTGCCATGAGTGGTCTCCTTGTCTCCATAGCAATGCCGTGTTGAGGACGGCGAGGCCTCGGCCTCTCCCCCTCTTAATCAGCGGCAGTCTTATACTTCGACGTTTTCCCAGATAAAACCTGCCAAAATAAACCTGTCCCTTTTTGGCAGGTTAGGCGAGGGCTTGGCGCTGGAACTCGATGAGCTCGGCAATGCCCTTGTCGCCCAAATCGAGCAGGGCATTGAGGCGCTTGCGGTCGAAGGGCGCCTGCTCGCCAGTGCCCTGGAGCTCGATCATCTCACCGGCGTCGGTGGCGACAAGGTTCATGTCGACCTCGGCGTGACTGTCCTCGGAATAATCCAGGTCGAGCAGGGTGTTGCCGTCGACAACGCCCATGGAAATCGCGGCGACCTGGCCCGTGAGCGGGATGCGCTCGAGCTTACCCGCCTCGACCCACATGGTAAGGGCGTCGTGCAGTGCCACCCAGGCGCCGGTAATGCTCGCCGTTCGCGTGCCGCCATCGGCCTGGATCACGTCGCAGTCGACGATGACGGTGCACTCTCCGAGCGCCTTCATGTTGACGACGGTGCGCAAGCTACGGCCAATGAGGCGCTCGATCTCCATGGAGCGACCCTTGCGGTTGGCGTGCTCGCGCTTGCAGCGCTTGCCGGTCGATGCCGGCAACATGGCGTACTCCGCCGTTACCCAACCGGCCTTGGCGCCCTTGCGCCAGCCCGGCACACCCTCCTCGATGGTGGCAGCGCACAGCACGCGCGTATCGCCAAACTCGGCCAGGCACGAACCGTGGGCGTGCTTCATGACGCCGCGAGTAAGTTTGATGGGGCGTAGCTCATCGGCGGCGCGGCCGTTGGCGCGATTGACCTGCATATACTCCATAGAAAAATCCTTTCGGCAAAAGGTGTGGCGAAGGCTTTGGCGGCTACCTTACATCTATTTCAGCTCATCGATATCGATATGCTCAATGCTCTTGAGCGGCTGGCCAAAGATAAAACTGCCCGCCACCGCAAACTCGGCAATGTTATCGGCCGTCGTTGCAAAACGATGCTGCGGCTCGGCTGCGTCGCCCGCCAGCTGCTCGCGGCGCGTGAGAATATCGGTCAGCTCGCGCGTGGTCTCCTCGGCGGAGCTCACCACGCGCACCCCAGACCCCAGCGCATGGCGGATAGGTCCCACCAACAGCGGAAAATGCGTGCAGCCGAGCACCACGGTATCGATGCCGTGATCGCGTAGCGGTTCAACCGTGGTGCCGACCAGCGCGCGTACGGCAGGCGTATCGAAGATGTCCTCGTTCTCGAGCCACTGCTCTTGCAGATGCGCGCCCGAAGCGAGCTCGTGCTCAACGACCTCGACAAAGCTCGAGGCAGGGCAGCCGTATACGTCGACGCCGGCATCCAGATCCTGAATGGCACGCGTATAAGCTCCTGAGCGAATGGTGAGGTTGGTGGCAAGCACGCCCACCCGGCGCGTACGGGTACTGTTGATTGCCGCGCGTGCTCCCGGTGCGATCACACCGATGACGGGAACGTCGAGCACCTGCTGGGCCAGACGCAAGGCCGCAGCGGTCGCCGTATTGCAGGCGATGACCATGATCTTGACGTCGTGCTTCGACAGCCAACGGCCCGCCTGCAGTGCAAACGAGCGCACCTCGTCCTCGGTGCGGGTGCCGTAGGGGCAGCGCTTGGTGTCGCCAAAGTAGTAAACGGACTCGTGCGGCAGCGCCGTCGCGATGGCGCGCGCAACCGTCAGACCGCCCAAACCAGAATCGAACACGCCAATCGGGCGCGTGTCGCCTGCCGGATTCTCGATATCGGACATGACCTCACCAGATTCTCTCTCGAAAAGATATGGCTCAGCGCGATAGAACCGCACTATGAACGGGCCGCGACCAGCAGCTCTGCCGTTGCCGCCCAGCCATCGACAATCTTGCCGCGCGTGACGTAGGCGTTATCGCAGGCATCCAGGAACTCGGGCGCGCCGGCGCTGGTCAGGCCGTTCTCGACCAGGCAGAACGTGCCCACGTGATCGGCCATGAAGAAGTCGGACTCGGAATCACCGAGCGCCAGCGTCTCCTCGCGCTCGATACCCAGGTGCTCGCAGAAACGTGCGATGGCAACGCCCTTGTTGAGGCCGGCGGGATTGATGTTAAACGCGCGGCCATCCTCGACGCGTTTGAGCTCGAGCGTCGTCGGCTTGGACAGATGCGTCAGGTGACCGTTGCAGGCCCAGACCAGGCCGCAGCCGGCCTCGTCAAGAATGGCCTGGACCTCGTCGTCGGGCACATCGCCGCGCATGCCGACGGTGACCTCGCGGTACTTGTAGCCAGTCGACATGTCGTTGTGGTACTCGATCTTATGCGGCCAGCGAGCGAGAATCTTCTCGCACACGCCGGTCTGCTCGATCACCTGATGCGGCGTGAGGCCGCAGGCGGGGTCGTAGGGCATATCGCCGGTCAGATACTCCCAATCGTTGGCCTTGAGATCGTACATGACCAGGCCACCCATCTCGCCGATGTAGGAGTTGAGGCCAAGCACGCGCGCATCCTCGTGGATCATGGTGCGGTTGCGGCCCGAGGTGGGAACCACCTGGATGCCGGCGCGGGCAAGTGCCACGACAGCCTCGACGAGCTTGGTCGAGGGGTTACCGTCGTTGTCGCGCAGCACGCACGAGCCGGGCGCGAGCATGGTGGCGTCCAGGTCGGTAAAGACGTACTTAACCTTGGCAAGACGCTCGCGCATCTCGCCCGAAAGCTCAGCGACGGTCGGCAGGGTATTGTGGGACATGGTCACTCCATTACGTAGAAGGGGCTTCTGGTCTTAGGCGGCGCGCCTCGCTTGAGGGGAAACGCGCTTGCAACGGCAGTACGCTCAGGACGCCGCCCTCATCGCAGTTCATTAGTCAAACTGGGTAACATCGATTAAACGATTGGCAAGCGAAAGATCGCTCTCGATGGGTACGAACTCATCACCCACGTGCATGAGCTCCTCGTCGCCCTTTGCCAACAGCAAGACGATAGTGGGAGCATCGGGGCTGACGTATTCCTCGCGTGCCGCCTTGAATGCCGCGTGCACAGCAGCCTCGCGATCGAGGATGATCTTGTTCGGGGTATCGTCGGGAACATGCTCGGCAAGCTCACGACAGACCTTCATCGGGTCCTCGTGAGCCGGATCCTCGTTGGTAAAGATCAGCAGATCAGAATATGGTGCGGCCTCGCGCGGAAGCTGCTCACGGCGCTCCTGCGCCTTGCCTCCAGCGGCACCAAACAGCGCAATGACCGGGCTGGCGGGAAACGCGCGTTTGACCGACGAAAAGAGCGAGCGGAACGAGAGTTGGTTGTGAGCGTAGTCAACAACGCAAATCACGCGGCCGTCCTTCGACTCCACGACCTCCATGCGGCCCGGCACACGCAGCTTGGAGAGGCCCTTCTTGATGGCACCGATACCGATGCCGATCTCGCGCGCGGCGGCGATAGCGACCAGCGCGTTCTCCACGTTAAAGTCTCCCGCGATACCCAGCAGGAGCTTTTCCCCCGCCTCGGACTCGTCGGCACACAGGCCATGCAAGTTGAACTCGATGCTAAAGCCGACCATGCGGACATCGCTCGCCCACAGGCTCGCCTCGGGATGCTCGACGCCAACGGTCACCAAGCGCTCGGCCGTCGACGCGGCCTCCAGTACGCGTTCGACTTCATCGGTGCCCAGATTCACCACGGCGGTCTTGGCCTGATCAAAGATCCTGAGCTTGCTCTCAAAATAATCCTCGAAGGTCGGGTGCTCGATCGGTGAGATGTGGTCACGCCCGATGTTGAGGAAGCACGCCACGTCAAATGGCAGGTTCTCGACGCGCTGGTACTTGAGCGCCTGGCTCGAGACCTCCATGACCATGGATGGGCGACCAGATGCGCGGCAGTTGGCGATATGGCGCCAGACCTCGGGGGCCTCGGGCGTGGTGTTGGTGCTCTCGTAGCACTCGATACCATCGTCGGTACTCACCGAGCCGATCATGCCACAGGACTCGCCCGCCGCCTTGATGATGGACTGGAGCATAAAAGCGGCCGTGGTCTTTCCCTTGG
The DNA here is from genome assembly GCA_900540875.1 of uncultured Collinsella sp. Taxonomy (GTDB): domain Bacteria; phylum Actinomycetota; class Coriobacteriia; order Coriobacteriales; family Coriobacteriaceae; genus Collinsella. Next base: position 10,435 of record UQHT01000017.1, read on the forward strand.
TACCGGTGATGCCCACGATCTTAACGTCATGGTCGGGACGGTCGTAGACCTCCGGCGGCAGCAGGGCCATGGCCGTGCGCACGCTGGCCACGACCAGCATCGCAGCACCACTCTCCTGCGCCAGCGGTTCCAGAGACTCAACCAGCGACTCCTCGCACACAAATGCGACGGCGCCCGCATCGAGCGCCATGCTCAAAAACGCGGGCTTAAAGGCAGCGCCCTTGCAAAAGAACACGTCACCCGCCGAAACCGCGCGCGAATCAAACGAACAGCCGGTCACGGCACGCTCGTCAACCTGCTCCGAAGCACGCAGCTCGCCGCACACATTGAGCAGCTTGGCAAGCGTATCGACCGTGGTCACGGTCGCGGAATCCGAATGGTGCATCTTTCACCTTTCTCAGCCATTTGGCAGGGACGGTTTTCATAGTAACTGAAACGTGCTCGCGCAAAAACGGCTCCCGGAGGAGCCGTTACGCGCAGGCATTCGTAAGCCGAGACTAGGCAGCCTGAACAGCGGGCTGGTCCTCGTCGATAAAGAAGCGCTTGTACCACACCAGGAACACGAGCGGCGTATAGATTTTGCGCTGGAAATCGCCCTTGCCCGCAAAGTGCAGATCGAGCAGGTGCATGAGCTCGTCGGTATCGAAGAACTCGCTTGCCCACGGCGCGGTGAAGTACTCTTTGACATAGTCGTACCACTTTTGCTCGCGCAGCCAGTAGACAATCGGCACCGGGAAGCCCACCTTGGGACGAGTGGCCCACTCATCGGGCAGCGACTTGTTGGCAGCGTGGCGGAGCACCTGCTTGTTGCCGTTCTCGTTGATGCGGTAGCGGTCGGGAATGTGCTCGGCGAACTCCATGACCTTGCGATCCAGGAAGGGCACGCGCAGCTCCAGCGAGTGCGCCATGCACATCTTGTCGGCCTTGAGCAGAATGTCGCCCGGGAGCCACATGTTCATGTCCAGGTACTGCTTCTTGACCAGCTCGGGTTGGCCCTTCACGCGCGCGTAGATGGGTGCAGCGAGCTCAAAGGCGCCGTCGCCGGTGTTGTACGCGGGCTTGAGTACGCCGTCGACCTCGCGCTCAGGCCATACCAAAGCCTGGCCCAGGAACGACTTCTCGGGGATCTCGGCACCCTTGACCAGAAAGTTATGGCCCTTGAAGTACGGCATATGCAGCGCCAAGTTACCGAGCGCGCGGCGAATGGACAACGGCACCATCTTTTTGTACTTGCGCACCGGAACCGTGTCCTCGTAGTAGGCGTAGCCGCCAAAGAGTTCGTCAGCGCCTTCGCCCGAAAGCACGACGGTGACGTCCTTGCGGGCCATCTCGGCTAGGAACCATAGCGGCACAGACGACAGGTTGGACTGCGGCTCGTCCATGTGATACTGAATGTCCTCGAGTGCGCCAAAGAACTCGTCGGCGGTGATCATCTTGCGGACATTCTCGACGCCGAGCTTATCGGAAAGCTCCTTGGCGTAGTTGGTCTCGTTGAAGTTCTTGTAGTCGAAGCCCACCGAGAAGGTCTTGTCGGGCATGAGGCAAGCGGCGATGTAGCTGGAGTCGACGCCACCGGAGAGGAACGATGCGACCTTGACGTCGGCGATGCGATGGGCCTCGACGCTCTCGTGCATGACCTCGTCCAGCTCATCGACATACTCCTCGAACGGCTTCTCGACGGCAGAGTAATCACAATCCCAGTAGCGCTCGATGTTCATCTTGCCGGTCGGGATGTCTACGGTGAAGTAATGTGCCGGCGGCAGTTTGTAGACACCCTCGAAGAAGGTCTCCTCGGTTGCCGAATACTGCAGCGTCATGTACGGACGCAGGGCCTTTTTGTTGACCGCCTTGTGGAAGTGCGGGTAGTCTAGGAAGCTCTTGATCTCGGATCCAAAGAGCACACCCGGCGCACCGTCGCCCGCATCGGCCATGGGATAGTAGTAGAGCGGCTTGATGCCAAAGATATCGCGGGCGCCAAAGAGCTTGTTCTTCTTCTTGTCCCAGATGACGAAGGCGTACATGCCACGCAAGCGATCGAGTACGGCCTCGCCCCACTCTTCGTAGCCGTGCAGGAGGCTCTCGGTGTCGGCGCCGCAGTGGAAGTTATAGCCCTTGGCCTCGAGCTCGGAACGGAGTTCTTGGAAGTTGTAGATCTCGCCGTTGAAGACAATGACGACGCTACCGTCCTCGTTGGCCATGGGCTGAGCGCCAGCCTCGGTCAGGTCGAGGATCGACAGGCGGCGGAAGCCCAGGGCAACGCGGCCGTCGATAAACTGGCCGCCCATGTCGGGACCACGATGGACGATGCGGTCCATCATCTTGGTGAGCACCTCGGATTGGTTATCCGTCCCACCGACAAAACCGACAAAACCGCACATATTCTATCCCCTCTGCTGTTGCTGGGTATCAAATCGAATCAGTAGCTTTTGAGTATACCCGAGGGTGTAAAGAGGAACGGAATGTTCAGGCAATCTCAACTGAATCAGCTCCGCGCCGACACGCACCGGTTACCTTTAATGGATATGAGGTGAATGGGGCGATTGTTTTGCTATACTCTCTCCGCACGGGCGATTGGCGCAACGGTTAGCGCAGGTGCTTTACACGCACAAGGCTGGGGGTTCGAATCCCTCATCGCCCACCACTGAATTGGAAACGGTCCTCGAAAGGGGACCGTTTTTGTTTGGGCCCATCGCAGAGGGATTCGAACCCGCAAGGGTGCGGAGCTGAGGAAACGCGAAGCGTTTTCCAGCGCAGCACGCGAGGAGCGGAGCGACGAAGCGGGGCGCGGGCGGCGCCAGCCGCCCGCGGACATCCCTCATCGCCCACCACCGAATTGGAAACGGTCCTTGCAAGGGGACCGTTTTTGTTTGGGCCCATTTCATGGGATTCGAACCCTAAGGACCCCTTATTTCAAGGTCCGTGGCCAAAAAATGGCAAAAATGAGTACTGCTACTTTGCTTGCAACATATAAAAAGATAGTATTTGCTTAAGTTACGCAACATATGTCCATTATAAGGACTAACAGTTAGATCAAATCCGTGCATTCATCGCCATTTCGTCCTGCTATCTAGCCTTATTAGTCCAAAATTGCTGCTACCAAATCGGTAACAGTACTCATATTTGATGTTTTTTGACCAGCAGGTATCCCCGCCTTAGCAAATCGATAGCAAAACGGGCTCCAGACCGCTAAATCGCGCCGTATATGGCACGTCCACAGTCCGGAACCCGGTCCAAATTGAGTTATTGCGCTGTGTTAGGCCAAAACGTCCGACAAAATTTCGATCAGGCTGTCCACGTCGGCTTCCTCGCAGATAAGCGGCGGCAGGAAGCGCAGTGTATGAGCTCCGGTCGCGTTAATCACGGCACCAGCCTCCAACGCTCGGGCAACAATGTCATGCGCATCGCCCGCAGCGTCATCCAGATCGCAGCCGAGCATCAAGCCGCGACCGCGTACCTCGACCACATGCGGCAGTTTGGTGAGCTTTGCCTCCATATAAGCACCCACCTTGGCAGCATGCTCGCCATAATCGCCGTGCACGAGCGCGGAGAGCGTGGCGGCGCACGCCGCGACGGCCAAGCAGCTACCGCCAAAGGTCGAGCCGTGGTCGCCTGGCTTAAACACGTCGGCGATCTCCTTCTTTGCCACCACGGCGCCCATGGGCACGCCATCGGCAATGCCCTTGGCAAGGCTCATAATGTCGGGCTCCACGCCATAGGTCTGGAATGCAAACGGCTTGCCAGAGCGGAAGATGCCACACTGGACCTCGTCGGCGATAAGAACAGCGCCCACCTCGTGTGCCAAGTCGCGCGCCGCCGCCATAAACTCCTCAGTCATGGGGTGCACGCCGCTCTCGCCCTGAATCGGCTCGAGCATCACGGCGCAGACCTCGCTTCCCAGCTGCTTAAAGATTGAACGCAGTTCGTCGACATCGTTGGGCGTGCAAGCCACAAAGCCACCCGGCAGCGGACGGAAACTGTCCTGTAGCCAATCCTGCATGGTGGCGGCAATGGTCTCGAGCGTACGACCGTGGAAGCCACCGCGCATGCATACGATGGTGTTGCCGCCGTTACCAGCACGCTTGGCGTACAGACGCGCGAGCTTCATCGATCCCTCGTTGGCTTCGGCACCAGAATTGGCAAAGAACGTCTCCCACACCTGCTCGTCCGCAGCCGGGGCACCGAGCGCAGCGGCCGTGGTCTCATCGCCGGCGGCAATGGCATCGGCCAGAACGCACGCACCATCTACGTCGTCGTTGGCGAGCTTGGACAGCAGCGCTGCGACCTGTCCACGCTGCTCAATGTAGAAGTAATTGGAGACATGCATGAGCTTTTTGGTCTGCGCCTCGAGCGCCGAGAGCACTGCAGGGTTGCCGTGGCCCAGGCTGCATACGCCAATACCGGCTAGAAAGTCGAGGTACTCGCGGCCATCGTCGTCGGTGAGCTTCATGCCGTGGCCTTCGACAAACTCTACCGGAGAGCGACCAAAAGTATGCATAACGTAATGGGATTCGAGCGATTGTTGAGTTGCAAGTGACATGGGATGCCTTTCGTTGGACGCCGTACGGCGCAGGGCTATGGGTACAGGGACGCGACGACCGCGGGTCAGCTAGACCGTTTGGAGCTTCTCGACCTCGTCGAGGTTCTCGGTCAGACGCGCCGCAAACGTCGAAAGCGGGTGCGGATGCGTATCGAACTCGTAGGCCGTCTCGGTGGAGTGGATCACGGTACCGACGCCAGCATCGGTCAGCAACTCCAGCAGCAGCGAGTGCGGCGTCGTGCCGTTGATGATGTGGGCTCGGAACACGCCAGCGGTAAGCGCATCGACGGCGGCGCGCAGCTTGGGGATCATGCCCTTGTCGACCTCGCCGCCGTAGAGCATCTCATTGACCTCGTCGAGCGTCAGGTTGGAGATAAGCGAATCCTTGTCGCTAAAATCCTTGTACAGACCGTCGACGTCGGTCAAGAAGATCGCCTTGTGCGCATGAAGCGCCGCCGCGACGGCGCCGGCGGCGGTGTCGGCATTGATGTTGAAGAAACCGCCGTCCTCCCCCGCCGCGACGGTAGCGATGACGGGGATGTACTCGCTATCGAGCAGGCGCTCGATATAGTCGGTGTTGACGTGCGTGACCTTGCCTACGCGGCCGAGTTCTGGGTCGAGTGGCTCGGCGATTAGGGTACCGGCGTCGCTGCCGGACACGCCCACGGCCAGGTTGCCGTGGTGGTTGAGCGCCGCGACCAGCTCCTGATTGACCTTGCCGCCCAGTACCTCGCGCACAATATCCATGGTGGCAGGCGTAGTCACGCGCTGGCCGTTCTTAAACTCGACGGGGATGTCGTAGTGGCTGAGCGCCTCGTTGATGGCCTTGCCGCCACCGTGCACGATAACAGGGCGCATGCCGATAATCTTGAGCAGGACGATGTCGCTCATCACGTCACGACGCAGCTGCTCGTCGACCATGGCGGCACCGCCGTACTTGATAACGACCGTCTTACCGGTCAGGTTCTTAATCCACGGCAGCGCCTCGAACAGCAGCTGCGCGGTAACTTCGTTGGATTCGCTCGAGCGACAATCGCGTGCGAACTTCATAGTCTGCCTCGTCTTTCGTATCGTTATCGCGCCGTGCTCCGCTGTCCGCAATCGCGGCAAGATGCGCAGCGTGCCTGGAATCTAGGAACGGTAGTCGCCGTTAATGGAGATGTACTCATGCGTGAGGTCGCAGGTCCACACGGTCGTTGCCGCGTCGCCTGCGCCCAGGTCGGCCGAGATCACGATCTCGGGCGCCTCGAAACGTCGTAGAGCCTCGTCCTCGTCAAAGGGAACAGTCAGACCATCGCGACAGACAGGCATGCCCATCATGTCGATGGAAACGTCTTCCTGATTAAACTTCACGCCGCACTTGCCAAGCGCCATGGCAACGCGGCCCCAGTTGCAGTCGTGGCCGGCGATGCAGGTCTTGACGAGCGGCGAGTTGGCGACAGCACGAGCGGCGATATCGGCCTCCTCGTCGTTCACGGCGCCGGTGACGTTAACCGTCACGAGCTTGGACGCGCCCTCGCCATCTGCGGCGATGTTGCGCGCCAGACTCTCGCACACCTCATGCACGGCAAAGGCCAGCTCGTCGAAGGCGTCAGAGCCCTCGACAATAGGCTCGGCATCTGCGGCAGCGGCGCCGGATGCAAGCATGATGCAGGTGTCGTTAGTCGAGGTGTCGGAATCGACCGTTACCTTGTTGAAGGTCTGCTTGACGGTGGAGAGCAACAGGGCGTGGAGCGCCGCAGGCTCGACGGGGGCATCGGTGGTGATGACTGCGATCATGGTGGCCATGTTGGGCATGATCATGCCCGAACCTTTGCACATACCGCCCACCGTATAGGCATTGCCTGCGTGCCCCGCGGCCTCGCTGCGATAACACACGGCATACTCCTTGGAGTGCGTGTCGGTCGTCATGATAGCGCGGGCGGCATCGGCGCCACCGTGGGCGGAGAGCGCCTCGTAGGCAGCAGGAACGGCAGTCTCAAACGTGTCGATCGGCAGAATCTGGCCAATTACGCCCGTGGAGGCGACCAGAATCTGCTGGGGCTCGCAGCCGATGACCTGCGAGGCGATGTTGCAGGTCTCGCGCGCGCAGGCAAGACCGGTCTCACCCGTGGCGGCGTTGGCATTGCCAGAGTTGACCGAAACGCCGGCGATGATACCGTAGCCCTTGTCGGCACCGCCCAGATGGGCACGGCTCACCTGCACGGGCGCCGCGCAAAAGCGATTGGTGGTAAACACGCCGGCACCGGGACAGGGTTTATCGGGCACGACGAGCGCGTAATCCAGGCGCTCGGGATTCTTGCGGAACCCAGCGTGGATGCCTGCAGCTTTAAAACCAGCCGCAGCCGTAACGCCACCCTCGACGGCGCGAATCTTGATATCAAACAGCTCTGTATTCATCGTCCTTACGACTCCTTATATCAAACAAAAAACGGGCATCAGATGGCACGCCACACCAGCCGCAATCACTAGACCAGCTTAAAAGTGGCGCCCCACTCGATGCCCGACTGCCAAATCGTCAACAATCGAATGTGCTACACCGGGCACGCCACTGTGGGCAAGCCTCGTCGCTCGTCAAAACCAAAGACGATGTTGGCGCACTGGACCGCCTGACCGGCAGCACCCTTGCACAGATTGTCGATCGCTCCCGTCGCCACCAGCACGCCCGCGCGCTTGTTGAGTGCAAGGCCGATCTGGGCAGCATTGGTGCCGACGACCGAGGCCGTCTTGGGCTGCTCGCCGGCATCGAGCACGCGCACAAAGGTGCGACCGGCGTAGAACTGCTTGTAATGGTCGACGACATCCTCAAGGGTCAGCGTGTCGAGAGCCTGCGGCGCGAGCGGCAGCGACACCGTGGAGAGCAGGCCGCGCTTGAGCGGTGCCAGGTGCGGAGTAAAGACAATGCGGTCGGTCAGGCCCAGAATTTGCTCGATTTCGGGCGTGTGGCGATGTTTGCCTACGCCATAGGCCTCCAGGTTCTCGTCTGCGCTACAAAAATGGGTGCGGGCGTTGCAGGACTTACCGGCGCCCGTCACGCCGCTAATGGCATCGACAATCACGGGGCCGTTCTCTGCCACCCAACCCGCACGCACGGCAGGAGCGGCAGCAAGGCTCGTTGCGGTGGGATAGCAGCCGGCGCAGGCGACCAAAACGGGCTTTCCGGCGGCATGACTGGAAGCAGCGGTCTCTAAGTCCTGGCAGAACAGGTCGGGCAGGCCGAAGGCACGTGTCTTGAGCAGCTCGGGGCTCGTGTGCTCGGCGGCATACCATGCCTCAAAGACGGACGGGTCGCTCAGACGGTAATCGGCCGAAAGATCAAAGCAGGAAACGCCCGCGGCAAGCAGGGCGGGCACCTGTGCCATGGCAGCCGTGTGCGGCACGGCAAGAAAAACCGCATCGCAGCTCTTGAGCTCGGGGGCGTCATGCGTGGTGAAAACCAGATCGCTCACGCCAGTAAAACTCGGATACACCGCGGACAGCGGCTGGCCGGCATCGGCGTTGGACGTAATGGCAACAAGTTCAAACTCGGGATGACCGAGCACGAGGCGAATGAGCTCGGCTCCGGCATATCCAGCCGCGCCGACGATTCCAACCTTCAAAGACATATCAGACTCCTTGCCTGCGATTTATGCACCGATGCGCATTTCGCAGCGGTCGTTATGAAGTGGGTTGAAACTTTAGCACCAGAAGATGCATTTATACGCAAATCTTTTGCATATTCATGCATTGAAACAGTCACGACACATTCACTCAAAGGAGTTGACAAATAAACACGGACCCCATATTGCCCAGTGCGCCTTGCGGTGACGTTGCAATGTGGGGCCCGCTACATGCGAGAATTTGAATTGTCGAAGCTTGCTGAGAGACTCGTTTAGAGCTCGACCGGCACCCATTCGTCATGGTTGCAGATAAAGGCCTCGGGTTCCTCCACGCTAAAGAAGACGAGCGTGGGATCGTCTGCGCCCTCGTAGTGCTCGCCTAGGCGCTCCAGGTGCTTCCAGCCTGCCTCGCGCATATCGGGAGCGGCCTGGTCATCCAGACCCGCATGCCCGCGCAAGATGAGCCAGCCATGGCCCGGCCACCAACTCGTAGCCTCGAAGCGTTGATTTTGCAGCAGCTCTTGCCACACGTCTTTGGCGCGCGCCGTTACAAACCACAGCTTGCCGTCCTGGATCTGCGCAAACGAAAACGGACGCACATGCGGCTGTCCGTCAACGCTCGTCGCCAAATACCATGCCGGCACCGACGTCAGAAACTCCAACACCGTATTCAATCCGTCCATGTGTCCTCCTGGCACTAGTCTTTTTGGGTCGGGGCTGCTTTAGCTGCCCTAGGGTTAAAGCTCCAGGCGTTCCTCGCTGCCGTCAATATCACAGAAGCGGGCGGCGATGTTGCGCACAGAGAAAAACGCAAGGCGGCCGTCGTTGGCACTCTCGTGTTCTTCGCCGATGCCCACCATGTGCTTAAAACCCGCTTGACGCACCTTGTCGCTCGCAACCGCGTCGTCCTCGAGCGCGGCCTCGCCGGTCAGCACAATCCAGCACTCCCCCGGCTTCCAGCCCGATACCTCAAACTTGGGATTCGCGCTCAACTCCGCCCACACGTCCTTGTCGCGCGACGTGCAAAACCACAGCTTGCCGTCATCGACCATGGCAAACGAAAACGGCCTCACGCGGGGCTGATGCCCGTCGCTCGCATCGGTCGTAGCAAGATACCACGCCGGAATGCGCCTGAGATACGAGCAGACGCGCTCGAGCTGAGCCGTGCGATCGATGTCGGTCATAGAGACCCCTTTCTTGCGCTCGAATCGAGCTTAGACAAATTGAAGATTGATAACGACAACGCATACCACCAGCAGCGCCGTCACCACCGCAGCCAGCGCATCCCCGCGGCGAAATGCAAGCGCATGCAGGCGCGTGCGGCCCTGCTCGCCGTGATAGCAGCGTGCATCCATGGCAGCAGACAGCGTCTCGGCATGGCGGAACACGCCCGTGAACAGCGGAATCGCCACACTGCCGAGCATACGCACGCCACCGAGCGGGCCTCCCGTCACGCGCGCACCGCGGCTCGCCTGCGCATCGGCCGTCTGCTTCATCTCGGTGGCAAACTGCGGCATAAAGCGCAGCGCGATACCCATAATCATGCCGAGCTCGTGCGCAGGAAGTCCCACACGCGCAAACGGCGCGAGCAGGCGCTCAAAGCCCGCGGTGAGGTCGAGTGTCGGTGTGGTGAGCGTAATGGCGCTCATGCCGGCCATCATCAAGCTCAGGCGGCACGCCATAAAGGCGGCGGAATGCAGCGAGCCCTCGCTTATCTGCAAAAAGCCGAGCTGCCACAGAATGCGCCCGTTCTGGTCGGTAAACAAGTTGAGCACCGCGACCACGACGACGATTGCCAGCAGTGGCGCCATCGACGACAGAACGCGACGAGCCGGCACCCGGGACACGGCATAGATCAGCACAACGAAAATTGCGACCGGGGCCAGTCCGCGGAAGCCATTGACCGTGAGCGTCGTGATCAGAAACACAAAGCCCAAGAGCAACTTGGTTCGCGGGTCCAGGCGGTGGATTGCACTATCGCCGGGATAGTAACTGCCAAACGAAAACGCCTCCATCAGCAGCCCTCCTCTCGCGCGACCGTCTTGGATTTAGCAATGTCCGAGACGTTAGAAGAACCCTCTGAGCGACCGATCAGCAGGTCCACTAACTCGTCTGCCAGCGACTCAACCGTATAGAGGCCGTCAAAGCGCAGCGGCACGCCTGCCTTCGCAAGCGCCAGCGCCATGCGCTGGGCAGCGGGAACACCCAAGCCGATTGATTTAAGCTCATCCGCATGCGCAAAAACCTGAGCGGGCGTGCCCTCGGCAAACACCGCGCCCTCGTTCATCACGACAATACGGTCGCAGCAATTGGCCAGGTCATCCATGCTGTGCGAAACCATGACAACAGTCAGGCCATCGCGGTGAAGTCGATCGATAAGCTCCAGGAAATCACTGCGCGCCGCCGGATCGAGTCCCGCCATGGGCTCATCGAGCACCAGGACCTCGGGTTCCATGGCAAGCACGCCAGCAAACGCCACGCGCCGCTGCTGCCCGCCCGAGAGCTCAAAGGGGCTCTTGTCGCCCACCGTAGCCAGGTCGAGGCCCACGCGCGCGAGCGATGACTCAACGCGGCGGACAACCTCGGCCTGCGACAAGCCAAGGTTATGCGGACCAAACGCCACGTCCTGTGCCACGGTCTCGGCAAACAGCTGACGCTCTGGATACTGAAACACCACGCCGACCTTTGCCTTAACCGCGGCGGCATCTTTCTTGTTTGCCAGGTCGAGCCCCAACGCGTAAACGGAACCCTCCTGGGGACGAATCAGGCCGTTGAGATGCTGAACCAGCGTCGACTTACCCGAACCGGTATGGCCCGCAAGGCCCAGGAACTCGCCGCGACGCACCGTTAACGACACATTGCGCAACGCCCAGGGGCTGCTAGGGTCGTTGCCCCAGAGGACCTGTTTGTTCGATGCGCCCTCAGCGACTGAGCGCTTGTGCCAACGACGACGCTCGCGGGCGCTCAGCGAATAGCTATACGAAAGGTGCGAAATCTCGATGACGGGCTCCAGCGCGTCTGCGCCATCGAGCGCAGAGGAAACGTTGTCGGAAATACGAGGATCGGATGCGAAAGGCCGCCCGGCGATGCCTGCCCTACTCCGCTCGGCATAAGCCTGCGCTATATCGGCGACCATATCCGCCTCGCGCACCTGTGCGCAAATGGGCACGCCCTTCGCGCGAAGCGCCCTGCCAAGACAGCACGATGCCGGCATATCCAGGTTGAGCTCCACGAGCCCATCTGCCCGCGTCAGAATCTCCTCGGGCGTACCGAGCATGGCAACGCGCCCCGCCTGAAACACCGCGACTCGATCGGCCTCAGCGGCCTCTTCCATAAAGTGCGTAATCATCACGATGGTCATGCCGCGTTCGTGCAGCGCGTGACAGGCCTTCATAAGGCCCTTGCGCCCGCGCGGATCGAGCATCGAGGAGGCCTCATCCAAGATGAGCACGCGCGGCTCCATGGCGAGCACGCCGGCAAGCGCAACGCGCTGCTTTTGTCCGCCCGAGAGAGCGTGGGTCTCGTGGCGCTCAAAGCCCACCAGGCCCACGCCCTTCAGCGCCTCGCGTACGCGCTGCGCAATTTGCGCCGATGGCACGCCAAGGTTTTCGGAACCGAACGCAACGTCATCTTCGACAAGCGTTGCCACCAGCTGGTCGTCGGGATTCTGGAACACCATGCCAGCAGTCGAGCGGATGTCGTAGACCAGCTCGGGATCGGACGCGTCCATGCCGTTGACGCACACCGTTCCCACATCGGGCTGCAGCAGCGCGTTCAAATGCTTGGCAAACGTCGACTTGCCCGACCCATTGCCACCGAGGATGCAGAAAAACTCACCGTCCTCGATGTTCAGATCGACACCGTCGAGTGCCGACACGGCACCGTCATAGCTAAAGGAAACGCCCCGACACTCAATCATGCGCGGCCTTTGACCTGGTCCTTTTTAGGCGTGATGAGATTGGAGACTGCCTTATACACCGCCAGCGTCAACACCGAATTAAGCACGGTCTTGATAAGGTTGAACGGCAGCACGGCAGGAATCATGAGCGGGACGATCACATCGACCGAGCCATACCAGAACCATACGCCAATGGTAAGGTTTGCGACCATAGACAGCGCCGTAGCGGCAATGACGCCGAACACCAGGCCAATCACGGCACCCTTATAGGTGTGCATCTTCTGGTAGACGATAGCCGCGGGCAGAATGTAGCCCAGCGTGGCAACCAGGTTCATAAGCGCGCCGACCCAGTCACCCGTAGTGAGCGCATGGATAACGATCGCCATGGCGGCAACGGCAGTGCCGGCACCAGGGCCATACGCAAATCCACACACCATCGCCGGCACCAGCGACGGGTCATACGTCAAAAACAGCGCCGAGGGAAGGATGGGCAGCTGCACATACATAAACAGTGCTCCCAAGGCGCACATCAACGCCATAGTAACGAGCTGTTTGGTGCCCCACCTATTCGTGTTCTCAAAATGGATATGCTGCGACTGTTCAGACATAAGATCACCTGCCTCTTTCATCCGGACTCTAACCGTTGGTACTGGGATCTCACCAGTTCAGCCGGCATGCGAACCAACGCACACACGGGTCGCGGACTCATCGGCTCGGTCGCAAACGCCTCGTCTGCGCCACGGCACCCCTTTGGCACCGCCCGATTTACCGCCAGTGGGGAATTCCACCCCGCCCTGAAACAGCAATTGCAAGTGTAGCACGAGCAATCGTTCGCGCAAGTATGCCAAGGGTAATTTGTGGTGGGGAAACGCTCCAGAAATGCGGTAGGGACAAGTTAGCGCAACAACCACGTCCTCCATCCGCCCCAAAGTAGCGCGCCTTTCGCGGCAGAGCCGCGAAACAGCGACCGGGACACGCATCCCCCACAACCACGTCCTCCTCCGCCCGCCGACCTCAAGGCCGTAAACGCAGGGAATCCGGGGGCGTGACGGGGGCTTCTCTCCGGAACATTCCGCAGGACGCAGAGAGGCTCCGCAGCGCGAAGCGCGATGCGGAGCCTCTTTGCATGTCCGAGGACGTTCCGGAGAGAAGCCCCCGTCACGCCCCCGGATTCCCGGTGGGAGTTCTAGACCTTGTCGGCCTTAGTACATACCGCCGCCCTGCTGACCAGCGGTAGCAGCAGCGATAGCGTCCTCAAGCTGAGTGTTCTTGGGCACATCGGAGACGGTGGCCTCGGTGATGAGGATCAGGCTGGCGACAGAAGCAGCGTTCTGCAGGGTGACGCGGCTGACCTTGACGGGGTCGAGGACGCCCATCTCGATCATGTCGCCCCACTCGCCGTTGGCAGAGTTGAGACCCTGGCCGGCGGGCAGCTCGGCAACCTTGTCGACCACGACAGCGCCCTCAAAGCCAGCGTTCTTGGCGATGGTGGCGACCGGAGCGGTCAGAGCCTTCTTGACGATGTCGACGCCAATCTTCTCCTCGGGGTCATCGATCTCGACAGCATCGAGCGCAGGAGCAGCATCCATGAAGGCGACGCCGCCGCCGGCGACGATGCCCTCCTCGACAGCAGCGCGGGTTGCCTGCAGGGCGTCCTCGACGCGGTGCTTGATCTCCTTGAGCTCGGACTCGGTAGCAGCGCCGACCTTGATGACGGCAACGCCACCGGAGAGCTTGGCCAGGCGCTCCTGGAGCTTCTCACGGTCGAAGTCAGAGGTGGTGTTCTCCATCTCACCCTTGATCTGAGCGATACGAGCGTCGATGGCCTCCTTGGAGCCAGCGCCGCCGACGACGACGGTATTGTCCTTGGAGATGGTGACGGACTTAGCGGTACCGAGCATATCGGCGGTGATGTCAGCGACCTTCACGCCCAGCTCGTCCAGGGCAGCCTGGCCGCCGGTGAGGACGGCGATGTCCTCGAGGATGCGCTTGCGGCGATCGCCGTAGCCCGGAGCCTTGACGGCGCAGACGTTGAGGGCGCCACGGATCTTGTTGAGAACCAGGGTAGGCAGAGCCTCGCCGTCGATGTCCTCAGCGATGATGAGCAGGCCACGGCCAGCGCGCTGGACAGCCTCGAGAACGGGCATAATGTCCTGAACGCTGGAGATCTTCTGGTCGGTGATGAGGATGTACGGATCCTTCATCACGGCCTCCATGCGGTCGTTATCCGTGACGAAGTAAGCGGAGACATAGCCCTTGTCGAACTGCATGCCCTCGACGGTGTCGATGGTGATGTCGAACGTCTGGGAATCCTCGACGGTGATGACGCCGTCCTTGCCCACGACCTCCATGGCCTCGGCGATCTTCTCGCCGACCTCGGGGTCACCGGCGGAGATGGTACCGACGGAAGCGATCTGCTCCTTGGTCTCGACCGGCTTGGCCTGCTTCTTCATCTCGGCGACGGCGGCGTTGACGGCCTTGTCGATGCCGCGACGAATGGCCAGCGGGTTGGCGCCAGCGGCGACGTTGCGCAGGCCGTCGTTGACGATGGCCTGAGCGAGCAGGGTTGCGGTGGTGGTGCCGTCACCCACGGTGTCGTTGGTCTTGGTGGCGACCTCCTTCACCAGCTGAGCGCCCATGTTCTCGATGTTGTCCTCGAGCTCGATCTCCTTGGCGACGGAAACGCCGTCGTTGGTGATGGTCGGGGCACCGAACGTGCGCTGCAGCGCAACGTAGCGACCCTTGGGGCCCATGGTGACGGTAACGGCGTCGGCCAGAGTGTTGACGCCCTTGGCAAGCTTAGCGCGGGCATCGGTGTTGAACGTAATGTTCTTTGCCATGGTAGGTAATCCTCCAAAAGAAATGTGACTCGCGTCGCCGCTTCCGAGTCCTATGCGGCGGCCGCGTTCAAAGACGAATCAGAGATTCTGACGAGACTAGGCCTCGACGACAGCGTAGATGTCGTCGGCGCGCATCAGCAGATACTTCTCGCCGTCGACCTTGACCTCGTTGCCACCGAACTTACCGTAGATGACAACGTCACCGACCTTGACGTCCATGGGGATGCGCTCACCCTTGTCGTTGACCTTGCCGGCGCCAACGGCAACGATGGTGCCGCGCTGCGGCTTCTCCTGGGCGTTGCTGGCGATGTACAGACCAGAAGCGGTCTTCTGCTCGGCCTCGTCGGGCTTGACCAGAACACGATCTGCAAGCGGCTTCAAAGACGACATGCTTGTCTCCTCCTTTTTGGGCCGCGCGGTTATACCACGCGAATTAACCCTTTTTGTTTGCGTACGCGTTGAATGGTACCCACGAATGGCGGGTTATACAACACGGAGTCAAAAAATCTTATTTTTTGGCACTTAGATTTTCTGAATGCCGGGGGATAACTTGTGCGCGGCTCCCGTGTGGCGCCGGAGGGGCGGGATATAAGGTTTCCTGCTCGGGCAGTCCTGCTCGCACGAAGGCCACATTAAGTGGCCTTCGGCTCGTGCGGAACTCGCGATAAACCTTATATCCCGCCCCTCCGGCGCCACACGGGAGCTGAGTCAACGTTATCGGGCCCGGTATTCAGAAAAGTCAGTGCAGCAAAATGGCGATGCGGATAGGAACGTGGGCATGGTTTTCGCTGCGCGCACGGGTCCCCTGGGGAGCACCGTGCATTTTTGGGAGTATTCAGCAGACCAGGACGGCTGCATACGTGCCGGACACACCATATTGGTCCCAAGGACGCCTTCGGCCAGCGATTTTGGTCGGCAGGCAAACCCCGTCAGGACAGAAAGGCATGCCTCACGCCGCACCGGAGCACAAAATGACGTCAATCTCTGCAACGTTACTCAGCCGCAGCGGCACAGGCAGAGCTCGCAGTGCTGAATACTCCGTTTTTTGCACGGCGCGGACGGGGGTACATCAGGATCCGGAAGAACATCCCAGCCTTTTTATGCAATTCGTAATGGAAAGTATGCAAAACACCTAGAGATAGCATTGCTGCTGTCCAAATTGGGCGCGGGGCGGCGGCGCCTCCGCCCCGCGCCCAAATCAAGCAGGGCGGGGACGCTCCTAACGAACCCCCCATTTGCAAACAAACGCGGCTCGAGCGCCATCCCAAAATATGCTGCCCGAGCCGCGTTTAACGGTACGGCATGAATATTAGCGCTCGTAGATTAAGTTGCCCGCCAGGTAGGTGGCCTGAACCTTGGTGGCTTGCAGCTCTTGGGGGTCGATGGTGAGCGGGTTTTGGTCCAGGACTACCAGGTCGGCGTACTTGCCGGGCTCCAGACTGCCGAGGTTTTGCTCGTCGCCCGCTGCATAGGCGCTGCCCAGGGTGTAGTTGCGCAGGGCTGTTGCCGCGTCGATACGCTCACTCGGTAACCAGCCGCCCTCGGGCCAGTGGCTTTTGGGGTCTTGGCGGGTGATAGCCGTGTAGAGCACGTTCATGCTGGTAACGGCTGTGATGGGGCTATCGGTGCCGAAGGCTTGGCGGATGCCGCGCTGCTTATAGGTCGCAAACGGCCACATGATGCGGCTACGCTCCAAGCCCAGGTCGCGCTCCGGACCACCCGGGTCGAGTGTGATATGACAGGGCTGGCTCGAGGCAACGACGTTAAGCTTGCGTAGACGATCGATGTCCTCGGGCAAGAGGTTCTCCAGATGCTCGAGCGTGTTATGACCGTGCTGGGGCAGGCCGTACAGCTCTGCCGCCTCCTCAAAGATATCGAGCGCGGCATGGATGGCACCGTCGCCGATGACGTGGATGCGCACGGTGTGGCCGCGCTCCGCGGCCGCCAGAACTAGCTTGCGCATGCGCTCGGCGGGAACCGTCAGACGGCCCTGGTCGCCCGGGAAGCGCGGATTGGTATAGGGCTCGGTGAGATACGCCGTGTGTTCGCTCGACACGCCGTCGAAGAACTGCTTAAAGCCCGGTGCCGAGAGCAGCACATTGTTCGCGTAACGTGCCTGCAGCTCTTCCAAGTGCGACTGGTCATCCAGCAGCGTGGGGAACAGATGGGCTCGGATGCCCAACTTGCCGGCTGCCTGCAGTTTGTCGTAGACGTCGTCGCGGATAAAATCGCAGCCCGGCATGGGCATGAGCGACATATCGCATATCGAGGTGATGCCCTGCTCGGCCATACGCCTCATTTGATCGGCGTAAGCGCTTGCGATGCGATCCTCGCCCAGCCACTCAAGGCAGCGCGGTAGCAGCTGCATGGCAGCCGCCTCGTGAGCAATGCCCGTGAGCTCGCCGTTTGCGTCCTTGTCGTAGCTGCCGCCCGCTGGTGGCTCGCTGTCGCGCGTGACGCCGAGCGCCTCGAGTGCGCGGCTGTTGAGCCAAAGCGTGTGCCCGTCACCCGAATACATAACGCAAGGACGATCGGGAAATGCCGCATCGAGCGACGCCTTGGTTGGATGCTCGGGCGGGTCCCAACGGTAATCGCGCCAGCCCTGCGTCACAACCCAAGCGTCGTCGGGCAGGTCCTGGGAAAACTCGAGCGCATGTTGCACCAGCGCCGCCTCGGACGTGCCCATATCCATGAGCATGTACGGCGAGGAACCGACCGAGGTATGGAAGAAATGCAGATGAGCGTCATGGAAACCGGGGCAGACAAACTGCTCGCCGTAGTCGATAACCAACGTGGCGGCAGGAGCGGCGGCAATCACGTCATCGGGCGCACCGACTGCGACGATACGGTCGCCTGCGATGGCAATCGCCAGCTCGCGGGCGGTATCGATGCCGTCTTGCGCGGTAAAGACGTTCTCGGAGCGGATAATCCGATCGATATGTTGCATGGGCATCCCCATCTCTGGCAGGAAATTCAACATCCCCGAGTGTACTCCCCCGTCTCGGTTACAAAATGCCAAGCGGCAAACGGCAGCTTTGCCAGGCCAAGTGGCAGGTGGCATACTGGAATGAGCCTGTACGATTTTGCAAAAACCAGCAAGGAGCAAATCGACCATGACGAAGACCAAGGCACAGCAGATTATGGCGGCGACCGAGGTGCGAGCGGCTGACGACGTCACCGCAGCCATCCAAGATATCGCCGCCGAGTTTGAGCCCTACATCATCAAGCAGCGCCGACACTTCCATAAGCACCCGGAGCTGAGCCTTGCCGAGGAGCGCACGACCTCCGACATCGCCAACCAGCTCGACGCCATGAATATCCCCTACGAGCGTCCGCTCAAGACCGGCTTGGTGGCAACGCTTCGCGGTACCGCGTCGGATGCCTACCACGAGGACGGCACGCCGCGCCGCCGTATCCTGCTGCGTGCGGATATCGACGCCCTGCCCGTCACCGAGCAGACCGGCGAGGATTTCGCCAGCGTCAACGAGGGCTGCATGCACGCCTGCGGCCACGACTGCCACATCGCCATGATGCTCGGCACGCTGCAGATCCTGCGCCATATGACCGACGACATCCACGGCGAAGTCCGCATCGTCTTCCAGCCCAGTGAGGAAAACGGCCAGGGCGCCAAACTCATGATCGGCACGGGCGTGCTCGACGGCGTCGATGGCGCCTACGCCGCGCACATCTGGAGTGAGGTCGACGCCGGCACCGTGAGCTGCGAGCCCGGACCGCGCATGGCCAATACCGACTGGTTCCGCATCGATGTTCGCGGCACCTCATGCCACGGTGCCATGCCCCAGCGCGGCCACGACGCCGTTATGGTGGCCGCCGAGATCGTCAATGCCCTGCAGACCATCGTTTCGCGCGAGATCAGCCCCTACGAGCCGGCCGTCATTACCGTCGGCGAGCTGCACGGCGGCACCGCGCGCAACGTTATCGCCGGCACGGCCTACCTCGCCGGCACGGTGCGCACCTACGGAGATTCGACCCACGAGGAAATGCCGGAGCTCATGCGCCGCATCGTGGAGCATACCGCGGCCGCCTTGGGCGCCGAGGCAGAGCTCACCGACTACACCATCGCCAATTATAAGGTCGAAAACGATGCCGCCTCGAGCGAGCGTTGTCGTCAGGCCGTGGTCAAGTGCCTGGGTGCAGCCGGCGAAGGCCATTATCGCGGCACACTTTCGGGCGAGGATTTTTCGGAGTACCTGCGCCGTGTACCGGGCGTGCTCGCCTTTGTAGGTACGCGCAACCCCAAGATTGGCGCCACGTACGCCCAACATTCCTGCTTCTACAAGATCGACGAGACTGTGCTGGCAAAGGGCTCCATGGTGGCCGCCCAGTATGCCATCGACTTTTTGGCCGAGCCCACGCAAGAGGAGCTCGACGGCCCCACGATTGCCGCGGTCGCCGAAACCAACCCCGACCTGGCCGCCAAGTTGCGCTCTGCCAAGGCAACGACCGCCGAGGCTCGCGACGCCATCCATGACGCCCGCACGGCACGCCATGCCGCGATCAAGGGCATCCACGATGCACGTGCCGCCGCTCGCCGCGAGGAGAAGCGCGGCGAGTAGTCGATTCGCGGCCATCTCGCAGTCATAGCCACATCGCGATATCAAAGCGGGGGCGGACGTTTCGACACGTCCGCCCCCGCTCATTTGTCAAGCGCTATTTCTACCGTTTCTACCCCGTCCCCAAATGGCAGGCGGCAGGGCTACTCGTCCTGCGGGTCCTCGTCGGAGCTTGGTGCAGGCTCGGGCTCGGGCTCCGGTTCCGGCATGGGCTCGGGCTCCGGTTCCGGCATGGGCTCGGGCTCAGGCGCAGGCTCGGGCTCAGGCGCGGGCTCGGGCTCGGGCGCGGGCTCGGACTCGGGCGCGGGCTCGGACTCGGGCGCCGCAGCGGAATCGGATACGGGCGCTGCGTCGGCGCTAAAACCAGCCGGAGCAGACTTCTTCTCAAACGGCAGCACAAAAGTCAGGACGTCGTCCTTGTCCTCGTCGGCCCACTCGCTTGCGTAGCGCGCAACCCAATAGCCAACGGCACGGTGCTTGAGCATCTTGCCAAAGACCGTGAGGAATACCGTGACAAACGCCGTCAGCACCAAGAACAATACGAGCGTGATGCCACCGCCGGTAACAAGCGCCTCAATAGCCGTAGGACGGTAGTAGTAGCTATACATACCGACAGAGGCAATGGTGCCAAAGACGAACGTCAGGATCCAGGTGACAACGTTGGCGACCAGGCCCGTCAAAAACTCGGGAAGGAACGAAGCGCAGAACAGCTTGGTCTTGTTGTGCTTAAAGGCCGCCCAGACCTTATCGAGCGAAAACGCGCTCTCGACACGACCGGTCACCGCAAAGTGCATCACGGCAATGTCGGCGAACATCTTAAAGAAGACCCCCAAGACCGCCGTGGCAATCATAGCCAGGACAAGCAGGCCAAGCGAGCCGAACAGCGCTGCCTCGAGTGCATAAGAGCCGTAATACGAATACGAGCCCGCGGCGCCAATTACCACGCTCTCCACCAGCGAAAGCACTACACCGATAACGGGAATGGCAGCAATAACCTCGAGCACGACCGAGATAACGCTCGAAAAGACTCCGAGGCCAAACGACGTGGAACGCATGAGCGGACGATCCATACCGTCATCAACCTTGAGCGACAGATCTCGACCCCACTCAATACCAAAGCCGGAACCACACACGCTCGCAATGCAAGCTGCCAAAAAGCCGATGGCAGCTGCAATGCCGCCAATAACGGGAATAAACAGCACGAGTACCGACACAACACAAATCAGCGCCGGTAAAAAGGCAATCTGGCACACGCGCTGCAGCACGCCCGGAGTCTTGGTCATATCCTCAAACGCCTGAGCCACACAGCCCTTGGACGCATTCGCCACGGGCGGTTGCGGAACAAACTGCTGGGGCTGACCCTGAGGGGCAGAGGCTGCGGCACCGGCATTGGGGGCACCACACGCGCCGCAGAACTTGTCGTTATCGCCCATGGGGGCACCACACTGCGAACAGAACATCGAGATCATCCCTTCGTATCTTGAGCGAATCATCTGGATCGCAAACGATGTCTTTGGCATCATTATCACCCAATGTGGGGACAAATACTCCAACATGACGCATTTGCAATGCGCAGGGCGCTATTCGATTGTTTGATGAGCTCGACCGCGTTAGTTCGTTCCGCGGAAACCCTTGCCGACGATCTCGGAGCTGTCGACGATCGTGATAAAGGCACCCGGATCGATCTCGCGAGCGTAGCGACGCAGCTGCACGGCCTCGCGGCGACTCAGCACGCTCATGATCACCGTCACGCACTTGCCCGAGAAAGCACCGTAGCCGCGACTGATAGTCGCCGTACGGTTGAGATGCTTGACGATAAACTCCTCGACCTTAAGGGGCTCGGAACAAATGACCGTGCAGACTTTGCGCAGGTGAATGCTCTCGATGGCCTTGTCGACCACGAGCGTCTTGGCAAACAGGCCGAGCACGCAGTACAGACCGACGCGCGGACCGTACAAGAAGGCCGCGATGGTCACGATGCCGATATCGACCAGCAGCAGCGCACGGCCGATCTCAAGCGTCGTGCGGCGTTTGAGAATCATGGCGAGGATGTCCGTGCCGCCCGTCGAGGCACCAATATCAAAGACGATGGCGCTGCCGAGCGCCGGCAGAATCACGGCAAAGCACAGGTCGAGCCACATATCACCCGTCAGAGAGACATCGGTCGGAATGAAGAGCTCAAACAGCGAGACGTAGGCCGAAAGCGCAAACGAGGCGAAAACGCTCCACAGGATTGCCTTGCGCTCCAAAAAGATAAAGCCCAGAACGACCAGGACCGCATTGATAATCCACATAAAAACGCCGACAGGCAGGGTCGGGAACAGCGTGGACAGAATGACCGACACGCCCGAGGTGCCGCCAAAAGCAAAGTGATTAGGGGTTTTAAACGCGACGATGGCAAAGGCCGTGAGGATCAGGCCCAAATTGAGCTCGGCAAAAAAGCGCGGAAAGCCTGGCTCCTGGCTGCGCTTTTGGCCGGCACGCTCGCCGCGCTCGATATCGGTGCGATCAACCACGCGCTCCATCGGCACCACGGGAGGACGATGCGCCTCCTCGGCAGCACGCGACGCCGCCTCTGCCGCAGCGGCCTCAATTGCCCATGCCTTGCTTTCTGTTTCGTGCTCGTCGGCCATTACGGCAACTCCTCGTTAACAATTTGGAAACAATGCGCCCATTAGAGTAACGCGGAACGTAGGGATTGCAACCCCCAGTTAGACGAGCGGTATGACTACATCGGGAGCGTATAAAAACGGCCGGCCACGCTTTTGCTTGCGCGGTCGGCCGTTTAACGTTTTCGCAGATAAAACCTGCCAAAACAAACCTGTTCCTTTTTGGAAGGTTATTCGTGCTGGCTGGTGCGGTGCTCATACTCCTCGGGGGTGATGACGTCCTCGATGCGCAGATTGACGCCCGCCACCTCAAGGCCGGTCATCGCGGCAAGGCGCTCGGTGACACGTGCCTTGACATCGTCGAAGATCGCGGGCGCATAGGCGCCGTACTCGATGATGACGGAAATGTTGACGACCACGCGATTGTCATCGGTGACCTCGACCGTCACGCCCTTGGTCAGATTCTCGGCACCAAACTGCTCCTGCACAAAATGCATGAGGTTACCCTTCATGCCCAGAACGTGCGGAACCTCGCGGGTGGCCATGGCGACGATCTTCTCGATCACGCCGTTGGAATAGGTCAGCGAGTCCTCGGACTCGTCCGCTTCCTCGTCATCCTCATCAGCATCGTCGGCGGGTTCGGACTCAACGAGCGCCTCGTCCTCGAGCGTCACATCCTCAGCTTCGGCGACGACCGCCTCGTTCTCCTCGAGCTCGGTATCGGCTACATCGACCTTCGTATTAAAAGCCATGGTTCCTCCTTATGCCTGCCGCGGATGCGACAGTCGAATACATATTAGCGGCCGCTAAACAGACGGCCGAAGAAGTTGACGATCCCGTTCTCGCCGTCGCGAATTTGGCCGATCACAGCGCCGATCAGCACGAAGAATGCAATGACGAGCGTATCCCACAGGCCGAGCGTGAGCACCAACACGGCGAGGATAAAGCCAGCGACGGCACCGAGCGTGGTGTTGGGATGACGCACAGCATAGCTCCAGATGGCAGCGCCCGTACCCTTGATGAGACCCATAGCCTCGTCAAAATCCGCGGCTGCCGCATCTTGCAACTCGGTTGCCTCTGCTTTGGAATCAACAGGTTCGCTCGTCGGCGTGGCGCCCTGGTCAATCGTCAGGCGCGGCGTACGAGCGGTCTTATCTTGATTGGTATCACTCACCGGAAACCTCCACGGTCTGGACGGTAGTCTTGGACGGCAAAAAACGGACACGCGCGGTCGTACCCGGCGTGCCGAGCATGGTGTCGCAGGCCTTCTCGATGCGCTGCTGCATCGAGGTGGCAAGAGCGGCAACGTCCTTATCATCGAGCGCGATGGCCTCGACCTTAAAACGGACGTGCGAATCGTCGGGGCCTTGGACGCGGGCCTCGATATGCTCAACCATCACGCGGTCGTCGCGCTCGGCAGCAGCCCTGGCGCACGAAGAAAGCGCCGCAAGGGTAACCTCGATATTGCGCTCCCCCGCCGGATGCACGCAGGACGGTTCGCGACGGGCGAACATCAGGCGGAAAAAGCTTACCAGCACGCCGATCGCCACGACGCCGGCGCACGCCGTGACGACGATGCGCGGCATGGGGTCGCGCATCAGCAGCATAAAGCGATACGTATACGGCCCCCAAAACTGGCAGACAAGCGTACCCAGCGCCACGATGGTGGCGGCAAGATACACGATCGCTAGGGCTCGTTTGAGTACGCGCACGCGGCGCTCCCTTCAAATCTCGGCTCTCGAAATGCAAAACGGTTCGCATCATTATAAAAGAGCCGGGTCCGGTGCTCTACGC
This sequence comes from uncultured Collinsella sp., assembly GCA_900540875.1. Classification (GTDB taxonomy): domain Bacteria; phylum Actinomycetota; class Coriobacteriia; order Coriobacteriales; family Coriobacteriaceae; genus Collinsella. Next base: position 34,286 of record UQHT01000017.1, read on the forward strand.
ACGCGGATCCGGCTCATCTATTCCACGAGGCTTGCATGCTCGCTTCATTATGCCCAGATATGCACGGCTCAATCCGTGCGGGCGCTACTCCTCCTCGAGGGCAGCGATGACCTCGTCGGTCATGTCCATGGTGCTGTAGACGTCCTGGACGTCGTCGAGCTCCTCAAGACGGTCGATGAGGCGCTGGACCTTCTTGGCGTCGGTACCAGAGACCTCGGTCGGGGTGGTCGGGACCATGGTGGTCTCGGAACCCTTGACCTGGACGCCCTGCTCCTCGAGCGCCTTGGAGACAGCCATGACGTCGTTGGCAGCAGTCCAGACGATCCACTCCTCGCCGGCATCCTCGTAGTCCTCGCCACCGGCCTCGGCGATGGCCATCATGAACTCATCCTCGTCACCGGCAGCACCGTTGGCGATCATGGTCTCCTTCTTGGCGTTCTCGTCCAGGATCTCCTTGGCGACGACAATCTGGCCCTTGCGCTCAAACTGGAAGGCGACGGAGCCGGAGGTGCCCAGGTTGCCACCAGCGTGGGAGAAGGCGGAGCGGACGTCAGCGGCGGTACGGTTGCGGTTGTCGGTCAGGCAGTCGACGTAGACGGCGACACCGGCAGGACCGTAGCCCTCGTACACGATGTTCTCGTAGACGGCGGCGTCAGCACCCGAACCAAAAGCCTTGTCGATAGCGGACTTGATCTTGTCCTTAGGCATGGACTGAGCCTTGGCCTTGGCAACGGCAGCGGCGAGGCTGGCGTTGTTCTCGGGCAGCGGGTCACCGCCGAGACGGGCAGCAACGGTGATGTTGCGGCTGAGCTTGGAGAAGAGGGCGGAACGCTTGGCGTCCTGCGCGCCCTTACGATGCTTGGTTGTGGCCCACTTAGAGTGTCCGGACATACGTGTCTCCTATCGGTTTCGACCTAAAGCCCAGCGCAGATGCTCGGGCAATATAAACAAACGTCGTTATGATATACCTACTAGCCTGCGAGATAAACCCCAAAATGAAGGCGTCGTGATGATGTCCCCTTTGGTGCAAAGAAACCTGACCCCAATGCACCAAGTTAGGACCAGAGGAAGTCGCTGCGGGTGACGGTGGCGCCGATGGCGAAGGGCGTGCAGGCGATGACCGGATACAGGTAGCGCATGTAGGTCGAGCCGTTGCACGGACCAATCAGGCACACGGCGAGCACGCCCAACAGCGGCACCCAGATCGCCAGCGCACGCCATGAATGACGACGCAGCAGGTAGACCACCACGGCGATCATGATCCACACATAGGTGGCCGAGCTCATGGTGAGCGAAATAAACGGAATGCGCTGCACCGCCACACGGTACAGATTGATCAGGTGGTCACACCAGCGCACCACGTTGCTGTCAACCGGATGGAAGTCGAAGTACTTGAGGTTGTCGGGACGCGCCATGATCTCGGCACTACGCGCCGTGCTGTAGACCCAGGCATCGCGCGCGCTCGGATAAAAATAACCATAGTAGTTATTGATAAGCGCCGAAATATAGCACTCGGGATCTTTTTTAAACATCTGGGCCCATACCTCAAAATAGGCATCGATGTCCTCCTGCGAGGCGTACTCGTTAAAGCAGTTCTTGACGGCATCCGACTTATCCGGGTTGTAACGGCGGCCCAGGTTCTCGTACTTGAGCACGCGATCGATCACGACGCGCTCCTCGTCGGTCACCAAGCCGTCGCAAGGAGCCTCCACGATGGTGCCGTCCTCCTTTACCGTGGGGTTGACACCCGAGTTGAGGCCGTCGTGCTTTTGGACGAAACGAGCCGTCTGTTGGAACGGAATCGAGAGGATTTCGCGCTTGGAACCAGGCGTGATGTCGTGCGCCGGCATAAAGACCTTGGTGAAGTACATATTAGAGGCAAGGCAGAGTGCGAGCACCGCGAGGACGCCAACCCAGCGGAAGCGCGGCGTGGCGCATGAGACCGCGGTGCCCGTCTGCTTAGCCGCACGACGGGCGACATGTACATCCCATGCGCAAAACGCCGCCGCAATCACGCAGGCCGCCAACGGAAACACCAGACCGCCATTGCGCAAAAACGTGGAACCCATGGCAGCCAGCGCAAGCAACAGCCAGTCGTGGCGCGCAAAGAGCACGGGCCTCTGTTCGCCCGCACGCTCGGCATTGGCATCGCGACGGGGCAGGCCGCAGGCCACGAGCTTCACGGTCTGCACCAACAGCACCAAAAACGCGTCGGCAAACAGCACATCTTTGGTAAGCAGGGCCGCGTAGTTGGAGAACATGGGCATAAACACAAAGAACAGCAAGATCACGCCGCGGATCGGCAAGCTCACGCCCAGCTTGCGCAGCGACGAGATGGAATAGGCCATGCAGGCGGCCGTAATGACGAACTGAGCGCAGGTGTAGATGGCAAGACCTGCGTTGGCACTGTTGAACAGTGAAAGCCCCAGCTGGACGCACGAACCGATGATAGCCGTGTGCACCACGGGGTGATGTCCGTTGAGCAACACATTGGGATTGAGCAGACGCAGGTAGTCACTCGTGCCGTTGGGGTAGTTGAACCACTGGCGAATCTGCGCACCCGTATCTCCCATAAAAAGGCCGGGCAGCGAAGCGATGAGCGTGGGCGCCCAGGCGACCATAAGCACCAGGAAGGGCCCGGCAAAGGGATGGACCGAGAGTACGGCGTGAGCCACACGCCATACGCGGCCAAAGTGCGCTTCGGAAAACGGAATGCGCCGAGAGCTCAGCCAATCTAGACACTCAAAAGCCAGGTAGAAGGCAACGACCGCCAAGAGCATCCAGCCCGCACCGCCTATCCAGGCGCAGATGATGCGAGCCTTGTCGCCGAGTACGATCTCGGCAGAATCGGTGAGGTCGTAGCTGCGGCCAAACACCATGCAGACGGCAAAGAACAGCGACGGAAGGATCACCGAAGGACGCCAAGCATCGCCGCGGCCAAAGAATACGTAGCGAAACGGCAGAGTGAGCAGGCAGGCAAGCGCAAGCAGCATGACCGCGTCGGTATGGCCGGCAAACGAGAGGAGCACCTCGTAGCACACGTACAGCATGCCCGAGGCTTTGGGGTCAATCGCCAAGACTGCATTGCTCGAGACCGGCGCGGGATCGATGGAAAACGCCGTGGTCGCCAACAGCGCGAGCAGAAATGCGATGAGCGTCTGCTTGGCGGGGTAGCGCTTAAACCAGACGATGCGGGCGGCGTCGCGTGCCGCAGATGTGGAGAGGTCGGAATCCTTCACAGTCCGAAGAGCCTTTCTAGAAACCTGCCAAAAAGGGACAGGTTTATTTTGGCAGGTTTTATATGGGGAAACGTTACGGTTCTGTCATCGTTGCCCGGTAAAACCACCACAAAGGTGCCTGTCCCCTTTGTGGTGGTATGTGGCGGTTAGGCGTCGAGGTAGATGCGCTGAGGTCGGTTGCGGTGTCGGGCGAAGATGGTGAGCGCCAGGCCGGCGATCACGAGCGGCAAACTCAGCAGCTGGCCCATGGTGATAACGCCTCCCAGCAGATAACCCAGCTGGGCATCGGGCACGCGCACGAACTCGACGAGGAAGCGGACGATGCCGTAACCCATCACAAACACGCCCATAAACGTGCCCTGGGGCAGCAACGGCTTTTTGCGGCTGAGCACCTGCAGGATGCAGAAGAGCACAATGCCCTCAAGAAATGCCTCGTAGAGCTGGGAGGGGTGACGCGGCATATCGCCCGCAGTCCCGCCAAAGACTACACCCCAGGGCAGATCGGTCGGCTTGCCCCACAGCTCACCGTTGACAAAGTTGGCACAACGGCCCAGACACAAGGCCAGCGGCGCGCCGATGACAGCAAGGTCTGCCAGAGTCCATGCGTCGAGCTTATACATGCGGCACACGATGATGCCGCCGATAATGCCGCCGACCAGGCCACCGTGGAAGCTCATGCCGCCTTCGTTGGTGGCAAAGATCTCGAGCGGATGTGCCCAGTAGTAGCCGTCGCCGTAAAAGATGACGTAGAACAGGCGGGCGCCGATGATAAGGCCAAAGACCGCGCCGACCACGACGCTCGTCAGGTCGTCAATCGTGATGCTAAAGCCCCAGCGACGCTGCGTGCGATACATGACGACCGCCGTGAGCAGAGCTCCGACCACATAGGCCAGACCATACCAGTAAATCGTGATGGGCCCCGCCGAAATCGCGACGGGATCAAGCATATGGTAGAAGTCGTTGAGCATGTCGACCCTCCTACTCCCTACATACAAATGCGGCCGCGGGCCTTGCGCTCGCAGCCGCATATTTGGGCGTAACGTCTATGCGGAGTATGCCGTCCGCAGCTTTCGCATCTTAGAACGGCGCGTACTCGTCGTACAGGTCGTCGGTCTCGCCGGAGGCATTAACCTGCTCGACACGGGTAACGCCGGGCACATGCTCCTTGAGGATACGCTCGATACCCATGGACAGGGTCAGCGCGCTCATAGGGCAGCCGGCGCAGGCACCCTGCAGCTCCAGTTTGACGACGCCCTCGTCGTCAACACCCACATACTCCATATCGCCGCCGTCGGCCTGCAGGTTGGGGCGAATCTCTTCAAGAACCTTCTTAAGCAGCTCTTCGTTAACAGCCACAGGGGCTCCTTTCTCACAATAACGCGGGCACGCCCGCGGACAGGGGCTATGTTACTACAGCCGTGTACCCGCTCACGAGCCATCCATGCGCGCGGACACGACTTTCACGTGCAGTCAATTTGGGACGGGGATCTTTTAGCTGTTTTGCCGCCAGCTGGCGTTGGCACGCGCTACTGCCGAGCCTGTCCCCCGGTACCAATCTGGACATCGACGATGACCTGGCGGTAGCTGATGCCGCAGGAGTCGAGAATGCGGCGGCTGATGCGGCCGTCGTCGGTGTCGGCGTACTTGTTGTCCAGGTAGACAACCTCGCCCACGCCCACCTGCGCCAAAATCTTGGCGCAGTCGTGGCACGGGAACAGCGTGACGTAGACCGTGGAACCCTCGAGGTCCTTGAGCGAGCCACGGTAGTTGAGCACGGCGTTGGCCTCGGCATGGACCACGTAGTTGTGCTTGTCCTGCAGCGGGTCGTCGCTCGTACCCCACGGGAAAAAGTCGTCGTTGAGCGCCGAGGGCGTACCGTTGTAGCCCACCGAAAGGATGCGGTGGTTGGTGCTGGCGATGCACGCACCCACCTGCGTGTTGGGGTCCTTGCTGCGGCGCTGCGCGGCGATGGCCACGCTCATAAAGAACTCGTCCCAGCTAATGACGTCCAGGCGCTTGCCTGACGAAGTTTGATGAAGATCGTCCGACATGGCAGACACCTCCGTAATCGCAATAATTTGACCCATTGTAGCAGGTGAAAGGTGGAGACGTTTGTCCCACCGGCGCCCTCACTTTTACACGCGGCGGGGCTTTTGGTTGATGCGGTAGAGCTCGGCGAGACCCCGCAGCGTCAGCGCGTCGTCTACCGTCAGGCTGTGGCCGACCAACGCCGCGAGTGCCTCGGCGTCGTCGCCGGTAATGACGATGGGCACGTCGCCCTCCCCCGCGGCCTTGGTCGCGCGCATCTCGGCAAGCACCATGTCGAGCATGCCGTCGATGCGGGCTACCTCGCCCAGAACCACGCCCGAACGCATGGCCTCGCGCGTGTTGCGACCGATCACATGCGTGGGTGCCGAGGGCTCGACCTGCGGCAGGCGTGCCGCAGCAGCCGAGAGCGAGCGGGCACCGAGCGCCAGACCCGGCGCGATGACGCCGCCCACAAAGGTACCGCGCGCATCGATGACCTCAATATTGGTCGTAGTGCCCAGGTCGATCACGATGCACGGAGAGCCGTAGACGGCACGGGCCGCCACGGCGTCGGCGATGCGGTCGGGGCCGATCTCGGCCGGATCGTCGTAGTGTACGGGCATGCCGGTCTTGAGGCCCGGCCCCACGGTGAGCACGCGTCCCGTGCAGGTGCGGGAAAGCGCCGCCTTCCACGGGCGCTCGAGCGCCGGCACTACGCAGCTCAGCGCTGCGGCTGCGGGAACGAGCACACCCGGCATGCCCGCATCGGCTGACAGCGCGCCCATGACCTGTGTGAGCCTCATGCGCACCTCGTCTGCTGTGATGCTCGACGGCGTGGTGATCTCGCACGTCGCAAGCGGACATTCCTGCGCCGCGGCCGAATCCTCTGCAAACAGGCCAAAGCGAATGAACGTATTGCCCACGTCGACCGTCAATATATATGCACACCCATTAAGCATCGTCGGCGCTCCTTTCGTCTGCCCAGCAGTATATCGCCTACCTAAACCAGTCATCCCAAAATGACTAGCTTGCGGCTATACTGGTGCGCGGTCGTGCGCGAGCTCACGCGGCGGCCCTTGGTAACCCGACTTCCCGCGCCATATCCGTAGCGGCGCTCCCGGGGGAAGCGGATATACGCAAAGGAGTTTTATATGAGCAATCCCTTGAACCGCGCCTCGATGCGCGGGCAACTCACGTTGCGCGGCGTCGTCATCGGCGTCCTTGGCTGCGTGATCATCACGGCAAGCTCGGCCTACACCGCCCTCAAGATGGGCGCACTCCCCTGGCCGATCGTCTTCGCTGCCGTCATCTCGCTGTTCTTCCTTAAGCTCATGGGCAACGCCAGCCTCAACGAGGCCAACGTCACCCACACCATCATGTCCGCAGGCGCCATGGTTGCCGGCGGCCTGGCGTTTACCATCCCGGGCGCCTGGATGCTGGGCTATGCCGACCAGATCAGCTGGCTCGACATGTTTATCGTGGCGCTCGCCGGCACTATCCTGGGCCTGCTGGCCACGGCACTCATCCACCGCCACTTTATCGTAGACGCCGCGTTGGAGTTCCCCACCGGCAACGCCGCAGCTCAGACCCTGCGCGCCACCGAGGCCGGCGGCAAGACCGGCAAGCAGCTCTTTGGCTCTATGGCCATCGCAGGCATCTACAGCGTGCTTCGCGACGCTCTGGGCGTGGTGCCCAGCATGCTATGCACGCTCAACATCCCCGGCGTGACCTTTGGCATCTACAACTCGCCCATGCTGCTCTCCGTCGGCTTCCTCGTGGGCTTCGCCCCGGTCGCCTTCTGGTTTGCCGGCGCCCTGCTGGGCAACTTTGGCATCATCGTGGGCGGCACCGCTGCCGGTCTGTTCGATATTGTGACCGCGCAGGGCATCGTCAAGTCCCTGGGCATGGGCCTCATGATGGGCTTTGGCGTCGCCGTCGTCCTCAAGGACATCCTGCCGCAGGTCGCCGGTATCGTCCGCGGTCTTGCCGCCGACAGCTCCACCGACACCGACGAGCAGTCGCTCATCTCGGGCTCCCTTAAGCTCGACGCCGGCATCATCGGCCTGGGCGCTGCCGCCATCGCCGTGATCGTCGCCATCGCGCTCGACCTTGGTCCCGTCCCGGCCGTCATCGTGACGCTGTTCACCTTTGTCACTACCATTATGAGCGCACAGAGCTGCGGCCAGACGGGCATCGACCCCATGGAGATCTTTGGCCTCATCGTCATGCTCATCGTGGCTGCCTTCGCACAGATCGCTCAGGTCAAACTGTTCTTTATCGCCGGCATCGTGGCCGTGGCGTGCGGCCTTGCGGGCGACGTCATGAACGACTTTAAGGCCGGCGCCGTGCTGGGCACCAACCCGCGTGCGCAGTGGGTCGGCCAAGCCATTGGCGGCATCGTGGGCGCCCTGGTCGCCGCCGCCGTCATGGTCGCGCTTGTCACCGCCTATGGTCCGGACGCCTTTGGTCCCGACAAGAGCTTTGTGGCCGCGCAGGCAAGTGTGGTCGCCACCATGGTCTCGGGCATCCCGAGCGTGCCGTGGTTCGTTGGCGGCTTTATCGCCGGCATCGTCATGTACTGGCTCGGCATTCCGGCCATGATGATCGGCCTGGGCGTGTACCTGCCGTTCTACATGTCGCTCACGGCCTTCTTGGGCTCCTGTGTCAAGCTCGCCTACGACAAGTGGGCCGCACACCGCGACGCCGCCGCCGGCCTTTCGGACGAGGAGAAGGCCGCCAAGGATGCCGCCTTCCAGGAGCAGGGCCTGGTCGTTGCCAGTGGCCTGCTGGGCGGCGAGTCCATCGTCGGCGTTATCCTGGCGTTTGTCTCCGTGGGTCTGAGCCTGCTGGGGTAGGCCGAACAACAACGCACCAGCGCAGAGCGCGGAGTCGGAATCAAACCGGCCCCGCGCTTTTTTGTCTATTTGACTCTTATGATCCTCACGGCGTTTTAGCCATGTCGATTGGCCTGACTTCCAGGTCAACAAACCTTGTCTGACACCTCGCCTAACGCGGTGTAGAGTAAAGACGACAGACGCAAGAAGCGGCTCAGAAGCTAAACGAGGTAAGCATGGAACTCGACAAACAACAGATCAAGCGGCTGCGCGAGCGTCATCATCGTCGTCACGGTATACGCCCTGCACACAGCGAGGCCATGGAGAATGCCACCCGTTTCCTTAAGCAGGCGTTCAACATACGCGAGGGACGCGCGCCCTATCACGTGATCCGCAAGCGTTTTGTAAACGGGGCGCGTCTGACTGGCTCCCACCTATGCATCCTCATCATCGCCATGCTCATCGCAAGCATCGGCCTCGATATCGACTCGGACATCGCCATCGTGGGTGCCATGCTCATCTGCCCGCTCATGGGATCGGTCCTTGCCATGGCATATGGCATCGCCACGCTCGACCGCGAGATCACCGTCGAGGCCATTGCCAGCCTCGCACTGCAGATGGTCTTTTGCCTGGTCACGTCCACGTTGTACTTTAAGCTCTCGCCCCTCGGCACCACCACGGCCGCCATCATCGACAATTCGACACCGACTGTGTGGGACCTTGCCGTCGCGCTCGCGGGCGGCTTTGCGGGTGGCCTGGGCAACTCGCGCGACCAGGAACCCGCCACGCTCATCGCCGGCGTGGCCGTGGCGACCGCGCTCATGCCGCCCCTGTGCGCGGCGGGCTATGGCATCGCCATTGCAAGCGGGTCACTGTTTCTCTCGGCGCTTTACGAGTTTGGCATCAACGTGGTCTTTATCGCACTGGCCGCCGAAGCCGTGCTGCTTCTTTTGCGCGTGCCGCTCAAGCGCGACCTCAACGGTGACGGCATTGTGACCGCCGAAGAAGATGCCGAGGTCGATGAGCTGTCACACAAGGTGCGCCGCCGCATCATCGTGGGCACGGTGATCTTTGCCATCCCCTGCATCGTCATGACCGCGGGGTCCATTGGCTCGGCACAGGCCGGCGTGCAGGACGGCTACGGCGTCACCGAGACCACACGCGAGCTTGCCGCGGTGCTGCCGGGCTTTAGGGATTACACCGTCGCCGTCGAGACCTCGGCCGCCGAGGGCGACGAGGAGGGCATCGTCGAGCGCGAGATTGTCGCCCATGTAACGACAAGCGAGGCGCTCGGGGCGCACGACCGCCGCGTTGCTCGCAAGCTCATCGACCTCAACGTGCCCGAACTCGATCGCGTTGAGTTTGATGTGAAGTGATGCCGGCGCGGGATGAATGCTCGCACGGACGCAAGCTACGACATGGCGCAGACGTGACGCGGGCCACGAGCAAATAGCGGGGCGCGGTCCATGGCCGCGCTCCGCTCGCTGATTTATTGCCGTGAATCAGCTGTCCGCATCGACATCGCCAGACTCCACTGTAAACGCCGGACCGGTACTCACCAGATAAAAACGGGTCACCCTGGTATCTCTAAATAGGTAGAGCAAGCCCTGATCGCGTCGGCGCGAAATATACGCCACGTGGACCGTACCGAATTCTTCGCCGTTTTCCTTCTTTAATATCAGGATGTTGGGGTCATCCGTACGCTTAAACTGCCCGTCTGTGCAGATTCCGTCTTGGTCGACCAGCTGCCATCGACAGTTGTCCTCCTCAAGAAAAGCCAGGGTTTCCCGACTTGTTTCGTCATCCCGATAGTAACCGTCAATGGCAAAGCCTTCGGAAGCACATTCCTGCATATAGGATGTTTCTCGACTTATAGCGAACTGCCCTATAGCGCCCAGGAGCACAGCTAGGCAAACCACTGCAAGGGTTATCGAAATAACACGGCGATCCATGTTAGCCCAACCGATAGTTGTTTAACGGAGCACGAAACATACCCGGAACCTCCGATATCAGGGGGAACGTCACCTACGGCCTGCCGGTAATCATATGTTTCCAACATCAAACCATATGACTACAACTCGTTGGAGATAGATTCCATAAACGGACAATGATATACGGCGAACGGCTACACTTATCAATAAACCCAGAGTTATGGAGGCCGTTTTTCGTACTGCAAGATCGCAGTTTTCGGAAGTGCGGTGAAAAATCGAGTTCTGCCGACCAGACCGACTTTTTTAGCAACAAAACCGCAGGTCACAAGAGTTCAAAAGAGCAGTGTGCTCGAAGGTTCGGAGTTTTCCCCGCACTTCCGAAATCCGAGTCCACGAAAGGCGTCGGCAAGGCCATTTACGCAACATGTATCCAGTAAAAAAGGGCCGCAGCCGGTACGGCTACCACCCTTCCGTCTCATATCTAGCCCGAAGCAGGTCGGCTACTTCTTAATACCGCGTCACAGACGCTTTGCGACCGATGCCACGGCCTCCTCGCTAACCGAATCGCAGGCAGGCGAAGGGCTGCGTGCAGATGATGTTGGACGCACCGCGATCGATCAGGTCGAGTATCTCGGCCGTGAGCAGCCAGACCTCGCCCATGTTATTACATACCGAAAGCACCGTGCGGGCCTTGTCGGCCATGGCGCCAACACCTGAAGATTTTGTCCGCAACTCAAAGAGCTAGGAGGTTGATAAAATCCAGAAACATCATGGCTAAAAGAGACGGGCACACTGTCCCTGTTTTTCGCACGAGCAGCGCAAAAATAAGGCCCAGACAAAGATAGCCCCCCATCATTGCAATGATGTAATTTGTGGGTGCCCCGATTAAACACTGTTGAGTCACGAGAAGCAATGCCCATAGAATCGACTGTACAAATGCCCTTATGCAAAACGGCCGAACTATTCCGACGATTGTGTATTCAAATAAAAATACGTACCTAAATAACAGCTCATGCAAAACTGAAACCGAACAGACCAATACCCATCTGGATATTGATTTTCCACCTATATCGAGCATGGCGGCCATAATAATAAATACGATGAAAATGAACTGCCATCCCAAAAGAATCCCACGCTGCTTGGTCTTATCACGGGAAACAGCGCCCCGAGTTGCAAAAAGATAGACTACCAACGCACAAAAGAGCGCCCCTGTAGAGCACAGCCAAGCGGGAGATCCTTTTGCAATAACCCAAATGGCCCACGGCACGCTAGCAACCATCGTACCCAGTAGATAACGTGCCCCCAGGCGCATTATTTCAGTCGCTTTTCCCAAGCTCTACCACCTCATCACTAGCTGCTATTAGGTCCATATCGTGTGTAATAACAATGACAATCTTGTGCTTGCGCAGTTCCTTCACAGCATTTATCAGAGCTTCTTTATGAGCAATATCAAGTGATGCTGTTGGCTCATCGAATAAATAGACGTCTGCCTTCTTTTCCAAGACCCGCCTAATTTCCAATTGTTTCAGTTCCCCAGGAGACATTCCCCCGCACCTCTTCTTTTCGATAGAAGGAAAATTTCTATCGCTAAGAAAATCCTTTACTGATATCGGGGTTTGTTCGGCAAACGAAACTAGATTCCGCCTAAGGTGCTCGCAGTTGATTTCTTCTTGGGCCTTACCGTTGTAGGAAATAGCCCCACCGTAACCCGAATTGAAACAACCCATTAATAAGTACGCAAGGCTCGTTTTGCCCGAGCCATTAATCCCCACAAGAGCATAGAGCTTTCCTTTGTCAAACCTGAGATTCAAGTTATTGTAGAGACACTTTTCATTTAATGTAAAACCAAAATTATGCAGTTCGATGTAATCGATCTCCAAGAGCTCCTCTCCAGCAACAGCCAAAGGCAATTTAGAGGCATTTAGACGAGATATCGATGAGAAGCAGTCTTGTACGCTACTACCTATACCGTAGATTGACCTCACGGCAGATAGCATTAAAGCCATGTAGCTCGAAACGGCAACAAGTTGGCCTACACTCATGCTTCCATGCATTACATAGAAAGCCGAAATCAAAAGAATAGTCACCTGGGACGCAGCCGCAGCAAAGGAATCCGTTGCCTGAAATCTCGAAACGACACTTTGATAGGCGACTCCGGCGTGCAGCAAAGACGAAAAAAAGCTATCTATGGATTTCAATGCTCTTTCGAATAGCACATTAACATACAAAAATCTCTGATGCGCAAGTACGGACTCCACTTTTCCGAAATACAGGGACTGCTCCTCCTTAAAGGTCAGACCTGAAACAAAAAGCGGTTTTCTGAATAAAGCATATGCAATTGCATACAAGATGCAAAATGTCACGGAAACCCAAAAGAGCGCTACGGAGCATCCATAGAGAAAAATAAAACTGATACCTAGCTGGACAACCGCAAGAAGTACCGTCTGGAGCACCGACAATCCGAAGGAAGCCACAGTATTGGCATCTGAACAAATTTGTTGAGTTTTTTCAGCTGACTCCTGCTCAAAATATAACTCAAAAGGCATCCGAACGAGCTCATCGATTTTACTTCGAACAATCGAGTATGCAGCCACGGTCGTTATCCGCATTGAAAGAAGGGTGCTTAAATAACTGACAACAATATCGATTAGTGCCGCAAAACCAATTAGAGCGCTGCTAATCATGATAGTATCGTAAGATGTTTTTTTAGATATATTGTCAACCAGAGCGCTCGTAAGCAGCGGGGATACAGAAGCCATCATTCCAGATATTATTAAGCACAACGCGAAGACTATAACCAGAAGCAATTGGGAAGAAAACCCAAGTCTGAAATATGGCAGACAATCGAAGAGCGCCGTTGAGTCCGCATCACTTCTTATGCTTGAAATCATAGGCCGCCCTCATTACTTTTATACAGTTCTTTCTTGCAGATACGCAGCTTGTCTTATTTTCATACAGCCTGGTGAAGGGACAGCCACCCATGCACATAGGAAGAAGCGAGCAGTTAAGACATTCTGAATCTGAACAAAAGTCGTAAGCATTCCATTTGGAAACTTCGAATGCGTTACTCGCTACGCTTTCAAAGATGCTGCCATAACTTCTGTCGGAATATCCTATTTCATTCCAGCATTTATATAAGGAACCATCTGGTCCAATAACTTCTGAATATTTATTGACGGCTCCGCATATGGTCGGATTAAAGCCTGGAAGAAACGGATCCATGTACCCCGTCATTTTGTAGCGAGACAAACAGGATGCTTCAATCGAGGCAAATTCGTCCTCTGAATAGCACGGAGAGTTAGCGCATGCCCCATTTATATCATCTACTGCCGCTAAATACAGTTTTACTCTATTACGAAGACCTTTTTGATCAAGCGAATCAATCAAGCGATCAATCTGATCACCGTTCGTCGGATCAACATTAACTCTTAAGATGACATTGAAGTACGCACTAGCTCTTTTTACGTTATCGATAATACGGTTGAACGTATCACCGCCAGAAGGAAGACATCTTCGTTGATTGTGTATTTCAGGCGGACCATCGACAGTCACCTGAACGTGCGTGACCCCATTTTTTGCAAGCAACTCCGCCGTTTTCCCATCTAAGAAATAACCGTTGGTCACCATGCTGGCGTTAAATAAGATTTCATCACTTCGGATTCCGCGCGTAATCTTCTCCACCGTCTCAATCGCCAATAAAGGCTCGCCGCCATACCAGGCAATCTGCAAACTTTCTGCCTGATTGTCTAAAGCCATGCCATTGATATGCTTTATTACCTGATCGACGCACTGGTCGCTCATTGAACCATAACGCTTGCCGTCCTCATAACAATACGGACACCTGAAATTACAATTCAATGTCGGAGCTATCGTAAATGAAAGTGATTTTGATTGCATGCGACAGGCCGATGATATCTCTTTTAAATGTTCGATTTCATCAAGTCCGTCGGAAACCAACAACCCCGCGTCCATCAAATTGTCGACAATTTCCGAAGGGCCATTAGCCCCATTCGCAAATAGTGCCTTCTCGTATTCCGCATCCAACGCAACAATTGCGCCGGAGTAAGAGTTATATACCAGCGTAGGCTGATTGCCTTTATCGATTACATTAAAGCGAGACTGTTTCATTTCTACTCCGTTGCATATTTCAATATTTCAACCTGCCATTAGGAGTAATTCCAGCCACAAAATTTGGTAATGCAGATCCTCAGGCCACACGGTCCTCCCCCTGAATAACTCCAACAAATATGCGCTGCACAGGACACACACGTAGAAATATCTCGAGACGAAGCAGGCATCTGAGTATTCACTGGCTTTTGAATATATTCCATCGAAGCTCCTAGCTAACGTGTATACCGCAATGTTGAAATGCGCGGCAATTCCCGCCCGTGTACACGGCACACATCCCCCAGGGATTACAGCGCCCCTGACATTTTGCGCCCTGACAAGGACACCAACTTGATAGCAAAGCAATATCGTTAGGTGTTTGAGTTGGCTGTATCCAATCCACAATGGCTCCTTTCTCGTTTTAGGCCTTGTTATACTTTGGTCAAAAAGTCAAAAGCTGTTTGATAACTTTTTGTACTAGATGAAACAATTTGTTTGCCTTGTTTAACATTTTTTAATTTACACTTAGCCTGATTAAAAATTCAACCTAAGGAAATTCTGGTGAATGTTGTTCAGCTGCAGTATTTCATAAAGGTATTTGATTGTCAGAATTACTCGGATGCAGCAACTATATTAAGCGTTTCGCCGCAAGCTGTTTCAAAAGGCATTCGAGCATTGGAATCTGAACTTGGTCTGAAGCTGTTCGAAAAAAGAGGCAGTATTCTACATCTAACAAACTATGGAGAGGAAATCCTTCCTATAGCATTAGATGCACTAGCTTCAATTGAGGGAATTCAAGCGTATGCGCAAATCACGCGTGAAAAGATAAAAATAACCCAGACACATTTGACACACGTTGCAGTCGGACTACCACCAATACTCACAAGCTGGTTCAACCAGCCCACACTAAACCGGCTCTCGAAAAAGTACAACGGTGGTAAATTTGCTGTTTCCAGATACGACGACGGCGGAACGTGCTTATCCCTTCTACTTGACGGACAAATCGACATTGCGATTGTCGCTGGGCAAGTAGACACCAATCTTTTTGAATCGCATTTTTTATTGAACGCCGAAGTCAACCTCCTCGTTGAAAGCAATCACCCATTAGCTAGTCACGCAGCAGCGAATCTAAACGCGGTGGCTCAATATCCAATTGCAAACACCTGTGACATTCGATATTGTCGAAAAAGAATAGACTCAGCATTTAACCATCTGGGCCTTTTCCCCCGCTACGAGAGTATTAACTTAGCAGACCAGCACAATTTGTCCGATTTTCTCATTCGTAAGCATGGGGTTATTTTGACCATAGCCTCGCAAACGTCTCAAATCAGGATAGGCTATCCAGCAAAAATCGTTTGCCTAAGCAAACAAGATAGATTATCAATCCCTTTTTACTGCGCTTCAAATTCAAACGATGTCCAAGCGCAAACTCATCACGCGATAAGCTGCATTCAACTTGAGGCACGCCAGCTATCCCGCTGTTTAAAAAGCGCTGAAGAAGGAGACCTTTCCGGCTGAACATGGCGGGCGTACTAATTCTATGCAAAACAGCATCGCATTCCGCCAGAACGGAAGCGTGGGCCAGCCCCGAGTTTTTTGTAGTATTCCGAGAGAAAACAACAAGGGCCGGCAGACTCTTGGCAAATCAGTGGCCCACTCACCACCCACAAAACTGTGCCCCACTTCCGAAATCCGAGTCCACGAAAGGCGTCGGCAAGGCCATTTACGCAACATATGTCCAGCAAAAACGGGTGGTAGCCGGTACGGCCACCACCCGTTTGTCTCATATCTAGCCCATAGCAGGCAAGCTACTTCTTAATACCGCGCCCCAGACGCTCGGCGACCGACGCCACGGCCTCCTCGCTGGCCGGTCCGCAGCTCACGCAACCGTCGTGGGCGCGCATCTGGCCGGTAACCTCGTCCATCGCGAGCGGCGCCACCTTCTCGAGCTTAAAGCCCTTGCCGGCGCGCATGTTCTCCTTGGCCACGCTGATCATGAGCTTAATGCGGTTGAGCTGGTTGACCTCGGACGCACCAGGATCATAGTCCACCGCGACGATATTGCTCTCGGGGTGCTGACGGCGCAGCTCCTTGATCACGGCCTTGCCCACCACGTGGTTGGGCAGGCACGCAAAGGGCTGCGTACAGATAATGTTGGGCGCACCGTGATCAATCAGGTCGAGCATCTCGGCCGTGAGCAACCAGCCCTCGCCCATGTTGTTGCACACCGAAAGCACCGTGCGGGCCTTGACGGCCATGGTGCCGATGCGCTCGGGCGCCTCGAAGCGGCGGGACTTCTCGAGCATCTCCTCCACCGGCGTGCGCATCCAGTCCACAAGCTTGATGAGCGCTTGCATGCCCGCGCGTGTAGTAGCAGAGCTTCCCAGCTCGTCTTTCTGCAGCTCGGCGTTGCTCATGGAGTAGAGGAAGAAGTCGAGCAGGCCCGGTACCACGGCCTCGCAGCCCTCGCGCTCGATGACATCGACCACGTGGTTATTGGCTGTGGGGTGGAACTTGACCAGGATCTCACCGACCACGCCCACGCGCGGCTTGGTGCCCTCGCCCACGAGCGGCATGGTGTCGAACGCGCGGATGGCCTCGCGGCACAGCTTGGTGTAGTTGTGGCGGTTAAACTTGGGCGCCAGCTTGCGGGCACGCGCCATGTACTCCTCGTAGAGCGCGTTGGCGGCACCGGGCGTGGCCTCGTACGGGCGGCAGCGGTAGAGCATCTGCATCATCACGTCACCAAAGAGCACCGCGTAGACTGCCTGCTTAAGCAGCGCCGGCGTCAGCTTAAAGCCGGGGTTGTCCTCGCCCAGCGCCACGGCCGAAAGCGAGATCACGGGGATCTCGGGGTGGCCGCTCTCGCGCAGGGCCTTGCGGATGAGCGCGATGTAGTTGGTGGCACGGCAGCCGCCGCCGGTCTGGCTGATGACCACGGCGGTCTTGGACAGGTCGTACCGACCGCTC
Organism: uncultured Collinsella sp.; assembly: GCA_900540875.1. Lineage (GTDB taxonomy): Bacteria > Actinomycetota > Coriobacteriia > Coriobacteriales > Coriobacteriaceae > Collinsella. The sequence continues at coordinate 51,395 of UQHT01000017.1, forward strand.
TCGATGGCCTCCATAATCTGGCCCGTCACCAGAATCGACGGGTAGCAGATGTCGTTGTTCACGTAGCGCAGGCCTGCCTCGACGGCGTCGTGATCGGTCGAAGGAAGCAGCTCCAGGTTGTAGCCGGCACCGCGGAACACCTCTTTGACCAGGTCAAAGTGGATCGGCGCCATCTGCGGGCACAGGATGGTGTAGCCCTCCTCGCGCATCTGCTCGGTAAAGGGCACCTTGGGCCACGCGGTCGAAGTACTCTCGCGCTGGGCCTCAAACGTGTACTTGCGGCTCGCGAACGCGGGGGCATCCGTGGAGGGCGCCACCGGCGCGGCATCGCCCTGCTCGTAGGCCTCGCCCGCGGCCGTGGCCTCGGCCAAGCGCTCGGCCTCCTGGTCCTTAAGCGCCGCCATGAGCGAGCGGATGCGGATGCGCGCGGCGCCCAGGTTTGACACCTCATCGATCTTGAGCACGGTGTAGATCTTGCCGCTGGCTTCCAGAATCTCCTGCACCTGGTCGGTGGTCAGAGCGTCCAGGCCACAGCCGAAGGAATTGAGCTGGATCAGATCCAGGTCGTTGCGCATCGTCACAAAACGGGCGACGGCATACAGGCGGCTGTGGTACATCCACTGGTCGACGACGCGAATCGGACGCTCAGGCTTTACCAGGTGCGCGAGCGAATCCTCGGTAAAGACCGCAAAGCCAAAGCTCGAGATAAGCTCGGGCAGGGCATGGTTGATCTCGGGGTCGTTATGGTAGGGGCGGCCGGCGAGCACAATGCCGTGGCCACCGTGGTCCTCGACCCACTTAAGAGCCTCCTCGCCCATGGTCTGGATGTCCTCATGGAAACGCGCATCGGCCTCAAAGGCGGCGTTGACGGCGGCATCAACCTCGGAGCGCGTGATCTTGGGTCCACGCACGCGACCGCGACCGGCTTGCGCATCGGCCACACGGTCGACGGCGAGCACCTGATACAGGCGGCGCTTGAGCTCGGTCTTGTCGTGATAGGGCACAAACGGATACAGGAACTCGATGTTCTGCTCGCGAATCTCGTCGATGTTGAGCGCCAGCGCCGTGGGGTAGCTCATGACGATGGGACAGTTGTAACAGTTGCCGGCGGTCGGATCCTCCTTGCGCTCCCAGCGCACGCACGGCATCCAAATGAAGTCGACATCGCGGTCGATGAGGTTCATCACATGGCCGTGGCTCATCTTGGCCGGATAGCACACGCTCTCGGACGGCATGGACTCGATACCCGCCTGGTAGGTCTTCTTGCTCGACTGGTCGGACAGCTGCACGCTAAAGCCCAGGCGCGTAAAGAACGCATGCCAGAAGGGGTAGTTCTCGTACATGTTGAGCGCGCGCGGAATGCCCACGGTGCCGCGCGGGGCCTCGTCGGGGCTCAGCACCTCGCGGTTAAAGAGCAGCTCGTTTTTCTTTTTGAAGAGGTTGGGGGCCTCGGTCTTCTGCTTTTTGTGGCCGGCGCCCTTCTCGCAACGGTTGCCGGTAATGAAGCGCCTACCGCCGCCAAAGTCGTTCACAGTAAGCTGGCAGTTGTTAGAGCAACGGCCGCAGCGGACATGCTTTTGCGTCACGGTGAGGTGTGCGATATCCTCAGCCGAAAGGATGGTCGAGGTGCCGTCGGCGCCGGCGCGATCGCGGGCGAGCAGGGCCGCACCGTAGGCGCCCATGCAGCCGGCGATGTCAGGGCGCACGGCATGCACGCCGGTGAGCTGCTCAAACGCGCGCAGCGTGGCATCGGACATAAAGGTGCCGCCCTGGACGATCACCTGGCTGCCGATCTCCTTGGGGTCGCGCAGCTTAATGACCTTGAACAGGGCATTCTTAATGACGGAATAGGACAGGCCGGCCGCGATGTCGCCCACCGTGGCGCCTTCCTTTTGCGCCTGCTTGACGCGCGAGTTCATAAAAACCGTGCAGCGGCTGCCCAGGTCGACGGGGGCCTTGGCATGGATGGCGGCATCGGCGAACGCGCGCACGTCCATGTTCATAGAGACGGCGAAGCTCTCGATAAAGCTGCCGCAACCCGACGAGCAGGCCTCGTTGAGCATGATGTGCTCGATAACGCCGTCCTTGACGCGCAGGCACTTCATGTCCTGGCCGCCGATGTCCAGGATAAACTCGACGCCGGGCAGGAACGCCTTGGCGCCGCGCAGGTGCGCGACGGTCTCGATCTCGCCGGAATCGGCCTTGAGGGCCTCGATGAGTAGCGCCTCACCGTAGCCCGTGGTGGTCACGTGGCCGATGGTGCAGCCCGCAGGGATGTGGTTGTAGAAATCGGCCATGATGACCTTGGCCGTGCCCAGGATGTCGCCGTTGTTGTTGCCGTACCAGGTGTGCAGCAGCTGGCCGTCCTCGCCCACGAGCGCGGCCTTCATGGTGGTGGAACCGGCGTCGATGCCGATGAACACACGGCCGGTGTAGCCGTCGAGCTTGCCCTTGGGGACGACCTCGGTGTCGTGGCGGGTCTTGAACTCGGCAAAGTCCTCGTCGGTGGCAAAGAGCGGATCCAGGCGCTCGACCTCAGCACCCTGCGTGTCGCCCAAGCTGTCGATAGCCTCGATGAGCTGCGGGAACGTGCTGAGCTTGTTGGACTCGTGCGCCATGGCGGCGCCGCTCGCCACAAACAGGTGGGCGTTTTGGGGCACAATGCGGTGCTCCTCGTCCAGGTTGAGCGTGAGATAGAAGCGGTGGCGCAGCTCGGAGAGATACTGCAGCGGGCCGCCCAGGAAGGCGACGTTGCCGCGAATGGGACGGCCGCACGCCAGACCCGAGATGGTCTGGGTCACGACGGCCTGGAAGATGGAGGCGGCCACGTCCTCGGGACGGGCGCCCTCGTTGAGCAGCGGCTGGACGTCGGTCTTGGCAAAGACGCCGCAGCGGCTGGCGATGGGATAGATGGTGGTGGCGTTGGCCGCGAGCTCGTTGAGGCCGCTCGCGTCGGTGTGCAGCAGGGTTGCCATCTGGTCGATGAACGCGCCCGTACCGCCGGCGCAGGTACCGTTCATGCGCTGCTCGATGCCGTTATCGAAGTAGATGATCTTGGCGTCCTCGCCGCCCAGCTCGATGGCGACGTCGGTGGCCGGGATGAGGGTCTCGACGGCGCGTTTGCTGGCGATGACCTCCTGGACAAACTCCAGCTCGAGCCACTGGGACAGCAGCAAACCGCCCGAGCCGGTAATGGCGCAGGTCATTTGGGCCGTCGGCAGCACGGTCGCAGCACCCTCGAACAGGTCACGGGCGCAAGCGCGGACATCGGTGTGATGGCGCTGGTACTTGGCGTACACGATCTGGTTGTCGTCGTTGAGCACGGCGAGCTTGACGGTGGTGGAGCCCACGTCGATGCCCAGGTGCAGGTTACCGTGGGCGGCCTCGGGGTTGAAAATCGCGCCTTCGGGGGCGTGGGCGGCGGCTACGGGCTCAGTGGCGGTAGCGGGCTCGCTAGTGACGGACGCCTCCCCTGCCACGTTCTTGGCATCGGCAACTGCCTCGGCAACTTTCTCGACAGCCGCGGTCGCGGCCTTCTGCGCGGCGTCCATCACGGTGGGCGCGGCCTCGCGTGCGGCAGCGACCATGCGGTCCTTAATGCCCTCGACGAGCTTGCTCATTGTCTCTCCTCTTAGTTGTTGGACTCGACGGTTGCGGCGGTGTCGGCCGCGTCCTCGAGCTGCAAGTTCAATAGCTTCATGCCGTATTCCGGCACGTTGATATCGATGGGTTGGCCATACAGGTCACCAGGGCGCACAAAAGCGAGCACCGTCATAATGCGTGCCATGGCCTCGGGCGATTCGGTGAGCCCACGCTCAAACCAGCGCTGAATCAGGCCGACCTCGGCACTCACGACGTAGGTGACGTAGTAGTCAAAGAACGTGCCCAGCGCCAGGCCCAAAATGCCCGTCTGCGCACGCGGCACCACAGCCTCACGCGCGGTGTCGATAATCCTATTAATGAAGGCCTGGTCGCCGCCCGGACCCAGCAGCGCACCGATTAAGTCGCGGTTGGCCGCAAGATAACGCAGCAACTCAACCGAACCGGGCGCCGGCTCGAGCTCATCGATGTTGTGATAGAGATCGGGCAGCTGAGCTGCGGTGATGAGCTCAATGCGCTCACGGATCTCGACCAGCAAGCCGTCCTCGATTTGATTGATAAAGTCGGGAATATCGCGGTAGTGCGAATAGAACGTGCGGCGCGTAAGGCCGGCGCGCTCGGTGAGCGACGCGACATTAATGCGCGAAAGGTCGCCGCTTTCGGCAAGCTCGCTGGCAAGTGCCTGGCGAAGGGCACGCTGCGAGCGAAGGGACCGGCGATCGCATTTCTCGAGCTGGGACAAGCGTCCTCCTTGTTACTCAGCCTGTGCGCTATTGCACAGTGCGAGTATTATTGCACACCGTGTGCATCAACACGTAAAGGCAATATTTGGGATGTGACGAAGGGGCAGTTCCTTTGTCACATTAGGTTGCGCTCAGGGTTGATTTTCAATCTCAACGCAACAGCCTGAACGGACCCCGCGTTTCCGCAGC
>UQHT01000018.1 GCA_900540875.1 uncultured Collinsella sp.
AGGTGCGGGAATGGCCTATTTGCTCAATGTGTTCGGCTGAGATCGGAAATCAACCGGTGCGTGGAACGGCGCGGGGCCGAAGGGACACACGATGCCCGAAATAGCCCGCGGGGCGCGCCCCAGGTGCCGCCGGCCAGAACAAAGCAATCCGCGGTGCTTCCGCGGGAGGGTTTCGTCTGAGCCCCTCTCCGCGCCTTCGGGTCAATTTACTGAACCGTGCGCAGCTCGCGCCAGCTGGTCGCTTCATAAACGGACCGGTTTACTACGACGATTCCCGGATTTCCGACCACACGCCTACATTCGCAAAACGGGCAGGCATTCTACCTGCGGTTTTACGAGCGACGAATTCGGTGTGCTCAGCTACCCCCAATCCAACGTAGTAAACCGGCGTGGTTTTAAAATGGCACTTAATTACTGCAGCATATAAAGTAGTAATAATGCTCACTTGAACATTATTACTTACCAATACCAAGCCAATTGCACAGAACGTTGGCTCGCAATCTGGTCTCAGCGCATCTCATCGCCTCGGTTTTTGGTTTGTAGCGCAACTCCAATCGCTCACACACACTGTGAATGATGGCATCAAGCTGATAGTGATCATTGAGCATGTCATGGGTTACAAGAAATACGTCGTATCCCATGCTTTGTAATGCTGTCATTCGTGCGGCATCGTGGTCCAGCACGGCGCCTGAACCATGGATAACCTCTCCCTGAAGTTCGATAATCACAGCTTTCATTATTATTGGGTTTACGATGACGATATCGCCGTAACAGATTTTCTGACCTGCGATTTTTCGAGCTGAATTCGACAGCGGTGTTAAGTCGTTGACGTATATGTTTTTAAACTCCGCTCCGCCAGTACGCCTCGGAAGACTTAGCAACATGATTCCAGCAACTTCTAGCGGGGATGCCGCAATACCCATTACCTGCCGTGCGGCTTCGTAGAATTGTTTTCCCCACATCTCGCCCTTAACCTTCGCTGCAAATTTGTGCAGTTCTTCTATTTCAATAAGAGGCTTTCTCATCCAGAGCGATGTGCCTTTTCCGTTTGCTTTATTTCCGGATCCGTCATTCTGCTGCCCACTTTGATCATTCTCGCTGTCCTTCTGGCTCGCCCGAGCATAGACTCGCTTCCATGGGGCCTCGTCTTGGGTTTCATCTAGTTCAAAAAGACTTTCTGTGGTGTACTGCTCTTCTTCTGATTTTGCTTGCTCAAGTGCCATGTCGACCGCGGGCGATGGTTTAAAAACCGAAAACCATCCGCAGAGCTCGTACATGGCCAGAACCAGGTCGCATGAAGAAACGCTTCGAGTCATGGTGAATAGCGTATGAAGAGGGTCTGTGACGCTAAAGCCCATGCCCGTGTCGATCGAGACCTTCTCTGTATAGGCGCTGTTCCATCGGATGGTCCGTCTTGTCTCGGAATGTAGGTTGCTTCGAGTTGATGCTGCTGTGATGACTGGGGTCTTGAGGACGTCGGTTACGAAAGGGGCTTGGGATAGAGCTCGCCAGCCTTCTTCGGAGTTGGGTAGGCGCGGGTAGAGGTCGCGCACCTGCGGTGGGCAGCGCCAATAGCGGAATGCGGTGTTTGCGCAGACGATTTCGTCCATTTGCGCCTCCCCTGGTATCGGCCGTAGACCGTGCGGTTGTGGTCGTGGACGATTATCTACCGGGGCATCATGCGGGTAAGTACCGGAAGCTGACCAAACGCTGACCAAAAGCTTGACGCAATCCGTTGAAAAGCCGCCATAGGCATGAACGCGCTGGTACAAGCTGTGAGCCAGCGGTCTCTGTCTCCACAATTGCACATAGATTACGCAGGGAATTCAATGAATGAACGCAGACGCATTTTGCAAAACGCGCAATGACGACACCTAAGGTGAACTGCGTAACATATAACGCCTTAGGTAACTTCGCTTCAATTTTGGTGTCAAAAAGAAAAAGGTCAGAGGCTTAACACCTCTGACCTGTGCTTTAGATGGTGGGCGATACAAGATTCGAACTTGTGACCCCATCCGTGTGAAGGATATGCTCTACCCCTGAGCCAATCGCCCGTCGCCTTTCGGCAAAAGAGATACTAACATAGCCGCGCGAGGTTTTCCAAGAACTTTTTGCCCCCGATTTTAAATTCGTGCGCGTCAGCCGCGCCATGGCAAACGCCGTAACCACTAAAATCGCAGCTCAACACTGCTTTACAGCTTGAACCACGACGTCTCGGGGTGGCAGCTTCGTCGATCAAGGCGATGCTGTCCAGATCATCGGGTAAAGTACGGGGTGCTTTCGGCACGATAGGGTCGGTTGCGTCTGCTGTACAGTTGTCAAAAGTCATACCTTGTGGATGTCCCTTTCTTCCAAATGGCAGCTATCTCAACAACGACATGCGGCAGCTAGAAGCATTGTACCAAGTAGGAAAAGCGTCACGGAAGCGGCGATCCAGTTGTTGTCGGCGGTCTTGGGGAGTGCCGCACTTGTCGCAGTGGCAGCCTTGGGCTTGGAGGCTTTGGCGACCGTGGTCTTGGTTACTGTCGTTGTTGTCTTGGTTGTCGCGGCCGCTGGTTTCAGCGCCGGATTTGTCGTGGGCCCTGTGGTGGGCTCTCCGGCAGCGGGGTTAGCATCGGCGGAAGGCTCGCCCGCCCCGCATCCAGGCACATCGCTCCCGTCGGTCTCCCCCGCCGGAGGCGTGGCGACATCGGGCTCAACCACCACATGCGGTGCCACTACCCCTGCAGCATCCATCACGCCACTAGCACCAAAAGCCCCGCCAGCAGGCGTCACAAACCGTGCGGACACAAGCGACCCGCCCGTGCACGCAACGCCGCCGTCGGCACCGGCCGCATCAAGCCACGAGGCGTCAACGGAAAGCCGACAGCCGGCCGCACCATCGCCAAGGCCCGCATCTTGCAGATACACACCGTAGGCGCGCACGCCCGCTCCGGACCCGGCGCCCGCGGCAACGATGCGCCCGCCGCCGCGCACGGCCATGTCGCCAGCGATCACGCCGGCGACCGCCTCGTCCGTAATATTGGCCCCGTCTGCCCGGGCATCGACGGTGCATCCGTCCACCACGAGCGCCTGCGAAACGTGGATCCCGCACTGCGAGCCCGTCGCCGTCAGGGTCCCGGTGCCGCGAAGCGTCAGGCTGCCCCACACCTCCATGCCGCACAGCGTGATGTCCGCATCGGGCGCATGCGACTCCGTCACGGAGTTCTGCCCGGCAAGCGTCAGCACCAGGTCGCCGTCGGCGCCGATGGCCTCGCCCGCGTAGCCGTTGAGCTCCAGATGGTCGGCATCGGTCCAGGCCCAGCCGGGGCCCGACACGCCCGGCTCGTAGTATGTCGCGCCCGCGATGATGAGGCTCTCCGCGCCCGCAGCATAAGAAGGCCCGCCCAGCAAAACGCATAGGCAGGCCATGGCAACAATCGCAATGTAATGACGGCTGGTGTAGGACTCGGCAGCAAACATACCCGCTCCGATCTTCGCGGGAGCCAATAGAATATGCACCAGAAAATGCCCTGGTGGCAGCACTTATTAGTTTAGCGAGATCGATGCAGGAGCAAGGAGAAATCGCGTGGGCAACTCCCACAATTAGGTGTAAATCGTTTTGCCAGTCGGTGAAAGGAAGAATCGGCTTACAACCTCCGTTTCGATTCTTCAAAAGCGCAGGTAGCATCCTTCAAATTGACAGCATGATACTCCGAAGTGAATCTGAACTTGCGTCAAGACATCTCAAGCAATCTGAATTTCGTAATGTAGATGCGATGCAATAAGAACATATATTCGTTATGTTTGGGTGTTGATGATGGAGGGCTGCGTCGCGATTGAACTGCTCTTTCGGGCCTTCTCTACGAATTCGCTGATCCAAGATCTTGTTGTGTTCTTGAGGATCCGGATGTTTTCGGTCGCTTCAATGTCGATTTCCATCATTGCCCTGTCGGCGATGTCGTCCGGCAATGTCGGCAAGCCACTGGGAGCAGTCTCCCTGTACTTCTTGGCAAACATGGATACGTATCTTTCGACAAAGAACTTTTTGTCGCTTACGCTTAGCTTGGAGAAGTGGCTCATCAAATTGAAGCGGGAGAGGAGTTCTGCCGGGAAAGTTTCATTGATCTTCCCGAGGGGGCAGTTTGTCGTGAATACGATGATGAACCCGCGGAGATCGTGCTCCATCCCTTGGGAGTCCGTGAACGATCCTGTCTCGAGGAGATCGAGGAAGAAGTTCCAGACGGCGGGTTCAGCTTTCTCGAACTCATCCACCAGGAGAATTCCGGCATCGGACGAGTCGATCTTCTTTCCCAGCTCGCCTTCTTCGCTTCCCATGTATCCTCTCGGGCTGCCAATCAGGGAGTTTAGAGAGTCCTTGCTGCTGTAGTTCCCAAGATTGACTTTAGGGAGGAGCTGGCATGGCGCGATTGCCTCGCAGAGAATCTTGGCGACTTCTGTTTTCCCGACACCCGAAGGGCCAAGAAGGAGCAACGAGAATACCGGCTGCTCGTCGAGCGCGTTGAAGAGCCTGAAGCTGCGCGATCGGGATTCGAAGGAGCGTTTGAATTCGATCTGGCCTATGAGCTCGCTTTCGAGGGTGGTGAGGACCTGTTTGAATTCGAGTTCGTCGAGGGATACGAGTGTTCTCTTTACTCTTTTGTCCTTCTGGGCGTCCTAATCGATCTCGATGTCGCATTCTATAATGTCGTCGAACATGGTTCTCAATTGGTATGCTCCTTCGTTCACGGTTTTATCGTCTCCGATGAAGAGGGTGCCAAAGGGTAGCTGGTGGACGAGGAGCTCGAATTTCGATGCCAGCTGAAGATCGCCCGAGAGTAACCCCACAAGTGATGAAACGTCCACGACGAGCTTTTTCTCGGAGAGGAGCTCGGAGATTTGGTCGCTTCCGTGTAGTTCGAGAAGTGACATCAACTTGAAGCCGCCGTCTCCGAGCTGGTCGATCAGGGCTTTATACTGGGATTTGTTGTATGTGACGAGTTTGCGCATGGCGTTGCCTATCAAGCCTCGAAGGACACTGCCTGAATGACAGCAAGGATGTCTATGTAATAGCCCTGTTCTACCCGATTGCCGCCGCCGGTCATGGCGGTGGGTGACGGGTTCTTTCCGCATATAACAATGTCGTTCTGCGGCGTGCGTTTCGGGTCGTCTGGCTGTTGGAAGTAATCGAGGGGGCTCTTCATCTGGGCCGGGGTGATTTTCCCTTTGCATATCCCGACGATGCCGACCTTTCCGATGAGCAGGTCGTCGATTGTGTACCCGCTTTCGAACATTTCTTCTCCATCGAGGGGAATCTTCGCGTACAGCGGCGTTCTTCTTCTTGCGCGGTTTCCTCTGAGCTTGAAGGCTGCGCCGTCTCCTATGAAGGATTGCATCATGTGGCCGATGTCGAGGTCTCCGGCATCGGAGACGGTGATTCCGTCGAAGGTCCCGCTCATGATTGCCATGATGCCTCGAATCTCCTCCTCATTGATGAGCTCCAGCGAGACATCGCCGATGTATGCGAGGTCGCCTTCTGCAAGCGTTGTTCCGCTTTCGGGGGCTTTGCAATGCTCCATTATGTCGGCGAGCATCCGGCTATTTGTGTTCACGTATTCGAGGGTGTCCACGATCTTCTCTTGTTTTTCGTGCCTGACGCTTCCTTCGAGTTTTGCCCTGAGTTTCGTCAGAAAGGGAGGGTTGAGCTCCGCTTCGGCGTTCAATGATGCTCTCTTTGTCGTCCCGTTCTGGTTTTCCTTGGAGCTTGTAGTCTTGAGTTTGTTGTCCAGGAGCATCCTCGTCTCGAACACCTTCTGCTGATTCATGTAGTAGACGGTGAAGAGGCCTGGTATTTTATTTTCTGGCATAGTTCCTCCGCTCCTTTCCTTTAGCGTGGGGCTGTCGTTGTTTCCGCCCCTCGTTATCCGCGTACCATCCGTTTCACACCATACGTATCATTGCCACTCCGAAAAAGCAATCGGACCCACCATGCAGCCGAGACGGACAGAAGACCGTGAGCACGGCGAAGAAGACGTGACTGGCGCATCCTTCAATCTATGCAACAAATGAAATCAAGCCGGCACCGCGCAAGCGCAAAACAAGACCGCTGGCACTGAAGCGCACGGCAAGTGGAGCATCGGTGCTACTTCTGTACGGGATACCCAAATCGGCTCTCAAGCTCCTCCAGATTTCTCAAGAACAAACGCCTTCTCATTGATCCAGTTTTCGTTTCAACGTTCGTTTCTTCCAGTGCAGTCTTTATCTCAAGTATCCATTCAACTAAATCCGCCGATGGCACCCCACCCGGAATCCAAACGTTATGAAGATGCACAAAGAACTTGCGAAGCGCCTCTTGATTCGCCGCATCTTCTCTACAAAATGACTCGACAATGACTCTCGGACTAGCATTAACCAACACTTTGACATCGCGTTCTGCAGCATCGTTGAGAAGTCGAGCAATCTCCCTGCCCGTCAGTCCCTCCGCTCCCTCAGATATCATCAACTGACTCGACATCTTTTTATTCAGCTCTGTCCGAGCATAACGCTCAAGTTCTTCGGCGAGCGCCCGTCTTTTCCGCCTTTCGTCTGCACTAAATACTGGTCCAGAGAGGAGCTCAGAAGCTTTGTCTAGATCGGCATCGATCACTTTCTTGCAATATTTGATAAAGTCATTTTGCGAAAATGGACATTCCCATTTGAGGTCAGATAGCAGGTAATAAACCTCGAGCACGTCGTGCAAACAATCGACTGAATAATGTGCTCTAGTAACTAAATCATAGTAACGCTGCGCGAGGCCATCTACATTATCGTCATCAAGATCGTAAGCGCACCGCATACTTTTAGCGATCTCCCTAACTTCGAGGGTATCGCGGTTGCTCGGGTACCGTTTCCAAATGTATGTTTTAAACCCTTGTTCGAGATCTTCAATATCTACATCGCCTGAAGGGTCGAATGCCTTACCTATCACGGAGAAATCAGAGTATTGCTCGTAAAGAGACACTCTGCGATCGTATTCCAGCGCCTCCGGACTGAGCCATTCCTCTGGCTTTCCGTTTTGTGGCATGGAAGGTGCGTTCCCCATGGAGGTCAACAAAGCAAAATGGACTGCGTCCCGTAGAGCGTAAAACCGGTTTTGAAGTGCAATTCCTGTATTTTGAAGCACCTCAAGGCTGCAAATTCTTCTGATTAGCTCATGAGCACGAATCATTGCCCGAGCATTTACGCATCCGCTGGCCTCTACCCCCGCAAGTATGGCGCTATGCATATCAAGGTCTTCCGATGGGCGACAATCTCCCATGAGAATTTCTTTGGCCAATGCAGACGGGCACGGCTTGAAAGGATAGACTTTCCAAATTAGCTTTTCGCGTACGTCCCTATCGAACTCTCGCATCGATTGCACATCACTTCCTTCCCAGGCATTTGAAACCAGCATGACCTTCAATCCAAGTCTTTCGACAAGATCGTTCATCGTTCCGAATAGCGCCAAATCGTCGCTATGTTTAGAACGCCTCTCCACATCATCGAATACAAGAAAGTGCTTCTTTTTGAGCATTAGGCAGGCAACGGATTGTATCCCGACGGCGAGATTCACCGATAATCCCGTTCTTTTAATTAAAGCCCTCGAAATACCGTTGAGGGCGCCCCCTATAGTTTTGGCAGCAGCTTGCGCCTTCATACCTTTATCGCTAAGGTGTACAAGCGCCATCACAATACGTTCGTATAGATCATCAGCAGTGGCAATTCCGAACATGGAAACGCGGACAAGGTTGTATTCGCCCTTTTCGAGATACTCGTTGAGTTTCCCTTCGATGAATCGGGTCTTTCCCGATCCCCAATCTCCCTCAAGTGCAATTGCATATTGATTGTCCTTATCCCTGAGATAGGAATCAATATGATCGATGAGCTGATCAGCAGGCTCTTTTGACCGGCATGTCTCCATTATTTCCTCCTGCATAAACTTATAGCGAAAGATTTCCTTCGCTGCGCTAGATCAAACCGCAACCGAGGTCGCCCCGTTCACAACAATGATGGCATAAGCTCGATCGAATGAGTATTTGAGCGCCCCCCAATATTCGCGGTACGGAAACGTGCAAATACTCACTCGATGCTAGATCTGCGCTAGCGGCCGAGGCCATCGGAGAAGATCCGTTTGTCGCGGGCACGATGACTTCGCGTCGGTGATGCCGCCCCTTGTGATTTCAAGCTAGTTCGCCGTGGCGGCGTTCCTACGGGGGAAGCGTTGCGGCTCCTCTTTTCTGAATCTGGCAAACCACCTGTAAAGGCGCGACTCTCTCAAGTGGTTGAGCTTACTCAGTCTTCCGCGCTCATGTTGGACGAGAGGCACCGCTCGATGCGGTCGGCCCATTTGTTCCTGCGATTGGCGTTTGCTTGCATCACCGCAACCTCTTTGAATTGGCGTTGCAGCATGTTTGCCTTAAGAAAAACAAGCTGTTGAGACGCACCCATTTATACGCTTACGAAACGGCAACCATCGATCATCCCTTATTATTCGGAGTTAGAATTATCGCCCCACGACGCTGAGCCGGTGACCATCCAATGATTTTTGGCATCGATATAGACATCGCCAATCTGATTGTCCAAGCATTCATCGGACTCGTTACCTTGGGGGCCTTGATTGCCGCACTCTGGCAAAGTAACCAGAGCAAAAAGAACAGGGAGGACGACATCAAGCGGCATCAGCCATCCCGCATATCGGCATGGTACGAAGGGGATCGAAACCGAACTGATCAGCCCGAGGACAATCGGTTCGTCTGGCAATTCGTCGTGCTTCGAAACGAAAGCGAGTCCCCCGTCTACGACGTAATCGTCACCTGCGTCGGGATTAGCGGGGCCGGCCCCTCTTTCAAAGGTGAGGATAACCGCCCCGCTTATCCCAACCGCGTCTGCGTCGGCACGCTTCCTCCTGGAGCATGGTGCATATGGCTCCCGACGGAAGGGCACGGAATGGGAGTACGCACGGCACCCGAAACGGCTTTCACCGACGCAAGCGGAACTTCATGGGTTCGGCGGGGCAACGGAAGGCTCGAGGAGATCCCTATGGAGCCAACCTCGTTCTACAGGCTGCCCCTTCCCTTGACCTGGCACGGATGCAAGAAGCTGACCGAGTAACCCCTTGGCATCGTCGTTTCAGGCATTGGGTTTTCCGGACTGGGACGCGAACTTCCCCAGATGTTCCGGATAACGGGAAAGTCAGAACTATTCGGGTTTGCGAGGCGGGATCGAGAGAGCGACTCCGCCCTATTATTTCGATGCGTCCATGAATTGAAGTGAGATCGGCATCATCACCTCGAAGCACTTACATACAGATCCATATGGCAAAGGCAGCAATTCGCCACCTTGGTTGCAGCAGCGGAGGTTATTACTCAGGATACAAGCGGAAGTAGCCAAATAGGCGCTGGGCGCAACCGAGACGCAGCCAGAGAAGGGTGACATGAGAGTTGTTTCAAAGGATTGGGGTGATATGGATGAAGTTGACTGGTAAGTGCATCTCCAGGTTCAACGGATGGCTGATCAAGGCCGTCTTTAGGTTCACGTAGGGATCCGCTTTTGCTGACAAACAAACACGTGATTGATTTATGGCTTCCAGACGCTTAGCGTGTCTGGAAGCTCATTTATTTTATTGTCAGCAACCACGAAGCCAGCGCTGAACCTCGCCCTAGTAATTGCAACATAGAGCTTGGAGCGTGTCTGCGGCTTCAGACCCGTCGAGGCATCTTGCAACCAAGAGGCCATATCGGCAACTGGATAAATCAAAACATGGTCATATGTTCGGCCCTTTGCTTTGCCGAAGTTGCAGATCGATGAAGCGTTCGCGGTCTGAGTGGCGACGCTACGTCTCAAAATCACTGGATCCAAAAACTCGCAATACCTTTGCGCAAGTGACTCTGGAATGGCCCAAACTCCATTATGGGTTTCATTTGAGGCGGCGCGCAAAGATGCGGTTGGTGAAAACTCCGGATAAACCATGTTTGCGAATCGCCATTCTTGATTTGCTGCTTTTTCGTTATCTTGTCTATGCAATGCAACTGAAACGCATCGGTGTCTCATCTGCAAATACTCGTAGGGCGATAAATGATTATTTAGCCGATCCTTCTTCGAATCCGAAAAGCAAACCGTCCTCATTTGGTAAACAGCCCCGTTCGACGCATTCCAAGATTAGCGCTTGCAATAATTTTGCAGAATCGGAAACACAAGACTCAGAAGGTTGTTTTCCCTCATGAACGGCTTCTGACCTTGCTCTATATAGTTTCTTTATTTCTTGCTGTTTTTGCTTGCCTCCTCCAAGAAACAAAGCTGCGAGAGTACTGACACGAAAAACAAGTTCGCTCCGGACTCCAAACAATGACTCAATCCCAGCCCATATAATCGCCATTTGAACTGAAGGTCGAAGCGATTGCTTGTAGCTCCACAAGGAATTCACCGCGGTCTCAAATCGCGTGTTTTTATCAAACAGTTCCCATGCGTCCCGATAATGCTGTCTTATCCACTGCTTCTCTGAATCGTTGATCACTTTCAATTTTCTTGGAATGAACAACCTTGTAGAAAGAACAACATTGATTGCCGAGCATGGCGAAAAATCTTCTGTCCGCGAATCGCTCTGAACATGCCAATACAATTCGCAATTCAAAAGCGCGGACAATAGAACTATTGCAGATTGGGCATTCCAAACTCGAACTGCAAGCTCTTTGCCCTCTCCAACAACGCGCAACTGAGCTGTAGTTTTCCTAAGGACGGCAATCAAGACACCTAAATCGGTCTCATCTCCGCTGCCATATTTCATCACAGAATTTATCATGTCGTCCGGCGAGGCCTTGCACGTGGCCGGCAATAGAGAGAGGTGTTGCGTAAGCGGCAGCTCTTCGTCTATGGTTAATCCCATTAGGTATAGATATGAAGCAGCAGCCGATTCATTTACAACAATCATCATCTTCGCCCCCCTGCCATAGCGCTCTATACCTAATCCATCCGAACAGCGCCAAACTGAGAGACGTCGATTTCGCCCTACATGAGTTTGGGAAGCAATGCGTCACGCAGTTCGCCAAGAGCCTACGACTTGAGTATATTAGCCTATATGAGCTCAAGAATACCATTGAGCGTCGAAGTCGTTCTTTCTATTGCACAAGCTGGAGCAAACGGGACGTTCATCGACTTAATGTTTTTTAATGCAAGCTTGGTCTGAACGGCACCAACAGTTCCAAGCCTAATAGCTTCCATGCCCATTGAGCTACGAAGAAAGAAATACGACCACGCCGCAAAGTCGCCTTTAAACGAAGTAAGTTTGTTGCAATTCTCTGTGAGGTTTGCCTCATCGAGCGTTTTTCCGATATACGCCGTAAGGCCAATCGTTCCGACAACGGAAACAATTAGATCGCCAGTGTTGACAACGTAGCGCGAAATATTAGATCGTGTTTCATCGTCGATATATAGCATTTCCGAAGTGAGTAAGAGAACAGAAGCGTTGTTTAAGTCGCGGACTCGAATATATGGATGAGAGTTTGCCTCTGCAATTAGCTCTGAACCTTTAGGGAGCCTCTAACCGCCCTTGACTTCGCAGAATGACTCGACTGAACGGTAATGATTTTCTCGCTTGTTCTCTTCAATTGTTTGAGCAAAAAGGGCTTCTCCGAGTTCAGCTAAATAATCATTTACCGGAACATAGGCCTGCACTTCAGAATTGTTTCCATCGAACCAAGGGGAAAGGAGCCCCCGGTGGAAGCGATGATCAATATGGTTCTAACACAGATGTAGCCGGTTCTAGACTATCTGCAGATAAAGCAATCTTAAAAGCAGTGCTCGAAAGCACTATGTGTAGCCATGCCGAAAGCAGCGTGCCCAGCAACTCGAGTCTACTCGGTCTCTTCCTTACCGACAAGGAAGTCGAGGGGTGCTCTCCGAGAACAATCGCGTACTACGAAAGCACCCTCAAACCATATGAGGCATGGATGGAAGAGAAGACGATGCTGAGCGAAGACGGCCGAATCGTCAGGGTGGACAACCCATGGTGTTCGTTCTACATCGACACCGAGCTGGCACCTGCGCTAGACGAGAGCAGGTGCGGGAAATGGATGTTCTACTTCAACGATATCGAGTTCGCGGAGGAAGTCTGCCGCAAGGCGGCCCTCGGAATGGTCGTCGCGGAATGCAAGCACAGCTCATTCGAGTCCGTTATCGAGAACGGCAGAGGCGTCGCCTGCTTCTACCTGAACTTGGACGACGTCGAA
The DNA here is from genome assembly GCA_900540875.1 of uncultured Collinsella sp. Lineage (GTDB taxonomy): Bacteria > Actinomycetota > Coriobacteriia > Coriobacteriales > Coriobacteriaceae > Collinsella. The sequence goes on from UQHT01000018.1 coordinate 12,222, forward strand.
GCACATCGCCGCGTTGTCGCATTCATGTTGGAGCATGGCCTGGTTCGGAAGACGAAGTCGGGGAAGCTGTATAACATCGGCTTCAAGTTGGATGACCAGGCACGGGCGGGAGAATATGGAGCCGGTTTCAAGGCACGAATCACGTTGAGCGATCGCTCGAATTAGGCGAATTTTACCTGCGAAGAACAATGAAGGGCGGGGGTGTATCGGCTAATGCCGAACACCCCCGCCCTCGACGCGGTTAAAATAGCGAATGATTGAAGCGGATCAGCCTGGTTCCGCCCTCTCCCCTAGTCCCTCTTAAACAGATCCCTCGTATACACCTTGTCCGCCACGTCAGCGAGCTCGTCGCTCCAGCGGTTGGCGACGATCACGTCGCAGCCGGCCTTGAAGGCCTCCAGGTCGTGGGTCACCTCGGAGCCGAAGAACTCCGGCGCGTCCAGCGTGGGCTCGTAGACCACCACGGGCACGCCCTTGGCCTTCACGCGCTTCATGACGCCCTGGATGGAGCTCGCGCGGAAGTTGTCGGAGTTGGACTTCATCGTCAGGCGGTAGACGCCCACGACCGGCTTCGGCTTGCCCTCGTAGACGCGGTCCCACACCATCTGCAGCACCTCGTCGGCGACGAAGTCCTTGCGGGTGCGGTTGGCGTCCACGATGGCCTCGATCAGGTTCTGCGGCACATCTTTATAATTTGCCAGCAGCTGCTTGGTGTCCTTGGGCAGGCAGTAGCCGCCGTAGCCGAAGCTGGGGTTGTTGTAGTGCGACCCGATGCGGGGCTCCAGGCAGACGCCGTCGATGACGTCGCGGGTGTTGAGGCCGCGGACTTCGCAGTAGGTGTCGAGCTCGTTGAAGTAGGCCACGCGCAGCGCAAGGTACGTGTTGGCGAAAAGCTTCACGGCTTCGGCCTCGGTGGTGCCCAGCACGAGCTCGGGGATACCCTTGGAACCGTCGGCGTTCACGCGCTCCAGCTCGGCGGGGTCGGCGCCCTGCGCGAGCAGACGCCCGAAGCGCTCGGCGGCCGCGACGGCCTCCGCGTCGTCCTTCGGCGCGCCCACCACGATGCGGCTGGGGTGCAGGTTGTCGTAGAGCGCCTTGCTCTCGCGCAGGAACTCCGGGCTGAAGAAGATCTTGCTGTCGCCCAACCTCTCGCGAAGGCCCGCGGTGTAGCCCACGGGGATGGTCGACTTGATGACGATCCAGGCGTCCGGGTTCACCGAGCGCACGGCGGCGATGGCGGCCTCGACGGAGCTCGTGTCGAAGAAGTTCCTGTCGCTGTCGTAGTTGGTGGGCGTAGCGATGACGGCGAAGTCGGCGCCCGTGTAGGCCTCGGCCACGTCGACGGTGGCGTGCAGGTCGAGCTCGCGCTCCCCCGCCTTGGCCTCCGCCAGGAAGCGCTCGATCTCGTCGTCCTGGATGGGCGATACGTAGCTGTTGATCTTCTCGACCTTCTCGGGAACGATGTCCAGCGCATGGACCTCGTTGTGCTGCGAGAGCAGGACGGCGAGGGACAGGCCGACGTAGCCGGTACCGGCGACAGCGATCTTCATTTTCTTCTCCGATTCGAATCGAGCATTAGAGTTAGGCATTAGTACGCATCGCTTCCGTTGAAGACCTCCAGAACCGTGAGGAGGACGATCTTGAGATCCATGACGATTCCGCGCTTGGCTATGTACTCGAGATCACGGCGGACCATGCCGTCGAACCCGGTGGAGTTTCGCTCCGTAACCTGCCAGAGCCCCGTAATACCTGGCTTCACCGCTAGCCTCTGCAGGTCGTACTCGGTGTACTCCGCGACTTCGTTCGGCAGCGGCGGGCGCGGGCCGACGACGGACATCTGACCCAGGAACACGTTGAGGAACTGTGGGAACTCGTCGATGGAGTGCTTGCGGATGAACCTGCCGATCTTGGTGACGCGGGGGTCCTCCCTCATCTTAAACATGGCGCCGGCGATCTCGTTCTGCTCCCTGAGCTCGGCGAGGCGCTCGTCGGCGTCCCTGTACATTGATCGGAACTTCCACATGCGAAAGGTTGACAGGCTGCCGTCGCGGTGGGTCTGGCCCACGCGGATCTGGCTGTAGAAGGGGTTGCCCTCGCTCTCCAGGCGGATGGCCGTGGCCAGCACCAGGCTGGGTATGGCGATGACGGCCAGCGCGCAGCCGCTGAAAACGATGTCGAACGCGCGCTTGACGGCGCGGTAGGCCAGGCGCGAGTTGTCCCAGTCCATGATGGATTGCATGGCCTTATATCGACCGGCGCCTTCACGCCGGTCCATGGCCTGAGCAATCAGCGCCGCCCCTACGGGCGCATTGCTCTCTGTCACTTCTTTATTAGCAGTCACGATAAAACTTACGTCCCTGTCCCCAGGAACCCCCCCCCGTCCGTGAATTCAAAAAACGAATGATTTGCCGGTGCAACGTCTCCCTTACGTTTTGCTGGGCACGTCGAGCGCAAGCAGCTCCCTAAATGCGGAGTCGCCTTCGCCTACGTCCACCAGGCACCAGCGCTTATGACGGTCGATCTTTTTAACTCGGGCCTCTTGCCCCACCAAGGGACCCTGTTCTATGTGCAACACGCCGTCTTCTATGCGTGCGACGCTGTTGCGCACCACGCCGTCGTTGTCCAGCACACTGCGGTACCAATCCTGCGCATCGTCCGGCATGGGCATGTATGCCCGCTCCCTACTGCCGGCGATGCGACAGCCAAAGCTCAACTGGGCCAAAGCCCTATCGAGCGCAGCGGCATCGTGCGTGGCGACGAAGAAATATTCCTTGTACATGGGTTTGGTTTGGAGCGACCATGCACCGTCCCGCTTAAACCAGAACTCCTTTTGCATCACAAAAGCGTCCTGCATCAGCTCGTGCGGGATAATCCGGCGGACCTTTTCGCAGGTCTCGCGCTCTTTTCCATGAGGGGTGTGGACCAGATACCAGCGAACGCGGCCGTGCTGGCTGTTGGTGGTGGCGCCGTTAAATGCGCCCGGCAGCTGCTCTTGGCGCCGTGCCGTCTGTTCCATGTTCTCGCCCCCTCTTTTTGGCTTTGCGATGCACGCAAATGCAGGGGCGTTTAGAACAGGCTTCTCGCTCGCAGCTAGGCGCAGTCGCAAAAGTACAGGTTTTTGTATCTTTCGACAGACGACATTATACGAGCAATTAATCAGCGTTTGCCCAGATTACGCAAAATGTACTGCTAGTAGGTACATCTCCATACCCCTCTATAAAAACCTGTACCTTTTTGTGCAACAAAAAAAGCCGCTCAACCAGCGGCTTTTCTAATTTTGGTAAGAAAAAAGGCGACCGCCCTGTGTGGACGGTCGCCTTTGTTAATTGTTGTGAAGTTTGCCTTAGGCGCGAGTCTTGATCTCCTCGAGAACCTTGGCAACAAACTCGTCAACGCTCATCTGAACGGTCTCGTTGGAGCGATCGCGGACGGAGATGTTGCCGGCCTCGACCTCCTTCTCACCCAGGATGAGCATGTAGGGCACGCGGTCGATGCTGCGGGCCTCGCGGATCTTGTAGCCAATCTTCTCGTCGCGGTCGTCGCAGACCACGCGAATGCCGGCTTCCTCCAGTTTGGCGCACACCTCGTGGGCGTAGTCGCGGCTCTTCTCGGAAACCGGAAGCGCCTTGACCTGCACGGGGGCCAGCCAGGTGGGGAACTTGCCAGCAAAGTGCTCAATCAGAATACCGATGAAGCGCTCGATGGAGCCAAAGCACACGCGGTGCAGCATGATGGGGCGCTTCTTGGTGCCGTCGGCGTCTACGTACTCCAGGTCAAAGTTGAGCGGCATCTGGAAGTCGAGCTGGACGGTACCGCACTGCCAAGTGCGGCCGAGCGAGTCCTCCAGGTGGAAGTCGATCTTGGGGCCGTAGAAGGCGCCGTCGCCCTCGTTGACCTCATAGTCCATATGCAGCTGCTCCAGAGCGGTGCGCAGGCCCTCCTCGGCGCGCGCCCAGTCCTCGTCGGAACCCATGGAGTCCTCGGGGCGGGTAGAAAGCTCAACGTGGTACTTAAAGCCAAACTTTTGGTACACGGAGTCGATGAGGTTGACCACGCCCACGATCTCGTCGGTCAGCTGGTCGGGACGCACAAACAGGTGAGCGTCGTCCTGGTTAAAGCAGCGCACGCGGAACAGGCCGTGCAGGGCGCCGCGCAGCTCGTGGCGGTGCACCAGGCCAATCTCGCCGGCGCGAATGGGCAGCTCGCGATAGGAATGCGGCTTGGAGGCGTACACCAGCACGCCGCCCGGGCAGTTCATGGGCTTAATGCAGTACTCTTCGTCGTCGATGACGGTGGAGTACATGTTGTCCTTGTAGTGGTCCCAGTGACCCGAGGTCTTCCACAGCTGCTTGTTCATGATGAGCGGCGTGGAGATCTCCACGTAGCCGGCCTTGTGGTGGATCTCGCGCCAGTAGTCCAGCAGCGCGTTCTTAAGGATCATGCCGTTGGGCAGGAAGAACGGGAAGCCGGGGGCCTCGTCGCGCATCATAAAGAGGTCCATCTCGCGACCGATCTTGCGGTGGTCGCGCTTCTTGGCCTCCTCCAGCATGTGCATGTGCTCGTCGAGCTCTTCCTTGGTGGCAAAGGCGACGCCGTTGATGCGGGTGAGCATCTTGTTGTCCTTGTCGCCCTTCCAGTAGGCGCCCGAGACGCCGGTGAGCTTAAAGGCCTTGAGGGCCTTGGTGTAGCAGATGTGGGGGCCGACGCACATGTCGATGTAGTCGCCCTGCTGGTAGAAGGTAATGCGGGCGTCGTCGTCCAGGTCGCCGATGTGCTCGACCTTGTACTTCTCGCCGCGCTCCTCCATAAGGGCGATGGCCTCGGCGCGGGGCTTCTCGTACACGGAGAACTTGAGGTTCTCCTTGACGATCTTCTTCATCTCGGCCTCGATCGCGGGGAAGTCGTCCTCGCTGATCTTGACGCCCTCGGGCAGGTCGACGTCGTAATAGAAGCCGTTGTCGGTCGCGGGGCCGTAGGCAAAGTCGGCCTCGGGGTACAGGCGCTTGATGGCCTGCGCCATGATGTGCGCGGCGGAGTGGCGGATGACGTGCGTGACCTCGTCCTGCGGGAGCTCGGCCACCGAACCGTCATTGTAGAGTGCCTTCATGGGTATGTTTTCTCCTCTCGGATGCCTGATGCAAGTGCGTGCGATGCGCTCGGCGTTTTTGACTTGCATCATTATAGGCAGGTTGCCTTGGTATACAAGCGCCCGCCGCACCTTAATGGCACGGCGGGCGATTTTCTACGCATGCTTCATCGTGTGGGGGCGGGGTTACGGGGTGCGCGTGCGGCTTTCGCATGGCGCGCGGTGCCCGTGGCTTGCGGCCGGCCCGGCGATGGATGCGCTACTGAATGCGAGTTCGGCAGTAGGGGCAGACCTTCCAGTGCGCATCGAGCGGACGATGGCAGCTGGGGCACACGTTGCGAACCTGGGTGTCGCACACGGGACAGACGACAAAGTCCTTCTCGATGGGGGCGCCGCACTGCGGGCAGGTGCCGTACTGGGCAAGCTGGCGCTCGCGCAGGGCCATGTCCAGCTCCTGCTCCTCGCGGTCGGACGCGTAGGAGTGCGGGCGCAGGACCAGGTAGGCGATGAGGCCCACAACGGGATCAGGGCGATGATGCCCCATGCCACGTAGGCGCTGGCGCCGCGGCGGCGAGCGTCGATGAACACATAGACGACCGACAGCACGTACAGGGCGATGATAAAGCCGACGAAGGCATAGATGACACCCATAAGCTGCGGCGACATGAGCTCGTTGATGTATTTGGACATTGAGGTGTACCTTTCGGAATATTTACAGTTCAGTCAAGTTTACCACGGGGTTTGTTTATATGGGACCACGGCTGGATACGGGGCTGGCGCGGACACAAACATCTCAATCTGTAACAGGTGGGAGCGGAATTCAGGTCTAGATGTTACAGACCGAGACACAGGGGTCCCTCCCCGATTTCAATCTCGACCTGTAACAGTTACTCGGCAAAATCGGGTCCAAATGTTACAGATTGAGACAAAACATCCCCTCGCTGGCTTCAATCTCGATCTGTAACAACTGAGGCCGAATTTCCTCTCTTACTGTTACAGATCGAGACATTCAAAATCCGTCGGAAGGTTTGTCTCAATCTGTAACATCTAGAACCCAAATCCTCAGCTAACTGTTACAGATGGAGACGAACGGTTGCCTTAGTTGTCGACAGACGAGGCCAACATCCGTGCCGGGTCTCCAATCGCCTGCCGTTGGCGGGTGTTGCGGGGCTGTTCGCCGCATTGCCGCCGCACTAGGGGCGCGCAGACCGTAGGATGGTTTTATTGACAGCCTGTCAACTTATCTGGGAGGCACCGTGGCAGAAACGTTTGATATCGCAATTGTGGGCGCGGGCATTACCGGGTGCGCCATCGCGAGGCAGCTCGCGCGGTTTGACCTGTCCATTTGCGTAGTCGAGGCGGCTAACGATATTGCGCTGGGCGCGTCGAAGGCCAACGGCGGCCTGGTGCACGCTGGCTACGATCCGGCGGCGGAAACCGTAAAGGCACAGGTCAACGCCCGTGGCTGCGAGTTATACGGTACATGGGCGCAGGAGCTGGGCTTTCTGTTCTGCCGCACCGGGTCGATGGTGTTGGGCTTTAACGACGAGGACCGAGCGCATCTGGAGCAGCTGCGGTGCAACGGCCATGTCAACGGTGTTCCCGAGCTGTCGATCGTCGGACCCGACCGCATCCACGAATTAGAGCCGCGTGCCAGTGCCGATGCAACGTGCGCGTTGTGGTGCCCCTCGACTGGCTTTGTCGATCCCTTTGAGGTCGCCATTGCCGCGCTGGAGAACGCCGTCGCCAACGGCGTGACACTTATGCGGTCTGCGCCGGTGGAAGCGATTGAGGTTGCTGGCGGCGAGGCTACCGACGGGGCTGTGCGCTTTACGCTGGCGACGCCCGCCGGAGAGGTGCGCTGCCGCTACCTGATCAACGCCGCGGGCAACGGCGCCGCGGACATCTCGCATATGGCGGGCGCCGAAGAGTTTCAGATGGTCTGGCGCCAGGGCAACATCGTGGTGCTGGACAAGGAGCCGCGGGCGCTCATGCCGCTCTACCCCGTTCCCACGCCGGTGTCCAAGGGCGTTATCGTCACGGGAACCGTGCACGGCAACACCGTGATTACCGCGACGGCCGCCGTGCGCGAGCCGGGCGACACGCAGACCTATGCGAGCGATGTAAACGCGCTCCTGAACGGCGCGCGCAAGCTGGTGCCCGACCTGGAGACGCACCGCGTGGTGCGTGCGTTTGCCGGCGGGCGTCCGGTCATTCGGGGAACGAACGACTTCTTTATTGGACAGTCGGCCGTGGTGCCGGGGCTCTTCCAAGCGGCGGGCATTCAGTCCCCAGGCGTGGCGAGCGCGCCTGCCATTGCCGAGCGTATAGAACTTGTGATGCGTGAGTCGGGCGTGGAGCTGCGCGAGCGGGCGGACTGGAATCCAATTCGCCGCGACCCGGACGACTTTGACCGCGCACCGCTGGCGCGCAAGGAGGAGCTGATCGAGTCCGACCCCGCGTGGGGGCAGATCGTCTGCCGCTGCGAGACGGTGCCCGAGGCCGAGATAGTGGCCGCGATCCGACGCCACCCGGGCGCGGTTTCGGTCGAGGGCGTCAAGCGCCGCTGCCGAGCCGGCATGGGTCGGTGCCAAAGCGGCTTTTGCCAGAGCCGCGTGGTGGCGATCCTGGCGCGCGAGTTGGCCTGCGACCCCAGCGAAGTGCTGTTGGAAGATGCTGGATCATGGCTGGTCGAGGGACCACTGAAGGGGGTGCGCTAGAATGGCGACGTTTGATATGCGCAACAAACGCGCAGAGGCCGGAACCATAGCGTCGGTAGCAACGCAGGCCTTCGACGTGGTCGTCATCGGAGGAGGCCCCGCCGGCATGGCTGCAGCGCTGGCCGCGCATAAGGCCGGAGCACGCGTGGCCATCGTGGAGCGCGAACAGCACCTGGGCGGAATCCTCCGCCAGTGCATCCACCCCGGCTTTGGCCTGTCGCACTTTAAACAGGAGCTCACCGGTCCCGAGTACGCGCAGCGCTTTATCGACCAGGTGCACGCAACCGACATTGCGCTGTTCTTGGGCAGCATGGTGCTTGGGATTGATTCAGGCGAGCCTGCAGAAGACACCGAGGTCCATACCGTCACGCTCATGAACCCTGCCGGCATGTTGCAGCTCACCGGGCGCGCGGTCGTCCTTGCCATGGGTTGCCGTGAGCGCACCCGCAGCGAGATCAAGATCCCCGGCAGTCGTCCCGCCGGTGTGTTTACGGCGGGCCTGGCGCAGCGATACATCAATATCGAAAACCTTAAACCCGGCTCGCGCGCCGTCATTTTGGGCTCGGGTGACATCGGGCTGATCATGGCGCGCCGTTGCACGCTCGAGGGGATTTCGGTCGAGGGCGTGTACGAGCTCATGCCGTACGCCAACGGACTGCGCCGCAACGTCAAGAACTGCCTGGACGACTTTGGCATTCCGCTGCATCTGTCGACCACGGTCACGCGCGTGATTGGACACGATCGCGTGGAGGCTGTCGAGGTGAGCCAAGTCGACGAGCATCTTGCACCCATTCCCGGGACCGAGCGCATCGTTCCGTGCGACACACTGCTGCTTTCGGTGGGGCTGATTCCCGAGAACGAGCTTTCGGTTGCCGCAGGCGTGGAGCTGGACCCACGTACGCGCGGCGCCGTGGTGGACCAGAGCTTGCAGACGGGCGTGCCGGGCATCTTTGCCTGCGGCAACGTGCTGCACGTGCACGACCTGGCCGACAACGTAACGTGTGAGTCCGAGAGAACTGGCGCAGCTGCGGCGGCGTACGCGCTGGGAACCGGCGCGGGCGCCGTTCCGGACTGCGAGCTCACCGTCTCCCCTGCTGGCATTGCGGGATACGCACTGCCGGGACGCATTACGGCTGCGGCGCTCACCAAGCTGAACTTCCGCGTGCGCCGGCCAGTCGATGCCGCCTGCGTGAGGATCTTGGCCGACGGCGAGAAACTGTTCGCCGGCAAGGTCCGCGCGTTTAAGCCGAGCGTTATGGAAAGCTTCCCACTGCCGGCAAAGGTCATCAAACAAGCGCTCGACCTGGGTGCCAGCGAGATTGTCCTTTCCGTCGATCCCGTTGAGGAGGCGTAGAGTCATGAGCACGAATGTGACCGAGACATTGCAGTTCAACTGCACCACCTGCCCCTCCGAGTGTCTCCTGACCGTGGAGGTCGAGCGCAGCGCAGACGGCGCCGTGGTAGAGGTGCGCTCCGTAACCGGCAACAGCTGCCCGCGTGGCGATAAGTTTGCACATCAGGAGCTCACCTGCCCCATGCGCGTGCTTACCACGACCGTGGCCGTATCCGGCGGCGACGAGGCGCTGCTGCCCGTGCGCACGGCCGAAGCCATCCCGCTGGCACTCCACGCCCAAGCCATGGACCTCATCCGCGGCGTGGTCGTCGAGGCCCCCATCCGCATGGGCGACGTCGTGCTGGAAGATCTTCTCGGCACCAACATTGACCTAGTCGCCAGCATGAACATCGACCGAGCCCAAGTAGCTAATTAGGGACGGAGCTCTTTTAGCTACTCCACCATCCGCCCGGTCCTCCTCCGCAGTTGCGGTGAAATACGGACTGTTTTATGGCTTCAGGCCGCTAAACAGTCCGTATTTCACCGCAACTTATGAGGGTGCGCATGGGATGCAAAGGAATGTCCCGAGGTGCCGGCATAAAAGGAACGTCCCTATGTGCCGGGCTTGGGATACCATGGTGGCAGCCTAGCGAAAGGATGTTTCATGGCACATGTCGATGACCAGCGTGTGGCACGCGTGCTCGATGCGCTCGAGGCTCAGCACCCCGGCGCACAGCTGCTCGTAAACGACCCGTGGTCGATCTATTACCTGACCGGCTTTTATGCCGATATGTTCGAGCGTTTTTGCGGCGTGCTGCTCGCGCGCGATTGCGAGCCCGTGATCATGGTCAACGCCCTACATCAGCTGCCCGAGTACGACAATGCCCGCGTCGCCTACCACACCGATACCGATATCGTGACCGACGCCATCGCGAGTGAGATCGACCCAGCCAAGCCGCTTGGCATCGACACCGTCATGCGTTCCGGCTATTTGATGCCGCTCATGGAGCGCCACGCCGCAAGCGAGTTTTTCCTGGGTGACTTTGCCGTCACCGCCGCGCGCACCTACAAGGATGCCGCCGAGCAGGAGCTTATGCGCGTGTCCTCGGCCGCCAACGACGCCGTGATGGCCGATGCCATCAAACTCGTCCACGAGGGCGTGACGGAGCGCGAAATTGCCGACCAGATGCTCGGCCTGTACCGCAAGCACGGCTGCGAGGGCTTTAGCTTTCCGCCCATCGTGAGCTTTGGCGCCAACGCCGGCGACCCGCATCACGAACCCGACGATACCGTGCTCAAGCATGGCGACGTGGTGCTGTTCGACATTGGCGGACGCCGTCGCAACTACTGCTCGGACATGACACGCACGTTCTTTTGGGGCCAGCCGGACGAGGAGACCGCGCACGTCTACGACATCGTGCGCCGCGCCAACGAGGCCGCCGAGGCGCTCATCACGCCGGGCGTTCGTATGTGCGACTTGGACCGCGCCGCACGCGACGTGATTGAGGATGCGGGCTATGGGCAGTACTTTACGCACCGCCTGGGTCACTCAATCGGTCTGCAAGACCACGAGCCGGGCGATGTCTCGCTCGCCAACGAGCAGGTCGTAGAGCCGGGCATGACGTTCTCTATCGAACCGGGTATATACCTCCCCGGTCACACCGGCGTCCGCATCGAGGACCTAGCCCTGGTGACCGAGAACGGCGTCGAGATTCTCAACGCCTACCCCCACGATCCGGTCCGCTTAGACTAGGCAATGCGGCAAAGGGGCTGTCCCTTTGCCGCATCACATGAATGCCGCCACAAAAACGGCCTATCTACTACGTTTAGCCCGCGTGGGTCGACCATACCCGTGTTTTCGCAAAACTGGCAAGCCCTTTACCTGCGGTTTTGATTTCGCAATTCTCGGTATGGTCGAGGGTTACCGGTCAAACGTAGTAAATAGGCCCATTTCGTGGCGAGCAAGTCAACTCGAGGCGCAGGGCAGCCAAAAAAGCCCCGTCCCAAATTGACTGCTTTTGAGTTGCGGTGATATACGGACCGTTTGAGGCTTCTGGCTTGTAAAACAGTCCGTATTTCACCGCAACTGATGAGGGGATGGGTTAACGGAGCAGCCCCGCTACTTCGCCGGCTAGGGTGATGGTACCGGCTGCTACGAAAGGCTCGCCCGCGGCATCGAAAGCCGCGAGGGCCTCGGATACGCTGGGGTACACGCCCGCGAGCTTGTCGGCGTCCACCAGGGAGGCAAGCTCCTGTGCGGGCAAGGCGCGATCGGAATCGGTCTGGGTTACGACCACGCGGGGGAACGCCGGAACCAGAACGTCAACGATACCCGCCACGTCCTTATCGGCCAGCGCGGCGCACAGCAGCGTGGGGCGATTCTCCACGCACGAATCGATCTCGTCCAGTGCGCTCACAAAGTTCTCGCAGCTCTGGGGGTTATGACAGGCATCAATCAGCTTGAGCGGATCGGTCCCCAGCACGTCAAATCGGCCCGGCGTGGGGCAGCCCATAAGCGAAGCGTCGAGCGCCTCATGGTCGAGCTCGCGACCCAAATACCCCTCGCACAGCATAATCGCGCACGCAGCATTCTGCGGCTGATAGGCCGGCTTAACCATGCTCGACGTATAAATCGCACGCGGCGTGGTGCAGCTAAACTCCACCGTATCGCCCACGTGTGCCGGAAGTTTGGTCGTCGTATGGCTCACCACGAGCGGCACAACGCCGCACTCGCGACAACGGGCATCCATCACGCGCTGAACGCTCGGCTCATGCGTGCCCTCGCCCAAAACAACCAATCGCCCAGGCTTAATAACCGCAGCCTTCTCCCCCGCAATGGCCTCGAGCGTATCGCCCAAAATACGTGTGTGATCGAGCCCAATACCCGTAATGGCGACGGCCACGGGATCAGTCGCACTCGTAGCATCCCAGCGTCCGCCCATGCCAACCTCAAGCACGGCAACATCCACGCGAGCCTCGGCAAACACCACAAGTGCAGCAGCCGTCAAAAGGTCAAACGGCGTGATGGTATAGGCGCGCTCCCCCGCCGCCACACGACGGGCATTCACTCGATGCCCCGCCTCAACAGCGGCCGAAACGCCACGGGCGAATGCCTCATCGCTCACGACGCATCCATCGACTTCCATGCGCTCGGGATAGCGTACCAGCTGTGGCGACGTATACAGCGCGGTCTTGAGCCCCTCACCACGAAGAATGGCAGCCGAAAAACGCGTAGTCGAAGTCTTGCCATTGGTACCGGCAACCTGGATGCAATCGAAATACTCATCCGGACGCCCCAACTCATCGAGCATATCGACAACCGTCTCAAGCAGAGGCCCAGCATCCCCAGAAATCCGCCCCGTATCAGCAGCCAGCCCAACAGCCTCATCAAACGAAAGCAACTCAAACGAGAACGGCACAGAATACGACCCAGAACGCTTAGCCATAACCCAAGTCTCCAATTACAGAAAAAGAGGCCCACCAAAAAGAATAAGCCCCTCGCGTTGACAATATCAGCCTTTATCCGCTTGCAGCAAAATCAAGGGCACAACCCAGTGGCCCTGCCAGGCAGCGGACGACCACGTAACCGCCATGGGAGCGGTTTGGGGCATTGCTCGATACAAGTTCCGCACGAGCCGAAGGCCACTTAATGTGGCCTTCGTGCGAGCAGGACTGTCCGCAGTAGCGAGCAATGCCCCAAACCGCGTCCCCCAGTAACGCCTACGAGAAGTCAGCAACCTGAGCAGTCAGCGCCGCCAGGATCTCCTTGAGCTCAGCTGCACGGTCCCTCTTCTTCTGGACCACCGCGGGCGCAGCCTTGGCCACAAAGCCCTCGTTGGCAAGCGTCTTCTCGCAGCCGGCGAGCTCCTTCTGAGCAGCGGCGATCTCCTTCTCCAGACGCGCCTTCTCGGCCGAAAGGTCAACCTTGCCCTCGAGCACCACAAAGACCTCGACGCCGCTATCGACCACAGCAATGCTCGCGGCCGGTTTCTCAACGTCGGTACCCATGACCAGCGAAGCAGTGTTTGCCAGCGGCTCGATGGTCGAGCGCAGGCTCTCGAGCTTCTCGACGTCCTCGGCACCAGCGCGCACGACCACGTCGAGCTCGGCCTTGGGGCTCAAACGATAGCGCGAACGCGTGGCGCGGGCGGCGGACACAACGGTACGGCACAGCTCAAACGCGCGCTCGGCAGGCTCGTCGACGTACTTGGCGTAGTCGGCGGGCTCGGGCCACTTGGCAATCATGAGCGCCTCGGCGCGGTCCACGTTGCCCTCGGCATCCAGGTCGAGCACGCTCGCCGGCATGTTGTCCCAGATCTCCTCGGTGACAAACGGCATAAGCGGGTGCATCAGGCGAATGGAAGTGTCGAGCACAAAGATCAGGTTGCGCTGGGCCTGCAGACGGCCCTCGCCCTTCAGGCGGGCCTTGGTGACCTCGACATACCAGTCGCAGACCTCGTTCCAGAAGAACTGCTGCACGCCGCGGGCCATGTCGCCAAAGGTGTAGTTCTCGATGCCCTCGGTGACCATCTGGACGGCCTTGGCCAGGCGGCTGAACATCCAGGCGTCGGCCGGCGTCTCCACGACGGGCACGCCGGGCGTGTAGCCCTCCATGTTCATAAGCAGGAAGCGGCTGGCGTTCCAGATCTTGGTCACAAAGCTCTTGGCCTGGTCGGTACGCGGGCTGTCGATGAGCTTCTTGGTCTTCTTATCGATGTTCGCGTCGAACTTGACGTCCTGGTTGTTAGTGCACAGCGTGAGCAGGTTGTAACGCATGGCGTCAGCACCGTACATACCGATGAGGTCCATGGGGTCAACGCCGTTGCCCTTGGACTTGGACATGCGGCTGCCGTCCTTGGCCAGGATCGTCGGGTAGATAACGACATCCTTAAACGGCACCTCATCCAGGAAGTACAGCGAGCTCATGACCATGCGGGCGACCCACAGCGCAATGATGTCGCGTGCGGTGACCAGCGCCGTCGTGGGGTGATGCCCCTCGAGCAGCTCCGGCTTTTGCGGCCAGCCCTGCGTGGCGAAGGTCCACAGCTGCGAGCTGAACCAGGTGTCCAGCACGTTCTCGTCCTGATGCACGTGATGACCGCCGCACTTGGGGCACACGTCGGTGTCCTCGGTGAGGGCGTCCTCCCAGCCGCAGTCCTCGCAGTAGAACACGGGGATGCGGTGGCCCCACCACAGCTGGCGGCTGATGCACCAGTCCTTGAGGTTCTCCATCCAGGTGGTGTAGGTCTGCGTCCAGCGCGCGGGGTGGAAGGTGACCTTGCCGGAGTTAACGGCGTCGAGTGCCGGCCCCTTGAGCTTGTCGACGGCCACAAACCACTGCTCGGACAGCCACGGCTCCAGCGCGGAGTCGCAACGGTAGCAGTGCATGACGGAGTGGTCGAGCTCTTCGACGTGGTCGAGCAGGTCGTGCTCCTCGAACCACTTGATGACGGCCTCGCGGCACTCGTCGCGGTTCATGCCGGAAAACTCGCCGTAGCCCTCGACGACCACCGCGTGCTCGTCGAAGATGTTGATCTGCGGCAGGTCGTGGGCCTGACCCATAGCGTAATCGTTGGGGTCGTGGGCCGGGGTGACCTTGACAAAGCCGGAGCCAAAGTTGGCGTCGACGTGCCAATCCTCAAAGATGGGAATCTCGCGGTCGACAATGGGGAGCTTGACGGTCTTGCCCACAAAGGCGGCCTTCTCGGGGTCCTTCGGGGAGACGGCAACGCCCGTGTCGCCGAGCATGGTCTCGGGGCGCGTGGTAGCGACGACGATGTAATCCTGGCCGTTGACGGGCTCGGTCAGCGGGTAGCGCAGGTGCCACAGGTGGCCCTTCTCATCCTTGTACTCGGCCTCGTCATCCGAGATAGCGGTGGTGCAGTTGGGGCACCAGTTGACGATACGCTTGCCGCGGTAGATCAGACCGTCGTGGTACCAGTCGCAAAAGACCTTGCGCACGGCCTGGGCGTAGTCCTCATCCATGGTAAATCGCTCGTTATCGAAGTCGACGGAGCAGCCCATGCGCTTGATCTGCTCGACGATGATACCGCCGTACTCGTGGGTCCAATCCCAGCAGGCGTCGACAAACTTGTCGCGGCCGATCTCTAGGCGGCTGATGCCCTCGCTCTTGAGCTTTTTGTCGACCTTGGTCTGCGTGGCGATGCCGGCGTGGTCGGTACCCAGCACCCAGCGCGTGGACTTGCCGCGCATGCGGGCCATGCGGATGATGGCGTCCTGGATGGAGTCGTCGGTAGCGTGGCCCATGTGGAGCTTGCCGGTCACGTTGGGAGGCGGAATGGTGACGGTGCAGTCGCCCACGCCCTCGCGGCGCTTGTAGTAGCCGCCGTCAAGCCACTTCTGCAGGATCGCCGGCTCGTTAGTCGACGGATCGTAGTTCTTGGGCATTTCTTCCATATATCTCTCCCTGTCCCGCCGGGGAGGAATGTAGGCCCGATTTTTGCTCGGTCAAGTCCTGGGCTCGCTCGAAGACCACATTAAGTGGTCTTCGGCTCGTGCGGAATCTACGAAAATCGGGCCTACATTCCTCCCCTTAGGTATCGATTACTTCAGTCTGATATGACTTGGTCGATGCTTAAACAAACACACAGAATAACACAGGTAGTTGGGGTTATTGCGTATATATAAAATAGCCTCCGACCGCGGGTGGCCGGAGGCTATTTGCAAGCACGTTTTAGGCTGGTTTACCCGTAGATGCGCTGGGGCTGTTCTTCGCCCTTTACGGCGGCTTCGGTCACGATGACCTTGGTGACGCCCTCCTCGCTGGGAAGGTCGAACATCGTCTGCTGCAGCACGTCCTCGCAGATGGCGCGCAGGCCGCGGGCGCCGGTCTTGCGGGCGAGCGCCATGCGGGCGATCTCGTGCAGGGCCGCGTCCTCAAACTCAAGATCGACATCCTCGAGCTGGAACATCTTGCGGTACTGGCGCACCACGGCGTTCTTGGGCTCGGTCAGGATCGACACCAGGTCGTCCTCATCGAGCGCCTGCGTCTGGGTGACGACGGGCGTACGGCCCACGAACTCGGGGATCATGCCAAAGGCGTTGAGGTCCTGCGGGAGCACCTGGCGCAGCAGGTCGTTCTCGTCGACCGAGGTGGGACCGGCGATCTCGGAGTTAAAGCCCACGCCCTTGTTGCCCACGCGGTCGGCGATGATCTTATCCAGGCCCACAAAGGCACCGCCGCAGATGAACAGGATGTTGGTCGTGTCGATCTGCAGCAGCTCCTGCTGGGGATGCTTGCGGCCGCCGGTGGGCGGAACGCTTGCCACCGTGCCCTCAAGAATCTTAAGCAATGCCTGCTGAACGCCCTCGCCCGAGACATCGCGGGTGATGGAGAGGTTCTCGGCCTTGCGGGCGATCTTGTCGATCTCGTCCACGTAGATAATGCCAACCTGCGCACGCTCAATGTCGCCATCGGCAGCATTGATGAGCTTGAGCAGGATGTTCTCCACGTCCTCGCCCACGTAACCAGCCTCGGTGAGCGCGGTGGCATCGGCGATGGCAAACGGCACCTCAAGGATGCGCGCGAGCGTCTGGGCGAGCAGGGTCTTACCGGTACCGGTGGGACCGAGCAGCAAAATATTGGACTTGGCGAGCTCCACCTCGTCCATATCATCGTCGAGCTGCGAGTCCAAGCCATCGTCAAAGGCCGAAAGCGCGGCACCGCCCTCGATCACGCGACGGTAGTGGTTGTACACGGCCACCGACATGGCGCGCTTGGCGTCCTCCTGGCCCATAACATAGGCCGAAAGCTCGTCATAGATCTCGTGCGGCGTCGGCACGTGCGTGATGACCTGACGGTCGTCCTCGAGCTCAAAGCCCTCGGCCTCGGGGTCAACGGCAGGCTGGGATGCAGCCTGGCCATGGTCGTTAAGGAAGCCAGGCAGTTTGCCGTTGCGGGCAGCGTCCATAAAGTCCGAAGCCAGCGACTCCTCAAGGATCTCGGAGCAGGCAGCAACGCACTCGTCGCAGATAAAGATGTTGGTGGGGCCCTTTACAAGGCGGCGAACCTGCCCCTGCTCTTTTCCGCAGAAGGAGCAGCGAATGGGGTTGCCGTTCTCGTCAAAGTTGTCCTGCATGTTACCGGCCATCCTAGGCGTCCTTCGCGGCGAGATCGCGCGAGGTGACGATGCGGTCGATCAGGCCGTAGTCGAGGGCCTCGGCAGCGGTCAGGTAGTTGTCACGCTCGGTATCGGCCTGGACCTTCTCGATAGGCTGGCCCGAGGCGTCGGACAGAATCTGGTTGAGCTCGCGGCGGGTCTTCTTGATCTCCTCGGCCACGATCTCGATCTCGGTCTGCTGACCCTGGGCACCGCCGCTGGGCTGGTGAATCATGACCTTGGAGTGCGGCAGGCAGAAGCGCTTGCCCTTGGCGCCGGCCGAAAGCAGCACGGCGGCCATAGACGCGGCCATACCGACGCAAATGGTGGAGACCTGCGGCTTAATGAAGTTCATGGTGTCCAGAATCGCCAGGCCGGAGTAGACCTCGCCACCGGGCGAATTGATGTAGAGCGAGATATCCTTCTCGGCATCCTGGCTCTCAAGATGCAGCAGCTGGGCAACGACCAGGTTAGCGCTGACGGAGTTGATCTCCTCGCCCAAGAAGATGATGCGGTCGTTGAGCAGGCGCGAATAGATATCGTAGCTGCGCTCGCCGCGCGGCGTCTGCTCGATAACGTATGGCACGAGGGCGGAATCGAACTTGGCGATCATACGCATCTCCATTTCTCTCTTGCGGACCAAATTGGTTCTAGATAAACGTACGGTGCCCGCATGCTATGCATTGGCTGGCACCGTACGAAGCAACCGGATAACCGGTGTATAACTTTACCCCATCACGAGCGCACGCAAGCGCTCGTGGGCAAGGTGGCGAGAATTACTCGGCGTCCTTGGCGGTCTCGTCGACCTCGGTCACCTTGGCGTTCTCGACCAGGTGGTCGACAGCCTTGGAGCGACGGATGGACTCGCGGACGGCAGGCATGCGGCCATCGGCGATGAACTCGGCCTTGGAAGCCTCGACGTCCTTGACGCCAGCCTTCTCGAACTCGGCGTTGATGTCGTCCTCGGTGACCTCAATCTTGAGCTCACGGGCGAGGGCGTCGAGAGCCAGGGACTCACGGGCAACGTCGTTGGCCTGCTTGTGCAGGTCGCCGATGAACTGCTCCATGGTCAGGCCGGAAGCGGGCAGCCAGGTGTCGAGCGTCATGCCACGGGCAGCGAGGTTGGACAGGAAGTTCTGGCCAAGCTCCTCAAAGACGGACTGCTCGTAGTCGGCGTCCATCTCGTCGAGCTGCAGGCGCTCGGCGAGAGCGGAGACGCAACGGTTCTCCTTCTCGGCCGGGAGGCGGGAAGCCTTGTCCTGCTCGATCTCGATCTTGATGGCGTCGCGCATGGCCTCGATGCTGTCAAAGCCAAAGTCGGACTTGACGAGCTCGTCGGTGAGCTCGGGGGTGTTGCGGACCTTGATGCCCTTGACGGTGACCTCGACGGTGTGGGTCTCGGCCTCCTCGCCCTCCTCGACCTCGTCGGTCCAGGTGACGGTCTTGACGTCGTCGACGTTAGCGCCGATCAGGGCCTCGTTGAACTCCTTGGGATTGCTGTCGCTGCCGGCGATGAGCATGCGGCCCTCGGCGGCGAAGTTGTCGGCGTTCTCGACGGCCTTGAGGTCGACGGTAACGTAGTCCTCAGCCTCGACGGCGCGACCCTCGACGTCCTCGAAGGTGGCACGGTAGTTGAGGAGCATCTCGACCTGGTTGTTGATCTCGGACTCGGTGACCTCCGCAGGGGGCATCTCGATCTCGACGGCGTCGAAGGAGGAGAGCTCGGCAGCAGGACGCAGGGAGAACTCGACGGTGTAGGTGTAATCCTCGTGATCCTTAGCGAGGTCGAGGTCCTTGTAGTCACCGTTCTTGGTGGGGACGATGTCCAGCTCGTTGAGGACGGCGGGCTCGTTGGCGGCGATCAGGTCGTTGGTGGCCTGAGCGAGGGTAGCCTCGGCGCCAAGAGCAGAGTCGATAACCGGACGGGGAGCCTTACCGGCGCGGAAGCCCGGGAAGCGGTACTTCTTGGCGGTGTCCTTGTAAGCCTTCTTGATCGCGGCGTCGACGTCGGCGGCCGGGATGGTGACCGTAGCGGTGAGCTTGGCGTCCTTGACGTCAGAAGCGGTGATGTTCAACACGTTCCTCCTCATACTGCCCAGCTTATCTGAGGTGCTGGTACCTTTATGCAACAAAGAGTCGCGACGGCCAGGGCCGACGCAGATGCGTTGGTGCGGGCGAAAGGACTCGAACCTTCACGGGAATCCCACCAGAACCTAAATCTGGCGCGTCTACCAATTCCGCCACGCCCGCATGAGCGCACAGACTAGGAATGATAGCAGATACGAGCGACAAGCGCACGCACACGTTTTACAGGCTCACGACCTCACCACGAGTGCAAAAGGCGGGTCGAGTTGCCCCGCCCCGCCAATTACGACTTGTTCGCCGACCCGCTACTCCCCCAGCAGGGCCTTCTCGGGCGTGATCGGCAGCGAGCGGACCTGGTGGCCGGTGGCGTGCGCCACGGCCGAGGCCACGGCGGCGAGCGGCGTGTTGATGACGACCTCGCCGATCGACTTGGCGCCAAACGGGCCCGTCGGCTCGTAGCTCGGCTCAAAGGCCACGCGAATGCTGCCGATATCCAGGCGCGTAGGCAGCTTGTAGCTCATAAAGTTGCCGGTGCGCAGGCGACCGCGGTCGTCATGCTCGACGATCTCGTAGAGCGCGTGACCGATGCCCTGGGCAATGCCGCCCTCGGCCTGGACGCGCGCGAGCGCCTCGTTGATCACGGTGCCGCAATCGACGGCGGCGGCGTAATCCACCACGGTCACCTTGCCGGTAGCCTTGTCGACCTCGACCTCGGCAATGCCGGCCATAAACGGCGGGGGCGAAACGGGCAGGCAGGCAGAGGCATGCGAGGTCAGCGCGTCGCCGCCCGCGATGTTCTTGACGCACAGGTTGGCAAAGTCGCGCAGCGTGAGGTAGCGGTTCTGCTCGCGTGCGGCACGCTCGTCGGACAGGCGCACGTACTGGCCGTCGAAGACCACGTCGGCGGCGTCAACGCCCCACATCTGGGCGGCCTTGGCGCAAATCTTCTGGCGCAGCTCGGTCGCGGCGTTCTTGGCTGCCAGGCCCGTCACGTACGTACCCGAGCTCGCGTACGAGCCGGCGTCGAACGGCGACACGTCGGTGTCCACGCCGCGCACCACGATCAACGAGCTCTCCACGCCCAGCTCCTCGGCGGCAATCTGCGCCAGGATCGTGTCGACGCCCATACCGTTATCGGTGGCGCCGGTGCCGATGGTAATGAAGCCGTCCTCTTCCAGGCGCATGTCGATGCCGGCGATGTCCACGTTAGAGATGCCCGAGCCCTGCATGGTGAGCGCGCAGCCCAGGGCACGCACGCGGTCGCCCAGGTCGACGGCCAGCGGCTTGTCGCGCCAACCGATCATGTCCATCGCGCGCAGCAGGCAGCGGTCGAGCGCGCAGGCGTTGAGCTTTTCGTTGTAGTACTGCGGCATGACCTCACCCTCGCGCACGATGTTCTTAAGGCGCAGGTCGGCGGGGTCCATGTGCAGCATGTCGGCGAGCTCGTTGACGGCGCTCTCCACGGCAAACTGGCCCTGGGTGGCACCGTAGCCGCGATACGCGCCGCCGCGGTTGGTGTTGGTGTAGACGGCGTCCCACCTAAAGCGGCTCGCCTTCACATGGTTGTAGATCGGCAGGCTCTTGTGGCCCGAAAGGCCGATCGTCGTGGTGGCGTGCTCGCCGTACGCGCCGGCGTTGGAAAGCGTATGCAGGTCGATGGCCGTGATGGTGCCGTCGTTCATGGCGCCCAGCTTAACGGTCATCTGCATCTGGTGGCGCGAGTTGCCAGCAGTGATGGTCTCCTCGCGGGTGTAGCAGCAATAGCTCGGACGGCCGGTCTGCCGGGTGACGAACGCCACGAAGATCTCGCAGCAGCCCGTCTGCTTGGAGCCAAAGCCGCCGCCGATGCGCGGCTTAATGACCTGCACCTGCGACTGCGGAATGTCGAGCGACTGCGCGACCATGCGGCGCACGTGGAAGGGCACCTGTGTAGAGGTGGTCACCGAGATACGCCCGAACGCGTCGGTCGTCGCAAAGGCGCGGAAGGTTTCCATGGGCGCGGTCTGCGTGGCCTGGCTGGTGTAAGTGCGCTCCAAGATGATGTCGCTCTGGGCGAAGGCCTCGTCCAGATCGCCATAATCGCTGGTACCGCTGCACACCAGGTTGCGCGGAACATCGCCGCCCTGCGGGAACATAAAGGTCACGTCGCCCTCGGGGTGGACCACGATGTCGTTATCGAGTGCCTGGGTAAAGTCGAGCAGGGGCTCGAGCACCTCGTAGTCGACCTTGATGAGCTTGAGCGCCTTGTCGGCGGCCTCCTCGGTCTCGGCGGCGACGATCGCCACCTCTTCGTTTTGGTAACGGACGAGGTTCTCGAGAATCAGACGGTCGTAGGGACTCGGCTGTGGATAGCTCTGGCCGGCGATGGTAAAGCGGCGCTTGGGCACGTCCTCGTAGGTGTAGACGCCCACGACACCGGGCACCTTCAGGGCGCGCGACGTATCGATGGAGCGGATCTTGGCGCGGGCATAGGGGCTGCGCTTGAGTTTGACGATGAGCGCACCGGCGGGCACCATATCGCCCGTGTAGACGGGACGGCCCTCGAGCAGGGCCTTCGAGTCCTTCTTGGGCTGCTTGTGGGTAATCTGCTTGTAGGAGACGCCGTCGGAGCTCGTGTCGTTGACCGGCAGCTCGGGCATCTCGAAGCCCACCCGCACGCCGGACTCGTTAAGGAAGCGGACGATGGCGCGCAGCTGGCTCTCGTAGCCGCTGCAACGGCAGAGGTTGCCAGCCAGCTGGCGCGAGAGCTCCTCGCGCGTGGCGACGAGGCTCGGGTCCTCCTTGGCGGCGCGGGCAAGCGCCAGCACGTTCATGATGAGGCCGGGAGCGCAAAAACCGCACTGCTCGGCGCCTTCGGCAGCCATTGCGCGAGCGAGCGTCTCGGACTCGGCCTTGAGACCCTCGAGCGTGGTGACGGAGCGGCCCTCGACGCGCGCGGCGGGAACCGAGCAGCTCAGCACCGGATCGTCGTCGAGCCACACCGTGCACAGGCCGCAGTTGGTGGTCTCGCAGGCGCAGCGCACCGACGCGCAACCCTGCTCGCGCAGCAGCGCAAAGAGCATGGTATCGGGGGCAATCTGAACCTTGACCTTGCGACCGTTGAGCGTAAAGGAAAGATCGATGAGTTTGGCAGCCATTAGCGCACCTCGCTAGAATCGACGCCGGGCACGCGGCGGCAGGAATACTCGTCCGTGGCAAACTTGGGGACCTGAACGGTCTCGAGCTCGCGGGCAAGCGCGGCCGAAAGCTCAATGCCGGCGGCGCGGCGCACGGCCTGAATCGCCAGCGGGGCCGAGATGCGGCGGCGGTAGTCGGCCGAGCCCCACAGGTTGGTGCCGTAGCTCAGCGCGCGCACGGACGCGGCCAGGGCGCGCAGCTCGTCCTCGGAAGGCTGCTCGCTGGTGAGGCCGCATGCCTCGCCCTGCAGCAGGGTCGCACGCAGCGGGCGGGCGCCCACGGTGACATGCCAGCTGTTATCCCACCAGGCGGCGGTAACGTTTAGGGAGGGGAAGTCGGTCGCGGCCTTGCGCACGGCCTCGTAGCTCGCGCGGTAGTCGTGCTTGACGACCACGACGTGCTCGATCACGTCGCGCACGTAGCCCATGTTCACAAACTCGCCAAGCGGCACGCGGCCGGCACCCGTCAGCTCAACATACGAATCGAGCGCCAGGAACGCCGAGAGAACGTCCGAGAAGCCAAAGCGGCCGTAGATGCTGCCGCCCACCGTGGCGGTATTGCGCAGCTGCACGCCCACGATGTCGTGGACGGCGAACTCAAAGACATTGTTGACAAGCGCGTTGAGCCCGGCATGACGCTCGAGCTGGCGCAGGGTGCACATGGCACCGATGCGAAACTCGGTCTCGGTCTCCTCGATCTGATCGAGTCCGCAGGCCGAAAGGTCAATCGCCGTCGCCACGCGACGCGAACCCAGACGCATCCAGATGCCGCCGCCCACAATCTTGTTGTTGCGGTTCTTCTGTAAGAGCTCATAGGCTTCGGCCGCGTTTCCAACACGGACGTAGGTACCGAACTTGAGCACGTTCTCCCCCATCTCTTCACTTGTCCAGTGTCCTCTAGTGTACCAAACGAGGGCGCACGGCCCTCACCACCATAGAAAAAGGCTCCCGGCAGGAATTGCCGGGAGCCTTAGGCGCATCAGCTGGTGCTGTGCGGAGCTATGTCAAGCTGGATTTAGCAGACGCCCTGGGCCATCATGGCGTCGGCGACCTTCAGGAAGCCGGCGATGTTGGCGCCCATGACAAAGTTGCCCTCCTGGCCATACTCCTTGGCGGTGTCGTCCACGTTGTGGAACATGCCGCGCATGAGCTGCTCGAGCTTGCCGTCGACCTCCTCGAAGGTCCAGGACAGGTGCTCGGCGTTCTGGCTCATCTCGAGGCCGGACACGAGCACGCCGCCGGCGTTGGCAGCCTTACCGGGCATAAAGGCGACGCCGTTCTCCTGGAAATAGGTCGTGGCCTCGATGGTCGTGGGCATGTTTGCGCCCTCGCCAACCACCTTGCAGCCGTTGGCGACGAGCGCTTGGGCGTCCTCGAACAGCAGCGTGTTCTCGCGAGCGCAGGGCAGCGCGATGTCGCAGGGCAGCTGCCACACGCCGCGGCCGTCGCCCTCGTGCCACACGGCGTTGGGCTTCTCGTCAACGTACATGGCGAGCGTGACGCCCTTGTCGTGGCCAGAGCGCTTCTGGTTGTAGACGTGCTCGAGCACGGAGTAGTCGATGCCGTCGGGATCCTCGACCCAGCCGTGGGTATCGGAGCAAGCCAGCACCTTGCCGCCGAGCTGGGAAACCTTCTGGACGGCGTAGATGGCAACGTTACCGGAGCCGTGAACGACGACGTTCTTGCCCTCGAAGGAGTCGCCGCGGCTCTTGAGGTACTCGTCCACAAAGTAGACCAGGCCGTAGCCAGTGGCCTCGGTACGGGCGAGCGAGCCGCCAAAGGAGAGGCCCTTGCCGGTGAGGACGCCGGTCCACTCGTTGGTCAGGCGCTTGTACTGACCGAACATGTAGGCAACCTCGCGGCCGCCAACGCCCAGGTCGCCGGCGGGAACGTCGGTGTTGGGGCCGATGTGACGATAGAGCTCGGTCATGAAGGACTGGCAGAAGTGCATGATCTCGTTGTTGGACTTGCCCTTTGGGTCAAAGTCGGAGCCGCCCTTGCCGCCGCCCATGGGAAGGGTGGTCAGGCTGTTCTTGAGGATCTGCTCCAGGCCCAGGAACTTGAGCATGCCCAGGGTAACCGTCGGGTTAAAGCGCAGGCCGCCCTTGTAGGGCCCAATGGCAGAGTTGAACTCGACGCGGTAGCCGCGGTTGACCTGAACCTTGCCCTGGTCGTCGACCCAGGGGACACGGAACATGACGATGCGCTCGGGCTCGACGAGGCGCTCAAGCAGGGCGGCCTCCTCGTACTCGGGGTGGGCGTCGAGCGCCGGCTGGATGGTGCCGAGGATCTCGGTCGCGGCCTGGATGAACTCAGGCTGCTCGGGATAGCGGGCCTTGAGCTCGTCGAGAACTTTCTGCGTGTAGCTCATGCTTCCTCCAATTGATGGAAAAGAAAGGTGTCGTTCGCGGCGCCCCATGCGCCGTGAGCTTTATCGAGTATGGATAATATCGCACTGTTGCTACAAAGTTACGAATAAGGCAACGAGCGGATGTTTCATTTTGATTACGATGCAGGTAGAAGCGTTTCTGAGCGCCCGACGTACAAATCGCGTGTTTCGAAGCTGTTTCGTCCACATGGTCCATACCACCACAAAGGGGGCAGGCACCTTTGTGGTGGTTGGCAGGATGCGTTGGCGGGAACGTATGTGAATCGAACACATCCAAGACGTTTTGCACGCCTCACAACGGTTTTGAGGACCGCGGGGCCCACCGGAGCCCATCCGTTCCCAAACGTGGCGGTATTTTACCAAACGAGCAGGGTCGCGCCACGAAAACGCCCCATCTACTACGTTTAACCTGCAGGGGTTGACCATACCCGCTTTTTCGTAACATCGGCAAGTCGTCTACCTGCGGTTTTACTTTTGCGGATTTTGGCATGGTTGAGGGTAGTCACTTAAACGTAGTAGATAGGCAGGTTTTGTGGCGGACAGTGATACGGCGGCCCCTAGCGAAGCGATCTGAGGCCGCCGGCCTCTTTGTCGAGCGTCGTAAAACGCACCGCATCCAGGTGCTCCAAGATGCTAATGGCTCGTTTGCGCGACACGCCTAGGGCCTCGCGCAGCACACTCGTCGTGGCAACGCCGCCAGCAGCCTCGATAGCCGCGGCGACGACCTCACGTGCATGTGCCTCGGCGGCGGCAGACAAGGCAACGTCGCGTTCGATCTTAACGATCGCGCGGTTGAGCGAAAGCTCGCGCAGGGCACGCGTCATGGTGTCGCGATCGAGCTGCAGACGCTCACCCACCTCGGGCAGCGTCGCCGCACCGAGACCCGCCTCGTCGAGGGCGGCCACGATGCGCTGGCTCGCCTCGCGCACCACACGTATCGCCGCAGCGGCAGAGTGCGGGTCGAACACCCCGGCACCGTCGACGGTGCACACGCCGCGCGCACAGCCCTCGAGAACGAGCGCGGACGCGACGTCTTCGCCCGCTGTCGGCCAGGCGGCATGCGCGACCTCGCCCGGCGTGAAACCCGTCTGCTTGGGCGCGGCCCCGTGCATGGCGGCCAGCGTGACGGAGAGCGTGGCGAGGGCGGCATCGAGCACAGCGGGGGCGGCATAGAGCTCCTCGGTCAAGCGCTCGGCACGAAGCGCCACGGCGTCACCCGAGGAAACCGCCCCGTGCAGGAGCGCAGCCGCCTCGGCACCCGAAAGATCGAGAGCACGGGCTGCGGCCGCGGCAGGCACGGGCAGGCGCTGCAACCCCAACCATGCGGCAACGGCGGCGGCGCGGTCGTCGGCATCCAGGGCCCCGAGCAGCGCACACTCGCCCGCGGAGAGGACGCGCGAGCGGCGACACCGCGAAAGAAGAACACGACCGCCGCCGATAAGCACCACCGGCGAGAACGCGAGCACAATGAGGCCGTCGCCCGATCGCACGGGAAGGCGCTCCTCCAGACGGACCTGCACGATGCGGGTCTCGCCAACCTCAATGGGCCCCTCACCCTCCATGAGCATGATACGGCCAAGGACCTCCGCCGTACCCGCCATCACATGAACGCGCGTACCGGACTCGAAGGGCGCGGGCTTGGTGCCCTCGCGCCCCAGATACGTGAAGCGGGCGATGAGCCTGAGCGTCGAGCCCTCAGCACCAGACCCGCAGAGGACCTCGCCACGCGGAAGGTCGCCCGCACCGTCGCCCACGATGTTGAGCGCCGCGCGCTGTCCGGGCAACGCCCGAGGAGTATCACCATGCACCTGAATCGCGCGCACGCGGCAGCGCACGCCCGCGGGACATGAGACGAGCTCGTCGCCCACCGCTACGGGGGCATCGTGAAGCGTGCCCGTGACGACCGTCCCGGATCCCTTGATGGTGAAGCAGCGGTCGATGGGCAGGCGCGGGGCCAGACCGGGGCGCACCGGGCGGGATGCGGCATCGGCCAGGAAAGAGTCGATGGCGGCATCGAGGGCAAGGCGAACGTCCTCGATGCCCACGCCCGTGCGCGAGGAAACAGGCACCACGGGCGCATCGGCAAAGACGGTATCGCTGAGGAAGTCCATCACGTCGAGCTCGGCGAGCTCCGCCGTCTCGTCATCGGCCAGATCGCGCATCGTGAGCGCCACCACGAGGTGTCTCACGCCCAACAGCTCCAGCACGTGAACGTGCTCGCGGGTCTGCGGCATCACGCTCTCAACGGCAGAAACAACCAGCAACGCAACGTCCACGCCGGTGGCGCCCTGCACCATGGCGCGCAAATAGTGCGCATGCCCGGGCACGTCAACCAAGCCGACAAGCTTGCCGCTGGGAAGCTCGAGCTCGCCAAAGCCGAGCTCAGTGGTCATGCCTCGGCGCCGTTCGACCTCCAGACGGTCGGGATTTTTGCCGGTCAGCGCCTCGATAAGGGCCGACTTTCCGTGGTCGACGTGTCCTGCTGTTCCAACGACAACGGGACACTCGACAAGCTCAAGCGCGGTCATCAACGCAAACCCGCCCGCACGGCATCCACCAACGCAGACGCACACAGGTCAAGGTCGGTGTCGCGCAAAAGCGTGCGAACGTCAAACAGTACCTGGTCGTGTCGCACGCGCGTCACAACCGGCGTATCGGGCTCCTGAACCAAAGCGCGCTTTAGGCCATCGGCAGATAGGCGCCCATCGACGGGGCAGACGGCAACGCAAAATGTTGGGAGCTCGACGGTCGGCAGCGATCCGCCGCCGGGAGCAGAGGCGCCCTCGACAACCTGCAGCTCCACCGCCTCCTCGAACTGAGAGTCGCGAAGCTTGCGCAGCATGCGGTCATGCAGGCGCTTGGCCTGACGCTCGAGCGGAGCCGGCGCAGCGGAAAGCATGTTGAGCACCGGGATCTCACGATGTGCCGTATCGGGACCGGCCACATACAGACGCAGGGTGGCCTCGAGCGCCGCGAGCGTGAGCTTACCGGGGCGAAGCGCGCGCATAAGCGGATGAGAGGCGCAGGCGGCAATTGCCTGGGCGCTGCCGAGAATAATGCCTGCCTGCGAGGCGCCGAGCAGCTTGTCACCCGAGCACGAGACGACGTCAACGCCGGCGCAAAGCGAGGCGGACGTGGGCTTCTCCCCCGCATCGGCGAGCACCCCGTCTGCAAGCAAAGCGCCCGAGCCCTGATCCTCGTACAGCAACAGCCCGTGCTCATGCGCCAGCGCAGAAAGCTCCGCCACGGAAACCTCCTCGTGGAAGCCCTCGATACGGTAGTTGGAAGGATGGACTTTGAGGATCATCGCCGTGTTGGGCGTAATGGCGCTTCGATAATCGTCCAGATGCGTGCGGTTGGTGGAGCCCACCTCGACAAGCTTGGCACCCGAAGCCGCCATGATGTCGGGGATACGGAAACTGCCTCCCACCTCGACAAGCTCGCCGCGGCTCACGATGACCTCTTTGCCGAAGGCATGCGCGGCAAGCACCAACAGCACCGCGGCGGCATTGTTGTTGACAACTAAGGCGTCCTGCGCCCCCGTGAGCGTGCGCAGCAGACGTGCGGCATGCTCTTTGCGGCCCCCGCGAGCGCAGGTTGAAACGTCATACTCAAGCGTGCTGTAGCCTCGGGCGACATCGGTCACCGCCTGCACCGCCGCGGGAGCGAGCGGAGCGCGGCCCAGATTGGTGTGAATCACAACGCCCGTCGCGTTGACGGCAGGGCGCAGGGTCGGCAGCGACAGGCGATGGGTCCGCTGCTCAATTGCCAAGGCGAGCTCGCGCTTGTTCCTTGCAGGGGCGCCGGAGCGAATCGCCGCGCGCTCGGCATCGAGCTCGGCGTCAATCGCCTCGCGTACCATCGTGTCGCCTGCATCGCCAGCAGCCTTCATGACCGGCCACTCGGCAAGCAGCTCGTGAACGGCGGGAATGGAACGCAGGCGGCCGCGCACCTCGGCAGACATGGATTCGCAGTCGCTCATGAAAAGCCTTTCGACATGTTCAATAAAAAGCTGGTCCCCCGCGATCGTCATCGGGCAAAAAAATACCGGCACGTACGCAAAAGGGACAGGTCCATTATGGCAGCTCGCGACAAGACGTCGAAGCGCCTCGTCTAAAACCTGCCAAAATAAACCTGTCCCTTTTTGGTCGGTTATGGCTTGGTGGCTTTAGGCCTCCTTATTGGCGTAGATAAACCAGTAGCCCAGTGCCACGATCAGGGCGCCACCTACGATATTGCCCAGCGTGGCGACCGTAAGGTTGAGCGCCAACCCGGCAGCGTTGAGGGCATCGGCGCCGGCGACATCGGCTCCATAGCCGCAGGAGTGCATCAAAATGCCCATGGGCAAAAAGTACATGTTGGCAACGCAGTGCTCAAAACCGCAGGCCACAAAGGCAGCGATGGGCAGCAAAATACCAACAACCTTATCGACCACGGTCTTACCGGCGGTACCGATCCACACGGCCAAGCACACAAAGACGTTGCACAGAATGCCACGGAAGAAGATGGTGACGGCGTCGATCGTAACCTTACCGGCAGCGACGCTCACCATGGTGTTGGCAACGGCTTCGCCGTTGAGCTTGTAGATAGCTGCCATGTAAACCAAAAAGACAACGAACAGGGCGCCGACAAAGTTGCCGATCCACACGATCGCCCAAGCCCTGAGCATCTGGATGAGTGTGATCTTATTGCTCTTAAGCGCGCATACCATAAGAGCGTTGCCGGTAAACAGCTCCGCGCCGCAAATAAGCACGAGCACCAGCCCCAGGCAAAAAGCAAGGCCGCCCACGAAGCGCTGGGCGCCCCAGCCAAGCGTGGGATCGCTCAGAAAGACCGTGAAGAACAGGCCGCCGAAGGCGATGAACGCGCCGGCAAACATGGCAAGCAAAAAGGCCTTCGAGACCGGCAGGTTGGCCTTGGTAACGCCTGCGGCCTCGGTCTTCGCCTCGATCGCGGCGGGCGCCAGGCAGTCGGGGGTGGGGTATTCTGCCTTGCTCTGTGCCATGGAAATCACTTCTTTCTTACGATTCGGAGCAAACGCTCCTGGTTCATTTGCCCCGCGAGGTCGGACGGTATAAAAATAAACGCAAGCCAAATTAGCATATTGGCGTGCGATTATATAGCTTGGAGCGGGCGACGGGAAGTCCAAGGATTTGCTTCGCTGCGGGCCTTCGGCCCTTGCGTGCTGCGCTGGAAAATGCTCACGCATTTTCTCAGCTCCGCACCCTGGCGGGTTCGATTTCAGTCACCCCGTGCACTTACGAAAATGGCTCCGGTCCTAAAAGTAACCGGAGCCATTTATCTATCTTATGGAGCGGGCGACGGGAATCGAACCCGCGTCATCAGCTTGGAAGGCTGGGGTTCTACCATTGAACTACGCCCGCAAGATATGGTCGGGACGACAGGATTTGAACCTGCGACATCCTGCTCCCAAAGCAGGCGCGCTACCAAACTGCGCCACGTCCCGAAGGTGTTGAGCAGCTAAGGTCTAAACCTTGCGTGTCCCAAAGCGAAGGAAATTATAGGGGAGACTCCCCGCCTGTGCAAGCGCAGAAACCCTAGCTCCTCGAATGTGCGACAAACTTGCTGTGGAGCAGACCGATCACAAAGGCAACTACGGCGACCGGCGCCCACGCGGCACCGATGTCTGCCAGCGGCAGCACATCAAATGGTAGCCACGCTCCAGCAAAGAACGCATCGCGGACCGAGGTGATCACGCTCTGCACAGCGACTACGCCGCCGACCCAGACCCACACCTGCGGATGAGCGTCGCAAAAGCCGTGCACCAGGCCCATAAGCACCAGCACAATGGCAACGGGGTACAAAGCGTTGAGCATGGGCACCGAGAACATAAGGATCACGTCGAGGCCCACGTTGGAGAGCACGCACGAAAACGCTGCGAACACAAAGGCGAGAACCGCAAAGGGACGGCGCATGGCCTCCTCAGAGGCCTCCGCTCCCCCTTCGACCACATACGTCTCGCAGAAGTAACGCGAGCAGCAGCTGATGAGGCCGATGCACACGTTCATGCAGGCGAGGAAGAAGATGGCGAAGACCACGACCGTGCCGGCAAGCCCAAAATGCATGGAGGCCGAACGGGCGAGGATGGCGGCGCCGTTGGTAGCGTCGGGCATCACGGTGCCGAGCTGCATACCGGCAAGGCCCAAGCCGCAGTAGATGATGGCCATGAGCACGCCGGCGATCACGCCGGAGCGCGAAATCTCGAAGGCCACGCGCTTGTCATCGGTAACACCCAGCTCGTGTATGGTCTCGGCGATGATGATGCCAAAGGCGAGCGACGCGAGCAGGTCCATGGTCTGGTAGCCGGTCAAAAAGCCCTGCACGGCAGCACCGGCATCATAGGGAGCCTGCGGCGCGGCGGCGGGGCCCAGCGGCAAGACCATGGCGGCACCCACGACCAATACGATAAGGGCAATGAGCGCGGGGCCCGTAATGCGGCCGAGCACGCGTGTGATGACGCCCGGGCGCAGCGTGAGCGCAAACGCGACGATAAAGAAGCCGACGGCAAACACCAGGCGCGCCGTGCCGAGCGAGACACCCTCGGGCAACAGCGGCACCAGCATCTCGAAGGCCGTGGAACTCGTACGCGGAATGGCCAGGCACGGGCCAATGGCCAGATACACCGCCGCGACAAAGAACTCGCCAAACTTGGGGTGCACGCGGCCAGCAAGCTCGCGCGCCGTTCCGGCAAGCGCCACGGCGATAAAGCCCATGACGGGCAGGCCGATGGCGGCAATCAAAAAGCCGATCATGGCAACCGGCGCGGCAGAACCTGCCTGCAGCGCCAGCAGCGGCGGAATAATGAGGTTACCGGCGCCAAAGAGCATCGAGAACAGCGCAATGCCGACGGTAACGACATGGTCGGAACGCAGACCGCGCGGGGCGGATGAAGCCATAGGCACACCTTTCGGGTCGAAACAAAAACGGGACGGGCAAAATACCCGTCCCGCAAGTATATACGCTTTAGCAGACTAAATCGCGCAAAGCTTCAATCTAGCTGCCCCTTTTGAGCCGTTACGCGTCCGAGCGACGGCGACGCAGCAGCTCGAGTCCCAGCGCGACAAGCGCAACGGCGCCTGCAGCGACGGCGACGGCCAATGGCGCACGATCGCCCGTGTCGGCGAGCTGCTGAGCGCTCGACTTGGAAGATTCCTTCTTGCCGGAGTTTTCCGCGCCCGATGCCTTTGTCTTATCAGCTGCGGAGTCATCCGAACTACCGGGTTTTGTCGGATCCTTTGAATCCGGCTGGTCGGAATCGGGCGTTCCGGGCTTTTCCGGCTCTGGCTTGCTCGGGTTGTCAGGCTCAGGCTTATCCGAGTTATCCGGGTCCGGCTTGTCCGGCTGATCAGGCTCCGGTTTGTCGGGCCCAGGCTTGCCCGGATCAGGCTGGTCAGGCTCGGGCTTGTCCGGGTCCGGCTTGTCCGGATCGGGTCCATCGGGCTTGTCCGGATCGGGAACCACCGGGTCCGGGTCGACAGGCTCCTGCTTCTTCTTCACCGCCAGCGTACCGGGCTCAACCGTGACATCGAAGTTCGGGTCGGCGACCGTCGCCCCGATCTGGTACTCGCCCGCCGGGGAACTCTCATCGGCGACGCAGGAGTACTCGACCTTCACGCCCGAGGTATCAGCCGAGCTCTTTAGGCTCGAGGTAAAGGCGGGATTCATCTCTCCCTCGAAGCGTTCAACATCGTCGACCTTCACCTTAAGCTTCGCCGGCGCAATCTTGAACTTGCGCGAGGCGGCGCCGACATACCCGTTGCTTCGCAGCGTGGCAACAGCGCGATACGTGCCGGCATCGGTCGGGGCCTCACTCGACGAATAGTGCGTGCCGCCCGTCCCGTAATACCTGACCCTCAGGTCACCTTCGCAGGCCTTGGGAACCCCCGTGATCTTAGGCGATTGAGCATCACCGCTATAGACGAAGTTGCCGCCCTCAAATGCAAGCTCGACCCGCTTCGCCTGAACGACCAGAATGAAGTGCGCGGTCACGGTCTTGCCATGAGCGTCCTTGCACGTGATGTCAAAGGTAGACACTCCGGCCTTGGACGGGGTGCCCGAGAGCGTCAGGCCGCCCGCTGTGCGGGTGAGCTTAAACCCGTCGGGGAGCTTAGCGTCGTCCCATGTGTACTCATATGGAGCTTCGCCACCCGCGGCACCCGCAATCGTCGCTCGATACGTGCTATGCGCACGTGCGACCGGCAGCAGACCGCCGTTGAACACGAGGGCATCCCGGAGCACAACGGAAACGACGGCACGATCGCTTTCCACCTGCGCCTCGGTACCAAGGTAGCGCTGAGTGACGCGGCAGAAATACTCGCCGGCGCAATCCTCATCAAGGCCCTCGATGAGGAGCGTCTCCCCCGTCTCGCCCTCGAGCGCCACGGTCTCGCCGCCCACCATGTGGAACCACTGATAGGAAAGTTCGACATCGGCGGCGGAACCCGTGGACGAGGACGTGTGGTCGAGGACGCCCTTGCCCGCCTCGGCAGCAACCGAGAGCACAACAGCATCGCCCTCGTGGGCACTCGCGTCCTGTGGCTGCGCAATCACCTTCGGAGCGTCCGCTTTCGCGAACTCGAACGTAATCTCGTGCGACGCGGTGACGCCACTCAGCGTGACCTCGTACGCTCCGCCCTCATAGCCGGAAATATCGAGATCGATGGCCTTGTCCGAGCCGGCTTCCGTGACCGTCACCCGCTCGAGGTAGCAGCCCTCGTCGGGCGTCGCCGAGAGCGTCACGTCGCCGCCCGCATCAACGGTGACGGAAGCGTTGTCGACCGAACCGTTGACCGCCTTTGCCGTCACCTCAAAGCGCTCGGGCTTGTCCGGGTTATCGGGCTCGGGGTTATCAGGGTCGGGATTATCGGGATCAGGCTTGGGATCTGGATCAGGCTTGGGATCTGGATCAGGCTTGGGATCCGGATTAGGATTATCGGGCTCCGGATTATCCGGGCCGGGGTTAGGACCAGGATCAGGCTGATCGGGATCCGGGTTGTCCGGGTCGGGGTTATCCGGATTGTCCGGGTCCGGAACCACCGGGTCGGGACCGACGGGCTCCTGCTTCTTTTTCACCGTCAGCGTTCCGGGCACGACCTCGACATCGAAATTCAGATCGGTGACCGTCGCGCCGATCTGGTACTTGCCAGCAGGAGAGCTCTCATCGGCATCGCAGGAGTACTCGACCTTCACACCCGAAGTATCAACCGCACTCTCCAGGCTCGAGGTAAACGCCGGGTTCGCCTCTCCCTCGAAGCGCTCGGCGTCGTCAACCTTCACCTTGAGCTTTGCCGGAGCGATCTCGAACTGGCAGGCAGCGGCACCGATGTAGCCGTGGCTGCGCAGCGTGGCGACAGCGCGGTATGTGCCGGCATCGGTCGGGGCATCCGTCGAGAAATATTGCGTACTTCCGCATCCGTAGTACCAGACCTTCAGGTCACCCTTGCAGACCTTGGGAGCACCGGAAACTTCGGGGGCCTGCGACGCGCCATTAAAGGTAAAGTCGCCATCCGTAAACGTAAGCTTTACGCGCTTTGCCTGGACAGCGAGCGCAAAGCGGGCGGTCATGGCCTCGCCACGGGCATCCGTGCACGTAATATCGAAGGCGGAAACGCCCGTCTTGGACGGAACACCAGAGAGCGTCAGACCGCCCGAAGTACGGGAGAGCTTGAGCCCGTCGGGGAGCTTCGTCTTATCCCATGCGTACTCGTACGGAGCCTTGCCGCCCGCGGCCCCGGCAATCGTGGCGATGTACGTGCCGTGCGCACTCGCTGCCGGCAGCAGGCCACCGTTAAACACAAGGGTGTCCCAGGCAACGACGGAGACGGAGACGCAATCACTGTCCGTCTGCTTCTCAGTACCAAGGTAGCGCTGAGTGATGCGGCAGAAATACTCGCCGGCCAGCTCGTCGTCGAGGTCCGCGAGCGAGAGCGTCTCCCCCGTCTCGCCCTCGAGCGCCACGGCCTTGCCATTCACCATGCGGAACCACTGGTAGGAGAGCTCAACCTCGGCAGCGCAACCCGTGGACGAGGCCGCGTGGTCGGCGACGTTCTTGCCCGCCTCGGCCGCGACCGAGAGCACAGCCGAATCGCCCTCATGGACGCTCACGTCCTGCGGCTGCGCGACCACACGCGGAGCGTCCGCCTTCGCAAACTCGAACGCGACCTCCTGCGATGTGGTGACATCGCTCAGCGTGACCTTGTACGCCCCGCCCTTGTAATCAGAAATGTCGAGGTCAACGGTCGCATCTGAGCCGGCCTGCGCGACCGTCACGCGCTCGAGGTAGCAGCCCTCGTCGGGCGTCGCCGAGAGGGTCGCATCCCCGCCCTCAACGACCGAAACCAAGTCGTTGTCGACCGAACCGTTGACTGCCTTCGCCGTCACCTTGTAGTGTTCGGGCTTCTTCTTGACCGTCAGCGTACCGGGGTCGACCGCGACATCAAAGTTCGGATCGGCAACCGCCGCGTCGATCTGGTACTCACCCGCCGGCGATTTCTTATTCGCCGAGCAGCAGTACGTAACTTTAACGTCCGAGGTGTCGCAACGGCTCACCAAGCTGGAGGTAAACTCGGGATTTTCCTGGCCCTCAAAGCGCTCGGCATCGTCGACCTTCACCAGCAACTGGGCAGGTGCAACGGAAACCGTCAACTCGACGTCCTCGGCGACAAGATAGTTTCGAGACGCCTTGGCATGGGCGACAACACGTGCCGTACCGGCAGCCTTCACCGTCGCGCAGCGTCCCTTAATCGAAACCGGGCCCCTATCGTCATCGGAATCGACCAGCTCAAAAGTCACGGGAGTCTGGGCAACGTTGTTAAACACAATGGGGTCTCCACCGTATACACCCGAATAGCTCGTCGTTCCCGTAATAACCTGGCTTGCCTTTGCAATCGAGAACTCGGCGGACTTTTTACCCTGATAGTTGGGGTCAGTCACCTTAACCGTGACGCGGTAGTTACCGCTGTCGCACGGCTCCAGCGCCGTCGGACCATAGGACGTTCCATCTATACCGCAATAGGCAACGGAATAGCCAGACGCATCAAGGCCGGCAACCGCAACCGCCGCACCGTGTCGTGCGCCATCGTATGTCACATCAGACGTCTCGATCGAAATATCGACCGGGGCCTTCTCGATCGTGAAGTCACAGGAGGCATTACCGACATATCCCTTGGCGTCGAGCGTCACCACCGCACGATACGTGCCGGCATCCACCGGCGCCTGATCCGACGAGTAATGTGTGTCGCCCGTGCCAACATAGGTCAGTTTGACATCGTCCTCGCAACCCTCGGGCACGCCCGAAAGCTCCGGGGCCTGCGCCGTCGCGTTGTAGGTAAAGGTCTGGCCCTCAAATGTAAGCGGGGCTTCCTTCGCCTTCACGAGCAGCGCGAAGTGCGCATCGCACTTGTTGCCCAGGTCATCAGTGCACCCAATCTTGAAGCTATGCACACCCGTAGCCGCAGGCACGCCCGAGAGTACCAAGGCGCCCGATCCGTCATCTGCCAGCGTCAGCTGCATGCCCTCAGGAACCTCAGCATCATCCAAGTTATACGCATACGGTGCCTTGCCGCCCGTAGCGCCGGCAATCTGCGCACGGTATTCATCGTGAGTCGTCGCCACCGGCAGCACACGCCCGTTAAACACAAGCGTTTCTCGGGGCACGATGGATACCTTCGCATGTTCGGTATCCGTCTTTGTCACCGTGCCCAGGTAGCTCTGCGTAATGCGGCAGAAGTACTCGCCCTCGTTCTCGCTGTCGAGCTGGGCAATCGAGAGGGCCTCCCCCGCCTCGCCCTTCAGCGCCACCGCCTTGCCACCATCATCAGACATGCGATACCACTGGTAGCTCAGCTTGACGCCTGCAGCGGATCCAGATGACACGGCCGCATGGACGCGAACGTTGCGCCCCGCCTCGGCGGCGACCGAAAGTTCGACCGGATCGCCCTCGTAAGCACTCGCATCCTGCGGCTGCGCAAGGACCTGTGGAGCCGCTGCCTTCGCAAACTCGAACGTGACCTTTTGCGGAGCACTCACGCCACTCAGTGTAACCTCGTACGCCCCACCCTTATAGTCAGAAATATCAAGGTCATAGGCATTGCCGGCCGAACCGTCATCACCTGCCTCTTCGGCAACGGTCACGCGCGTCAGGTAGCAGCCCTCATCGGGCGTCGCCGAAAGCGTCACCTTACCATCCGTAGCGACCAAAGCAGACTCCGAATCAACCGATCCGTTGACCGCTCGGGCCGTCACCTTGTACTTAGGCGCCTCCGCAAAGCGCGCCTCGACGGTCATGTTGTCCTCGGGGACAAACGTCCAGGTAGCATCCGTGCTCAGCGGCTCATCGCCCAACGACCCGTCATCATTGCGCGCATACCACCCATCGAACACATACCCCGCATCGGGAACGGCAGTCAGGGTCGTGGACTCACCGTTCTCGACTTCGTTGGTCACGGCATAGCCCAGAGATTCGTCCTCGGAGGAGCCCTCGACGTGTCCGCCCTGACGCGGATCAACCGCCGTCACCGACATCGTCGCCCGTTCATAAACGGCCGTAAAGGTTCGGTTGCCAAACACCACGCGGTTAATGACCGGCGTAAAGCCAACGGGCATGCCGTTCTCATCGACCCAGTATTTAAACTTCCAACCCTTATGCGGCACGGTAAACATAATCGCCGCGGAGTGGTAGGAGCCACCCGTACCGAGCGCTACCATCGAAAAGCCAGCATCCTTAGGATACGTAGCGACCTGAACATCGCAGCCCGTCTCGTAGAACACGGCCGTAAGCTGCTTATTCTCCTTGGCGGTACCGATATAGAAAGCGCTGTAGCTCACCGTAACACCCGCATCGTCGACCCAATGCGAGAAGTGGTACTTCTTCCACGGGATCGCAATCGCCATAAACATGTCGCCCCTGTCGTAGGACCTGCTGCCGGCAGGAATGCCGTCGACCAGAAGGGCCGTACCGCGGAAGATGGACGAGCCAGTGACGGTAATGGTCACCTGTCCATCGGATTCGAACTGCGCGTAGTACGTTATGTCTTGCGTGGCGGTCACATCGAGGGTCGTCGCGGTCTCGACAATCGAGGTGCCCTCCTTATCGGTGCTCCAGCCCACAAAGCGATAGCCCATACCGGCAACAGCGGACAGTTCCACCTGGTCGCCCACGGCAAAGCTACCGCTGCCCGTAATACGGCAGCCCCTGTTCGAAGCCTTGTCCTTCACCACGACCTCGCCCGTAACGGTCACCTCGTACGGATCGGCAAACACGGCCTGGAGCTCCAACGTATCGTCCTCGAGCCCCTCGACCATATCCTTGTCGAGCTTAACCCAGCAATGGGCGTCGCAGCTCAGCAGCAACTTGTTGCCCTCGGCATCCAGGACATACCAACCGGCAAAACGTTTGGTTCCCATAGGCGTAGCGTTGAGTTCGACCGTATCACCGAATTGATAGGAGCCCTCGCCGCTCAGGGTGCTAACGCTATCGTCACTCGCGCTCAAAACGACCTGATAGGACTTGGGCGTAAAGGTCGCCGTATAGGTGGCGTCACC
>UQHT01000019.1 GCA_900540875.1 uncultured Collinsella sp.
CGGTCGCACGGAGAGCATTTCCCAGTTGACAAAACTATAGGAACACCCCCCGCAGCATTAGCTAACGGCCTGCCGACACCGGAGCTGGAAAAGTCGTACACCTTTAAGAACACGACCATCGAGGCTCTTACGGACGACGAGGGCTATGCGATTTTACGTACCTATCAGCGTAACGACGATGAGGATGATGACCATTCCACCGTCGGCTATTCCGTTCTCAATCTCTCGAATGGAACGACCAAGGACATCAAGATACCGAAAGCCAGTCTTGAATCCGTACAGACGCAAGAGAGATGTGTCACTTGGCTTGACGGCAACAACCTCGCTATCTATTCGGTTGATGACCAGAAGACAAGCACCCACCCCATCGAACTTAAAAAATATGCAGAAACATATGTTGAGCTTTCAACGAACGGCAAAGTTGCCGCCATTGCATACGAAAATGAGGATTCTGATTTAAAGCGGATTGACGTTTACGATCTTGAAGCCAACAAGATGATCGAATCATATAAATGCGGCAAAAACGACAAGCGTTACCTGTTGTCGAACGACGGGAAGCGGCTTTATGTAACCTCTTTAGGCGATAACGGATCGTCCAAGCTGACGACTATAGATACGTCGAGTGGCTCGAGGAAGACTCAAACAATTCCCTTTACGGGCGGCAAATTCATGGTAAGAAAAGCAGGGTCAGACACTGTATATGTCGGCGGTAGCATTTGCGATACTCTGGCGAAATTCGACTACGATGGAAATGTTGAATTCCTCGCTGATGGCCAGTTGTTTAACTTCGTGAGCCCTTATGACAACTTCCTTTTTGCCGCCAAGATTAGCCGGAAAAATAATGAGGCCGATTATAATTCCATCCACTACACAATGTTGAATGACCGTGGCGAAGAAATCGGAACGGTCAGTCCCGCATTCAAGGATACGGACGACTCTCATTACGGTTTCCGGGACTTTACCGAGCATGGTGACATGACGCTTGTCAGTCTCGAAAAAAGAGTCGCCTCAAATTCAGAATCTAATTCGGACTCCGAAGCAGATGCCGAGGATAGCAAAACAACCACTTCTATATACCTCGCAGAGACAAGCACCGGGCAGAAAACCAAATTGCCGATCAAAACCATGCCAAACATGACCGAAAATGTAAACGAACTTCAGTTCATAGATGGAAACCAAAAGATACTCGTCGCCTACGACGACAAGAATGATTCCGACAAGCTGCATATCGACATTCTCAGGTCGAATATCCCGCATAGCGTAATCGACGATGCGCTGTTCTTTACCAAGAACAACCTGCCGGTTGTGATTGGTGGTGGCATTGTTCTTGTACTGGTTATCGGCGGCACACTAATCGTTTGCGCGCGCCGTCGCAAGAAGCGTTCCGGCGTCAAGGGTGACGCTTCAGACAAGGCCCCCAAGGCCAAGAAGCAAAAACACGGCTTGCGTAAGAAAAAAGCCCAACCGGAGATTGTTTCCACTGCATCGGCCGGCGGCATTCCCCAACCACAGGCCCCTGTTTCCGCACCGAAATTCTGTCACCACTGCGGCACCCCGCTCGTGCCAGAAGCCAAGTTCTGTCCCAAATGCGGCCATCCGGTCGAATAGTACCTGACAAGCGAACCCACAGCCAAATCGGGCCGCCCCTCACGGGACGGCCTTTTTGCTTGGAAGGAAATCAGGTGAAGCGGCAGGATGTGACAAAGGAACTGTCCCTTTGTCACATTGGCTGAAAAAAAACGGGTGCAGACCGAAGTCCGCACCCGTAAGCGCTACTTACTTGCGCATCAAGCCGCCGCGCTCGTCGATGGCATCCCAGAAGGCGTCTGCGAAGCGAGGATCGCTTGCGGCCATGAGGGCGTTGGTGGCCATCCAACCAGACGGGGTGCCGGTGTCGTAGCCCGAGAGTGGGTCGATGACGACAGCGTACATGGCCTCACGATCAAGCGAACGTGCCATGGCGTCGGTCAGCTGGATCTCGCCGCCCTTACCGGCCTGCTGATCGGCCAGCAGGTCCATGACCAGCGGGCTCAGCAGGTAGCGACCGACGATGTACAGGTTGGACGGAGCCGCCTCGGGAGCGGGCTTCTCGACCAGACCGCCGATGCGCCAGACAGCGCCCGGCTCGGCATCGGCAACGCCCTCGGCGCCCTCGAGCGAACCGACGCGCTCGCCGGCGATAACGCCGTAGCGGCTGACTTCCTCGGGCGAGCAAGCAGCGACGGCGATAACCGAAGCGCCACCGTGCTCCTTGGAAACGGCGAGCATCTTGTCGCAGATGTCGCGGTTAGGCACAACGTAGTCGCCCAGAAGAACCAGGAAGTTCTCCCCTGCCACGGCGTCGGCAGCAGAGCGGATAGCATGGCCGAGGCCCTTGGGCTCGTACTGATAACGGAAGTCGACCGGCATACCGCCCGCATGGGCGACGGCATCGGCGTAGGCGTTCTTACCGCGCTCGCGCAGCAGGTTCTCGAGCGAGCGATCGGGCTGGAAGTAGCTCAGCAGCTCGGGCTTACCGGGAGAGGTAACGATGATGGCGTCGTCGACCTCCTCGGGGTCGAGCGCTTCCTCAACGACATACTGAATGACCGGCTTGTCGAGCACCGGCAACATCTCTTTGGGCGTGCACTTAGTGCCAGGCAGAAAACGCGTGCCAAGACCGGCGGCGGGGATGATTGCCTTCATATTATTCAAGGATCCTTTCGCAGGCGCAGAATGCGCCCCATGCGTGCGGCACGGCGGCCGCAGACCAAATTGCGATACCGAAGTATCTTACCGCCGAAGACATACGTCGCCGTAAGGCAAACGCAATTCTTCAGCAGGTCAACGCAAATTATTGCTCGAATGGTGCAATTTTACGCCCCAGCGGTAACGGGATTGGCACGGCGAAGACAACGGTGTTCTGTGTGCCGAGCAATGGGAATGAGAGGCCAAAACAAAAAAGACGGGGCTCGCATAGCGAGTCCCGTCTGCAAAGAAATCTGGCGAGAAAGCCTGATTACTTGAGGGTGACAGCAGCGCCAGCAGCCTCGAGCTTCTCCTTGGCAGCCTCGGCGTCCTCCTTCTTGGCACCCTCGAGAACAGCCTTGGGAGCGCCCTCGACGACCTCCTTGGCCTCCTTCAGGCCAAGGTTGGTGAGCTCACGGACGGCCTTGATGACCTGGATCTTGTTGTCGCCGAAGCCCTCGAGCACGACGTCAAACTCGGTCTTCTCCTCGGCCTCAGCAGCGCCAGCAGCAGGAGCGGCGACAACAGCGGCAGGAGCAGCGGCGGAAACGCCGAAGGTGTCCTCGATAGCCTTGACGAGCTCGGAAGCCTCGAGAAGGGTCATTTCCTTAAGAGCATCGATGATCTCATCGGTGGTAAGCTTAGCCATTTCTAAGTCCTTTCGGTTTCCGTGTCTGTGCACGGAGATCAGTTAAAACGCGGCGCGAATGCGCCAGGGTGCGGCGTTGCCGCCGCGGGTGAAAACAGCAACTAGGCTGCCTTCTGCTCGGAGACCTGCTGGATCGAACGAGCGAGACCAGAGGAAACGCCGTTGACGCAGACAGCGATGTCGCGAGCGAAACCGGAGATGAGACCGGCGATCTGGCCGAGAAGCTGATCCTTGGTGGGCAGCTCGGCGATAGCCTTAACATCATCAGCGGAAACGGCCTTGCCGTCGGAGATACCGCCCTTGATCTCAAGGACGCCCTTGGACTTAGCGGAGAAGTCCTTAAGGGCCTTAGCGGCCTCGACCGGCTCGGTCTCGTAGAACACATAAGCGACGGGGCCGGCGAGGATCTCGTCGAGCTCGGGCTGCTCCTGGTTCCTGAGAGCGATCTTGACCAGGTTGTTCTTGTAGACCTTCATCTCGGCGCCGCACTCACGGAGCGTATGACGCAGCTCCTGAGCCTGCTTAACCGTCAGACCGTTGTAGTTGACGACGAACAGACCGGCGTTCTCGGCGATACGGGACTCGATCTCTGCAACCTTGTCGATTTTGTACTGCTGGGGCATGAATTACACCTCCTCAAATTCTTTCCGGGCACGGTCCGCCACAAGGACGTGACGGGGACATGTCCAAAAAGAAAGCCCCCGCGCTGCATGAGCGACGGGGGCGAGAAGACATATCTACTCGACCACCTCGGCTGGCGGGATATCCCATTAAGCTCGCGGGCGATGCCCGTTTGCACCGGCTGTCTCTGGCAGCGGATTCGTGCGTGAACCGAAAGTATTATGGCGGGGACCCCGGCGTCGGTCAACGGGCGCGAGGATTCGTACACAAACCCTGCATACGCTCCGGTCCGAGGGGCCGGGTTGAGATTTTCGCTCGGTCAAGTCCTGGCTCGCACGAAGAGCACATTAAGTGCTCTTCGGCTCGTGCGGAATCTACGAAAACCTTGCGCCTGGCCTTCGGCGGCGCGTGCCTGCGTTGACTTTGGGCAGCCCGGGTTGCCGTTGGCCGGCGCGCCCCACGCATAACCCTTATGTCGGTGGGCTGATGTGTTGCATCCCTGAGGACTACAAAGTCGAAATGAAGGTGGACAGGCGGCGGAGGCCTTCGTCCAAATCTTGGTCGGAGACGCAGTAGCTTAGGCGGATGTGGCCTTCGGTGCCGAAACAGTCGCCCGGGAC
The DNA here is from genome assembly GCA_900540875.1 of uncultured Collinsella sp. Taxonomy (GTDB): domain Bacteria; phylum Actinomycetota; class Coriobacteriia; order Coriobacteriales; family Coriobacteriaceae; genus Collinsella. Next base: position 4,618 of record UQHT01000019.1, read on the forward strand.
TAGGGCTACGTTGGCCTCTTCGATGGCTTTGATGCAGAAGGCTTCGCTTGTTAGGCCGTACTGTTTAATGCTGGGGAAGGCGTAGAAGGCGCCTGCCGGTTCCACTACGTCGAGGCCCATGGCGTCTAAGGCTGCGAGCACGCGTTCGCGGCGGGCTCGGTAGACTTTGAGCATGGGGGTTGGGTCGACGGTGAGGGCTCGGACTGCGGCGTCCATTTCGAAGGAGACGGCACTCGATACTAAGTATTGGTGAGCCTTGGCAATCTCGGCGATGACGGGGGCTGCGGCTGCGAGCCAACCCAAGCGCCAGCCGGTCATGGCCCAGGGCTTGGAGAAGCTCTCGATGACGACCGTCTGCTCGCGTAGCTCCGGGTGTCGCTGGGCGAAGCGCTCGTAGCCATCCACGTAGACGAGGCGGTTGTACACGTCGTCGCAGACTACGTAGACGCCCGCCTGCTCCGCTACGCGCGCCACGGCGTCGAGTGAGGCCGCGCTGAGAATGCAGCCCGTGGGATTGTTGGGCGAGCAGATGACGATGGCCTTGGTCGCCGGGGTCACACAGGCGCGAAGCGCATCCTCGTCAATCTGAAATTGCGCAGGCTCCGTATCCAAAAAGACCGCTTTGGCGTGATTGGCTACGACGATGCTCTCGTACAGGCCAAAGGCCGGCGTGGGGATAATGACCTCGTCGCCGGGGTTGAGCATGGCCATGAATGTTGCCGACAGGGCCTCGGTCGCGCCGTCGGTCAGGATGACCTCGTCGGCCGAAAACGTAAGGCCCGCGTCCCCCATGTAGGCAGACAGTGCCTCGCGCAGGACAGGGCGACCGTTGTTGGGCGGATAGTGTGTGTCGCCGCGGCCCAGTGCGGCGGTCACCTCGGCGCTAATCACATCGGGCGTGGGAAAATCAGGCTCGCCGAGCGCAAGCGCGATGCATCCCGGATGCTGAGCGGCGAGCGCGTTGATTCGGCGGATACCGGAGGGCTTGAGCGTGGCAAGCGAGGTATTCATGGGCAGGCGCATGGCGTTCCTTTCGTAAGGGTTGCACTAGGATAGCGCGGCGAGGCGCCACCAGACGGTGTAACCTAAACGGAAACCAACCGGAAAGGAGGCGGCATGGAGACGATCGCGCGCGGCGATAAGCCCAAGACGTTGCAAACCATTGCGTATATCAGCATTCCCGAGAGCGCCGATCTTGAGTTTTTGCTCTGGGACCTGCAGGATGCCATCGCCGCCTATGCACAGCTTTCCGGCACTGTACTCCCCCGACCGGTCGACTTGCAGGCGGATGATGACGATGCTGCCGCCGATGGCCTCGTGCTCGCCGTTGATGATGCATTTGATGACGGGGCGATGATCACTGTCGAGCAGATGCTCGATCGCCTTGGGAATGCAGAGACACGCGTCTATGTCGTCGTGCAGGTTGCCCACAGAAGCACCGAGGGGGCGCACATGCCCGTCAAGCGCCTGCGGGAAGCTTGCGAGCTCCGTAAACTAACGTGGTGTGGCGGCGTTGCCATCTGCGCCGGCAGCGGCATCGCAGCGCTTCGCCACTCCCCGCGCATGGGCCTCTTGCGCCGACCGTTTTCGGAAGCGATGGATAAGCTTGTAGGCGCCGTGCGCATGGGCTGCTCCATTGAACATGCGCAGCTGCTTGGCGGCGGCGATGCCGATAGTGTCGATGTCGACGGCATGGTGCGCGTCAAGCCTGCCGTGCCCGCACCAATCTGGCGCGCCATCATCAAACGCCTCGGCGCCCATGCTCAATCAAGGATCTAGATTACCGTGCGGTCCAGTCAACTGCCTCGCGCCAGCGCTCAACAAGCCGCTCCAAGCGCCATGCTGCGTTGGCGGGACTTGTCGAGGGCAGGACGATGGCGGGCAGCCCGGTGCGTTCTTGTAGATAGCGCTTGTAGAGCCGGCCAGCTGTACCACCGTTGCATATCACCTGTTTGATGGGAGCTGCGCCGGTAATGCGCTCGATATGTGCCGGCACAACGTTGCGAATGCTCGCGTCACTCGAGCCCTTGATGTCACAGCTCTCGATCACATCCCACAGGGCCACACCGCCGTTGAGCAGCATAGCCCGCTTGGCAGCAACCGAGGCGTCGAGCGTCGCGGGCTTGCCGCTCGCCAAAGAGTCTCCCTCGTTGGGCGGCACGGGCGCACCAAGGCACGCGGCCATCACGCGCCAAAAGCGGTTCTGGGGATTACCGTAATAGAAGGCGTTGGCGCGCGAGAGCACCGAGGGAAACGAGCCCAACACCAAAACGCGCGAGCGCCGGTCGAACACGGGCTCAAACCCATGCTCAATATGTTGATAGCCCTCGTCAGACACAGGCATGGGCTAGGCCCTCAGCAGATAGCGCACCTCATAGGGTGCAAGCTCGAGGGTACCCGCAAGCTCGACCGTGGGCGCATCGTCGGCAAGCAGGTCGACGAAGGAGCCGTTGAGTTCGCCGGCTCCAAAGGTATAGGCCTCGTCCACGGCGTTCACCGCCACGAGCACTGTGGCGTCGTCGCAGGCGCGCTCGAACAGCAACTGCTTGTTTTGAATTACCACGTTACGATACGCGCCGTCGTTGAGAGCGCGTGCCGCCGCATCGTTTGCCGAGCGCAGGTTCGCGAGCTGTGTAATAAATGCCGTCAGCTCGTTGGGTGCGGGTTCATCGAGCGCAGGTCGCAGCGCCCAGTCGCCATCGGGGCCGCCCTTTTCACCGACAATCCCCCACTCGCTACCATAGTAGACGCACGGGATGCCCGGCATGCCAAAGAGCATGCCATAGGCGGGACGCAGGCACGACTTGTCGGTGAGGATACTCGCCAAGCGCGGCACATCGTGGTTGTCGACAAACGACAACAGGTGCTTGCCGCGGTAGATGCACCACGGATCGCCGCCAAACTGGCGGTGCAGCGAGTGGGCAATCTCGAACATGTTGACCGAATTAAAGCTGGAATACAGGCCCTTGTAGCACTCGTAGTTGGTGCAGGAGTCGAGCATCTCATCGTTGACGATCTGGTTATAGTCACCGTGGAGCGTCTCGCCGATCAGCACAAAATCGGGCTTGAGCTCGCGGGTAAAGGTATGCAGACGACGCATGAAGTCGCTGTCGAGCATATAGGCAACGTCCAGGCGCAGGCCGTCAACGCCAAACACGTCAGCCCAACGGCGCACGGACTCGAGCAGGTAATCGACCACAGCGGGATTTTGCAGGTTGAGCTTCACGAGCTCAAAATGGCCTTCCCAGCCCTCGTACCAAAAGCCGTCGCCGTAGCACGAGTCGCCGTCAAAGCTGATGTGGAACCAGTCCTTGTACGGCGAGTCCCACTTACGCTCCTGCACATCGCGGAAGGCCCAAAAGCCGCGACCGACGTGGTTGAAGACGGCGTCGAGCACCACACGGATGCCGTGGGCATGCAGTGTCTCGCACACAGCGGCAAAATCGGCATCCCCGCCAAGGCGACGGTCGATATGGCGCAGGCTGCGTGTATCGTAGCCGTGGCTATCGGATTCGAGCGGCGGGTTAATGAGCACAGCACCGATGCCGAGCTCTTGCAGGTAGTCGGCCCATTGGGCGATTTTCATAATCGGAGCATCGGAGTTGGGCGCGGCGTTGGCAGCCTGGGCGAGCTCATCCTCGGCAACGGGCGCGGCGTTTTCGCGCGGAGCTCCGCAAAAGCCCAGCGGATAGATCTGATAGAACGTCGTCTCGTATGCCCACATAGCAACCTCCCGGTAAGCTCAACACAACGACATCCATTGTATGCCCGGCTTGTATCCTCTTCCCCAAAATAAGTTGCGGTGGAATAGTTCCTGTTTGAGCCTTCAGAGGCCTTAAACAGGAACTATTCCACCGCAACTGATGAGGGAACATGATTAGGCAACGAGCTTGGCGCGGCGTATGGCTGGGAACAGTACGGTGATGGCGAGGATGACGCCCACGACAGCGATCGTGCCGCCTGCGTAGCCGATCCAGGCGATGCCGGGGCCCGACACCACGGCGCCGCCGATCGCCGTACCGGTGCCGATCCCCAGGTTGAACAGGCCCGAGAAGATCGACATGGCGACGGCCGACGAATCCGCCGGCGTGTACTTGATGAGCTCGGCCTGGAACGCCACGTTAAAGGCCGTGGAGCAGCAGCCCCATAGCGCGCAAACAGCGAGAACGGCGACGAGCGACGGTGCAACCGGACCCATGAGCAGCAGAGCCACCGGCACGCCGGAGAGCGTAATCGCGAGAAACGGGAACCGGTGCCCATCGAACAGGCGGCCAAACAGCCAGCTTCCGAGCAGACCAGAGCAACCGAACGCCGTCAGCGTCATAGTGATGGCGCCCGCGTCGACGTGCGCGACCTGTGCCAGGAACGGCTCGATATAGCTGTAACCCGCATAATAGCCGGTCGCCATAAAGACCGTGACCGCATAAAGCGCGATGAGGAACGGGTTCTTGAGCAGCTCGGGAAGCTGTTTGAGCGTAAAGCGCTCACCCGCCGGCATGGCCGGGAACACCGCTGCCTGGTACACCACCGCGGCGGCAGAAAAGACCCCGACCACGGCAAACGTCATGCGCCAGCCCACGGCCAGGCCGATGGCGCGGCCGATCGGCAGGCCAAAGATCTGCGCGATGGACGAGCCCGTGGCGATCATGCTGATGGCGAGCGCCCCGTGACGGGTGTCGACCAGGCGCGAGGCCATAATCGAGGCGACTGACCAGAACACGGCGTGCGCGCAGGCGACCACCAGGCGCGCGCAGACCAGGATGGGATATGTCGGTGCCATAGCGGACAGGAACTGGCCCAAGGAGAACACGGCGAGCACGCCGAGCAGCATCCGCTTGAACTCAAAGCGCGAAGCAAACACCATAAGCGGCAGCGACAGCAGCATGACGCCCCAGGCGTAGACCGAGATCATGATGCCGGCCTGGGCCTCGGTGAGCGAGAACGACGCGGCAATATCAGTCAGAAGGCCAATGGGCATGAACTCCGACGTGTTGAATACGAACGCGCAACAGGCGAGCCCGATAAGCGGGAGCCACTGCTTGAGTGAGATGCCATCTTGTCTTGCCTGACTCATATATAACGTCTCCAATCATTTTGAGCGGAGGCGATTATATAGCAACGGCCCCGCATCCGTCAGTACAGATGCAGGGCCGCAATCAACTCAATACACAGAGGTTGCGCCGTCAATAAATAGCTAAGCCAACCCCAGCAATATGCCCGCCGAATGCACGACAAACGCCACGATCCAGGCGACCGTCACCTGAAACGCGAATACAGCCACGGCATAGCGCGCGCCCAACTCGCTCTTAACGGCGCCGATTGCCGCTACGCAGGGCGGGTACAGCAGCGTAAAGACCAGGAACACGTAAGCGGTAAACGGCGAAAACATGGTTGACAGCACCGCGGGCGACGTTGCGCCCAAAAGCACCGTGAGGGTCGAAATGACGCTCTCCTTGGCGATAAGTCCGGTGACGAGCGCCGTCGAGGCGCGCCAGTCGCCGAAGCCGAGCGGCGCCAGCAGCGGAGCGATAATGCTGCCCAGACCGGCAAGCAGACTCTGCGACTGATCGGCGACCACATTAAAGCGGATGTCGAACGTCTGAAGGAACCAAATGACCACCGTAGCGGCAAAGATAATGGTGAAGGCCTTGGTGATGAAGTCCTTGGCCTTATCCCATGCCAGCATCACCGTCGTCTTGATGCTCGGCAGGCGGTAGTTGGGAAGCTCCATGATAAACGGCACCGGGTCGCCCTTAAATGCCGTGCGGTTGAGTACCAAAGCCGCGATGCAACCGACCGCAATGCCAATCAGATAGAGCGAGACCATGGCGGGAACCGTCGCCTGCGGGAAAAACGCCCCGCACAGCAGACCGTAGACCGGCAACTTGGCCGAACAGCTCATGAACGGCGTGAGCATGACCGTCATCTTGCGGTCGTGCTCGGATGGGAGCGTACGGGTCGACATGATAGCCGGCACGGTGCAGCCAAAACCGACGAGCATAGGCACGAAGCTGCGGCCCGACAGGCCAAAGCGACGCAGCACTTTATCCATGACAAAGGCCACGCGCGCCATGTAGCCGGAGTCTTCCAGAATGGAGAGGAACAAAAAGAGCACGACGATAATCGGCAGGAAGGTCAGCACGCTGCCCACGCCCGTAAGCACGCCGTCGACAGCCAGCGAGCGCACCACGTCGTTGGTGCCGAACGCCTTGAGGCCCGCATCGGCCGAGGCGATGACGGCAGCGATGCCGTCCTCCATGAGTCCCTGCAACGCCGCGCCGATCACGCCAAACGTCAGCCAAAAGACGAGGCCCATGATCACCAGGAACGCCGGAATGGCCGTGTAGCGACCCGTCAGGATGCGGTCGATCTTGACGGAGCGCACGTGCTCGCGGCTCTCATGCGGCTTGACGACGCAGCGCCCGCACACGTCGCCGATAAAGCTAAAGCGCATATCGGCCAGCGCGGACAGGCGGTCGGTGCCGGCTTCGCCCTCCATCTGGGTAATGATGTGCTCGATAGCGTCGAGCTCATTGCGATCCAAGTGAAGCGCCTCGGTCACCAGCTCGTCGCCTTCAACCAGCTTGGTCGCCGCAAAACGCACCGGAATGTGCGCCGTCACGGCATGGTCCTCGATCAGGTTGGCAATGCCGTGGATGCAGCGATGCAGTGCACCGCCGTCCGAGCCATCGGGCGCACAGAAGTCCAGGCGACCGGGGCGCTCGCGGAACCGTGCCACGTGCAAGGCATGATCCACCAGCTCGCCGATACCCTCGTTGCGGGCAGCGCTAATGGGGACAACAGGCACGCCCAACAGGCTCTCGAGCAGGTTGACGTCCACGGCGCCGCCGTTGGCCGTCACCTCGTCCATCATGTTGAGCGCGATGACCATGGGGCGGTCGAGCTCCATAAGCTGCAGCGTCAGGTACAGGTTGCGTTCGATATTAGTAGCGTCGATGATGTCGATGATGGCGTCGGGGTTTTCGTCCAGGATAAATTGGCGACTGACGATCTCTTCGCCCGTGTACGGAGACAGCGAATAGATGCCGGGCAGGTCGGTAACGCTTGCCTCGGGATGGTTACGGATGGTGCCGTCCTTGCGGTCGACCGTCACGCCGGGAAAGTTACCGACGTGCTGGTTGGAGCCCGTAAGCTGGTTGAACAGCGTGGTCTTACCGCAGTTTTGGTTGCCGGCGAGGGCAAAATGCAGCGGTGCGCCCTCGGGCACGGCCGTTTTTGCCGCACGGGGCGAATACGTCCCCTCGCCAAGTGCCGGGTGCTCCGTCATGCCGATTGCGGCGTTAGTGCGCGGACCCGTGTCTGTGTCGTGAACACCCACGAGCTCGATGCGAGCAGCATCGTCCTTGCGCAGCGTCAACTCGTAGCCACGCAGGCGAATCTCGAGCGGGTCGCCCATAGGAGCGTACTTCATCATGGTGACTTCGGTGCCCGGCGTTAGGCCCATGTCCAAAATATGCTGTCGGAGTGCCTGATCGTCCGATGCCACCGATGCGACAACGGCGTCCTTTCCAATCTCGAGTGTATCGAGCTTCACGCGCTCATCCTTTCGTTAGACGCGGTTAACCGTTTACCGGGGCTAACCAACTCGTAACGACAAATGATAGCGCTCTGAACTATTTTATAAAGTCAAATACCGATGTTTACCTGCGCAAACTTTATGCGGTGCGCCCCGAAAGCTCTTTGCGCATACCGCTCAGCGAGATCGAAATGGAACCCGACCGCGCGGTAGCAGTGAGTCGATCGCCCTCAACCGACCCCGTGCATGTAAAGGGCGCCTTGCCCATCAAGACGTGGGAGATAGTACCCGAGAGCTCAAAGAAATCGCACTCAGCGCGGGCACCCGAGAGAGCGATATTGAGACCCCTGACGTTTAGTACTGCCCTGAGCGCGCCGTTCACCCCATGTGAAAACGTCACCTCGCCGCGTCTACTCCCCACCGGCGTCTGGGCCAAAACCACATACGTACCCTCAAGCATGGCTCCTCCTCTAAGCAGACTTTTTGAAACGGGCAAGTAGTCTACTTTTACATATGGCGTTCCAGGAAGCGGAAGGCCAGGCGGATCCAGGGACGGACGGAAACCTGCTTGTCCTCGTTGTCGACCGCGGTATTGGCGTTGCCGAGCGAAAGGCCGTGGCCACCCTGGTCAAAGACGTGCATCTCGCATGCGACGCCCTCCTCGGCCATGCGCTGCGCAAACGGATAGGCCTGCGCGATCGGCGCCGTCTTATCGTCGGACACGCCCCACACAAAGGTCGGGGGCATCTGACGCGAAACGTGCGTGGTAGGGCAAATGTCGGCCAGGTGCTCATCGGTCGCCTCGCCGCCCGTCACCATCGACAGATAGTCGTTGAGCAAATCGCGCCCCGTCTTGCCACCCGTCTTGGGCACGCGCAGGTCGATGCGCGGGTCGCGCGTCTGCATATCGCGCACATAGGCAAGGTCGAGCAACGGATAGCCCAGCACCACGGCGTCGGGACGAATATCCTCCGGACGAGCCCCGGCAAGGCCCGCGAAGGGTCCGGTCTTCCACTGCGTTGCCAACGAGGCGCAGATCATGCCGCCCGCCGAGAAACCCACGATGCACACGCGCTTGGGATCGACATGCCACTCGTCGGCGTTGGCGCGCACGGTAGCGACCATCTTGGCGAGGTCCGCCTGCGGGTGCGGAAAGCTCACGTCGCCCGTGGCGCTCGTCACATAGTTGAGCACAAAGGCCTGGTAGCCGCGGTCCAAAAACGCAAACGCCACCGGGTCCTGCTCGTGCGGAGCGATATGCGTAAACCCGCCTCCGCCGCAGATGATCACCGCGGGGCGGCGGCCATTGGGCTTGTCGGGCAGCGGCTCGGCACCCAGATACGTAAACGTCGCCGGATAATCCTCGGTCGGCTCCTCGCCCCACAGCGCATGGTTCTCAATAATCATAGGTGCTCCCTCCGTGCGATTCGTGCGCACTCGTTTTTCGCACCTTAGCGTACCCCACTTGAGCCCGCGGCGCAGAAACACCCCCGCAATAAGTTGGCCTTCAACTGATATATCACAAAATCGCTGTTCAGAGGCATCGTTAAGCAGCGTAAAATAGGAGCGCTGACCATGCTGGGAAACACGTACGAAACGTTTCCGGCAAACCACACGCGTGCAACATGCACGCCTGATACGTTGGAGGCATCTATGGGTCTGCTCGATTCGCTCAAGTCCACGTTCACTTCGTCGGGCGAGGCGTCCGTTCCGCCCGCAGCAAGCTTCGCCACCCGCGAAGGCGTCATCTACGCTCCCGTCAACGGCGTGCTCGTCAATCTGAGTGAGGTTCCCGACGAGACCATCGCCTCGGGCATGCTCGGCCAGGGCTACGGCATCGAGCCCATTACCGACACCATCTATGCGCCCGCCAACGGCCGCATCGGCGCCACCACCGTCACCAACCACTCCATCGGCATGATCACCGAGGACGGTCTTCGCGTGTTCATCCATGTTGGCCTGGGCACCGTGGAAATGAACGGCAAGGGTTTTGCCCGCTTTGTCGAGATGGGCGACACGGTCAAGGCCGGCCAGCCGCTCATCAGCTTCGATCGCGAGGCCATCAAGGCCGCCGGTCACGAGGACATCGTGACCGTCATCATCTCTGAGCTCGACCGCCTCAAGAGCATCGACCACGTCGGCGAGTCTGGCACGCTTATCGGCGGCAATCCGCTCGTCAAGCTTGGCGATCCGCTGCTGGTTGCCAAGACCAAGTAGCCAGGCCCCGCGCCACACAGCCAAAAGGCACCTCGTCAAGCGCCCGCGACCATTTGGCCGCGGGCGCTTTTCGTTTGAAAAACCATCCCGCCAATGCCTTATCTGTATAGCCCAAATGAGCCGAGCTGCTAGAATATCGAACTGTATGGATAACTATCATTCAACCGTTATGGGAGGATACGTGAACCGCACCAAAATCGCGCAGCTCTATGCCGATGCCGAGTCGCTCGGCGGCCAGACCGTCACCGTCGCCGGCTGGGTCAAGTCCGTCCGCGACATGAAGAACTTTGGCTTTGTCACGCTCAACGACGGCAGCTGCTTCCGCGACCTGCAGGTCGTCATGAACCGCGAGGCGCTCGACAACTACGACGAGATCGCCCATCAAAACGTCTCGGCCGCACTCATTTGCACCGGCACCGTCAAGCTGACCCCCGATGCGCCCCAGCCTTTCGAGCTTTCTGCCACCTCCATCGAGGTCGAGGGCGTCAGCGCTCCGGATTACCCGCTGCAGAAGAAGCGCGCAACCGTCGAGTTCCTGCGCACCCAGCAGCACCTGCGCCCGCGCACCAACCTGTTCCGCGCCGTGTTCCGCATCCGTTCTGTCGCGGCTGCCGCCATCCACCGCTTCTTCCAGGAGCAGGGCTTTGTCTACGTCAACACCCCCATCATCACCACGAGTGACTGCGAGGGCGCCGGCGAAATGTTCCGCGTAACCACGCTCGACCCCAAAAATCCGCCCCTCACCGAGTCCGGCGAGGTCGACTGGAGCCAGGACTTCTTTGGCAAGCACGCGAGCCTTACTGTATCCGGCCAGCTCAATGCCGAGAACTTTGCCATGGCCTTTGGCGACGTGTACACCTTTGGCCCCACCTTCCGCGCCGAAAACTCCAACACCACGCGCCACGCCGCCGAGTTTTGGATGATCGAGCCCGAGATGGCCTTTGCCGACCTTAACGACTACATGGATAACGCCGAGGCCATGCTCAAGTACGTCCTTAAGGACGTTATGGCCACCTGCCCCGACGAGCTCAACATGCTCAACAAGTTTGTGGACAAGGGCCTGATCGAGCGTTTGGACCACGTGGCAAACTCCGACTTTGCCCGCGTTACCTACACCGAGGCCGTCGAGATCCTGGAGCAGGCAGTCGCTGCTGGCCACCAGTTTGATTACCCCGTCAGCTGGGGCATCGACCTGCAGACCGAGCACGAGCGCTTCCTGACCGAGGAGCACTTTAAGCGACCGACCTTCGTAACCGACTACCCGGCCGAGATCAAGGCGTTCTACATGCGCATGAACGAGGACGGCAAGACCGTCGCCGCCGCCGACTGCCTGGTTCCCGGTATCGGCGAGATTATCGGCGGCTCCCAGCGCGAGGAGCGCCTGGATCTGCTCGAGGCCCGTATCAAGGACCTGGGCATGAATCCCGAGCAGTACAAGTACTACCTTGACCTGCGCCGCTACGGTTCCTGCAAGCACGCCGGCTACGGTCTGGGCTTCGAGCGCTTGGTCATGTATCTGACCGGCGTGGGCAACATCCGCGACGTCCTGCCGCACCCGCGCACCGTGGGCAACGCCGACTTCTAATCGCCACAGCGCCACCAAACGCGTTCCAGCGCATCACGCCAGCGCCTCTCGGCAAGCCGAGGGGCGCTTTTTTCAACAGCATCCGTCAAGCTTTTGGCAAGTTTTTGGTCAGTTGGGCAGGGCTGTTGAAAACTCGACCCGCCGCTTGCCGACGGCTACCGACCGCCCAGGGCGTCCTGCACCCCTGGGAAAGCCCCGCGTCCTAGGCTCCATACCGTCGCCACCCAAAACGGAAAGGACGTGGGCGCCATGACCGAAACCGCTGTTGAAACTTACGAGACCACGACGAGGGGCGCCGCCTCGATGGCAGCCTATCGCGCCGTTCGCATCCTGCAACTATTAAGCGAAAACACCGGTGAGGACAAGGCCATGCTTTCCGATGAGTTGATCCGGCGCCTCGCCCATCCCGGCGACCCCGCCCGCATGCCCATCTCGGCGGCGCGGCGCAGCATCTACACCGCCATCTCCGCACTTCGCCATGCCGGATACGAAATTGAGTACAAGCGCGGCGTGGGGTATCGGCTCTTGACCCGTCCGCTCACCGACGAAGAGATCATCCGACTCCACGGCATGGTCATGCGCAACCGCTCTACGCCCATCGCCATTCGAAAAAGCATGGCGCAGCACCTGGTCGCCATGGCGAGTGCCGACGTTCGCGGCTACCTCGATGCACCCGAGCCTGCTCCAAGCGCAGGCGGCAAATCCACCAAGGCCCCGCGCACGCCCGTCAAGCGCATCGATGCCTGCGAGCTCATCGAGCAGGCCATCGACCACGGAACCACGGTGAGTTTTGATATTTCGAGTGTCACGGCACGCGGAGAGGTCGAAGTGGCGCGGATGACACTCCGGCCCTTTGCCATCAAGCAACGAGACGGCATCTCGTATTTGCTGGGAACGGTCTATGACGCGCGAGGCGCCGACGACACGCTGCGTACCGTTGAGATCGGCCGCATGAGAAACGTCACCACACGTCTCCTTGACGGCAAGAAGCTCTTCGCCGTCCTGGACGAGGACGATGCCTCCTCCGCCGCATAAGACCCTCCGCCGCCCATTCGACTACCCGTACCGCCCATCCGATTCTGTATTAAAAAACCCGCCAGGCTGTTGTAAAAATGGACATCAGCGCTACTATAGTTCCACTTGCACTTTGTCCCAGTGCAGTGTTTCCAGCCATTTTTATACTGGGGGTAATGATATGAAGGACATCACCATCAGCCGCAGGAGCCTTCTGGTCTCCGCCGGTCTGCTCGCGCTCGCCCCGCTCGCCGGATGCGGCGGCAACTCTGGTTCCGGCTCTGCTGCCGCCGGTTCCGACTACACCATCGGCGTTCTGCAACTCACCGAGCACTCCGCACTCGATGCCGCCAACGACGGCTTTGTCAAGGCCATCAAGGAGAGCGGCCTTAAGGTCAAGATCGACCAGAAGAACGCCCAGAACGACCAGTCCACGTGTAAGTCCATTGCCGACAAGTTTGTGGGCGACAACGTCAACCTGATTTATGCCATCGCCACGCCCGCCGCGCAGGCTGCCGCCGGTGCCACGGCCGATATCCCCATCGTGGGCTGCGCCATCACCGACTACGCCGCCTCCGGCCTGGTCCAGGACAACGACAAGCCCGGCACCAACGTCACGGGCGCCTCCGACCTCACCCCGGTCGCCGAGCAGCTCGAGATGATGCAGAAGGTCCTGCCCGACGTTAAGAAGGTCGGCCTGCTCTACTGCACCGCCGAGTCCAACTCCGACGTCCAGATCAAGGCCGCCAAGAAGGAGCTCGACAAGCTGGGGCTCGAGTACACTGACTTCACCGTCTCGAGCTCCAACGAGATTCAGTCCGTCGTCGAGTCTGCCGTGGGCAAGGTCGACGCGCTGTACTCCCCCACTGACAACACCATCGCCGCGGGCGCTTCGCAGGTCGGCCAGATCTGCAAGGAGAATAAGCTCCCCTTCGTGACCGGCGAGGAGGGTATGTGCATGGCCGGCGGCCTGTTCACCCTCTCCATCAACTATAAGGACCTGGGCTACGCCGCGGGCGAGATGGCCGTTAAGATCCTGAAGGGCGAGGCCAAGCCCGAGGATATGCCGATCAAGCACCTCTCGAGCAAGGACCTGGTCGTCGTCAAGAACGACGAGATGGCCGAGGCCCTAGGCATCGACCTTTCCGCTCTGGACGAGTAGCGCCATGCGCGGTAACGCGTCTAGGGCCCGCACGCGCGCCACAGCCGCGTTATTCAATATCTGAGTCCTTGGGGCGAACGCTAAAGACCGGCGTTCGCCCTGCTTGTTTCGGATGAGACAAAACATCCGTCCGCAGCTCTTTTATGCATTGGTACCGCTATTATGGAAAATCACGTGTCCACCCTATCCTAGGAGGTATGAAGCATGCTCATTGCATTGCAGGGCGCCGTTTCGCAGGGCGTCCTCTGGGGCATTATGGTGCTTGGCGTGTTTATCACGTTCCGCCTGCTCGACATCCCCGATATGACCTGCGACGGCAGCTTTGCCCTCGGCGGCTGTGTCTGCGCCGTGCTCATCGTCAACAATAACGTCGACCCCTTGCTCGCCGTGCTGGCCGGCATGTGCGCCGGCGCCATCGCGGGCGCCGTCACAGGCATCTTGACCACCGTCTTTGAGATTCCCGCAATCCTCGCCGGAATCCTTACGCAGATCAGTCTGTGGTCCATCAACCTGCGCATCATGGGCAAGTCCAATACGCCCATCCTTGCCAAGGGCACCATCTTCTCATCCGTCAGCCACATGACGGGCCTGCCGCAGTCCACTGTTGCCATTATCCTGGGCATTGTGCTGGCCGTGGCCATCGTCGCCATCCTGTACTGGTTCTTTGGCACCGAGATCGGCTCGGCGCTGCGTGCCACCGGCAACAACGAATACATGATCCGCGCCCTGGGCGTCAACACCAACTCCACCAAGATGATCGCCCTCGTGCTCTCCAACGCCCTCATTGGCCTTTCGGGTGCGCTCATCTGCCAGAGCCAGAAGTACGCTGACATTGGCATGGGCACCGGCGCCATCGTTATCGGTCTTGCCGCCATTGTTATCGGCGAGGTGCTCGGTCGCCTGCTGCCCGGCGGTCTGACGCAGTTTAGCGTCCGTCTTGCCTCTGCCGTCTTTGGCTCCGTGGTCTACTTCCTCATCCGCGCCATCGTGCTGCAGCTGGGCATGGACGCCAACGACATGAAGCTGCTCTCCGCCGTGATCGTTGCCGTGGCCCTGTGCGTGCCCGTGGTTTGGGAGCGCTACAAGCTCCGCAGCTCCTACACGAAGGGAGATGAGGCAGATGCTTAAGCTCTCGCACGTCAAGAAGACCTTTAACAAGGGCACCGTCACCGAGAAGCGCGCACTCACCGGCGTCGACCTTACCCTGAATGATGGCGACTTTGTAACCGTGATTGGCGGCAACGGCGCCGGCAAGTCCACGCTGCTCAATATGATCGCCGGCGTGTATCCGCTTGATTCGGGTGTTATTGAGCTCGACGGCACCGACATCTCGCGTCTGAGCGAGTCGCAGCGCGCCAAGTACCTGGGCCGTGTGTTCCAGGACCCCATGCGCGGCACCGCAGCCGACATGCAAATTGCCGAAAACCTGGCCCTCGCCAAGCGCCGCGGCCAGCGTCGCGGTCTTTCGTGGGGCGTCACCAAGGCCGAGAAGGACGAGTACGTTGAGCTGCTCAAGCGCCTGGACCTCGGTCTGGACACGCGCCTCAACGCCAAGGTCGGCCTGCTCTCGGGCGGCCAGCGCCAGGCACTCACCCTGCTGATGGCCACGCTCACCAAGCCGCGCCTGCTGCTGCTCGACGAGCACACGGCGGCCCTCGACCCCAAGACGGCCTCTAAGGTGCTCAACCTGACCGAGGAGATTGTCGACGAAAACCATCTGACCACGCTCATGGTTACGCACAACATGAATGACGCTATCCGTCTGGGCAACCGTCTGATCATGATGCACGAGGGCCATGTGATCTACGACGTGGCCGGCGACGAGAAGAAGTCGCTCACCGTAGCCGACCTGCTGCAGAAGTTCGAGGAGGTCTCGGGCGGCGAGCTCGCCAACGACCGCATGCTGCTGAGCTAAACCTACCAAAAGGGACAGGTTTATTTTGGCAGGTTTTATCTGCGCAAACGTCAAAACCGCCGCAAAGGGACAGACGCCCTTGCGGCGGTTTTCGCATATTATGTCGATAATCCGATATTCAACCAGACTTTCTGGCTAAGGACTAAGGAAACTGCCATGAAAAGACTCCCCCGCCTTGCGTTAGCCGCCGCGTTGTTTGCCGGCTCGCTCGCAGGCATCCCAAGCCTCGCTTTCGCGGGGAACCTGCCCGCCGCTATTGACGGCTCCGTGGCCGTCATGCACACCAACGATATCCACGGCAGCTACAAGTACAGCTACAACGCAAGCAAGGGCACCGGCACTGTGGGCTTTGACGGACTGGCGGTTCTCTATAGCGCCCAAAGCAGCGCCCCCGATCTTTTGCTCGATGCGGGCGATACCTTCCACGGGCAGTCCTTTGCCACCATGAGCGAGGGCAAGAGCATCGCCGAGCTCATGGACACCTTCTATGCAGACGGCTACGACGCGACCACGCCGGGCAACCACGACTGGAGCTACGGCGCGGACAAGCTCCGCACCATGACCGGCTACAGCCCCACCGGCACGCCCTTCGCCATGCTCTGCGCGAACGCGAAGTCTACGAGCGGCGTATGGAGCTCGAGTATCACCAAGACGCTCGATCGCACCTGGGAGGATAGCGAAGATCACTCCATATTCGACTACAAAATCAAGGTCGGCGTCGTGGGTGCCGTGGATGAGTCGCTGGAATCCTCGCTGCGCGCGGACCTGGTCGCGGGTACGTCGTTCTCGAGTGCCGCGAACGCCATCAATGCCGAGGCCAAGCGACTGCGCGAGACAGAGGGCTGCAACGTTGTCGTCTGTATCGCGCACACGCTCAACGCCAAGACCTTTGCTGCAAAGCTCGTTGGGGTCGATGCACTGGTCGCGGGCCACGAGCACATCAACTTAGACGAAAACGTGACGGGGGCTGACGGCAAGTCGGTCCACGTTGTCGAGGCGGGCAGTGCCTTTGCCGAAGTGGGACTGCTTTCCGTCCCCTACGAGTACGACACCAAGGGCACCGAAAGCACCGACGATGACACGGTGGCGGTATACGCAGGCAAAAGCGACGAGAAGCTCTATACCACCAAGGACGTAAACGTTCTTTTGACCGACCCCAACAAGGGCTTCGCCTATCAGAGCATCCTTGATGAGGTCCACGACAACAAGATCAAGCCGCTCGACGATGCCTTTAACGCCGCATCGAGCGAGGTGCTCGGCACGAGCTCTACCAATTATTTCTACGGCGAGAACGCATCTGGCACGCACGGCTGGGAGATGGTGCGCACCACCGATTTCCGCCCCAGCAAGGAGGGCGACACCACCAAGGCCCAGACCATCGGCCATGTGATCTGCGGCTCCTATCTTGACCTGACGGGCGCAGACCTTGCCATCGAGAACGCGGGTGGCATCCGCGGCGGCATCGCTGCAGGCGATGTGACCGCAGGCAACGTCATCGCTATCTCGCCCTACGGCAACACCGTGGAGACCTGGACCATGACCGGTGCGGACTTCCTCGCAGCGCTCGAGCATTCGCTGCAGATCAGCGACGAGTGCAATCACAGTTATGAGCTTCAGCAAGCCTACGTGGCAGCCGGCCATACCGAGCAGGAAGCGCAAGACAAGTACAAGTGGCGCGATGACTCTGGCAGCGTTCTCTCCTTTGGCGGCATCAACGTGACGATTGATTGGACGCAGCCCGAAGGCAAGCGCATTGTGAGTGCCACACTCGCCAAGGACGGCAGCACGCTCGATCCCACCAAGACCTATACCGTCGCCACCAACAACTACATCATTACCAACACGACCGACTTCCCCACCTTCGCACACGCCACCAAGCGCACCGAGTGGGGCACGTGTGAGGCGGCGCTGAGGGCGCTGATTGGGCAAAACGGCTGGGAGAGCAAGATGGCCGGACTCGCCGGCACCATCAGCTTCGGCTCCGCAGCCGTGGACCCCACGCCCACACCGGCCCCGACGCCTAAGCCCTCGCCTAAGACGGACACGACGACCACGAAGGTCATCACCAAGAAGACGACCGGCAAGCTCGCCGCAACGGGAGACCGCACGCTAGCCGTGATTGGCGCATGCCTCATCGGCGGCATCGTCATCATCATTCTCGGCATTATCTGGAAGCGTCGACGCTAAGCTACACCGCCGGGCCTTGCAGCCCCGCCGCATAAACCTTATATCGAGCACAGAAGCCCGTACGAATTTGATCGGACGGGCTTCTTGGTGGGTATCATGGTTGGATGATCATGAGGAGGTTTCCCTACATGGAATTGTTTGAGCCAATTCTTCATTTCTTTGCACAACGATGGGTCCACAACATCATCTGGGCCGGTATCTTGGCCATCGGCACCGCCGTTGCCGCCAAAATCGCGTCCAAGACCCTGCACCACCTGCTTAACCGCGATGATAACCCGCTCCCAGCATCGAGCATCTTCATCAACATCACACGCGCCGTCATCTGGATGATCGGCGGCAGCTTTATCCTCGACAACTGTTTTGGCATTAATGCAAACGCCCTCGTCGCCGCTCTTGGCGTCGGCGGCATCGCCATCTCGCTCGGCTTTCAGGACACGCTGTCGAACCTTATCGGCGGTATGCAGGTGACCTTCATGGGCATCATCAAGCCCGGCGACAATATCGAGGTCGGCGGCGTGTCGGGCGTGGTCCAAGACATCACCTGGCGCCACACGACCATCGAGGATGCCTGCGGGCAGACCATCATTGTGCCCAACTCCAACATCTCCAAGAACACGCTCGTGCATCTGATGCCCTTTGGGCGCGTGGCCGTGCCCGTTGCCGTAAAGGACACGTCTAAGTGGGCCTCGCTGGACGCGCTGGCAGATGAGCTTACCGACGCCACCAAGGCCGCGGTGCTTCCCATCTCTGGCTTTGACAAGGAGCCGTACGTGCTCTTTAGCGAGATCGGCGACTTTGGCGTCAAGGGCAAAATCATCTTTATCGTCAGCGACGATAGCACCACCTTCACGGCAACCGACGCCTGCATTCGTGCCATCGCCCCCATCATCGCCTAAACTACCACAAAGGGGACAGGCACCTTTGTGGTAGTTTCGCATCGTGGTACCATGGTTCATATCGTTGTTTAAACGACTAAGGGAGTAGACACCATGGAAGAGGCCTATCGTCAAGCACGCAAGCGCGGCGAGCAGGGACGCCGTCGCGCCATCAGCCAAAGCGAGCACCCGTACCTTACGGACCTCGACAGCTTGGTTGCCCAGCTCCCCTTAGGTCAGCGAGAGAGCGTCGGCCTGCGGGATATTCCGCTCGAAATGGTCGTCGGCACGGTTACCAAGGGCCGTCAGTCTGCCTTTTCGTGCAACTTTATGCCCCTGTTGCCATTTAGCACCGAGTTCGCCCGCAAGTGGTCCAACCTCTACGACATCCAGGTGACCGAGGGCTATCGCGACCCCATCATCGTCACCGAGTTCATGCATCGGTTTTACGTCCAAGAGGGCAACAAGCGCGTCAGCGTCCTCAAATTCCTGGACGCCCCGACGGTTTCGGCCAAGATTACCCGTCTCTACCCCGGCACATGGGATTCCGTCGAAAGCCGCCTATACGGTGAGTTCTGCGCGTTTTGGCGCGTCTGCCCCCTATACGAGATCGAGTTCTCGCGTGAGGGAAGCTACGAGACACTCGCCAAGATGCTCGGTCAGAACCTTATCGAAAAATGGCCGCAGAAAAAGGTCGACTACCTGCGCCACACCTTCTTGCTCTTTAAGCGCGCCTACCTTCGCGCGGGCGGCGACCACCTGGACATTACGCCCGCCGACGCCATGCTCGTCTACCTCAATGTGTACAACCAGGACCGCCTGCTGGATACGCCGACGGATATCGTCGTAAACCGCCTGTGCAAAATTTGGCGCGAGCTGGTCATTGCCGGCAAAAATGACGAGGACAAGGTCGATCTTGTCGAAGCGCCGAGTGTCGATGAGGAAGAGTCGCCCGCCAAGTCCACCTCCGGTGTGCTCAACTTCTTTATGGGCAAGACCGTCTATTCGGCGGCCAATCCCCTGCGCATCGCCTTTATCCATGAATTCCCTTGTGCAACGTCGAGCTGGGACAGCCTACACGACCAAGGGCGTCAGTATCTCGACGAGCACTTTGGCGGTATCGTGCGCACCGAGGCGTTCGAGGACTGCCACGATCCGGACGTGTTCTACGCCGCCGTGGAAACGGCTGTCAAACATGGAGACAACGTCATCTTCTCGACCTCGCACCGCCTGATGGAATACACGCTCAGGGCAGCCGTTGAGTATCCCCAGGTTCGGTTCCTTAACTGTTCTATCGGCCTTCCCCACCAAAGCGTCCGTTCGTACTTTGGCAAGATGTACGAGGCCAAGTTCCTCCTGGGCGCCCTTGCGGCTAGCATGGCGGACAACCATCGCATTGGCTACCACGCGTCGGTCTTTGCGTCGGGCGCGCTTAGCGAGATCAACGCCTTTGCCATCGGCGCCTCGCTGCTCGACCCTCGCGCGCAGGTAATCCTCACCTGGGGCGATGTACCCGCCGGCGGTCTTGCCGAGGCCATGCGCCGCGAAGGCGTGAGTGTTATGACCGGTGTCGACATGTCCAAGTCGCTGGAGGACCCCACGGCCTACGGACTCCACCGCCTGGTCGATGGCAAGGTCGTCGGCATCGCCATGCCGGTATGGAACTGGGGCCGTTACTACGAGCTTATCGTGCGAAGCCTGCTGCATGGCACCTGGGATGAGACCAGTGACAACAGCCAGGTTCGCGCCGTCAACTACTGGTATGGTATGAGCTCGGGCGTTATCGACATTCGCTACGCTCCGGGCCTGCCCTATCAGACGCGCAAGCTTGTTCAGCTACTGCGCAATGGCATCGTCGAGGGCTCCATCAATCCATTTGGCGGCGAGCTCCATAGCCAAGACGGCGTGGTGCAGATCGAGGGCTTTCCCCCACTGCCGAGCACGCAAATCGTCGAGATGGACTGGCTGGCCGACAACGTGGTGGGCACCATTCCGCAACTCGACGATGAGCCGAAGGTCCGCGCCCTATGAAAATCCTTGCCATAGCCGATACCGAAGAGCGATGCCTGTGGGAGTGCTTTCGCAAGGAGCGCTTTGAGGACGTTGACCTGATTCTATCCGCAGGCGACCTTGATCCGGACTATCTTGAGTTTTTGGTCACTGTCATCAACAAACCGCTTGTGTACGTTCGTGGCAACCACGACGACCGCTACGCGCGCCATGCACCGGGCGGGTGCATTTGTGTTGAGGACAGCGTATATGTGTACCGAGGTATTCGCATTGCGGGTCTGGGCGGTTCCATGCGCTACCGCGACGGCGCGAACATGTATACCGAGCGCGAGATGGCAAAACGCATGCGCAAGCTATCGCGAAAAATCGCACTGGTAGACGGATGCGATATTCTACTTACCCATGCACCCGTCGCAGGCATGGGCGACCTGGACGACCTGCCGCATCGAGGATTCGAGTGCTTTAATGCGGCTCTTGAGTCTTGGGGTCCCGACTATATGATTCACGGGCATGTGCACCAAAGCTACGGCCCCAACTTTCAACGCGAGCGCCAACACCCATGCGGAACGAAGATTGTCAACGCCTGCGGCTATACCAAGATCGAAATTGACGAGGCGCGCTACCCCACGCGCGGTTGGAAGGCCGCTTGGCTCAACTCGCAAACCATGCGCCGCGAGCTCAAACGCCACGAGGCCATCGAGTCCTCAACAGCCAGAACACCCTGGTAACCAACACGAAGGTGCCTGTCCCCTTTGAGGTGGTTTTGACGCGATAGCAAGAGACCCGGTCCTGCACGAGGCAGAACCGGGTCTCTTTAGCAATGCTTGCTTTGCTCAGGCAGTAACTGTTAGTTACTCAGCCAGGAAGTCGCGCTGGATAGCGGGATCGACCTTGACGCCAGGGCCCATGGTGGAAGACACGGAGATGGACTTGACGTACTTGCCCTTAGCAGAAGAGGGCTTGACGCGCAGGATCTCGGTGTACAGGGCAGCATAGTTCTCGACGAGCTGCTGCTCGGAGAAGGACTTCTTGCCCAGGGGCACGTGGCAGATGCCGTAGCGGTCGGCGCGATACTCAACGCGGCCGGCCTTGAGCTCGGAGACCATCTTGGCGACGTCCATGGTCACGGTGCCGAGCTTGGGGTTCGGCATGAGGCCACGGGGACCAAGGATCTTACCAATGCGGCCAACCTTGGCCATCATGTTCGGCGTAGCGATAGCGGCGTCGAAGTTGATCTCGCCCTTCTGGATCTGGGCGACGAGCTCGTCGGAACCGATGATGTCGGCGCCGGCAGCCTCGGCCTCGCGAGCCTTCTCGCCCTCGGCGAAGACAGCAACACGAACGGTCTTGCCGGTGCCGTGAGGCAGGGAGATGGAACCACGGATGTTCTGGTCAGCCTTACGAGTATCGATGCCCAGACGGAAGTGGGCCTCGACGGTCTCGTCGAACTTGGCGGTGTCGAGCTCCTTGATGAGCTTGGCAGCCTGAAGGGGGGTGTAGAGCGTGGCGCGGTCGATCTTCTCGGCAGCGGCGTTATAGCTCTTACCATGCTTAGCCATGTGCATTACCTCCTGTGGTTAAACGGGCGTGAGCCCTCCCACATCGTATCGTGTGCCCTATTGCACACATATAACGGGCGCCCCGGTCGGAGCACCCGTCATTACCTAAAGAAATCGCTACTCAGCGATGGTGACGCCCATGGAACGGGCGGTACCGGCGATGATCTTCTTGGCGGCGTCAATGTCGTTGGCATTGAGGTCCGGCATCTTGATCTCGGCGATCTTGGTGAGCTGCTCCTGAGAGAGCTGACCAACCTTGTCGGCCTGGGGCTTAGCGGAACCAGACTTGAGGTTCAGCTCCTTCTTGATGAGGTGAGCCGCCGGCGGGGTCTTGGTGATGAAGGAGAAGGACTTGTCCTCGTAGACAGAGATCTCAACGGGGATGATGTCGCCCTTCTTGTCCTGCGTCTCGGCGTTAAAGGCCTGGCAGAACTGCATGATGTTCACGCCAGCAGCGCCCAGGGCGGGGCCGACGGGAGGAGCGGGGTTAGCTGCACCAGCAGGAATCTGGAGCTTAATGACGTTGGCAACCTTCTTCTCAGCCATGGTCATTCCTTTCGAATCACGAGTGTGAAGTACTTGCTATATCGTAAGCACGCACGTGTTAGAAGCACTCCTGAGATGAGCAGTCACAGAAGAAGCACGCTCGCGCGAACGGACGAAAACTTAAGCGATGACAGCGACCTGGTTAAAGTCGAGCTCGACCGGCGTCTCGCGGCCAAAGATCATCAGCGTGACCTTGAGCTTGCCAGCCTCGGTGTTAACCTCGGAGACCTTGCCATCAAAGTCGGTAAGCGGGCCATCGGTGACGCGGACGGACGTGCCGACCTGAATATCAACCGAGGTGCGCTTGGGCGAATCGCCCTTACCGGGACGACGAGTCATCTTGTTGTACTCGTCGCGGGAAAGCGGAGCGGGCTTGCCGTTGCCGCCCAGGAAACCGGTGACGCCAGGCGTGTTACGAACGCACGTCCAAGCATCGTCATCCATCTCCATGCGGACCAGGACATAACCCGGGAAGATCTTGGAATCCTTGGTCTCACGCTTGCCACCCTCTTTAATCTCGGTGACGCGCTCCATAGGAATCTCGATATCAAAGATACGGTCCTGCATGCCCATAGTCTCGATGCGATGCTCGAGATCGGACTTAACGCGGTTCTCGTATCCAGAGTAAGTGTGAACGACGTACCAACGCTTAGACATGGTTTAGCCCCTCAATCCGGAGAACAGAGCAAGAGCCTCGCCAAAGCCAGCATCGAGCAGAGCGATGACGACGCCGACGACGACCAGAGAAGCGCAAACGACGACCGAGTAGTTCACGAGCTCCTTCTTGTCAGGCCACGTGACACGCTTCATCTCAGACTTGACCGAAGCGAAATACTTCTTGGTGCGGGCGAAGAAACCAGGCTTCTCGTTCTTCTTAGACTTCGCAGCCTTCTCGCTCTTCTTGGCAACGGCCTTCTTGGCCTCAACCTTGGAGTTGGCGGCAGCGTTGTTGGCAGGCGCCTGCTGCTGTGCCTTCTTCTTGTTCTTCTTGTTGGCCATTTGGGTTACCTCCGCGCAATGCGCTTATACATGAGTAAACCGTAAGCCCCCAAGTGGGAGCTTACGGAATAATGACTGGCACGCCAGGAAGGACTCGAACCCTCAACACTCGGTTTTGGAGACCGATGCTCTACCAATTGAACTACTGGCGTATATGACTAGAGACTAGCGAGTCTCTTTGTGCAGCGTGTGGTGACGGCACCAGGGGCAATACTTCTTGATCTCCATACGATCAGGCATGGTCGACTTGTTCTTGGTGGTCGTATAGTTGCGGCGCTTGCACTCAGTGCACGCAAGAGTAACTAGAGTACGCATGTATCCTGAACCTTTCATTTCCGCCCCGTACGGGCACGAGTTGTTACTTTATCAGCTCCACGTAAGTGCTGTCAATGAAAACCTCGAGTCAATTGGTTCTCGGTGGATCCATTCATATTTGGAACACATCAATGAAGCCATCGAGATCTAATCGACGGTGCATCCAGGACCATTATCGATCCTCTCGACACCAGCAACGGCTCAATATCCATTGCAGAAAAGAACCCGGCACCCAAATAAGTGCCGGGTTCTCTAAGTCAGCTATATCAAAGAGCTAATTTACTCAATGATCGTGGAGACGATGCCCGAACCGACGGTGTGGCCACCCTCGCGGATAGCGAAGCGCAGGCCCTCCTCCATGGCGATCGGGTGGATGAGGTCGCCCTCGATGGTGATGTGGTCACCAGGCATAGCCATCTCGGTGCCCTCGGGGAGCTTGACCGTACCGGTAACGTCGGTGGTACGGAAGTAGAACTGAGGACGATAACCATCGAAGAACGGGGTATGACGGCCGCCCTCCTCCTTTGTCAGAACGTAGATCTCACCGGTGAACTTGGTGTGCGGGGTAACCGAACCGGGCTTGCAGAGAACCTGGCCGCGCTCGATGTCCTCGCGCTTGATTCCGCGGAGCAGCAGACCGACGTTGTCGCCAGCCTCGCAGAAGTCCATGGACTTACGGAACATCTCGATACCGGTAACGACGGTGTTCTGGGTATCCTTGATGCCGACGATCTCGACGGGCTCGTTGAGCTTGAGCTCACCGCGCTCGACACGGCCGGTAGCAACGGTACCACGGCCGGAGATGGTCATAACGTCCTCAACGGCCATCAGGAACGGAAGGTCGTTGTTACGAGCAGGCGTCGGGATGTACTCGTCGACGGCGTTCATGAGCTCGCGGATAGCGTCCATCCACTTGGCATCGCCCTCGAGAGCGCCCAGAGCGGAACCACGGATGACGGGGATGTCGTCGCCGGGGAAATCGTACTCGGAGAGGAGCTCACGGGTCTCCATCTCGACGAGGTCGATAAGCTCGTCATCGTCGACCATGTCGCACTTGTTCAGGAAGACGACGATGTAGGGAACGCCGACCTGACGGGCGAGCAGGATGTGCTCGCGAGTCTGAGCCATGGGGCCGTCGGTAGCAGCGATGACCAGGATAGCGCCGTCCATCTGAGCAGCGCCGGAGATCATGTTCTTGACGTAGTCCGCGTGGCCCGGGCAGTCAACGTGAGCGTAGTGACGGGAAGCGGTCTCGTACTCGACGTGGGAGACGGAGATCGTAATGCCGCGCTCGCGCTCCTCGGGAGCCTTGTCGATGTTCTCGAACGCAGTGAAGTCAGCCTTGCAGCCCTCGGTCTCGGAGAGAACCTTGGTGATGGCAGCGGTCAGCGTGGTCTTGCCGTGGTCGACGTGACCAATGGTGCCGATGTTAACATGCGGCTTAGTGCGCTCAAACTTCTCTTTGGCCATAAAGCCCTCCTCTTAACAGGTCGTCCCCGGACGGGACTTTGCCTTTATACCATAGTGGCCTCTCAACATACTATTGAGAAGCCACCGTGTTACCTATGGTAGCGGTGACTGGATTCGAACCAGTGACGCCACGGGTATGAACCGTGTGCTCTAACCAACTGAGCTACACCGCCGGATGGAGCCTGCAACCAGACTTGAACTGGTGACCTCTTCGTTACCAACGAAGTGCTCTACCGACTGAGCTATACAGGCACTTGACGGGTGGGAGCTATAGGATTCGAACCTATGTAGGCAGAGCCAACGGGTTTACAGCCCGTCCCCATTAACCACTCGGGCAAACTCCCAATCGTTCAAGTATCCGCAGGTCCTTTGGTCTTTTGGACCGCCGCCCCCGCGAACGAAAAAGATAATACGATGCAACCTTGGGGGCTGTCAACGAAAACCTCTAGATACACGGTTCCGGGCGTATCTATATACCTTTGACCTGCGGTTTTGTTGAGTTTGGATATGAAGGACGGTGGATTTGGCTGCGCTGGTGACATTTCCCGAGCGAATACTTTGGTGTAGTGGAGTACACCTTCAGGATCGAACTTCGATAACGGCTTATTTACACCTATATATAGGTCGAGATCGGGCTTCCGCGGCAAATTCGAGCGTGGATTATCTCCCGTTTGAAATCGAGCGTGGATAATCTCCCACTTTTGACGTGCCACTGGGCCCAAAGTGGGAGATTATCCACGTTCATTCTCTAGGCGGAAGATTTTCCACTCTCGTGTGTCCGAAAATCCTCGCTCGATGCCGATGACTAACCTCGCCCCAGTTTCAGTCTCGATCTGTAACAGTAAGAGGGTTATTCCTCCCCTATCTGTTACAGATCAAGATGTTTCCCTGGCGGCCTGTCTGTTTATCTAAATCTATAACAGCAAGAACGGCTTTCAGCCTCTTCGTGTTACAGATCGAGATGTTATCGACCATCCCTTGGCATTGTCTCGATCTGTAACTATAAGGAGGGTTTTCAGCCTCTTCGTGTTACAGATCGAGACAAACCTGAAGCTTGGTTGGCCCAAACACGCCGACTTATCGACATAAATAGAAACGGGCCCTGTCCCTCAGGGGGACAGAGCCCGAAACTTTCATGGAGCCAGTGACAGGAATCGAACCTGCAACCCACTGATTACAAATCAGTTGCGCTACCGTTGCGCCACACTGGCACACTTGGCGCTTTCGCGCGAAGCCAGTTAAGAATAAAGGAATTACGGACGGGGCGCAACAGGCCCTTCGACCGACCACATCTCAAAACTATTCGCCAGAACGAATAGTTTTAATTACAATTAGCTTTATAAAACTATTCGTTCTGGCGAAGGGTTTCGCGATGCTTACTACCAAGGAAGCCGCCGAACTGCTCGGCATCACTCCGCGCAGGGTGCAGGAGCTCATAAAAAACGGAGCACTTGAGGCCCGGAAGGCTTCTGGCGTGTGGCTTATCGACAAAGACAGCATCGACACGCGACTCCGCTCCGTGACCAAAACGGGGGGACGTCCCCGCCGCGGCCACGGTAAAAGCGAGATCGCATTCACCCTCATGAATCGCACGCACGAGGTCGCCCAGCTGGTCTACAGCACATCGCGAAAAGACTTTACCCACATCGGTGCCGACGTCGATCGTGCCCACGCCCCTATTGGAGTATTTGGCCCTAATAGCCCCATATCGCTCGACTCCTTCCGCATCTGGTGGCGCGGCCGCGGTATCCCGCTCGCACGCATTGGGCTAGCCTCCCTGCTTGCAGAAGCCGCAGTCGATGTTCCCGATGAACTCGTACAGCGAAATCTTGGCCTCTCCTTATCCGACCAGTATTGGATTAGGCCCCAAGGCTCCGGTCTCGCGTGGGAAGATATCAATTTCTTCAATAATGCTTTTGACGACGTCTCTCTCAGCATTGCGCCCTTCGCCCCAGAGGGAAAAGCGGCTGCCGCAAAGCCCGACAACACCTCGGACGGCAATCTTCAAAAGTACTGGACATGCGAGGGTGACCGTCGAATCCTCCACAAGGCAGGTGCGCATCTAAACCAGGAACCCTATAACGAGATGGTGGCGACTGCACTTCACCGTCGCATCCTAAACACTTGCGATTACGTACCCTATTCGCTCGAAGGCGCGGGTACTTCTGCCTTGAGCACATGCAATGTCTTCTTAACTGACGAAGAAGAATATGTCCCTGCGTTCTATGTAAACCAGCATGCAAATGCAGACGAGCGACTAACCGGTTACGAACGGTATGTAGCAAACTGCGAGGAGCTTGGAGCGACAGATATAAAAGACGCCCTTGACCGCATGATTGTATGCGATGACATCATTGCCAACTATGACCGTCATTGGCGTAACTTTGGCCTTGTGCGAAACGTCAACACGCTAGCCTGCAGACCTGCCCCCATCTTCGATTCGGGCTCATCGCTCTGGTGCAACGTTTCTCTAGAGGAGCTTAAGGCAGGAGAGCACAGTTTTACCAGCGCGCAGTTTCATTCAAGCCCCGCGAAACAAATGCTGCTTGTTGAGGATATGAGCTGGTTTGACGGCGACAAACTCGAAGGCTTCGTTGACGAGGCAATCGAGATTCTGTCCAGAAACGACGCGCTCACGGCAAGGCTGCCATATCTAAAAGAGGCGCTTACATGGCGCCTCCGTAGAATGATCGACATCGCTGAATGGAGTTAGCGAGACAGCGCCGCGCCGGCAGCTCCCCTACCTCCCGCGAAGGGCCTTGAGCTTGGCCAGGGCATCGGGACTCAGGCGGCTGCCCAGAGTCATCTTGATCTGCGGAGCTTCCTCTGCCTCGTGAACGTCGTTGTCGATCTGTTTGATCTCGTCCACCAGCATACGGCTCGAGATGCGCGTGACGCCCTTGCCCATGACGACGGCCTGTATTGTGCCGTCACTCGATACCACGGAGCACGCGCGGCCTTCCTCACGCGCCTCGATGCAGAGCTTCTGCACCACGGTATCGGCAGAGACGCCCGTCGGCGAGAACTCGATGCGCACGCCGCGGGCCGGTAGGTTGGGGCGCTCGTTGGAGATGTTGCCCGCGCCGTCGAACACGATCACGGCCTCGTAACGGCCCTGGGCAAACGCCGCGACATCGTTGATAAGCGCAGTACGAGCCATATCGTGGACGTCGCTGGAATATGGATCGTCGGAATGGTCGTAGACGAGCTTTTCGTAGCGCGGCGCGCAGTGAATCACGTTGTAGCCGTCGACCACCAGCAGCTCGGGCTTATTGGAGTGCACCGTCGAGACCGGGTCGGCGATAGCCTGCGCAAACGCATTGCCGCCCACGCCATAGGTCGCGGCCGAAACAATTGGCTTGGCCGAGCCCTCGCCAAAGCGCTTGGCCTTGGACTTGGCGCGGTTCTTCTTGGACATGCGCTACTCCTCCCCCATGAGCTCGCCGGCATTGCGGCGCAGCCACTCAAAGCACAGCGCGGTGGTCGCCTGGGCCACATTGAGACTCTCGGTCATGCCGCGCTGGGGAAGCTTGGTCAAAAAGTCGCATTTCTCGAGCACCAGGCGCGAGATGCCGTCGCCCTCGGAGCCCATGACGAGCGCAACGCGGCCCTCAAAGGGAGCATCCCAGCAGCTGCCCTTGGCGTGCTCGGAAGCACCGCTCACCCAAAAGCCGGCGGCCTTGAGGTCGTCAAGCGCTCGGGCGATATTGGGAACCTGCGCGATGGGCAGGTGCATGACGGCACCGGCTGAGGTCTTGTAGCTGCCGACGGTCACGCCGGCGGCACGCTTATTGGCAATGACGACGCCCGCCGCGCCCACAACCTCGGCGGAGCGCACGATGGCGCCAAAGTTGCCGTCGTCGGTCACGTGGTCGAGCACCACGACAAGTGCCGGGCCGTCACCCGCGCGATCGAGGATATCGGTGACATCGGCATAGGGGAAGTTACCAACCTCGAGTGCAATGCCCTGGTGAGCGCCATGGCTCGACAGTGCGTCGAGCTGCGCGCGCGGCACATACTTCATGCGGACACCCGCGGCGTTGAGGTCGTCGACCAGGCGCGACAAGGCGGCATCGCGCTCCCCGCCCTCGGCAATGAACGCACACTTGATGGGAAAACCAGTACGCAGCGCCTCGGCGGCGGCGCGGCGGCCTTCGATAAACTCGCCCTTGGGAGCCTGGACAGCATCGCGGTTGCGATCTCGCTGCGGACGCGCAGCCTGGGCTTGGGAGCGCTCGCGCCGGCCCTTGGGAGCGGCAGCGCGGTCGTTGCGGCGAATCGGACGCGAGCCAGAAGCGGCCTGTTTGCCGCCACGCAGCGCACGCTTACGATTGTCGGCCATAAAGCAGCCTCCTTTAAAAAAATTTCAAACAAAACAAAAGAAGCGACCGCTTAAGACGAATAGCCCAAGCGGTCGGTACGGGTTTTCCAAGTGCCCGAGATCGCCGTGAAAGAGGAGAGACGCGTACTTGAGTACGCGAGCGACGGTTTGAACGGCAAGGTCGGGTGCTTGGGAAACCCGCGGGGATTAGAGAGATTTGATACGAGTGCCCGCGGCAGTATCCTCGATGGTGAGGCCCAGGTCCTTGAGCTGGTCGCGGATGGCGTCGGCCAGATCCCAGTTCTTGGCGGCGCGGGCCTCGGCGCGGGCCTCGAGAATCTTGGCAGCAGCCTCGTCCACGTCATCGCCCGTGTAGGCAACCAGGCCGGCGGCAACGCCTAGCAGACCCAACGGCAGCTCGACCTTGGGCTCGGGAAGCTCAACGCCAAACGTATCAAGCAGCTCGGCCAGCGTGTCGGCGGCGGCAAGCGCGGCGGCCTTGTCGGCAGCGTCGCCCGCCTGCTCCAGGTACTGGTTGCACTCGGTCACAAAGCCAAAGACGGCACCCATGGCACCGGCGGTGTTAAAGTCGTCGTCCATGCACTCCTTAAAGGCGGCACGAGTCTCAGCGGCCTTGGCGGCAAACGCCTCGGATGCTGCCTCATCGGCATCGGTCGTCGCATGGTTCGCGGCCCAGCGCAGGTTCTCGACCGTACCGGCGATACGCGTGAGCGAGTTCTCGGCACCCTCCAGGCGTTCCCAAGAAAAGTCGAGCGGCGAGCGATAGCTCGTCTGCAGCATCAGCAGGCGCAGGGCGGCAGCGGAGTGCTGCTCGAGGACCTCGGCCAGCGTGAAGAAGTTGCCGAGCGACTTGGACATCTTCTCGCCGTCTACCAGCAGCATGCCCGTGTGCATCCAGGTGTTGGAGAAGCCCTGGTGCCAGGCGCAGGTGGCCTGGGCGCACTCGTTCTCGTGATGCGGGAAGGCAAGGTCGGAGCCGCCGCCGTGGATGTCGATCGGGGTGCCCAGGTAGCGATGCACCATGGCGGCGCACTCGGTGTGCCAACCGGGACGGCCCTCGCCCCAGGGGCTCGGCCAGCTGGGCTCGCCGGGCTTGGCGGCCTTCCACAGGGCAAAGTCGAGCGGGTCGTTCTTGTCCTCGTTCTCCTCGATGCGCGCGCCAACCATAAGGTCGTCGATGTTGCGGCCCGAGACCTGACCATAGTTGGAATCGCTGCGCACGGCAAAGTACACGTCGCCGTTATCGGCGGCGTAGGCGTGGCCCTGCTCGATGAGCGTCTTGATCATGGCGATCATGGGGCCGATCTCTTTGGTGGCGCGGGGGCGCACATCGGGATCGAGCACGTTGGCGGCGCGCATGACGCCGATGAACTTGTCCGAGAACTCCGTCGCGACCTCGGCGGCAGTGCGGCCCTGCTCGTTGGCGCGCTTGATGATCTTGTCATCGACATCGGTGAGGTTCTGGGCAAACGTGACCTCGTAGCCGCTCGCGATGAGCCAGCGACGAATCACGTCAAAGCTGATGAACGTACGGGCATTGCCGATGTGGATGTTGTCGTAGACCGTGGGGCCGCACACGTACATGCGGACCTTGCCGGACTCGATGGGCTGAAACTCTTCCTTTTTATGGGTAGCGCTGTTGTAGATACGCATTCGTTACTCCTTAACGGTTTTCTGTAGCAGGCAGACGGCCCAGGCGCCGATTCCCTCGCCCTGGCCTTCCCAACCGAGCTTTTCGGTCGTAGTGGCGGCGACGCCCACGTTTTCGACGTCAACGCCCAGGGCATGGGCAAGGTTGGCGCGCATGGCATCGCGGTGCGGGGTGATCTTGGGTTGCTGACAGGCAATGGTGCAATCGGCATCGACAAACTCGAAGCCCAGCTCGCGCGCGTAGTCCATCACGCGAGCGAGCAGCACCATCGAATCGGCACCCTCATAGGCGGGGTCGGTATCGGGGAATAGCTTGCCGATGTCTCCCCCGCGGCAGGCGCCCAGAATGGCGTCGGCCAAGGCGTGCGCGAGCACATCGGCATCCGAGTGGCCCAGCAGGCCGCGCTCGTAGGGAATGTCAACACCGCCGATGATACATCGACGCCCCTCCACCAGACGGTGGACGTCGTAGCCATGGCCAATGCGCAGGTTACTGAACATGGGGAAGGTCCTCTCCCTCGGCCATGCGGCCAAGCAGAATCGCGGTTACGGGACGCAGGTCCTCGGGCACCGTCACCTTAAGGTTATCGCGCGGGCTCTGGACGCAGCGGACGCGCCCACCCATGCGCTCGACCAGTGACGAATCGTCCGTGCCGATAAAGCCCTCGGCAATCGCCGCGGCATGGGCGCGCTTCATGGCGTCGACACTAAAAATCTGCGGCGTCTGCGCGGCCCAGTACAGCTCGCGCGGCGGCGTCTCGACGATGTTGTCGCCATCGACGATTTTGAGTGTGTCGATGGCAGGCTGGCCGCACACGACACCGTCGAGGGCACGGTCGCTCACGAGCACGTCGATAGCGTGGTCGATAGCCTCGGTCGTAATGAGCGGACGGGCGCCATCGTGGATGGCGACATATTCGAAACCCGCCGGCACCGCGTGCACGCCGGCGCGGGTGGAATCCTGGCGGGTCTCGCCGGCATCGGCAAAGCTGATGGGCGTGCTATACGAATACGGGCTGATGGCCAGGCGGCGCATCTCGGCACGACGCTCGGCAGGGCAAACCACGACGATGTGGCCGACCTTATTGCTACGGTCAAATGCGCGGATGGACCAGCTCATAAGCGGACGGCCCGCTACATTGACGAGCTGCTTACCACCGGGGTTACCAAAGCGCTGGCCGCTGCCACCAGCAACGACCACGGCGCATACGGGCGCCATTATGCGTTCCCCTGTTTGGTGCCCTTCATGCGGTACAGGGAGTCCGCAAGAATGGCAGGGTTGTTGACGCCAAAGTCGCCCAGGCGCTCCGGATCTTCGCTGATGTCGTCCATGAGCTCCTGCAGCGATCCATACTCGTCGACGATCTTCTCGGCCACGCCGTCGCGCACGACGGACACGCGCGAAAGCGTGCGCAGGCCCAGCGGTGTCATGACGGAGTCCTCGTCCAGGTCGTCGTAACCCAGAACCGCCGCCACATGCTGAGGGTCGGACAAGTCCTTGGGCGTCATACGGCTCAGGTTGGCGCGGATCTTTTCGGCATTGGCCTCGGAGGAATCGCTCGCATAGTCGCGAATCATCAGGTCGTACTCGGTATCCATGCTGGAGCCGGCGAGCTGCTCGAGCTGCATCTGCACGAGCTTGCCCTGGTTGCCCAGCTTGACAATGCAATCCTTAAGCTCAGTCTTTGCCTGCTGCATGATCTCGAAACTCGAGAAAATGCCGGTGATGTCGGCGAGCGTAACGTAGTCATCGAGCTCGAGGGCC
The DNA here is from genome assembly GCA_900540875.1 of uncultured Collinsella sp. Classification (GTDB taxonomy): domain Bacteria; phylum Actinomycetota; class Coriobacteriia; order Coriobacteriales; family Coriobacteriaceae; genus Collinsella. Next base: position 37,766 of record UQHT01000019.1, read on the forward strand.
GTCAGACGCAGCAGGGAGCGGTCGAGCGACTGACGGGTGGTCTGGAGCGTGGCGACGAGCTGGTTGACCGAGCTCATGATGGTGGTGACAGGCTGGATCTCGTAGCTCTTACCGTGGACGTACACGTTGACGACGGCACGACGAGCCGAAACCGAGATTACGATGGCGTCGGTGAGCACCGACATGCGAGCGGCAGTACGGTGACGCATGCCCGTTTCACTCGTGGCGAGCGAGGGATCGGGATTGAGGTGGAAGTTGGCGCGCAGGATCTGGGTGAGGTCGCCATCGATGACGATGGCGCCGTCCATCTTGGAAAGCTCGAACAGGCGGTTCGAGGTAAACGAAATGTTGAGCGGGAAGCCGTCGTTACCAGCAGCGAGCACGTTTTCGGTGTCGCCGACGCAAATAAGAGCGCCCAGGTGACCAGCAATGATCATGTCGAGGGCGGTGCGGATCGGCTGGCCAGGTGCCGTCAGGCGGATGGCCTGTTCCATACGCTTTTGCAGCTCGTTCTTATCCAAGGCATCGCTCCCATCGTATACGCTCCATAAACGTCAATAAGTTTCTCACGGTTTGCCCCTGTGACGCCCGCAAAATCCGATGCTTACAGAATGAGCGAACACAGCTGAGAGCCCCAATCCAAATGAGCTGCTTATGTGGTAGCATCGGGATTCGCATAAATGAGGGAGTAGTCGCGTGATCGGGTTCGCCTCCGGTGGCGCGGCAAGTCAACACACTGGCCGATGCGGCCTGGCTTGCCTTAATGAACGAGACTCGTGGCTGTGCGCGCAACGCGTACGCCACGGGTCTTTTTTGTTACTCCCCCAAGAGGTACACGCGGGCCCGCCCGCAGAGAGGGAGCCAGACTATGGGACTCGCAGAGCTCGTGTTGCTCGCCGTTGGCCTTTCGATGGACGCCTTTGCCGTTTCCATCTGCAAGGGCCTTGGCATGAAGAAGATCAACCTTAAAGTCGCCGTGGTACTCGGCCTGTTCTTTGGCGGCTTTCAGGCCGGCATGCCCGTAATCGGATGGGCGCTCGGCAGTCAATTCACGGGCATCATCGGACCCATCGACCATTGGATTGCCTTTATCCTTTTGGCCTTCATCGGCGGCAAAATGCTGTGGGAGGCCTTTACCGAGGACGAGGACGAAGGCGACAACAAGAATGCCGAGAGGATTGACCTGGGCGAGTACCTGATCCTCGCCATCGCCACCTCAATCGACGCCCTAGCCGTAGGCATCTCATTTGCGGCGCTCTCGGTTGACATCGTTCCCGCTGTATCGCTTATCGGCGTCACAACGTTTATCTTCTCCGTCGCCGGCGTAGCGATCGGCCACACCTTTGGCGCGCGCTACGAAAAACCTGCCACCATCGTGGGCGGCATCGTGCTCATCCTCATCGGACTTAAGATCTTGCTTGAGCATCTGGGGATTTTGGCGCTGTAACGCCAAACACAATCGCTCAAAACTCAACGCCAGTACAAGGCCTCATGCAAAGTTTTGCATGAGGCCTTTTCGTGCAGACTTTTGCATGTCATACTGATATGCAAAAGTCTGCACGTTAGGAGATCGCCGTGAATACCCTTCCCATCACCACACCGCGCCAAGCTGGCATCTACGTGCGCCAGGCACGCGAGGCTCAGGGTCTCACCCGTGCCGCCCTCGCCAAAACGGCCAGTGTTTCGGAGCGCCTGCTCGCATCGCTCGAGCTAGGAGACGCCACCGGCATTCGACTCGACAAATTGCTGTCCGTCTTTAACGCACTCGGCATAGGTCTCTTTGCGCAAAGCGATAACGACTCCATCGCATCGCCCTCCGAACATCCGACGACGAAAGCGGACCTCCCTATCGCGAACTCGAATGCCCTGCCAAAGCCAAGCGTAGGCAGACGACCCGCACGACAGGGAACGCCATCTTCCTATGGTGCCTTGCTGGCCCAAATCGCAGCCGAGCAAGGCCTTTCCGGCACTTCAGGCCTCTCCTTTGGCTGTAAGGTTGTGAAATAAATGGCAGAGATGGAGCTTGCAACCCTCATTTGTGGCGAAATCGCAGGCACTCTCCGGCAAGACGAGCATGGACTCTGCAGCTTTGTATACGCCCCAACCTATCGCGGAGCACCGCTATCGCTAACAATGCCGCTTTCCAATCGCACGTATGGCCATAACATCGTCCGCCCGTTCCTATTTGGCCTTTTGCCCGACAGTCAAGAGCAGCGTCGCGCTATTGCCGCCGAGTATGACGTTGCATCCAACAACCCCGTCGCCCTCTTGTGCCATATCGGTCTTGACTGCGCAGGGGCCGTTCAGTTTTGTCGAACCGATCAATTAGGCGCCGCCCGCGGCAGGGTCTCGGCATACCGCCCGCTTACCAATTCTCAAATCGCTCACAAGCTCAAAGCAATTCGCGATGACGAAAGAGAGACATGGATGGGCTCCAACGAAAGCTGGTCCCTGGGCGGCAACCAAGGCAAATTTGCACTAGCTTGGCATGATGGCCAATGGTGCGAATGTCTAGGGTCATCCCCCACTACCCATATCTTCAAAAATGGTGTCGTTGGGTTCAAACATCAGGCCTTAAACGAATTCGTCTGCATGAAAACGGCTCGGCGTGTTGGCATTCCAACTGCCAACGTCTCCTATTGCACATTTGAAGACGAAGCCGCGCTCGTCGTTGAACGGTACGACAGAATGGTCAATAGCAGCGGAAATATCGAAAGGCTGCATCAGGAGGACTTTTGCCAGGCGCTCGGTGTATTGCCAAGCCAGAAATACACCGCCGACGGAGGACCAACCACACGAGACATCCAAGAACGACTGATTAACACAGTCCCCCACCACATGAATCTTGTGCTTTTTACCTATATGTTGTTCTATAACGCCATTATCGGAGCGCCTGACGCACACGCTAAAAACTACTCGCTCATCCTAGGCAAAGGCACAAACGCAGCGCTCGCACCCATGTACGATGTCGCATCGGGCTTGGCGTACGAACGTATGCGCCGCCGGGCGCGCCTTGCCATGAGCGTTGGCGGCGAAAATCGAGTGGGGCGCATCGGTCCAGGCGCTATCCGCCGATACCACGGTATGGGCGACCCCGCGCTGGAGGCGGCGCTCACCGATGCCGGGCTATCCGAGAAGTTTTGCTTTGCGACCATGATGGACCTCGCCTACGAGGTGCCCATTTGCATGGAAGAGATCATGGACGAACACGCCGACCTGCCCGGCATGGCGGACCTGCGCGAGCACATGCTCGGCCCCGTCCGCGAAAACTGCCAGCGCACCCTCGACCTCATCAAGGCGGATATGGGCTAGGCGCCAATCAATCCACATTTCTTAAAAGAAGAGGGGGGCACCCGTCGCAAAAGTTCGGATGCCCCCTCTCGTAATGTCATTTGCAATCCGCTAGCACGTGGCTCGAACTGCTGCTAGCGCGACCCTTACGCGGCAAGGCGCTTGAGGACGTCGATGAGCAGCTCGTAGAAGCGCTCGGCAGAAGCGAGCTCCATGCTCTCGTCCGGGGTGTGGACATCGGAGAGCGTCGGGCCCACGGCGATGGCGTCCAGGCCGTGCAGGGCCTCAGCAAACAGGCCGCACTCAAGGCCAGCGTGAATGGACTCGATGCGCAGCTCGGAGCCAAAGAGCTCGCGATAGCTCTCGACAAAAACGTCGCGGACCGGCGAATGCTCGGCATAGCTCCAGCCGGGATACTCGAACTCGAACTTGGCGTCGAAGCCCAAGACATCGGCCAGCGTCTGCAGGCGGTCCTTGAACTCGTTCTGCAGCGAGGTGATCGAGGAGCGCGGGGACAGCATGATCTTGACCTGGTCGTCGGAAGTGGCGACCACGCCGATGTTGGAGGAAACCTCGACGGAGCCGTCAGTGGCGACGTTGCGGCGAATCACGCCGTTAGGGGCAAGACGCAGGGCGCGGATGAGGGCAAGCGCGGACTTCTGATCCATGGCCTCGACCTCGGCGTCGTCGGCAATCTCGACGGTGCAGGTAAAGCCGGGGTCGAAGACCTCGAGCTCGGCAGTGACGTCGGCGATGATGTCCTTTGCGATCTGGGCCGCGGCCTCGGCGGCAGCGTGGTCGGCGTAAACCAGCTCGGCCTTGCACTCACGGTTGATGGCGTTGTCCTTAGTGCCGCCGTTAAAGCTAACGATGGCGGGCTCGCCGGCGACCATCAGGCGGTCGATGATGCGGGCCATGATGAGGTTGCCGTTGCCGCGCTCCAGGTTGATATCGTTGCCGGAATGACCACCCAGTAGGCCGGAGATGTCGAGCGTGAGGGTGCTGCCGGTCTTGTGCTCGCGCACGATGGGGCAGGTGTAGGTAACAACGACGCCGCCGGCGCAGCTGACGGTGGCAACGCCCTCTTCCTCGGAGTCAAGGTTAATCATGGTGCGGGCGCTAATCTGGGACTTGTCGAGCGTCTCGGCGCCGACCAGGCCAGTCTCCTCGTCGGTGGTGAATACGCACTCGAGGGCGGGGTGAGCAATCGAATCGTCGTTGAGCACAGTAAGCATCAGAGCAACAGCAATACCGTTGTCGGCGCCCAGGGTGGTGCCGTTAGCGGTGAGGACGCCGTCCTTGACGACCAGGTCGATACCGTCGGTCGTAAAGTCGTGCTCAACAGAGCCCAACTTGTCGCACACCATATCGATGTGGCCCTGCAGCATCACGGTCGGGGCATTCTCAGCGCCGGCAGAAGCGGGCTTGCGAATGATGACGTTGTAGACCTCGTCCTGGTACACATCGAGGCCGCGCTCCTTGGCAAACGCAACCAGGAAATCGCTGATGCCCTTCTCGTTGCCAGACCCACGGGGGATCGCGCTGACCTCCTCAAAGAAATGGAACAGCTGGGCGGGCTCGTAGCCGGTGATCTTGTAATCCATGGTGCCTCCTTGGCGCAACTGATTAGACAGTAAGACATGCGCCTTGTATATTCCCAGACTTTGCGTGCATAAACCAGTCGAAAACGCCGAGCGCCCTTGCATCATCGGCTAACGGCGGGGAAACGCTACTTTATTAGAATAAAGTAGGTTAGACGGGCCGCGCCAAAGGGACGTTGGACCCTTCAACCAACCTCAACGCTTGATCAACGTTTATGCATACGCCATTGATATGTTTAATGAGATCTACTTTGAACGAAGGGTCCTTTTTCAACAGAAAAAGGGCGCTCCTTTGGAACGCCCTCGTGGACACAAGGTTTTGTTACGCCCTACAGCGCGCCAGAGCCGGTTTGCATCATGCCGCCGGGGCCCGAGGTCACGCCGCCGCTCACGGGCGCGGCGTTGCCGGTGTGCGGTGCCGCCGGGGTGGTATCGCCACCGAGCGTGCCCGCCGGACGCGGTGCCGGGATCTCGCCCGTACCGTGGCTAAAGACAAACTTGCCATCGGCCACGTCGCACAGGACGGTATCGCCCTCGCCCCACTCGCCGGCCAGCAGCTCCTCGGACAACGGGTCCTCGATGAGCTTTTGGATGGCACGGCGCAGCGGACGCGCACCGTTGGTGAGGTCAGTGCCCTCGGCCACGATCTTGTCATAGGCCGCATCGGTGAGCTTGATGTTCATGCCGTTGGCAATCAGGCGCTGGCGCAGATCGTCCACAAGCAGGTGAGCGATCTTGGTCAGGTTCTCGCCCGAGAGCTTCTGGAACACCACGATGTCGTCGATGCGGTTGAGCAGCTCGGGGCGGAACAAGCGCTTGAGCTCGCCCATCGCGCGGCCGCGGATCTCACTCGACGTGAGACCCTGCTCGCCGGTGGTGCCAAAGCCCACGCTCGCATCCTGCGCAATCTCGCGGGCGCCCACGTTGGACGTCATGATGATCACGGTATTGCGGAAGTCGACCGTCTTGCCCTGGCTATCAGTCAGGCGGCCCTCCTCCAGCACCTGCAGCAGGATGTTGAAGATGTCGGGGTGCGCCTTCTCGATCTCGTCGAACAGCACGACCGAATACGGGTGACGACGAACGGCCTTGGTAAGCTGACCGCCCTCGTCGTGACCCACGTAACCCGGAGGGCTACCGATAAGCTTGGAGACCTCGAACTCGCTGCCGAACTCCGACATGTCGAAGCTGATGAGCGCGTCCTTGCTGCCAAAGAGGTACTCGGCGAGCGTCTTGGCGAGCTCGGTCTTGCCTGTGCCGGTGGGACCCAGGAAGATAAAGCTGCCGCCGGGGCGACGCGGGTCCTTGAGCGGCGAACGGCTGCGGCGCACGGCCTTGGCGACGGCCTCGACGGCCTCGTCCTGGCCGATAATGCGGGTCTTGAGCACGCTTTCGGTCTGCAGCAGGCGACGGCTCTCGCTCTCGGTGAGCGAGGAAACCGGCACGCCAGAGGTCACGGACACGATGTCGGCAATCTGACTCACGTCGATGGTGAGCGGGCTGGCGTCGAGCTCGGCGGTCCAGGCGGCCTTGGCTTCGGCGAGTTCAATCTCGACGGCCTTCTGCTGCTCGGTGATCTCGGCGGCCTTGTTCATGTCGTCGCTCTCGGTAGCCTCCTGTGCGGCAGCCTTGAGTTCCTCGATGCGATGCTCGGCCTCGCGCACCGGCTCGGGTGCGCGATTCGCGGCGATGCGAGCGCGGGCACCGGCCTCGTCAATGAGGTCGATGGCCTTATCGGGCAGGAAGCGATCCTGAATGTAGCGGTTGGAGAGGTTCGCAGCGGCCTCGATGGCACCCTGCGTGTAACGCACGTGGTGGTGCTCCTCGTAGCGCGGCTTGAGCGCAGTCAGAATCTTGACCGTATCCTCGACGCTCGGCTCCTCGACATCGATGGTCTGGAAGCGACGCTCGAAGGCCGGGTCCTTGGTGAGGTACTTGCGGAATTCCTCGGCCGTGGTGGCGCCGATAATCTGGAAGGCACCACGCGCGAGCACGGGCTTGAGCATGGAGCTTGCATCGATGGATCCCTCGGCAGAACCGGCACCGATGATGGTGTGCATCTCGTCGATAAACAGAATGACGTCGTCGGCCTCGGTCGCCTCCTGGATCACGTTCTTGAGGCGCTCCTCAAACTCACCGCGATACTTGGCGCCCGCGACAAGACCCGGCAGGTCAAGCGTCCAGATGTTCTGGTTCATAAGGTTCTCGGGCACATTGCCGGCAGCGATCTGCTGTGCCAGGCCCTCGACGATGGCCGTCTTACCCACGCCGGGGTCGCCCAGGATAAGCGGGTTGTTCTTGGTGCGGCGCGAAAGAATTTCCATCATACGCTGGACTTCCTTTTCGCGACCAATTACAGGGTCGAGCTCGCCGTCGCGCGCCTTCTGCGTGAGGTTGGTCGCGAACTGCTTAAGCGTATCGGTGCCACTCCCCTTTTGCTGAGAGGCATCCGAGCCGCTAAAGAACGGCAGGCCCGCACCGGGACGACCAGCACCGGCGCCGGCGAGCGGACGCTTCTTGTCCTGGTCCTTGGCGGTGAGTTTCTCGATAGCCTTTTTGATGGAGGCGGACGACACACCCAAGCGCATGAGGATGTCCATGGCCATGCCGTTGCCCTCTTCGACGATGCCGATCAGCAAGTGCTCGGTCGACACGTAGGTCTGGTTGTTCTCACGCGCCACGCGGAATGAACGCTCCATCACGCTAATGACGAGCGGCGTAAAGGCGAGCTTAGCGGCCTCGGTCTCCTCACTGGGCTCGGGAACCGTGGTCTGGACCTCTTTGAGAGTATCCATGATGTCATCGTAGGAGATGTCGAGCGAACGCAGTGCCTCGGCGGCAATGCCCTCGTCCTCCTTGGCAAGCGCGAGCAGCAGGTGCTCGGTACCCACCTTATTTGAATGAAGATCGAGCGCCTCTTGCTTGGCCATGGACATGACCTTGCGCGCGCGATCGGTAAAACGGTCTAACATGCTAGTTCCTCTTAGACGAGCTAGTTTTTTCAAACGCAAAGCGCCGCCCCGCGGCAGCGCTTTGGTCTCTTTACCCATATGGAGTATATGTTAACCGTTGGGACCTTTCCTGCCCGTAGCCGCGCGACAACGTCTACAAAAAAGGAATCGCCAGGTGCGTCTGCATCGGCCCAACGAGCGTGGATTTTCGGACACCCATTCCACGAGCGTGGATAATCTCCCGTTTTGGGCCCGTAAACAGGCCAAAAACGGGAGATTATCCACGTTCATGTTTTGCGGATCAGTTTCATTTGCACCAATTAGCTGGTGTGGCGCCAGCGAGAGTCGGTGAGGGTTCTCGCCACGCCCAGGCCAACGGGCAGAAACGCCACAATGAGCACTGCACGCACAAACCAGCCGAGCATATTGACCGTATCGAAGGTGCACATGTAATACATCGAGCGATACAGATACAAGCCCGGCACCATAATGACAATCGATGGCACCGTGAGGGCGATACGTGGGTAGGTGAGCTTGATTTCGGCTAAGCTCGCGAGCAGGCCCGATACCAGCGCGCCGATAAACGCTGCCGCCTCGGGAGGCATTCCCGCGCTGAGGCCCAGGAAGGGAAGCATCGTCGGCGCATCGACGAGCGTAAGGCGCAAGGTATTGGACACGGCGCCGATCAGCCCAGCTGCCGCGGCCATCTTTACCGGGCTGTTGAACATCACCGAGAAGCCGAATACGCCAACGAAGCTCATCACCACGCGCAGGAGCGTAAGGGCAAGCGGCGAAAGGCCGAGCGGGGCAAAATCATCCGGTGCCAGCCCCACACACTCGGCAACCATCCAGCCCACAAGGGTCGCCATCACAATAATCGACACGGCATACGAAAGACGCTCAATGCCGCTTCGCATATCGAGCTTAGCGATGTCGAGGCCTGCCGTAATGAGGGGAAAGCCGGGAATCACAAAGAGCATAGCGCCGATATAGCCTTCTTGGTGCGACATTGCCCCCGGTACGACCTGGCCAAGGCCGAGCAATGCCAGCAGATACGAAACGCAAGCGAGCGCAACGCCAATCGTCAGCGCGCTAAACTGGCCAAGACCCTGCTTGAGAATATGAGAGCGAGCAAAGTTGCCAACACCAGCGCCTACGAATGCGCAGGCCATCTCGATAGGGCCGCCGCCGAGCAAAAAGACGAAGGCGCCGCAAGCACAAGCTGCCGCAAGGCCCTGTTGCCAGGGAGAGTAATCGGGTTTTGAACTCTCAACGGTCTTGAGCATCTCGTGGTATTCGTGCACGGTAAACCGGCGCCCATACGTCTCGATTTCCTTTAGGAAGCTCTCCATCATCCAAATGCGATGGGTATTGACTCCCGTTGTGGGCAGGCTGACAACCTCGTTAAAGCAGTGGCCATCTTCGATGCAGGTGCACTCAAACGACAGAAGACTTAAGTCAACGTGGACGGTGACACCGAGTACGGCGGCAACGCGATTCATGGTATCGCGTACACGCCAGGCACCCGTTCCGCTCGCGAGCATAAGCATACCGGTGCGGCAGATGATGGATGACTTATCGGTGAGCGGCGCATCGACGGCAAGCTCATCGCCTGCCGTCACGATCTGGTGCCAGTCTGTTTTCATATGGAGTGCGCCGGCACGAACACCGTGGTGCATGGGGGCTCTCGAAAGCAGCGAGTCAAGGCGCGAAGACTGTGAGGGCTCCGTTGATTCGTCCTCAACCTCATCAGCCTCTTCATCGACCAGATCAAATGAGTCAAGCGATGCCGGCTCGCGACGATCGATTAGCTCCTCATCCTCATCGTCAAAGTAATTGAACTGATCGAGCATGTCCTCTTCGATTGCACGCTCGCTCGCGTCGTCCATATAGACGCTCCCTTCCTACCGACTAACCCCCATCCTAGGCAGCAACGGCTAAAGGAAACATAAAAGAGACGGCTGCCATGCGAGCCATGTGCTCAATAGCCGTTGGGTAGTCGTTTAAGAACGTCCCCAATGACTATTGACGGCCAAGGCAACGCCGATGTTTTGGCAACGACAGCGAAAGCCCGCCAGAGCGAGCAAGGTCCTTTTGGGGCGAGATGACACCATAGGTTGAGCATAAGTCAGACACTATGACCCAATCCAGGGGCACGGAAACGACAGGAGCCCCCGCTCGTGACCGCGGGTCGGGGCTGCGACAATGTTGTTGAAGTGCCAGAGGCGCAGCCGCGCCGCAACGAGGTTGGGAGGCTCCCGTGCCTAGATATTCTACCGCCTTCGGAATGGACGTACACCTCAGGTCCACCACCGTCTGCGCGCTCGACGCGGAGACGGGCGAGGCCGTGACGAGGAGGTTCCGCGGCAACCCCTGGGGCGAGGTCGCGGAGTGGATGTCGGGCTTCCCCGGCCCGTCGCTCGCCGCCTACGAGAGCGGCTACCTCGGCTTCGCCCCGCAAAGGGAGCTCTCCGGGCTCGGCGTCGACTGCGTCGTCGCGGCCGTCTCCAAGGTCCCGAGGTCGGCTGCCGACCTCTCGTCCAAGAACGACCGCAACGACGCGGCCAGGATGGCCAAGGCGATACTGTCGCACGACGTCACCCCGGTATGGGTGCCGTCCCCCGAGATCGAGGGGCTCAGGGACCTCGCCGCCGCCCACGACGCGGCGACCGCGAGGCTCGCGGCGGCGAAGCAGCGGCTCCTGGCGTTCCTAGCCCGCCGCGGCTATGTCTACGGCGGCACGACGCCGGCCGGCAACCCCCGGAAGTACTGGACGTACGGCTTCCTCAGGTGGCTCGACGGCATACACCCCGCCGACGACGGAGGCATCCGGGCGCTTGCGACGCTGAGGAACGAGGTCGAGGCGGCCGACGAGACGAGGGAGGCCCTCCTCGCCGAATACAGGGCCGCCGTCGCGGCGGGCCCCCTCTCGGCCGAGGTCGAGGCGCTCCAGTCGATCAGGGGGTGCGGGTTCGCGCTCGCCGCCGCCTTCGCGTCCGAGGTCGGCGACTTCTCGGGGTTCCGCTCCGGAAGGCAGGTCACGGCCTATTTCGGCCTCGCGCCGAGTCAGAGGTCGAGCGCGGACTCCGTGCGCCTCGGCGGAATCAGCGGGGCCGGCAACGCGCTCGTCAGGAAGCTGGCTGTCGAGGGGTCCTGGTGCTATGCCCAGGCCGGCCACCAGCCGAAGCTGATGCCCAAGGGCTCCGGCGTGCCCCTCGAGATAAGGATGCACGGGAGGAAGGGGTCCGAGAGGCTCCTGCGCCGCCGCGAGGAGATGATCGCCCGCGGGATGCCGCAGGCGAAGGCGAACGCGGCCACCGCGGCCGAGCTCGTGAGGTGGCTGTGGGCCCTCGGCACGATGTGCCGGGAGGGCGCGGAATAGACATAAGCCCCCGTCCCGGCGAGCCGGGCAGCCTTCGGGGACACCCCCGTTCTCGCTGTGCGCGCGGCGGCCGCCGCATGCGCGAAGACAGACTAGGGGAACCCCGCCGAAGGAGAGGATTGCGGGCCGCCGGAGCGGTATCCGCGGATATGAGACTGAGCCGAAGGCGTCGATGACATGCCGGGGGCGG
>UQHT01000020.1 GCA_900540875.1 uncultured Collinsella sp.
CACGCAAAGGAAAGCACTTAATGTGCTTTCCGTCTTGCGCAGGACTGTAGAGCAGCAAACTTAACCCCCGCCCCCAGCCCCGGAGACCCTCCCGGAGGGACCGAAAAATTTTTTCAAAAAAGTTGTTGCGCGCCGGACAGACTTCTGTGTATACTAATCCCCGCAGCGCACGCGAGCGGAAACAAACGCGAACGCCTGCCTGGGGAGTTAGCTCAGTTTGGTTAGAGCGCCGGCCTGTCACGTCGGAGGTCGCGGGTTCGAGCCCCGTACTTCCCGCCAACGCAATTAAAGCCACGTCTTCGGACGTGGCTTTTTGCGTTTGATGCACTTTGTTTCGGTAGAACGATCGCCCTGGCGCATCTTCGCCCAGAATCCCCGCCCCTTCGGGAACGCAAGTAAAATCTAATAAGCATATTTGTCTGAACAACAGCTTTGTTGCGCAACACCTGTTCAACGAGACAGGGGGGTTAGGTTATACTAAATTGCACTGTAGGCCGCATCTGATGCATTTCGCTCCAAGCGCGGCACTCAGTGGATATCCGATTTACCATTTGGATGTCCTGCGGTCATTTAGCGTCTCGACACAAGCTCGGCCCCGGAGCTCGTTCGAGCTGTTCGTATTCCTTGAAAGGGGAAAAATGGACATATCGAGGAAGACTGATTACGCCCTTCGTATGTTGGCGATGCTTGCCGAGGATCCGGAGCGTTTGCTTTCTGTTCGCACCGCTGCCGAAGAGGTCAATGTTCCGTATTCGTTTGCCCGCTCGATTCAGCACGGTTTGGTCCAGGCCGGTATTGTGGAGAGCCTGCGTGGCGTCCACGGTGGCATGCGTCTCAAGGTCAGTCCGGACGACGTCACTATCCGCCAGGTCGTCGAGGCCGTTCAAGGCCCTATGGTTATGAATGATTGCACCGCGCCCGATGGTGACTGTGCGCGCATGGGCACGTGCTGCTATCATCCCCTGTGGGCCGGAGCTCAAGCATTGATGCGCGACTACCTCGATTCCGTTTCGCTCGGCGACATCGTCGCTCACCGCCAGTTCCCGGCCGTCGATCCCAAGTTCGCCGACCGCGAAGCGTTTCCCGAGTACGCCACCTGTGCGTATACATGCCGGGAGGAATAGCGCCGCATAAGGAGCATAGATATGATTCAGGACCCCTTTCGTTCGATGATTCGTTCGGAAGGGGTCCTGCGTTATCGCGACCTTCCGTGGCGCCGCACGCGCGATCCGTACATCATTTGGCTTTCTGAGGTCATGTTGCAGCAAACACAGGTGCCACGCGTGGAGACGCGTATGCCGGCGTGGCTCGATCGCTTTCCGACCGTGCAGGCGCTTGCCCAAGCCGCGCCTTCCGATGTTTTGGACGCTTGGCAGGGCATGGGCTACAACCGACGCGCTCTGGCGCTCCACAAGGCCGCTCAGCGCGTTGTGGAGGACTGGGACGGTGAGTTTCCGCGTGAGACGCGTGACTTGGTCGCTCTGCCTGGTATTGGCCCGGCAACGGCGCAAGGTATCCGGTCGTTTGCGTTTGACCTTCCAGGCGTGTATCTGGAGACCAACGTGCGCACGGTCTTTCTGCATCACTTCTTTCCCGATGTACCGGCTGTTCCCGACCGCGAGCTGGTGCCGCTGATTCAGGCGGCCTGTCCGGCGGTCCCCGGTGCGGCGACCGACGAGATCGCTCCCTTTGCCGTGCCGCTCGATGATGCCGACACGCCGCGCGCGTGGTATTACGCGTTGCTGGATTACGGCGCATATCTAAAAAAGACGTTGCCCAATCCGTCCAGGCGCTCGGCGGGCTATAGCCGTCAATCAAAGTTTGAGGGCTCACGTCGCCAAAAGCGCGCGCATATCGTGCGCATGTTGCTGGCAGCGCGCGATGGCCAACCGGCGGGGATTACGCTTGCTGATGCCGTGGTGGGCGTTAACGATATGGAAGCGGCGGCTGGGCGCGGGCCGGTCGAGCGCGAGCTTGTCGCGGGCATTCTGGCCGACCTGGAGCGTGAGGGCTTTTGCCGAGCCGAGGGCGATCGCTGGCTGAGCATTTAGCCCGTGGAAATCTGAAGAACAGGATTGTAAGGTTTAGATTTCCGACATGAGGGCATCCTAAAGACGAGGCCGCTCGAAGCCTACGGGCGGCATGCGTTGAAGGGAAGTACACCTATGGATTTTGAGAATTCCCAAACCAAGAAGAACCTCGAGACCGCTTTTGCCGGTGAGTCCCAGGCACACACCAAGTATCGCTACTATGCCTCCAAGGCAAAGAAGGACGGCTACGTTCAGATCTCGAACATCTTTGCCGAGACGGCTGGCAACGAGTCCGAGCACGCCAAACTGTGGTTTAAGTATCTGCACGATGGCGCCGTCCCCGATACCCTGGACAATCTGCGCGATGCCGCCGCGGGTGAGAACTACGAGTGGACCACGATGTACGACGAGTTTGCCAAGACCGCCGAGGAAGAGGGCTTTGCCGAGATTGCCGCAAAGTTCCGTGGTGTCGCCGCCGTCGAGAAGGCCCACGAGGAGCGCTACAACAAACTCGTCGAGCGCATCGAGTCGGGCGAGGTGTTTGAGCGCGAGGGCGTGAAGGTGTGGAAGTGCCTGAACTGCGGGCACCTGCACGTTGGTGCCGAGGCGCCTGAGGTGTGCCCGGTGTGCAACCACCCGAAGGCGTACTTTGAGGAGCAGGTGGTGAACTACTAGCGCTTGGCGCTGGCTGCTGCGGAGCGCAGGGCGGGAGGCCGGATCGCCTTCCCTCCCCGCTCACGGCTCCGCAGGGTCGCGTTGAGGGAAGGCGATCCGGCCTCCCGCCCTGCGCTCCGGCTTCGGGTCGTCGCGTGCTCGTTACTGAAAAGCTGATTAGAAGTTTGTGTGCCGCCCCTTTTGGGGCGGCACGTTTTTGTGTGGGGTCCCTGTCCCCACAATTTTCGTCAAGCTTTTGGTTAGATTTTGGTCAGTTGGCGTAAGGGTGGAAGGCCAAAAGATTGTTGGCGAAAAAAGCTCAGAGAAAGTGCTGGTAGGGGAGTTGTTGAGGTTTTCGACAGCTTTTGTCAACAAGAAACTTTGCGGCTATTGCTACGGATTGCGTTGCCGTGGCATTGACGGTGCGGGATGCTGGGCGCAAGCGTCGAATGCTCAGATTTTGGAGGCCAGCATGGATCTGTTTCTTGAGACCCCGCAGCAACAAGCCGAGCGCATGTTGCGCCAGCAGCAACGGCTTATGGAGATGCAAATGCAAGGGGCGGCCATCCAACCTCCTGCACAAAACGTTGCGCCCGCGATTTCGCCTGCGGGTGAGGCGACCCCAGAGACCTATTCCGTACAGCAAGATTCATATGCCCAGGAGCTCGCGTTCGATAAACGCCGTGCGCGCCGCCGCCGTTTGGGCCAGCGCCTGCGCACATTGGCGATGATCGTGCTCATCCCGCTGGGGCTTGCGGCCATCTTTTTGGTGTCGTATGCCCTCACGTGCATTCTCAACGGCGCATCGCCCAACGAGGTGCTCCAGCATCTAGCGGCCCTGGGTCAGCGCCTAGGTGACGTCATAACAACCATCCGCGCCGGCTGGGAGAGCTAGCGTTTGTCGCATTAGGACTTCTAGGGTGTAGGGATTATCGCCACGAGTGGAATCCTTGCATCCTGTGGGTCCTGTCGTGCGACTGAATAGTATTATTGAAGATGAATAATATTAGGATTTGCTATGTATAAGCAGGATTTAGAGCAGACTCTTTTGGATATTGACGAAGAGGCGGAGCTGGAAATAGGTCCAAGAGACGATAGGCCGAGCGTTGTATTGGTGGGAGGAAGCGCCTTCATGCTAAACGACGTGACGAATCGGGCAGTTACACATGACATTGATGTGTTTGAGGCAGACAGGTGCCTCCGCGAGATCATAGCTCGATACCCCGAGGTGAATGGTATGGCAGTGGCATATTGCAACCAGATGCCATTCAATTACGAAGATCGCCTGATCCCATTGGAGATTGGGGCGCATTTTATCAGGTACTTTACGCCATCTTTGGAGGATCTGGCGGTGATGAAGCTCTATGCCTATCGTCCGAACGACATCATCGACCTCCATAGTCGAACATTTATCGACCGACTTGATTGGGATCTGCTCGAGCGGCTTATATTCGACGATGGAGAGGCGCTGGCGTCGTCGCCTTCGGAGCGGAGTTATCAAGAGATGGTCTGCGCATACAGGCAATACAAAAAGGAGGTGCTCGGTTGAATCTGACTTTTGAGGGATTTTTGAAAGGCTATTGCCGAGAGCTGTCCGGACAGCAGTCGCTGAGTTTTAGGAAGCTTGTAAAGCAGGCAACAACGGTTGAGCCGCGTGTGGCGGAGCCTCTGTTTTTGCTCGCTTTGGCGCAGGGTAAGGCCGAATACGTTCTGGGTTTATCCGAGGGCTCGTGGATGGAAGAGGGCTATCGAGGTGTTTTGTCTCTGTATGGCCAAGCGAGTAGCCTGGCATCTCTATGCTCCGAGGATATGCTCCCCAATCGTTACGCCAACGTTTGGCGTGCGTATAGAGGGGTGAAAGAAAAGCCAGCGGCCGACAGAAGGGTGAACGCCCTGATGAGAAAGAGAACACTTAAAGCATTGGAGGAATCGGGTGTAACGCGCTACGGTCTCTGCCGCGATTTGAATCTGAATAAGGGAAACGTGTACGCATACTTAGCCGGTGATGACTCGAAGGTGAGCAGGAAGACAGCGCGTCGCATTATGGAATATGCGGAGGAGAGAAGCACCCAAGAAGGGGCCGGGCGCCCGGTGCGTGTGGCGGGGTAAGATTGGTCTCGGTTTTGATTGATATCGATTGGGTTTGTTGGGCGGAAGTCTATGTCTGCTATTGATATTGCGCTTGTTGTGATTGCCTTGGTGGCGGTGGGAGTTGCTGTGGTTTGCGCCCTGCAGCTTAAAGGCCTTCGTGCCGAGCTGCGGGAGCGTGGCGGCAACGACGCGGAGACGCTCGCGGCGCTCGAGCAGGCCAACAGCACGCTCGATGCCCTCAACGTCGCGCTGGCCGAAACCCGCCGTACGGCAAACGCCATTGCGCAGCAGCAGATGACCGATGCCGCTGTAGAGCAGCAGCGTTACCTGACCATCGCGCGCGAGTTCTCGCAGGCTGGCGACCGCATGGACGACTTGCGCCGCGAGACGGTCCAGCAGCTCGGTGTCAACCGCGAAGGCATCGAGCACCGCTTGGACAAGGTGCGCGAGACGGTCGATGCCCAACTGGGCGCCATCCGCAAGGACAACAGCGTGCAGCTCGATCAGATGCGCGCAACGGTGGACGAGAAGCTCTCCCGCACGCTCAACGACCGCCTGTCTGCATCGTTTAAGCAGGTAAGCGACCAGCTCGAGGCCGTGTACAAGGGCCTGGGCGACATGCAATCTATCGCCACTGGCGTGGGCGACCTTAAGCGCGTGCTGGGTAACGTCAAGGCGCGCGGCATTTTGGGCGAGGTGCAGCTGGGCGCGATCCTGGCGGACATCCTTACGCCCGACCAGTATCTGGAAAACGTCGCCACCAAGCCCGGCGCCTCGGAGCGCGTTGAGTTTGCCGTCAAGCTGCCGGTAGACGAGGGAGACCCCGTGCTGCTGCCAATCGACTCCAAATTCCCGGGCGATGCGTATGAGCATCTGCTCGACGCCCAGGAGTCGGGCGACGCGGAGGCCGTCGCCGCCGCGCGCAAGACGCTCGACACCATGGTGAAGCGCGAGGCAAAGGACATCTGCGAAAAGTACCTGAGCGTGCCCGCGACCACCCACTTTGGCATCCTGTTCGTTCCGTTTGAGGGCCTGTACGCCGAGGTCGTCACGCGCCCTGGGCTTATCGAGACCCTGGGCCGCGACTATCACGTCAACGTTGCCGGCCCCAGCACCATGGCGGCCATCCTCAACAGCCTGCAGATGAGCTACCAGACGTTTAAGCTGCAAAAGCGCACCGACGACGTGCTACGCGTGCTTTCCGCCGTCAAGGCCGAGCTACCGCGCTATCAGGCGGCGCTGCGTCGCGCCCAGCAGCAGATCGAGACCGCGGGAAAGACGGTCGAGGGCATCATCACCACGCGTACCAACGTCATGGAGCGCAAGCTCAAGGATATCGACGCGCTGGAAGACGCGCGGGAGGCCGACGAGATTTTGGGCTTGGAGTCCGCAGGGTTACTTGCGGGCCAGGAAGACGAGGACTAGCCGCAACGGACGGCGGCGCGCCGGCGTAAACGCGGGGCGCGGGCGCTTTTCGCATTGCACTTGCCTAAAGCGCACTTTAATGTGCAACAATGGCCTTTCGCCCTATCAGACGCGAAAGGAAGCCCATGTCTCAGAGAAGCACCAGTCCGCTCAAGCGTTCCACCGTGCGCCGCACGCTGCAGCGTTTTTGGGACGTCACGCGCACGCAGCCGTTGATCGTCTTTCTCTCGGTGTTCTCGTCGGCGGGCTACATCTTTTTGCTCACGTTTGCCAACACCTACGTGATGGCCCTCATCGTCGACCGCGTCCAGGCCGGCCCCGTGGCGGGCGACCAGGTGTTTGAGGTCTTTGGCCCTTACATTTTGGCGCTCGTGCTTGTTAACCTGGTGGGCCAGATTCTCTCCAAGCTGCAGGACTACACCGTCTACAAGCTCGAGATCGCGGGCAACTATCACCTGGCGCGCCTGTGCTTTGATACGCTCTCCAATCAATCTATGACATTTCACACCAGTCGCTTTGGCGGATCGCTCGTCAGCCAGACGAGCCGTTTTATGAGCGGCTATACGGGGCTGGTGGACGTGACGGCGTACTCGCTCATTCCCACCATCACCTCGGTCATCTGCACGGTGGCGGCGCTCGCCCCGGTGGTGCCCGCGTTTACCGTGATCCTGGTGGGCATCATGGTCGTCTACATCGCGTTTGTCTGGCTTATGTACAAGCGCATCATGCCGCTTTCGGCTGCGACGTCCGCCGCTCAGAACAAGCTCTCGGGCGTGCTGTCCGACGCGGTCACGAACATCCTGGCCGTCAAGACCTGCGGGCGCGAGGACTTTGAGCGCGACCTGTTCGACACCGCCGACCGCGCCGCATGCGATGCCGAGACGGTCTCGATGCACGCCATGATGCAGCGCAACTTTACGACTTCGGGCCTCATCGTCATCACCATGGCGGTGGTGAGCGTGTTTGTGGCGGGCGGTAACGCGTGGTTTGGCATCTCGGCCGGCGCGCTCGTCATGATCTTTACCTATACGTACAACCTCACTATGCGTCTGAACTACGTGAGCTCCATGATGCAGCGCATCAACCGCGCGCTCGGTGATGCGGCCGAGATGACGCGTGTGCTGGACGAGCCGCGTCTGGTGGCAGACGACGAGAACGCCCCCGAGCTCAAGGTGGGCGAGGGCGCGATTGATTTTGAGCACCTGAGCTTTGCATACCGTGACGCCGCGGCGGGCGAGAGCGTGTTCGACGACCTGACGCTCCATGTGGCGGCGGGCCAGCGCGTGGGCCTGGTGGGCAAATCGGGCTCGGGCAAGACGACGCTCACCAAGCTGTTGCTGCGCCTGGACGACGTGCAGGGCGGCCGCGTGCTCGTGGACGGTCAGGACGTTTCGCGCTGCACGCAGCAGAGCCTGCGCCGCCAGGTTGCCTACGTGCCGCAGGAGGCGCTGCTGTTCCACCGCTCCATTCGCGAGAATATCGCCTACGGCCGCGCGGGCGCCACTGACGAGCAGATCCGCGAGGCCGCACGCCTGGCCAATGCCCTGGAGTTCATCGACCGCCTGCCCCGTGGCTTCGACACCATGGTGGGCGAGCGCGGCGTCAAGCTTTCGGGCGGCCAGCGCCAGCGTGTGGCCATCGCCCGTGCCATCCTCACCGACGCACCGATTCTGGTGCTCGACGAGGCGACGTCTGCCCTCGATAGCGAGTCCGAGGCGCTGGTGCAGGAGGCGCTCGAGAACCTGATGCACGGCCGCACCTCCATTGTGGTGGCGCATCGCCTGTCCACCGTGGCCTCGCTCGACCGCATCGTGGTGCTGGCGGATGGCGAGATCGTCGAGGATGGTACGCATGCGCGGCTCGTCGAGGCGGGCGGCGAATACGCAAGCCTGTGGAGCCGTCAGACCGGCGCATTTTTGGAGGCGTAACGACTCCATACGTGGGACAATCGTGCCCGTAGTTTTGTTGTGCCGCTGAGCCGAGGAGTCGTTATGCCACGCGAGACCAATGCCGCCAAACGCGAACGCGCCGTTGAGGTGTGCGAGCGCCTCAACCGCCGCTATGGACCGGTCGAGTGTTTCTTGGACCACGAGAATCCCTTTAGGCTGCTCATCGCGGTACTGCTCTCGGCTCAGACGACCGACGCGCAGGTCAACAAGGTGACGCCCCAGCTGTTTGCCCAGTGGCCCACGCCCGAGGCCATGGCGGGGGCAAGTGTGACCGACGTGGCGGACACCATTAAGTCACTCGGCTTTTATAAGAGTAAGGCCAAGCATGCTGTGGAGGCCGCGCAGATGATTGTTGCCGACTACGGCGGCGAGGTGCCGGCCGACATGAAGGAGCTTGTAAAGCTGCCGGGCGTGGGGCGCAAGACGGCGAACATCGTACTCAACGTTGGGTTTGGCATCGTGGAAGGCATCGCGGTGGATACGCACGTCAACCGCATCGCGCACCGCCTGATGCTGAGCCCCAAGACGCATGCCAAGGAGCCGCTCAAGACCGAGCAAGATCTGCTCAAGATTTTGCCGCACGAGTATTGGGAGTCGGTCAATCACCAGTGGATCACCTTCGGTCGCGAGATTTGCGATGCCCGTAAGCCCAAGTGCGACGAGTGTCCGCTGGCGGATTTGTGTCCCAGCGTACGGGTGGGCTAGGTTACAAGGGTGGGGCGTCACCACTTTTGCGTATCTCCGGGCGGCACAAATCGAGGCGCGGCCGGTGCCCGCGGCGCTCGCTACGACTCCCGAAGCAAGAACTCTTCTGCCGGCACAACCGATGCGCCCTCGGTATCGTAGCGCTCGGAGCCGTGATATACGACGGCTCGGTCCTTTGCGGGAATGCCAAGTTCGGAACCAACAGAGCGTAGGTATCGAGCAAATGTGTCGCGATAGGTAGCGCCCGATTTGATTTCGAATGCCTGTGGGCGAGCCGGCTCTGTTAGATCGATAAGGTCGATCTCTCGTTTGCTGTCGTCGCGATAAAAGACAAGCGTGGGCTCGATGCCTCTGTTGAGATATGCCTTCTGGCGTTCTGAGACAACGAGGTTTTCGAATATTTCCCCGCTTAGGGGGTGGTTCATGAGGCTGCGCTCGTCGTGAATTCCAAGCAGATGGCAAAGTAGCCCCGTGTCGTAGAAGTACAGTTTTGGCGCTTTGGTAAGCCGCTTGCGCATGTTTCCAGCATATGGCTGAAGTAGGAACACCAAATAGCTTGACTGCAGGATCGAAAGCCACGAGCCGATCGTCGCCGTGGCGACTCCCACATCAGCGGCGAGTCTTGATAGGTTGAGCAGTCCTCCCACGCAAGCCGCGCACAGCCCGATCATTTTTCTAAAGGAGCTCAGGTTGCGCACGTCGAGAAGGCCGCCCGCGTCGCGTTCCACATAGGTCATAAGGTAATTTTGGTAGAACATGTCGATGGGGATGCCCGCATCATATATGCGCGGGTATCCCCCGCGAATCAGGTAGGTGTCAAGCGAGATTTGCGTATCGCTGAGCTCCTGGTAGGAGAGAGGTAAGAGCTTGAGCATGCCGACGCGCCCGGCAAGCGATTGCTGGATGTTGTGCATGAGCAAAAAGTTTTGCGAGCCGGACAATACATACTGGCCGGTCTTTCCGCGTTCGTCGGAGGCGACCTGAATCATGCTGAACAGCTCCGGTGCATATTGGGCCTCGTCGATGATCAGATGATCGGGGCGCCTGCTGATAAAGCCGACGGGGTCATCGAGTGCGGCGCGACGGACTTCCGGGTTCTCGAGGTTGAGATATTCATATTCAGGAAAAACGGCCTTGATGAGAGTTGACTTGCCGCTTTGGCGTGGCCCCGTAAGCGAGACGACGGGAAACCATTCTGACATGTCGCGTAGCTTCTGGGCCATGGTTCGCTCAATCATTTTTAACGCCCTTCGTGTCTAGCATCGCATGCTCGTAGGCATGCTTTTGGTTCGAAAGTCTCGTACCGAGTTTGTCGGTATCTGCCGGGTTGCGTGGCAGGTCTTTGGGATTTGCCACATCGGCAAGGCAAAAAAACCATAATTACTAACTAGAAGTTACCACAACTGTAAAGTAGGAATTGCCATAATTGCAAAGTAATACAGGTAGAAGCTGGTAATTGGTGCTGTCCGATCAGGCTGTTTTGTGCCGAGGGCGTTCAGGCATGCGCGTTTTGGGGTAGCTGTTTGGCGTGCGCTGGCGTGTCCATCTCATGCGCTACCATGACAGGCAATGAAATCCGCCGCATACCCGCCGAGCTTGCCCCGGCGGGCTTTTAGCGTTGCAATGCCGGAGGAACAGCATGCTCATTCACCGTATAGCCGCGCAGCTCTACACTGCCGAGGCGCTGCAGACCGTCGAGGCCGGACTCGATGCTGGCGAGGACGTGACGCTGGCTGTGTCGCAGTCGGGCCGCACGCTTATGGCGGCCGCCCAGTTTGCGCGTCGTCCGCGCCCGACGGTCTATATCGTGAGTGGCGAGGATGCGGCTGATCGCGCCGCGCGTAGCCTTGCCGCCTACGTGGGCCTGGCACACGTGTGCCGCTTTCCCGAGCGCAAGGACTATCCGTGGCGCGAACAGGCGCCCGACGACGCCGTGGTGGCGCAGCGCTGCGAGGCTCTGGGGCGCATCGTGCGCGGGGACAACTGCATCATGGTTGCCTCGGCCCGTGCGTTGCTGCGCTGTGTGCCGCCGGTCGAGAGCCGCTACTGGGAGTCCACCACCTTTGCGGTGGGCGAGGAAATTCCCTTTGACGAGGTTCCGCAGCGCCTGGTGGGCATGGGCTACACCAATGCCGGGGCCGCCGACGCGCCCGGCCTGTTCCGCGTGCACGGCGATACCGTCGAGGTGTTCCCCGCGCAGGAGAAGGCACCCGTACGCATTGAGTTTTTTGGCGACGAGATCGATCGCATCCGTCGTATGGTGAGCTCCACGGGGCAGACCATCGGCAATGAGGACAGCATCGAGATCTTCCCGTGCCGCGAGTTGGCGCTCACCGACGAGGCCGTCCACAACATGCATGTGGCGCTCTACCGCGCCAGCCAGGACGACAGCAAGTTGGCGGCGCTGCTCGAGATGGTGGATGCGCGCATCGTCACGCCTGAGCTCGACCGCTTTTTGCCGGTGATGTACGGCCAGACCGTGAGCCCGCTGTCGCATGTGAGCGGCAAGGCGCTCGTGGTGCTGTCCGAGCCGCGCTCGCTGTTCGACGATTGCCTGCGCGCCTACGAGGATATCGAGGCGCGTGCCGGCGAGGCGGGGGTCGACCGTCTGGATGGCCTGTACGTGCGTGCCCAGCAACTCGACTTTGGCTCCCAGCAACGCCTGAACTATGTGAGCCTCATCCGTGCCGGCGGTGCGGTGACGGCCGAGCTCAAGATTGAGCAGCCTGCCATCGCAGGCTCGGACAACCGTTTTATGACGCGCATCCAGGAGGTCGTGGGCAAGCGCTATGCCTGCGTGTTTGCCATCCCCGACCGCGGTGCGCGCGAGTCGATGGAGCTCACCTTTGGCGACGAGGGCGTTACCTTTGAGGAGTCGCTGACGGCCGCCCTCGAAAATGCCGGCGCTATCGGCGACCGCGTGCGCGTGGCAGCAGCGGATTCCGCCGACCGTGCCGCACGCCAGGAGGCCCATGCTTCCATTCGCGAGCGTAAGGCCGATGCGCTCAATGCCCGCTCGCTCGAGGCGGGCGCCGCGCAGGCTGCCGCCGGCGCCGCCGTGCCCACCATCTCGCGCGGGCGCGTGACCTTTGTGGACGCTGCCCTGCCGCAGGGCGTGGTGGTGCCCGACGCCAATTTGGCCGTGTTCTCGATCGCCGACCTCAACGCCCGCATGGATGCCAACCGCGCGCGTAGCCGCCGCAAGGTTGACATTACGCAGATCACCTTCCCGTTTAAGCCGGGCGACTACGTCGTGCATGCCACCCACGGCATCGCGCTCTTTAGCGAGATCGCGCGCCAGGAAGTGGGCGGCAAGGAGCGCGACTACTTTTTGCTGGAATACGCCGACGGCGACAAACTCTATGTGCCGCTGGAGCAGGTCGACCGCATCACGCGCTATGTCGGTCCCGACGGCGACAAGCCGCGCCTGACCAGGCTCAACACCGCCGACTGGACGCGTGCCACCAACAAGGCGCGCAAGAATGCCAAAAAGCTGGCGTTTGACCTGGTCGACCTGTATACGCGCCGCTCTTCGATTACCGGTATCGCCTGTCCGCCCGATACGCCCGAACAGATCGAGATGGAGGAGAGCTTCCCCTACGACGAGACGCGCGACCAGCTGGAGGCTATCGCCGACATAAAGGCCGACATGGAGGCACCCAAGCCCATGGACCGCCTGCTGTGCGGCGACGTGGGTTTCGGCAAGACCGAGGTCGCCCTGCGCGCAGCCTTTAAGTGCGTGGACTCCGGCCGCCAGGTCATGGTGCTCTGCCCCACGACCATTCTGGCCCAACAGCACTACGAGACATTCTTTGAGCGCTTTTCCCCGTTTGGCCTGGAGGTCGAGGTGCTCAGCCGCTTCCGCACCCCGGCGCAGCAAAAGCGCGCGCTCAAGGCGTTTGCCGAGGGCACGATCGACGTGCTGATCGGCACGCACCGCCTGCTTTCTGCCGACGTGAACCCCAAGAACCTGGGCATGGTGATCATCGACGAAGAGCAGCGCTTTGGTGTGCAGCACAAGGAGCAGCTCAAGAACCTGCGCGAGCAGATTGACGTGCTCACGCTTTCGGCAACGCCGATTCCGCGAACCATGCAGATGGCCACGAGCGGCGTGCGCGACATGAGCCTGATCACCACGCCGCCGACCGGGCGCCGCCCCGTGATCGTGCACGTGGGAGAGTACGATCCCGACGTGGTGAGCGCGGCGATTCGCCTGGAGGTGGGCCGCGGCGGCCAGGTGTATTACGTGTCCAACCGCGTCAAGACCATCGACGACGCCGTGGCGCGCGTGCACGAGGCCGCGCCCGAGGCGCGCGTGGGCGTGGCGCACGGCAAGATGAGCCCGCGCGAGGTCGAGGACGTGATGATCGAGTTCGCGACCAAGAAGATTGACGTGCTCATCGCCACGACCATCGTGGAGAGCGGTATCGACAACGCGACCGCCAACACGCTCATCATCGAGGACTCGCAGCGCCTTGGCCTGGCGCAGCTCTACCAGCTCAAGGGCCGCGTGGGCCGCTCAGCCACGCAGGCATACGCGTACTTTATGTTCCCAGGCGAGCTGCCGCTTACCGAGGAGGCCACGGCACGCCTGACCGCGCTTTCCGAGTTCCAGGACCTGGGCAGCGGCATGCGCATCGCCATGCGCGACCTGGAGATCCGCGGCGCCGGTTCGCTTATGGGTGCCGAACAGCACGGTAACCTGTCGAGCGTGGGCTTCGACCTGTTTACGCAGATGCTGGGACAGGCCGTGGCCGAGGCGCGCGGCGATGACGATGCCGGCGTGGAGGCGGCGAGCGTGGGCATCAACCTGCCGGCCGATTACTTCTTGTCCGAGGAGTACCTGCCGGCGGTGGACCAGCGCGTGCTCGTGTACCGCAAGCTCGCAGCGGCTGAGGACCTGGAGAGCATCGACGAGGTGCAGGAAGAGACCGAGGCCGCGCATGGCGAGCTGCCGTTGGCGGGACTCAATCTGTTCAACCGCGCGCGTATCCGTATCCGCGGCGAGCGCTTGGGGCTCGAGAGCGTCACGCTCAGCGGCGGACGCATCACGTTTTTGGGCGTCGACGTGCCCAAGAAGGTGGCCTTTGAGCTTAAGACCCGCTACGGTGCGGTGAACTTCCCCAAGAGCCGCAAGCTGTCGGTGCCCTATAAGGCGGGCGCCGGTGCGGGCAGCGGCCTGGGTCGCGGTCTCGATGCCAACGACGGCACCGGCCCGGTGGCGGCCGCGCTCATGCTACTGCAGCAGCTGGGTGCGAGCGACGACGACTAATTGGGTCGACGCTGCAAGCGCCCCATTTGGGCAATCTGACCCCATCGAAAGGAAAGCATGTTCGGATACATCTATAAGAAAGATGTCGCCATGATCGCGGTTGTCCTGTGCCTTTGTCTGGGCGTGGGCAGTTTCTTCGATTATCAGATCTCGAGCGCGCTGTTCAATATCGGCAGCATGTACGGTCGCTTTATCGAGGCCGCTGGCGAGCTGCCGTTTGAGCTGACGGCGAGCGTCGCGGGCGTTATGCTCGTGCGTTCGGCACGCCCCGATTCCAAGACGAGCAAGTGGCTTGCCGCGCTGGGCGTTCTGGTCAACGTGGGCCTGACCGGCTACGAGATCGTTTCGTCCCTGAGGGTTGGCGGCAAACTCATCGCGGCTCAGTTGGTGCTGACGTTTGTGCTGGTCATCGTCGCCAACCTTATCGTCTATCGCCTCACGCGCGCGACCGACCCCGACGAGCTCACACGCTGGGCGTTGATGGTGCTGGCCGTGTGGGTCGCTCAGGCCATCATCCTCAACGTGGTTGTCAAGCCGCTGTGGTCGCGCCCGCGCATGCGCGTGATCGAGGTCACGCCGGGGCTCAATTTTCAGCCGTGGTGGGTGATTGGCAACCCCGACAAGTGGAGCTATATTGCGGCCGGCGTAATCAAGGACGGCTTTAAGTCGTTTGCGAGCGGACACACGGCGCACGCGGCGATTGGCCTTATGCTCGCCGGGCTTCCTGCGGCGTCCTTTAAGGAAAAGCCGTCGCGACGCCGCGTGGTCTTTTGGGTCGCTGCCGTGGTCGCGGCGCTCGTCGCCTTTGGCCGTATCGTGATCGGTGCACACTTTTTGACTGACGTGAGCTGCGGCTTTGCCCTGGTGTTGGCACTTGAGTGCCTTGCCGCACGCATTGCCTATCCGGGCGGCGTACAATAGCGGCGTTTAAATCATCGGGCCCATGCCCGGCTAGAGAGGATTGCCATGCTCGCGTTTAACAACGACTATTCCCACGGTGCTCATCCGGCAGTGCTGCAGGCGCTCGTCGATACCAACATGGAGCCGCAGCCCGGCTACGGTACCGATGCGCACACCGAGCGTGCCAAGCAGCTGATTCGCGAGGCCTGTCAGGCCCCCGATGCCGACGTGTTCTTGCTGGTGGGCGGCACGCAGGCCAACGCGACGGTGATTGACATGCTGCTCGCGCCCTACGAGGGCGTCGTTGCCGCCGAGACCGGCCATGTCGCTTGCCACGAGGCGGGCGCCATCGAGTTTGGCGGCCACAAGGTGCTCACCATCCCCGGCTACGAGGGCAAGATGCACGCCGAGGATCTCGAGAACTATATCCAGGTGTTCTACGAAAACGAGAGCTACGAGCACACGGTGTTCCCGGGCGCCGTGTACGTGAGTCTATCGACCGAGTACGGCACGCTGTACTCCAAGGCCGAGCTCGCGGCGATTCACGCGGTGTGCCAGAAGCGCGAGATTCCGCTGTTTGTGGATGGCGCCCGTCTGGCCTATGCGCTGGCGGCCGATGAGTGCGACATTACCCTGCCCGAGCTGGCGCAACTGTGCGACGTGTTCTACATTGGCGGCACCAAGTGCGGCGCGCTTTGCGGCGAGGCCGTGGTGTTTTGCGGCATGCATGCTCCGGCACACCCCATTCCGCGCATTAAGCAGCACGGCGCGCTGCTTGCCAAGGGCCGCCTGACGGGTGTGCAGTTCGAGGCCCTTTTTACCGATGGCCTGTATTTTGAGATTGGTCGACAGGCGATTCAGGCGGCCCAGGCGCTGCGTCGTGTGCTGCACGAGCGCGGCTACCAGTTCTTTTTGGAGACGCCCACAAACCAGCAGTTTGTGATTCTGCCCAACGAGGACATGGCCCGCATTCGCGAGCATGCCTCGATCGAGTACTGGGAAAAGTACGACGAGACCCACACGGTGGCGCGCTTTTGCACCAGCTGGGCCACGACGCAGGAGGACATCGACGCGCTGGCGGCTGTCCTGTAGCCTGATGTAATGACGAGGGGCCGCCTTGCGCTGGGTTTGGCGCAGGGTGGCCTTTGCTTTTGGGGAAGGGTTGTATGACCGAGATGTCCGAGCCAACGATTCGCCTAGCGACGCCCGAAGACGCGCCGGCGTTGCTTGCCATCTATGAGCCATATGTGCGCCAGACGGCGATTACCTGCGAATACGAGGTGCCGAGCGTTGAGGAGTTCGCCGGGCGTATTGAGCGTACGCTCGAGCGCTATCCGTATTTGGTGATGGAGTTGGACGGGCGCCCGGTAGGCTATGCCTATGTGAGTCCGCTTAACAGCCGCGAGGCATACGACTGGTCGGTTGAGACGTCGATCTACCTGGCACGCGATGTGCACCACGGCGGGCTGGGCCGCAAGCTGCATGACGCGCTCAAGCAATGCCTGATCGCGATGGGTATCACCAACATGTGCGCCCTCATCGCCGTGCCGCACGACAAGGACGACGAGTACCTGACGCACAACAGCCAGGACTTCCATGCCCATATGGGCTACCGCCTGGTGGGCGCCTTTGACCGCTGCGCCCAAAAGTTCGGCCGCTGGTACGACATGTGCTGGATGGAGTTGGTCCTAGCCGAGCGCGTCCCTAACCAACCTAAGCCAACCTGGTTCCCCGACCTCCCCAAACCTACCATTTAGGGACAGGTTTATTTTGGCAGGTTTTATCTGGGCAAACGTTGCAAGCCGCTGCGAAGGATGCGGATACCTTCTCGGCGGCTTTTGTTTTGGGTGTGTATGACCAAGGCGATTGACCTGCGGATGCAGCAAAACCCCAGATAAAACCGACCAAACTAAACCTGTCCCTTTTTGGCAGGTTTTTGGCTGTCTTGTGGCATCAAATCGCCGCAAGAAGCACGTCGTTCGTATGCTATTTTGACCTGAATCGTCCCCTCGGGACGCCTTGCGAGCTAAGTGAGTAGACTTTTTGGCGCAGGGCGAGCACAAAGCGTATCTGCCTTACTAAAATCGCAGGTCACAGAGATGGCTGTTTTGGGTGTGCTCGGCAGATCGCGAAAAGTCTACTCACTTAGGTTTACGGTGCTGGATATTCTGGGCAGGAACAGTTGAGCTTGGACGGCGTGCGTTGCCAGGCGATGCTGGCATTTGCGCCATGCTGGTTTGAGATTTTATAAAAACCGCAGGTAAAACGTATATTAGGTGCATTTTGCCTGGTTTGGCGCGCTAGCCGATGGGCTCGGTGTATTTGGCGCGGTCGGTCCGTTGGATGCGCTTGGAGACATGGAGCGGGCGACCGTCGGTGTCGTAGACGTAGTCGGTGATCAGGATCAGTGCCTGTCCGCGCTCAACGTTGAGCAAAAACGCCTCGTTTTGCGAGGCATAGCACACCTCAAAGGTCTTATGCCCCTGTGCCGGCGCGCGATGGAATTCTTGGCGCAGCGTGGCGTAGAGCGAACCGTTGATATCGCGATCGATGAGTGCTTCAAAGCTCGGTGGTAGATAGGTGGTCTCCAGGCACAGTGGCGCATCGTCCAGGTAACGCAGGCGGACAAGTTTGACAAGCTTGCTGCCCACGCTAGCGTCAAAGAACTTGGCCACGCTGCCCATTGCTTTGGCAAAGCCCGAGTCCACCGTGCGCGTGGTGGGCTTCATACCCTGGCCTTCGACCTGCTTGGTATAGCTCGAAAACACCAGGTTGTTCTCGTGGAGCGCCGGCGTGTCAGCCACAAAGGCGCCGCGTCCGCGCTCGGTGCGAACCAGGCCCTCGTCAACAAGCACCTTAAGCGCGTGACGCACAGTGCTGCGCGACAGGCCCGATTCGCCCATGAGCTCCATCTCGGACGGCAGCTTGTCTCCGCACGCGTAGATGCCGGCGGCGATGCGGTCACGCAGCGTACCCGCCAGACGCTCGTATTGGGCCAAGTTCTTTTTCGACGAAGTGCTCATGCGAACAACCTGTATCTAATCTGTATGCTTACTGAACCAAGCATGTATCCAACATGACAACAAAACCGCTGATAATGGATTGCCGAAAACTTTACCAGCAAAATATCTAAGACAAATATAGCATACAACTAGTCGACATAACCAAAACATGTATGTAACTTGTATGCCATCAAGAGCATCAAACGAGAAGAAAGGCTGATGCACGATGACTACTCAGGAACAGGTTAAGGATGTCGTCTCCCAGGTTTTGGCTGACAAGGCAGACAAGGGCGGCATCAAGCGCGTTGTGTGGATCGGCGCCGGCGGATCTAACGGTGGTAACTATCCTGCCCAGTACTTTATGGAGCACGAGGCCACGCAGGTCGTGAGCTCCAGCTACACCAGCAACGAGTTTGTGCACGCCACCCCGGCCTACGTCAACGAGAACACCCTGGCCGTCGTCGTGTCCATGCGCGGCACCAAGGAGACCATCGTCGCCGCTCAGGTCGCCAAGGATCACGGCGCCAGCACCATCGCCATCTATGTTGACGAGTCCGGCCTCACCGAGGTCTGCGACTACAAGATCCAGTACGACAGCTTGGCCGTTGACGAGTCTTGCATGGGCCGCACCAACTCCGCCGTCGTGACCATGATCGCCATGGAGCTCACGCAGCAGACCGAGGGCTATGCCGAGTACGAGACCGCTATGGCCGCGTTCGACTTGGTCGACCCCATCTATCGCAAGGCCGTCGAGTACACCCGTCCGCTCGCTGCTAAGTGGGCCGAGCAGAACGCCGACAAGCCCTGCATCAACGTCATGGCCCAGGGCCCGCTCTTTGGTGCCGCCTACGTCTTTAGCATCTGCAACGTGCAGGAGATGCTGCAGATCGACTCCTGCACCATCAACACCTGCGACTTCTTCCACGGCCCCTTCGAGATTCTGGACAAGCGCACCTCGCTGTTCCAGCTCATCAGCGTCGGCCGCAGCCGCTGCAATGACGAGCGCGGCATCTGCTTCGTCAACCAGTACGGTGGCGAGCGCGTCTATCAGCTCGACGCCAAGGAGCTAGGCCTCAACGACATCAAGGACAGCGTGAGCGAGTACTTCAACCACCTGATCTTTGCCCCGATCCTCAACAACGTCTACATGCGTGCGCTCTCCGCCGTCACCCACAAGGACTACATGACGCGCCGTTACATGTGGAAGCTGGATTACTAAGGGATAGAGCGGCCTAACAGCCCAATACCCCTCATGAGTTGCGGTGGAATAGTTCCTGTTTGGGAGCGTGAAGCCTCTGTTTGAGAACTATTTCACCGCAACTGCTAGAGCGGCACTTGGGGACGTTCCCTTTCTGCCGGCAGTTAGGGGACACTCCTTGTGTCGAGAGATTTCCCGCTCACCGATTTGTGCCTTGAAAAATGTATATAACGACTATAACGTAGTGTGAAACATATTAGAAACAATACCGAGGAGGCTGCGTTGAAGAGGAGCAATCTGGGCTATGCGCTGGTGCTGATCGCCGCGCTTATGTGGGGCAGCATCGGAATCTTTGTAAACGGCATCTCGGCCATGGGCGTTTCGTCCCAGAGCATGGCTGCCTTTCGCTTGTTGGTCGGAGCGCTTATCTTGGCGCCGGTCCTGATGTTTATGGGCTGCCGTCCGGGTGAGGGGTCTACCGTGGTTCAGGGTCCGCTGACCCTGTTCAAGGCAAGCCCTAAAGAGCTTGTTTCCTGCGCGCTTGTCGGTATCGTCGGTTTGGCTGCCGCCAACACCTGCTATTACGAGTGCATGCGCGAGGTGGGCATGTCCACGGCATCGGTGCTGCTCTACACGTCGCCGGTGTTTGGCGTCGCGCTCGGCCGCGTCCTTTATCGCGAGGACGTGACCCTCAACAAGCTCGTTGCCATTGTCTTTAACATCGTTGGCTGTGTGCTTGCGGTGACCAATGGCGACCTTTCCGGTTTTCATTTTTCGGTTTGGGGCGTCACGTCGGGCGTGATTGCAGGCCTTTGTGGTGCGTCGCTCGCGGTGTTTAGCCGGATAGCAACCAAGACGGTCCACCCGCTGGCTGTCACGTTTTGGGGCTTTGTTTTTGGCGGTGCGGTTATGGCAGCTATCGCGGCTCCGTGGCCGGATGTCGCCGCGGCAATGTCGCCACAGCTGCTGCTGCTGTTCCTTGGCTTTGGACTCATCCCCACAGCCGTGGCTTACATCTTATATATGCAGGGTCTGTCCATGGGGCTCGAGACGTCGAAAGTTCCCGTCGTAATGTCATTCGAGACAGTCGTCACCGTACTGCTGGGCATTGGTGTCTACGCCGAGCCCGCCGGCGCGATCAAAGTTCTGGGCATCGTTTTGGTGCTCGCGTCCATCGTGATTATGAACACCGACTTTTCCAAGCTGCGCAACAGTGTGTTTGTCGGCCATGTCGTTGAGAGCATGACCTTTAAGCCCAACGCGTGGTGGACGGAGAAATCGCAGGACATGGATCTCTTCCGCGAGCGCACGGGCATTGCGCTGGAGCCCACCGTGCAGGAAAGCCCCTGGTACTTCGTGCGATAGGGGATTGGCGGTGTGTTTGAGCAGGTAGCGCCCGGCGTTTGATCGGGCGGCGCCTAGCCAGCGCCGACCTACCCAAGACCATCGTTTCGATTGCGTTAAACCCGCCAACGGTCGTTTTTCACCCGCGAACGGTTTATATACTAATAATCAATATAAGCAACGTATAAGACGTTATAATGACCATAACGAAAAGGAGGAGGCAAGATGAATCAGATCATTCTCGCATCTCATGGCGGCCTGGCCGCAGGCGCCAAAGACACGCTCGAGATGGTTCTCGGCGACGTGTCGAACGTCCACGTCGTGTCGCTTGCTCGTGACGACAAGGAGCCCATCACCAATAAGGTTGAGGCTATGATCGCCACGTTCAACGCGGACGACACCGTGTATGTGCTAACCGATATGCTCGGTAGCTCGGTCAACAACAACATGGTCGAGCTTTCCAAGAACGGCACGAAGTTCACGGTTGTCAGCGGTTTCAACATCCCGCTGGCGCTCACGCTTGCTATGAGCCCCGCCCCCGTCAAGGGCACCGAGCTCGCGGCCCTCATCAACGAGGCCCGCACCGGTCTGACCAACCCCAACGCACCGGTCGAGGTCGCCGCGGCTCCCGCCAAGAAGGCCAAGGCGTCCCGTCACAGCTCCGGTCCCGCCAAGATCGTCCTCGCACGTCTTGACTACCGTCTGCTGCACGGCCAGGTCGTCTTTACCTGGACCACCAAGGTTCAGGCCGAGCGCATCATCGTCGTCGACAACGCTGCCGCCAACGATGACATCAAGAAGGGCGCTCTTAAGCTGGCCAAGCCCCAGGGCGTGCGCCTGAACGTCTTTACCGTCGAGCGTGCCCTCGCCAAGATGGACAAGCTCAACACCCTCGGCGAGCGCGTCATGTTCGTCTTTGGCAACACTGCCGAGATGCTGCAGTTCTGCCAGGGTTACAAGCTCGACGCCATCAACCTGGGCGCCACCGCCAACCACGACGGTGCCGATCAGGTCGGCGGCAAGGACAGCTCCGTCTTCCTCGACGCCAACCAGAAGGCCGACGTCAACCAGCTGCTCGACATGGGCATCAAGCTCTACGTCCAGCAGACCCCTACGTATCAGAGCGTCGACATCGACGCCAAGCTGTAATCAACCAGGCTTTTGCCTGACTGAAAGGAGAAGGGTATGAATACGTTCATCAGTGCGGTGCTCGTCGGCCTCGTCGGCGTGTTCTGCATGTGGGACTCCCGCCTGCTCGGCCGTCTTAACTTCGAGCAGCCCCTCGTTGGCGCTACGCTCGTCGGTCTGCTGCTGGGCGATGTGCCCACCGGCCTTGCCGTCGGTGCCGCCGTCGAGCTCGTGTCCATGGGCCTGGTGCAGGTCGGCGCCGCCGTTCCGCCCGATATGGTCCTGGGCGGCATCGTGGCCGCTGCCTTTGCGTGCCTGACCGATGCTTCCGCCGAGACTGCCATGACGATCGCCATCCCGGTCGCCGTCCTGGGTCAGCTCCTCGGCATCGTGTTCCGTTCCATCATCGCCGCCCTCACCCATGTGGCAGATAGCGCGATCGATAACGGAAAGTTCAAAACCGCCTACCGCATGCACATCTGCGCCGGCTCCGGTCTGTACGCCGTCATGTACTTCCTGCCGATCTTCCTCGCCGTCTTTGTTGGCACCGACCTGGTTCAGGCCATCGTCAACATGGTTCCCGAGTGGCTGTCCACTGGTCTTAACGTTTCGACCAAGATCATGACCGCCTACGGCTTGGCCCTGCTGCTCACCATGATGATCAAGAAGGGTATGACTCCGTTCCTGTTCATCGGTTTCCTGCTCGCCGCTTACCTCAACCTGTCCGTCATCGCGGTCGCTCTGATCGGTGTGTGCCTGGCTGTCGTCTTCATGGGCTTCAAGTTCAACGGTTCCCATGCAGCCGCCGGTGTCGATTCCGACTACGATCCGCTCGAAGACGACGAAGACTAAGGAGGAACACACTATGGCAACCGCAACCAAGGACGTGTCCCTGAACAAGAAGGTCAGCCAGTTCTTCTGGCGCTCCTGGGCCATCCAGGCCTCTTGGAACTACGAGCGTCAGATGAACATGGGCTTCCTCTACGGCATGGTTCCCACGCTCGATCGCCTCTATCCGGACGAGTCCGACCCCAAGCAGCTCGCTGCTAAGAAAGAGGCTTACCACCGTCACATGGCGTTCTACAACTGCACCCCGCAGACGAGCGCTTTCATCCTGGGCCTCTCCGCCTCCATGGAGGAGGAGTACGCCAAGGATCCCGAGAACTTCGACCCCGATTCGATCAACGCGGTCAAGACCTCCCTCATGGGCCCGCTTTCCGGCATCGGTGACTCCTTCTTCCAGGGCACCATCCGCGTTATCGCCTTTGGCCTGGGCGTTCAGCTGGCTCAGCAGGGCTCCATCATGGGCCCGATCCTGGCCATGCTCATCTCCATCGTGCCTTCCGTGCTGATCACGTGGTTTGCCGCCAAGATCGGCTACCAGGGTGGCCACGAGTACCTGAGCAAGCTCCAGGGCGGCGACCTCATGGAGAAGCTCATGTATGTCTGCGGCATCGTGGGTCTTATGTCCGTGGGCGGCATGATCGCTACGCTGATCGGCGCCACCACCCCGCTGCAGTTCGCTGAGGGCACCGTCGTGATCCAGGACATCCTGGACGGCATGATGCCCCAGATGATTTCCCTTGGCCTCACTGGCCTTATGTACTGGCTCATCAAGAAGAACGTCAACACCGGTTGGCTTCTCGTGATCGCCATCGTGGGCGGCATCGCCCTCTCCGCGGCCGGCATCCTGGCCTAGTCGCGACCAAGCGCCTAATCGCTTTCCCCCGGGGGCCTGCCTGGCATCCCATACCCCAGGCAGGCTTCCATCCCTAAATGTGTCAAAGGGACAGTTCCTTTGTCACATCCTCAACGGGCCGGCGACTCGGTCCAAATCACGGTAACCCTGCGAGCGCCCGGCAATGTGGCGCCGCAAAAATCGAAAGGAATGTGTCAGATGTACGAGATCGACCTTAACCTCCCTAAGCAGATCGTCGCTGACGTCCTGTCCAACCACGAGATCCACAGCGTCGCCTTCGTCGGCTGCGGTGCCTCCATGTCCGACCTTTACCCCGCCAAGTACTTCCTGGCCAACAACACGGACAAGCTGAACGTTCAGATCTTCACCGCTAACGAGTTCAACTACGACACGCCTTCCTGGGTCAACGAGCACACCTTCGTGATCACCTGCTCCCTCGGTGGCTCCACGCCCGAGACCGTCGAGGCCAACAAGACCGCCAAGAAGCACAACTGCCCGGTCGTCTCCCTCACCAACAAGGCTGGCTCCGCTCTGACCGTCGACGCCGACCACGTCATCGTCCACGGCTTCCACGCCAACTACGCTGCCAAGTGCGAGAAGCCCGGCTATGCCATCGCTCTTGCTCTCGAGATCCTTCAGCAGACCGAGGGCTATGACCACTACGAGGACATGATCACCGGCCTCACCAACGTTTTCGATCTCTGCGAGAACGCCGCTCAGCACTGCAAGAAGCTCGCCAAGAAGTTCGCCGAGGACTTCAAGGACGACAAGATGATCTACTTCATGGCCTCCGGTGCCTCCGAGAAGATGGCTTATTCTCACGCCGCCTTCCTGTTCACCGAGATGCAGTGGATCGACGCCGCCGCCTACAACACCGGCGAGTACTTCCACGGCCCGTTCGAGGTTTCCACCGAGGGTAAGCCCTACGTCTTCTTCATGTCCGATGGTGCTACCCGTCCGATGGACGCTCGCGCCCTCACCTTCCTTGAGCGCATGGGCGCCAAGGTCGCTCTGATCGACTCCAAGGACTACGGCCTGGCTGACGCCGTGCCCGCGAGCGTCATCACCTACTTCAACCCGCTGCTGCACCTCGCCGTTATGCGCGAGTACGGCAACCAGATCGCCGAGGCCCGTCAGCACCCGCTGACCATGCGTCGCTACATGTGGAAGCTTTCCTACTAATCACAAGTAAGTAGACCTTACGGGTTGATTGAGAGGGGATGGGGTTTGCGCCCCGTCCCCTTTTTGCTTTGGGGGCGTGTCCGTTGCGTCATAAAACCCCAGATAAAACCTACCAAAATAAACCTGTCCCTTTTTGGCAGGTGGGAGGAGATGCGTATGATCAAGGCAGTGCTGTTTGATATGGACGGCGTGCTGGTCGATACCGAGTGGTTCTACAACCGTCGTCGCGTGGCGTTTATGGAGGAGAAGGGGTTCCACTTTGACGAGATTCCCGATCTTTCGGGGTCTAACGAGCCCGCCATCTGGAAGTCGCTGGTGCCCGACGATGTTGAGCTGCGCGAGCGCTTGCGCGTTGAGTACAAGCAGGTCTACAGCCCGGTTCACCCTGTTCCGTATGCCGAGCTGCTCAACGAGCAGACGGAGCCGGTGATGCGCGAGCTGCACGAGCGCGGCGTCAAGTGTGCCATCGCGAGCTCGTCCTATCGCGAGCTCATTGACGAGCTGGTGGAGATTGCCGGTATCACCGACGTGCTGGACTACACCATCAGCGGTCACGAGTGCAGTGCATTTAAGCCCGACCCCGAGATCTACCTGCGTGCCATGGAGGCGCTGGGTGTGGAGCCTACCGAGTGCCTGGTTATCGAGGACTCGCCTTTGGGCATCGAGGCCGGCAAGCGCTCCGGCGCGCGCGTCCTGGCACTGCGTCCGCACGAGGGCGTTAACCTGGACCAAACGGGAGCCGACGCTGTTATCGACAATCTGACCGACATTTTGGCCGCTCTGTAGCGTTGATTCACCGCAAAAAGCACGGGTTCAAACGTTTTTTGCGGTGGACTGGCTCGATTTGGTTTCGATTTTGATCCGTTTGGCTTCGATTCGGGCTAAGTGAGTAGACTTTTTGGCACAGGCCGAGCACAAAGCGTTTCTGACTTAGTAAAACAGCAGGTCACAGAGGTGGCTGTTATTGGCTGTGCTCGGGAGGTCGCGAAAAGTCTACTCACTTAGAATTTGGGCCTTTGGTTGTGGGGTTACCGGTCCCGTTTTGGTTGTCGAGAGAGGGTGAATTGAGGCGCCCTCTGTCGCTCCATGCTACAATCGCCGACATGCCCCACAACTACATCTGCCTTCGAAGGGAGCCTACGTGGCGAACGCCATCGATCAGCTCACGGACCGCGTGCTCGTGCTCGGCCGCCTTACCATCGTCCGCCGCGCTATTACCGCTGTGGCGGTCACCATATCAGCCGTTCTCCAGACATTTCTGATCCAGGCGTTCATTCAGCCCGCCGACTTGCTTCCGAGCGGTCTCACCGGCGTCGCGGTCCTGCTCGATCGCGTTACCTCGCTTGGCGGCGTTCATATCGACATCTCGCTCGGCATGCTCGCGCTCAACATCCCCGTGGCGCTCCTATGCTGGAGCGGCATTAGCAAGCGTTTCGTAATCTTCTCGATGATGCAAGTTGTGCTCTCATCGCTGTTCCTCAACATCTTTCATTTCGCCCCGTTTTTGGGCGACAAGATCATGCTCATCATTTTTGGTGGTGTGGTCTCGGGTCTGGGTGCTGCCATCGCGCTCAAGTCCGGTGCATCAACCGGCGGCACCGACTTTATCGCGCTGTGGGTCTCCAACCACACGGGTAAGACTATCTGGGGTGTCATCTTTGGTTTCAACTGCTTTATCCTGGCGATCTTTGGCTTTATGTTTGGCTGGGACAACGCGGCGTACTCCATAGTGTTCCAGTTTATTTCGACCAAGACCATCGACAGCTTCTATCATCGCTACGACCGTGTGACGCTGCAGATCACAACGCGCAAGGCAGACGAGGTCATGACCGCCTATGTTGACCATTTTCAGCATGGTATTAGCTGCGCCGAGGTCATCGGCGGATACAGCCGTGAAAAGATGTACCTGCTGCACACCGTTGTCTCGACCTACGAGAGCCAGGACATTATCAAGCTGGTGTGCGATATTGATCCCGCCGCCGTGATCAATGTGTTCCACACGCTCAACTTCGTGGGCGGCTGGTGGGGCGGTCATGTCGACGAGCCCATGCCCACGGCCGTTCCCGATCCCGACAAGCCCGCTCGCATAGCGAGTCGTCAGGCGCGCCTCAGTGAACAGGACAGCCTGCAGCAGGACGACGGCAAGTAAGGATTTGCTGTATGTGGTGTATCGTTTTATCAAACTGAGATAACATATAAAAAGACGTTATATACGTATTAGTTATTTCGATATTTTGATAAGAGTGATCAGATATGCCTGCGCCCAAAAATGCACCGCTTTACCAGCAGATTTACGACGAAATAAAGGATGAGATCGAGAAAGGTGTTTATGCACCCAAGGAGCGTATTCCGTCCGAACTTGAGCTTGCCGAGCAGTACGAGGTGAGCCGCATTACGGTGCGCCGCGCCGTCGAGGAGCTCTGCTCCGATGGCTACCTGGTTAAGCAGCAGGGCCGCGGCACCTTTGTTTCCACGCCGCACATCAATCGCCAGTTTCACGCCTCGACGCTGCAGACGTTTACCGCGCTGTGTGCCGATAACGGCATGAAGGCCGGTGCGCATGTGGTCGATCGCCAGATCGTTCCGGCGCGCCAAAACGAGATGGAGTTTTTTGGCCTGCAGAAGGATGCGCTGCTGCTGCATATCAAGCGCGTGCGTACGGCCGACGGCGAGCCCATATTTGAGGAGAACATCTTTGTGCCGTTTGATACATACCGTGAGTTGTTGACGGCCGATCTTGAGGACAAGTCGATTTTTGCCGAGGTCGAGCGTGTTGGCGGAACGCCGATTGTCTCGGTTGGCTACCGCACGGTCGAGGCCGTTCGAGCTAACGCCGAGCAGGCGGCCGAGTTGGGCATTGCCCCGCACGATCCGCTGCTCAACCTGCGTGCCGGCTTTATCGGCCCCAATGGCGAGCCGGTTTTGATGGGCAAGCAGTACTACGTGGGTAGCCGTTACGTCATGGTGATGTAAGTTACGCGGTTTTACCAAACCGCGTAACGGGCCGACGCTGCGCGCCGCCCAGGGCGACAATTTGTCATTCAAAAGGCGAGGCATGACCAGAAGGTCTATGCCTTGCCTTTTTCATGCCAACTTGTTCGCCCTGGATGTCGCTCGCTGTCCGTCCTCTACCTGCGGCGGAGTAGTCATTGCACTCATTGGGGACAGACTTAAATGAGTAGTCGTTAGGGATATTCTTGTTTGACTAGTCGTTTAAGAACGTCCCCAATGACTACCCATAAGATGAGCGTGGATAATCTCCCATTTTTGGCCCCCTGACAGGTCAAAAATGGGAGATTATCCACGCTCATCCGGAAAGTGTCCAAAAATCCACGCTCGTTCCCTCCGGATTGCGTAGCCCATCGCTGGTGGCCGTGCGGCACCGGTCCGCGTGGCGGCGTATAATCGGCGGCAGATGACTTGGACGTTAGGAAACCATGACCGATAGCATGCAGCAGACGGCGCTCGACACGCTCGGCGCCTATTTTGGCTACACCTCGTTTCGCCCGGGGCAGGACCGTATGGTCGATGCGATCCTTGCCGGCTGCGACGCGCTGGGCGTTATGCCCACGGGCGCCGGCAAGTCCATTTGCTACCAGGTGCCCGCGCTCATGCTTCCCGGCATCACCTTTGTGGTGAGTCCGTTGCTGTCGCTTATGGAGGACCAGACCCGCGCGCTGCTCGCGGCGGGTGCGCGCCCCAGTTATCTCAACTCCAGCCTTACTCCGGCCCAGCAAAACACCGTGCTCAAGCGGGCGCGCGAGGGCCGCTACCAACTTATGTACGTGGCGCCCGAGCGCCTGCTCGAGCCGCGCTTTTTAGCCTTTGCGCAGGAGGCCGCGGCGGACGGCGGCATTGGCGTGCCGCTCGTGGCCATTGACGAGGCCCACTGCGTGAGCCAATGGGGCCAGGATTTCCGCCCCGCCTACCTGCAGATTCGTGAGTTCATCGATTCCCTGCCGCAGCGCCCCATCGTGGCGGCCTTTACCGCTACGGCGACTGAGCGTGTGCGCGCGGACATTCAGCAGATGCTCGGCCTGCAAAATCCCGCGACGGTGGTGACGGGCTTCGATCGCAAGAACCTCTACTTTGGCTGCGAGGAGATGGGCGACAAGGCCAAGGCAGCGTGGGTGCGCGACTATGTGATTGCGCATTCGGGCGAGAGCGGCATCGTGTATTGCTCGACCCGCAAGACGGTCGATGCGCTGGCAGGCGAGCTTGCCGAGGCGCTGGGCCCCAGCGGCATTCGCGTTGGTCGTTACCATGCCGGCATGGGCAATGACGCCCGCCGCCAAAGCCAGCGCGCCTTTATCGACGACGACATCCAGGTGATGGTTGCCACCAACGCCTTTGGTATGGGCATCGACAAGCCCAACGTGCGCTACGTGATTCACAACAACGTGCCCGAGAGCATCGAGGCCTACTACCAGGAGGCGGGCCGCGCCGGCCGCGATGGCGATCCGGCCAGCTGCCACTTACTGTGGAACGGCAACGATTTTCGCATGCGCCGCTTTTTAATCGACCGCGGCGATGCGGCCGACGAGGCGCTCGACGACGAGCAACGCGCGTGGGCGCTCCAAAATCGATATCGTCTGCTCAGCCAGATGGAGGGCTACTGCAATACCACCGGCTGCCTGCGCGAATATATGCTGCGCTACTTTGGCGACGAGGCCGCGGCCGAGCATGCTGCTGCGGCTGGTGCGGGCGCCACCGCCACGGACGAAGCCGAGGGCTGCGGCAACTGCAGCAACTGCCTCACGCAGTTCGAGGTCGAGGACGTCACCGATATGGCCCGCGCCGCCGTGCGCTATGTGGCCACGCGTCCCATGCGCTTTGGCAAGTCGCTGATCGCCGACGTTCTTCACGGCGGCAACACCGAGCGCATTCGCCAGATGCATCTGGACGAGGACCGCGGCTACGGTGAGCTGTCGAGCGAATCGGTCGGGCGCATCAAGGACATCATCGGCCAGCTGTGCGGCCGCGGTTATTTGGCCACCTCGCAGGGGCAGTACCCGGTCGTGGGACTGGGTCCGCGTGCCGGCGAGGTCGAGGATGAGGCGTTCGCCTTTACCGTTAAGCGTCGCGCGTTCAGGCGCAAGGCCTCGGCTCGCGCCCGCCGTGCGGTGGATCTGCTGCGCGAGGAGGCCGAGCTGGATCAGCGCTCGCGCGTGGGCGACGATGCCGAGCTGTTCGAGCGCCTACGCGCCCTGCGCAAGGAGATCTCGACCGAGCTGGAGATGGCGCCGTACATGGTCTTCTCCGACAAGGCTCTGCGCGGTCTGTGCCGCCTGCGCCCGCAGACGCGCGACGAGCTTATCCAGGTCAACGGCATTGGCGAGAAAAAGGCCGACGCCTTTGGCGAGCAGTTTATGGCGGCGATTGAAGAGTTTGAATCCGAGCATGCACGGGATGGAGCGTAACGATGGCAACCGACGATAAAACCGGCCGCGCTGGCTCGTCCGCCGTGCCGCTGTACCAGCAGGTCATGGACGACCTAAAGGGCGAGATCGCGCGCGGCGTGTACCCTGCCGGTTCGCGCATTCCTGCCGAGATGGAGCTCGCGAAGTCCTACGGCGTGGGGCGCATCACCGTGCGCCGTGCCATCGAGGAGCTGTCGCGCGCGGGGTATCTCCACCGACAGCAGGGGAGGGGCACCTTTGTGTGCGCTCCCAAGCTCAAGCGCAAGATTGTCCAGAAAGGCGACGTCCAGAGCTTTTCCGAGGGTTGCGCCGCCAACGACATGGTGGCCGGAGCGCGCCTGGTGTCGCGCACGGTGGTTGCGGCGACGCACGAGGACGCGGCATTTTTTGGCGTGGAACCCGGCTGCGAGCTTATCGTGGTCGAGCGCGTGCGCACGGCCGACGGCATCCCCGTCATGCTCGAGAACAACGCCTTTGTGCTCGCCGACCATCCCTACCTGCAGACGCTGGCCGATAAGGACCTCGCCGACAACTCGATCTTCTCGCTCGTTGCCGAGCATTCGGGTCGCGCGCCGCTCAAGTCCGACCCTTGTACCGTGGAGATTGCGCTTGCCGACGCTCAAGTCGCGCCACTGCTCGAGATCCCGGTCGGTGAGCCGCTCTTTTATATGGAGGCGTACTTTACCGATGCGGACGAGCGGCCCTTGCTGCTCGGGCGCCAGAAGATAGTGGGCTCGCGCTACGTCTTCGACATCTAACGTCCACAGATAGAACAACATAGAACAAGTTTGGCGAAATGACTTCACCCACGACAGTGTGCGTGCTATAAATAGGACAACATAGAACGACCACAGCTACGAGCATCCGTCGCCAAAAGCCATCACACAAGGAGGAGCATCAGCATGAACGCACATGATCTGATTCAGGAAATTATCGAGCGCAAGGGCAAGGTCGAGAATGTCTTTTGGATCGCCTGCGGCGGTTCGATGATCGACCTCATGCCGGCTAACGAACTGCTCAAACGCGAGGCCACCACGTTTACCTCGACGGTCTACACGGCGCGCGAGTTTTGCCTGATGGCCCCCAAGAGCCTAGGGCCGAAGTCGCTCGTCGTCGCCTGCAGCCACAGCGGTAACACGCAGGAGGTTGTCGACGGTTGCGAGATGGCGCTGGCTGCCGGAGCCAAGGTCGTTGCCCTCACCGACTGCGAGGGCTCAAAGATCGACAACGGCAAGTGGACCACCTGGGTCTATCCGTGGGGCGAAGGCGTGCCACAGGCCGAGGTACCGCAGGGTATCGGCGTCCTGATGGCTGCCGAGCTGCTCGACCAGCAGGAGGGCTACGAGGCACTCGCCGACATGTACGCCGGCCTTAAGCAGATGGATGCGCTGCTGCCCGCTGCCCGCGAGAAGGTCAACGCCGAGCTGGGCGATCGCTTTGCCGAGCTCTGCCAGCACCACAAGTTCTTCTATATCCTGGGCTCCGGCCCCAACTTTAGCCAGACCTATGCCATGGCCATCTGCTCGCTCATGGAGATGCAGTGGCAGCACTGCTGCTACATCCACTCCGGCGAGTACTTCCACGGCCC
This sequence comes from uncultured Collinsella sp., assembly GCA_900540875.1. Lineage (GTDB taxonomy): Bacteria > Actinomycetota > Coriobacteriia > Coriobacteriales > Coriobacteriaceae > Collinsella. Next base: position 31,588 of record UQHT01000020.1, read on the forward strand.
GTTCGAGGCTACCGAGCCCGGCGTGTTCTACTTTGTGCAGCTCGGCTCGGGTGAGTGCCGCCCCATGGAGGAGCGTGCCCTTGCGTTCCTCAACACGCACACCGATACGGTCATGGTGCTCGACGCGCTTGAGTACGGCGTGGGCGAAGTGCCTGCCAGCGTGCGTTCGTTCCTGGAGCCGATCTTCTTCTACGCGATGAGCTGCGAGCTGCGCGCCGCCCGCGGCAAGGTGTTCGACCACAGCCCCGAGGTTCGTCGCTACATGGGCATCGAGCAGTACTAGGTAACGGGAATTATCTTTTTTGACGGGGTCTGCGCTGCGCGCGGGCCCCGTTTTGCGTTGTGGCGGCCGGATTCGTGTCTGCGCGAAAACGAAGGTGAATACTTTTCCGCGAAGTGAACGACCTATTTTGGACCCCCGAAGCATCCACACTTTTTGACGCCAAAACTGCAGGAAAAACTTGGCGAAACCGCAGGAAACGGCGTCTGAAAAGTGTCGATGCTTCGGGGGCTCGTTTTTGCTCGTTCACTTCGCGGAAAAGTATTCACCTTCGATTCGCAAGGGCACTGCGTGAGTCAAAAAAGCGGGCCGCGCCGGGGATTTCCGGCGCGGCCCGCTTAGTATCGCGCTTAGATTCGCAAGGTTGCGGCAGCCAGCGGCCTACTTTGCGTCGTAGGCCTCGGTGTCCCACCAGTCGAGCTGGGCGATGTTGTCGCGGATGTGCTGGCAGCTCTTGTGGAAGCCCTCGAGCTCGTACTCGGACAGGTCGAGCGTGTAGACCTCCTCGACGCCCTCGGCACCGATCACGCACGGCAGGGAGGTAAAGATACCCTCCTCGCCATACTGGCCGGTCATGAGCGTGGAAGCGGAAAGCACGGCGTGCTCGTTGTGCAGCACGGCGGCGCAGACGCGCGCGGCGGAGTTGGCGACGGCGTATTCGGTGCACTGCTTGCCCTGGTAGGTCACATAGCCGCCCTTACGCGCGAGCTCCTCGACCTCCATGTGGTCAAAGGAGTACTTGTCGGGGTTCTCGGCCTGAAGCTCGTTGAGGTTTTTGCCGGCGATGGTTGCGGCCTTAAAGGCGGCAAGCTGGCTAAAGCCGTGCTCGCCGATCATGTAGGCGTCGATGGACTTGGGGCTCACGCCGACCTTCTTGGAGATCTCGGTGCGCAGGCGGGCGGAGTCCAGGCCGCAGCCCGAGCCGATGATCTTCTTGGGATCGTAGCCGGTCAGGTGCCACAGCTCGGTGCACACGACGTCGCAGGGGTTGGAGATGCTCACGAAGATGCCGTCAAAGCCGGCGTCGACGATGCGCTTGGCAAAGGTGCGGGCGGCGTCGGTGGTAAAGAACAGCTCGCCGTCGCGGTTGCCGGCGGCCAGCGCGACCTTGCCGGCGGCGTTGACGATGACGTCGCAGCAGGCCAGCTCCTCGTAGTGGTCGTAGCAGTTGACGATCTTGGTGTTGTACGGGACAAACGAAAGGGAGTCGCGCAAGTCCTGGACCTCGGACGTCACCTTGGCCTCGTTGATATCGCACAGGTACAGCTCATCGGCAATACCCTGCATGAGTAGGCTGTTGGCGACATGTGCTCCTACGTGGCCCTGGCCGACCACACCGATCTTACGCGTCTGGTACATATAATGTATCCTTTCGGCCGAGTTTTTCGCGTTGAACCATTGTAGCGTTCTGCTGTTACTTTGCTAGGCTAAAGTGCAGTAGATTTTGGGACATGCCTTAATCTCTACTTTTGGAGTGATTTGGGCCGCTGACGGCATCGCTGGGCGATGCGCTCGCGCGGATGGGGCCGGTCGTTGTACCATAGCTGCAACTGACTCGTAAGGAGCATCCATGCCCATTCGTATTCCCGACGCCCTCCCTGCCGCCGCGCAGCTCGAGAGCGAGAACATCTTTGTCATGACCGAGTACCGCGCGCTGCACCAGGACATTCGTCCGCTGCGCGTGCTCATCCTCAACCTCATGCCCACCAAGATTGCCACCGAGACGCAGATCATGCGCAAGCTCTCCAACACGCCGCTGCAGGTGGAGGTGGACCTGCTGCGTACCAAGACGCACGAGGCCACGCACGTGAGCGCCGGCCACCTGGAGACGTTCTATCGCACGTTCGACGACATCCGCGACATCCACTACGACGGCCTGATTATCACGGGCGCGCCGGTGGAGCAGATGCCGTTCGAGGAGGTCGACTACTGGCCCGAGCTCTGCCAGATCATGGATTGGTCCACCACGCACGTGCACTCTACGCTGCACATTTGTTGGGGCGCGCAGGCCGGCCTGTACCATCATTACGGTATCCAGAAGTACGACCTGCCGGCAAAGGCGAGCGGCGTATTTGAGCATTACCTGGTGAAGACGCAAAGCCCGCTGGTCCGCGGTTTCGATGACCGTTTCTATGCCGTGCATTCGCGCAACACCGATGTGCGCCGCGAGGACGTGGAAGCCGAGCCGCAGCTTGAGGTCGTGGCCGTGTCCGACGAGGTAGGCCTGTACATCGTCAAGTCGACCGACAGCCGCCGCTTCTTTGTATTTGGCCACCCCGAGTACGATACCGACACGCTGCGCCTGGAGTACGAGCGCGACGTGAAGCGCGGGCTCAACCCTCAGGTGCCGGCGCATTACTTCCCGGGCGACGACCCCACCGCCGAGCCGCGCAACGTCTGGCGCAGCCAAGCTCAGCTGCTCTACACCAACTGGCTCAACTACTACGTCTACCAGACCACGCCCTACGACCTGGCCCGCGCCGGCGAGGAGCACTAGACTGCGATGGTGCTGCTGTAGCCGTGGCTGATGTGGCGGCGATTAGGCGCTGATGATGTTGGGCAGCGGCAGGTCGTGGGCATCGGTGGGGATGTGGTCGACGCGCTGTTCGTCAAAGGCGATGCCGACGATTTGACATACGGGCGAGAGCATGGGCAGGTAGCGGTCATAGCAGCCGCCGCCGTAGCCTAGGCGCGTGCCGGTGCGGTCGAATGCTACGAGCGGCACGACGATCATGTCGAGAGCTTCGGCAGGCACGATAGGGAAGCGGCTGCTGTCGATGTCCGTGGCCGCAAAGGCCCGCGTGGGGTGGGCGATAAACGGAGCCGCGTCCGCGTCGCCGGCAGCAACTGCCCGCATACACATGCGCTGGCCACAAGCTGCGGCGTCTGTTGCCGAGAGCATGCACGGATAGGCCACGCGCCAGCCACGTTTGGCGGCAGCTGCGGCAAACGCGGCTGAGTCGACTTCGGAACCCATCGCGGCATAGACGGCAACGGTGTGCGGCGCCGCGGCATCCAAGCGGCCCAGCAGCTCAACCAGCCGCGCACAGATATCAGCAGACTTCGCCGCCCGCAAGTCCAAATCAAGAGCATCGCGCCGAGCAATCACCGCCCGCCGCAACTCAGTCTTGTCCATCCCGGCTTCCTCTCCCAAACCTACCAAAAAGGGACAGGTTTATTTTGACAGGTTTTATCTGGGCAAATGTCGAAACCACCACAAAGGTGCCTGTCCCCTTTGTGGTGGTTTTGGCCCATGCGTTAACGCTATAACGCCGCGGCGATTGCTTCGGTCACAAACTTATTGAGTGACTCGCCCTTCTTTGCCGCCGCCAGTGCTGCCTGCTTGTGAAGCTCGGAGCCTGTTCTCACATTGAACGAGCCCTTAAAAGCCCGCTCTGGTTCCTTGCCCTTTTCGGCACAAAACTCAAGGTAATCGTCGACGGCGTCGTGGAAGCATTGCTCCACTTCTTCAGCCGTGGAGCCTTCAAATACGATTGCGTCCCTAATGCCGGCGACCATACCTGTTAGTACATGCTGCTCGGCATCGAACTCGACTGGGGCGAAATAGCCCTTGTATGCCAAAACGTTACTCATGACTGCCTCCGACATCCTGCAGAAATCGAACGATGTTTCGAATTGTCCCCGCTGTCAATTCGTCAGATGGATGAGGCGCGTGCATCACGAACATCCTGCCATCTGAGGGCCTGTAGAAGCGAACGCGCGATCCGGATGTCTTGCCTTTGCTGTCCATTTCAAAGCCATATGAGGCCATGACTTTTAAAAAATCGGCATACCGATACGTCGAAGGGCAGCTAAACAGTTGGGCGATGAGTTTATCGGCTCGAGTCATCCCGCCTCACATTCTGCAACTATATTCTAGTTGCAATTTAAATCCGATGCAATCACCCATACTATAGAACATGTGTACGTATAGAACAAGTGTTCGAACCACTACAAAGGGGGCCTGTCCCCTTTGTAGTGGTTTTGCTTGCTGTGGTTAGCCCATCAGGTCGACTACGTTGAAGTTGGCGTTGCTCTTGGCGATGACGTCGCGTCCGCCAAAGACGCAGGTGGGCGAGACGGCCGCAATGCGTGTCACGTCGGTGCCGAGCGAGCGAAGCTCACCGGGCGTGGCGGCGAGCATCTGGGCGCGGCGCTCCTCGCGCGCATGCGGATCGAGCCCGGCCAGGTAGGTCGTGTTGCGGCGCTTGGTGAGCGCGTACGGCTTCACTGGCGCGTCCATGCCGCTCACGCAGCTCACGATAAAGCCCTCAAATGCCGCCTCGTCGGGCTCAAAGCTGCCGAGCCATTCGCCTGCGCGCGCCACACGCTCAATCGAGGGGTCGATTGCCGGGTCGCGGTAGGTGTAGAACGCCGTCTGGCGCTCGCCGGCTGCGCGGAATCCGCAGCCGTATGCACCGCCCTTCACGCGAATCTCGTTCCACAGGTAATCGTAGGAGAGCGCGTTGGCAGCCACGGCCCAAGCGCCTGTCACGTCAATGCCCAGGCGACGCGGATCGCACGCACGCGCGGCAAAGCAGATGTCGCTGGGGATCACGAAAGCCTCGTGGCGGTCGCACGGCGCCGGCACCGCGAGCGCGCCGCGGCCGGCGCCGTCGCCCGCACCCAGCCCCAGGTCGCCCGCGGCATCCCAGTACGTGTCAAAGTCCTCGTCGCTGCCGGTAAAGCTCGCCATGCAGCCATCGGCCACAAAGATACGCTCCGCCAGCTCGGAAAGCTTGGTACGCAGCCCGTTCACGCGCTCGTCAAAGTGCTCGAGCAAATCGCGCAGGAACAGGTAGAAGTCTACGCCCGAGAGCTGCTCACGCACCACGGCCGAAGGCGAGCTGTAGCTCATCGCGCGACCGAGCGCCGCCGAGTGGCCGTTGTTGATAAAGCCCTGCTCAAGCCCAATGCGAATCTGCGTGAGCACGTCTCGCACGCGGTCGGCGTCGGCGTCCGCCAGCAGTGTACTCGACCACACCTCGCGCGGCAGGCTTGCCAGCGCATCGATTTTCTCGGACAGGGCGCCGGCGCTCACCAGCAGGTAGGGGCGCACGCCGTCCACGTCGGGCTGGGTCATGACCTCGGTCGTAAAGCTCAAAAAGCCCAGCTTGCCGGCGAGCAGGTTGTCGAGCTCCTCGGCCGAGTGTTCGCTCGTGGGCAGCTGTTTGAGCAGGCGGCAGAGCAGCGTCACATAGGGCAGGTCCTCAAACGCGACGCAGCTCAGGTCGAAATACTGCATGGCGTAGGCCAGGCGGTTGGTGGGGATGTCGTGGTGCAGACAGGGGATGGGCGCGGTCGTGTCCACGACCAGTGACGGTTCGGGGCGCGCCTCGCCAATGTCGGACACGCGCAGGCGCGGCAGCGTGGCCTTGTCCTCGGGCGTGTCCTCGGCTTCCTGCGCGGCACGCAGCGCGGCCGTGCGCTCGACCACGTCGGCCAGCTCGGAATCGGTCATGGCGTCGCGCTTGGCTGCCAGCTCGATGGCCTCGGCACCCTCCGAACCCTCGGCGGCGTCCACCGGCACCAGCTCGACGAGCGCCATGTGATCGTTCTGCAGCACCAGCTCGCGCAGCAGGTCCTCAAAATAGCTGCCGTCCAGCTCGCCTCGCAGCTCCTCGTACACCGGGCCGTACTTGAGTGCCAGCGTCGCGGCGTCGTCATCGTAGAGCCAGGTGCTCAGCGCGTCGCACGCAATGGCCACGCCGTCGGCGATGCCGTAGTCGCGCTGGCGCAGATCGTATTCGTTGCTGCTGATGATGGCTTCCAGGCGCTCGCGCGGAACGCCGTGCTCGCACAGGTCGCGGCAGGCGTCCTGGAACACGCGGCGCAGCTCGCGCGCCACGCCGGGCTGCGCGTTTTGCAACATGATGAGCTCGTAGGGCTGCAGGCTCTCGGCCGCGGTGTAGCTCACCACGTTGCCGCCCAGGCCGGCGGCCAGAATGGTCTTCTTGACCGGCGCCTCGTTGGAGCCCAGCAGCGCCTCGAACAGGATATCCGCCGCGATCGTGCGTTTGCGGTCGAGCGCGCTGCCCAACACAAGGCCCAGGCCCACCAGGGCGTTCTCGGGTGTAGTGGCCATCTCGACGCGCTTGTACTCGCAGGTCACGGGCGTCTGCACGCCCAGCGGATTGGGCGCCAGCGCGGACGGGTCCTCGCCGGCGGCAACGGCTGCGTCCATGCGGCGGCTTGCGGCACTCGGCTGCGACAGATAACGCTCGTCCAAAAAGGCCAGTGCGCGGTCCACGTCCAGGTCGCCGTAGAGCGTGATGTAGGAGTTGGAGGGGTTGTAGTGGCGCGCGTGCGTGTCCAGGAACTGCTCGTAGGTGAGCGCGGGAATCGCGCGCGGGTCGCCGCCGCTTTCGTGCGCATAGGCGGTGTCGGGATAGAGCGCGGCGTTGACGGCGTCGTCCAGCACGCTCATGGGATCGGACAGCGCACCCTTCATCTCGTTGAATACCACGCCGTTATAGCGCAGCGTGCCCTCGCGCAGGCTCGCGGAGCTGTCGCTGCCCTCGATCTCGACGCTCTCCGGCAGGTCCAGCTCGTAGTGCCAGCCCTCCTGCTCAAAAATGGTGGGCTTGGTATAGATGGCCGGGTTGAACACCGCGTCCAGATACACGTCCATCAGGTTGTACAGATCCTGCTCGTTGGTGGTGGCGACAGGGTAGATGGTTTTGTCGGGGTAGGTCATGGCGTTGAGAAACGTCTGCATGGAGCTCTTGATCAGGTCGACAAACGGCTCCTTGACGGGAAACTTGGCCGACCCGCACAGCACCGAGTGCTCAAGAATATGGAACACGCCGGTGGAATCGGCCGGCGGCGTCTTAAAGCCAATGGCAAAGGCCTTGTTCTCGTCATCGCACGCCAGGTACAGCAGGCGAGCGCCCGAGGCAGCGTGACGCAGCACGTAAGCGTCGGCGTCGAGCTCGGGCACGGTCTCGCAGCGCTCGACGGCAAAACCATGGCAGGTGGTACCGGGCACCAGCAGCGCGGCGGCAGCGGCGCGCGGGTCGGTTGAGGTAGTGGGCATATGCAGTCTCCTTTGGCGCCCCAACGGGGGCGAATCGAGTCGAATCCTCGAGAGTATACCCATATGGGGCCCTCGACCAATCTGCCGGATGAGCGTGGATTTTCTGACACACGAGCGTGGAAATTCGGACGTCTGCCGGATGAGCGTGGATTTTCGGACGAAATCGGCCGCCAAAAGCCCAAAAACCGTCCAAATATCCACGCTCATTTTCCAACCGTCCAGATATCCACGCTCGTGCGTCAACTACGTATCTCTCACCTCACATCCATCTCTACGACGAGGGATGACTGAGAGACAGGCAGAAGATAAAAATCAATCGGCTTATCGGGTGCATATACCGCCATCAGATTGAGGCTGTATGCGGAAATGGATGGACTCTATACCGCTTACGCAAAATAACCCCCGTTTGTTGAAACATTATAGGAAATGGCGTGGAGTGCTAAAAAGTTCTAATACAATATAAGTCATCTATCTATAAGCTGCTGATTCCTTGCAAAGGTATGGTTGATATGGTTGAAGCAAATAGCGTTATCCCCCTGTACAAACAGATTGTCCGTGCGCTTTCTGATTCGATCGCCAACGGCACGTACCGCCCGGGAGATAAGCTCCCGACCGAGGCGGAGCTTATCGAGCAATTTGGCGTGAGCCGAATAACGGTTCGCTCCGCAATTAAAGAAATGGAAGATGCTGGGCTTGTTGAGAGAGCCCGCGGCAAGGGCACGTTCGTTTCGTCGGACACGCAGATGTATGCCGCGGACGATCGTGAGAGCTTTACCCATTCGTGCCAGCTTGCGGGCAAACAGGCGTCTACCAGGGTTCTCGAAATGGGCTGGGACTTCCCAAGCCTGCGAGACGCGAAGTTCCTGGGCGTAGACGATACCCAAAAGGTATTGCGTAGCCGTCGTCTGCGCCTTGTGGATGGCAAGCCCACGATGCTGGAAACCAATAGCTATTCCGCTGCGCTTTCTTTTTTGGAGCATGAGTCCCTCGAGGATTCGCTGATGGCAGTACTCGATCGCCAGGGGATCAAGATGGGTCCCAACACGCGTACGCTCGAGGTCTGCTATGCGAGCGAGCTCGAGGCGGCATACCTTAACGTGGAGCTGGACTCTTCGCTGCTTCTGTTTGTCGATAGACGTTATGCCCCAAGCGGCGAGCCGCTCTTCATCTCCCGTCAGGTGTACTGCACCGAGCGACTGAAGTTCTATTTGTAAATTAGAGATAGATTGGTCGATTTACCGACTAATTGTTACCGTTCGCGGATTTGGAAAATAGACACGCCGCGTAGGGTAGATTGCTAATATACTTTGTTATGACAATATAGTACGTCCTATTGGTATTGGAGAACTATGAATAAGATATTGCTAGCGAGTCATGGTTATCTCGCCCAAGGCATGAAAAGCTCTCTGGAGATTCTGATGGGCACCAACGACCGAATCGAGTGCCTGTGCGCCTATGTCGATGACGATTCAAGGGACGTCGCGGCGTTGATTGATGCATGGATGGAGACGAGGGACTCTGCCGACTCTTGGTTTGTCGTGACTGACATCTTTGGCGGCTCTGTAAACAACGAATTCATTCAGAGGCAGACCGACGGATCGTTTACGTTGATCGCTGGAATGAACTTGCCGCTGCTGGTGGAAATGGTTACACAGCTGGACTCCCTGGATGCGGACAAGGCCAAAGCCGCGGTCGAGGGATCGCGTTCGTTTATTCAGCTTTGCGAGGCGGCGGACATGCTTGCCGGCGCCGAGGAAGAAGAGTTCTAGTTAGTTCTGGTTCGAGCCCTAGCTAGGGGCCACACCTGTCATTCCCTTTATCACGTGCGGAGATGATAACGATGATTAAGCTTACGAGAGTTGATTACCGACTGATTCACGGCCAAGTTGCCATGTCCTGGACTCACGCTTTGGATGTAGATTGCATCTTGCTTGCCAGCGATGCTGTGGCAAAAGACGACATGAGGAAGGCGGCCTTGAGGCTCGCCCGCCCCAACGGCGTTAAACTCGTCATCAAGGATGTTGACGCTGCTATCGAGGCGCTCAACAGCGGCGTTACCGACAAGTATTCGCTGTTTATCATCACTGAGACGATTGAAGATGTCTATCGTCTCGCTAAGGGTTGCAAAGACATCAAAGAGATCAATCTGGGCGGAACCCGAAAGACCCCTGAGACCACGCTTCATCCGACCTCTGCGATCTTTGCGACCGAGAAAGATGCCGAGCATATCCAAGAGCTCCTGGGCGATGGCGTGGCCATCGAAATCCGTCAGGTCCCCAATGACGCTAAGGTGTTTGCCAAGGACGTTTTCTAGCCGGAAACACGTTGATGCTCGGCATTTATTGAACCAATGCTCTATGCCTATGCCCGTCGATCATTTGATCGGCGGGCTTTTTATTAAAGAAAAATCAAAAAAAATCTGAAATAGTTCTTGCATAGTTAGTTATATAAAGTATTATAACGTCATGGGATGAATGAAGGGTTCATCCAAGTGAGTTAGGAGTAAGGGATGTTCAATTTCGATGAGCCTCGTTACGAGAAGGTTGTGAGCGATGCCCTCGCTCTCCGTCCTCAGATTGAGGCTGCCGTGGACGAGGTCTGCGAGCAGGGTTATTCCAACATCTTCTTCATCGGCTGCGGCGGCACCTGGGCCCACACGCTCCCGATGAAGTATTGGGTCGAGACCACCACGGCCGACGTCGACGTCCACTGCGAGATCGCCGCTGAGTTCCTCGCGTGCCCGCCCAAGACCTTCAACAAGGATTCGGTCTGCGTCTTCTCCACCCGTACCGGCACCACCCCCGAGATCATTGAGGCTGCCAAGTTCTGCCAGGAGCAGGGCGCCCGCACGCTGATGTATGTCTCCAACGACAACACTCCGGCCACCGAGTACGCCGATTACAAGTTCTTCAGCTTCGCCGAGGACGACGTTCTGTGCGAGGCCATCTACACCTACCAGATCACGCTGGTCGCCCGCTTCCTCAAGAACGCCGGCGCCTTCCCCAAATACGATACCTTCATGGAGGAGTTCGGCAACATCGCTCCGTACCTCATCAAGGCCAAGGACGCTCAGGACGAGCGCTGCGCCGCCATGGCCGAGGACTTCAAGGACACCGATTACCACATGGTGATTGGCTCCGGCATGCTCTGGGGTGAGGCCTACGACTACGCCATGTGCATTCTCGAGGAGATGCAGTGGATCAAGACCAAGTCTATCCACGCCGCCGAGTTCTTCCACGGCACCATCGAACTGTGCGAGGAGGGCACGAGCCTCATCATGCTCTACGGCGAGGACGACACCCGTAAGCTTATGGACCGCGTGGACAACTTCACTCACATGCTCGCCGACGAGAAGGGCGTCAACGTCCGCGTGAACAAGTTTGACACCGCCGAGGTCGAGCTGCCGTTCAGCGACCCCGAGTTCCGCAAGATCGTCTCCCCGATGGTCACCTACACCATCACAGAGCGTCTGAGCTGCCATCTCGAGCACGTCCGTAACCACCCGCTCACCACGCGTCGTTACTATCACCAGATGAACTACTAATCCTCTCAAATTGCTGCGGTTGTCTGCAGGCGAGCTGCGCAGAACGCCTCGCCTGCAGACCTATTTCTGGGGTTGATCGAAATGGTTGTCCAGTATCTTCTAGTTGCACTGGTCGCATTTATTGCGTCCATGGACGAGCAATTATTTGGCATTACGATGCTTGGTCGTCCGCTGTTTACGAGCCTGTTTGTCGGCTTGATCCTTGGCGATGTCCAGCAGGGCGTTATCGTCGGCGCTGCTTTGGAGTCCATGTTCATGGGCGCCATCATGGTCGGCGCGGCGGTTCCTCCAGAGGTCTATGCCTCCGGTGTGCTTGGCTGCGCTTTTGCCGTCATTACGGGTACGGGCACGGCAACTGCCGTCGCGCTCGCCCTTCCCGTCTCCGTCTTCCTTCAGGTGTGGCGCAACTTCTGCTACGCCGTTCCGGGTGCCTTTGCCTGCAAGAAGATTGAGACCGCTCTGGCAAATCGCGATCTTGCCAAGGCGAATCTGTACCATCTGACCGTCGTGCCGCTGTCGATTGGCATTCCGTCTGCACTGCTGGTGTTTGGTTCGCTGTTCTTTGGTGCCGACCTCATCAACAATGCGCTCAATGCGATTCCGCAGTTTGTGATGGACGGCCTCAACGTTGCATCCGGCGTCATGGTCTGCATCGGCTTCGCACTCCTTATCAGGACCATGGGCGATAACAAGCTTCTTCCCTGGCTGTTCCTGGGATTCATTATGGTCATCTACCTCAAGATGGACGTTATCGGCGTCGCCGCAGCTGCCATTTGCGTCGCGCTGCTCCTGGCCTTCCGCGAGGGCTCGTCCGGTCCGCAGACGGTTGCTGCAGATGAAGAGGAGGACTTCTAATGGCTACCCAGAACACCGACCTCAAAGAGGCAAAGAAGGACGCGATTATGAGCCCCGATATGTATCGGAGCATGTTCCTTCGCCAGTTTACGAGCCAGTGCTCGCAGTCGTACGACAAGATGATGGCAATGGGCTTCATGTACACCATTCAGAAGCCCCTGCGAAAGATCTATCCTAACGACGACGATTACTATGCGGCGCTCGATCGCCATACCGAGTTCTTTAACATCACGCCTCATGTGCTTCCGTTTGTAGCCGGCCTAACGGTTTCGATGGAAGAGCAGGCGGCTGCCGATAAGAACTTCGACACGTCCTCGATTAACGCCATGAAGGTCGGCCTCATGGGACCGCTTTCCGGCATCGGCGATTCGTTCTACTGGGGTACGTTCCGCGTGGTTGCCGCCGGCATTGGTATTGGCATCGCTTCGACGGGCAACCCGCTCGGCCCCATCGTGTACGCGCTCATCTACTCCGTGATTAACTTTGTAACGCGTATCGTCGCCGCCCATCTGGGTTACGACTTGGGAACCAAGTTTTTGCAGCAGTCCGAAGAGAGCAACCTTATGTCTCGCATGACGCATGCTGCCGGTGTCCTCGGAATGACCGTTATCGGCGCCATGATTGCGGCACAGGTCTCGCTGTCCACGGCTTTGACCTTTGACGTGGGTGGTTCGGAGATTGTCCTGCAGGATCTGTTCGATTCGATCTTCCCCGGTCTGCTACCCTTGCTGGCAACGTTCGCTTGCGTTGCCCTCTATAAAAAGGGCGTCAAGACCATTTGGATCATCTTGGGCATCTTCGCAATCTGCATCATCGGAACGGGCTTGGGAGTGTTCGCGGCGGCGTAATGTTGACTACTGTGCTCGCGCGTTGGATAACTAACTGACCGTTTGAAAACGGGGCTCGGCGTAAGGCCGGCCCCGTTTTTTGTTTGAGGGATTTTCCGACCGTCCAATAATCCACGCTCACGCATCACTCGCACATCTCTCATCTCTCACTCATCTCTAATATGAGAGATAACAGAAAGACGAGAGATAAATATGAGAGATAACTGAGCAGCAAAGAGACAAGCAATCATGGTATTGTCTCAATACCGATTGTTTCTACCAGCAAAAACATGATTTAATGAAGCAGGTAGAGATATCTTATCTCTCATCTTTCACTCATATCTAATACGAGAGATAACAGAAAGACGAGAGATAATTACGAGAGATAACTGAGAGACGAGGGAAATCCGTCTGCGGCATTCTCCGCAGGACCGAGCGAAGGGACGTGCAGATGAACGAAAACGAGCTGGCCGGTTTGCTCGAGTCTTTAAAGCGCATGGGTTCGGATGACCTTAGCGTCGAAGTAAAAGAGAGCGCCATGACGCTTTCCCGCGACGTATGGGAAACAGTCAGCGCTTTCGCAAACACCGCCGGCGGCATCATCGTACTCGGAGTGAGCGAGCGTGCGGGTTTTGTCCCAGTTGCAAACTTTGAGACCGAGAAAGTGCTCAACCAATTCGTGGCGGGCATGGGCGATGCCGGCGGTCGTGGAAAGCTGGCCAATCCGCCCAAATACACCATTGAGCGCGTGGAGCTTCGGGGTACCGTTGTTCTCGCCATCACAATCGAGGAGCTTGACCCGTCGAGCAAGCCTTGCTATGTAATAGAACGGGGCGCCCAGGGCGGCAGCTACAAGCGCATCGATGACAAAGACGTGCCGCTTTCGTCGACCGAGGTTTTGGCGCTGTCGTCATACGAACGGACGAGTCCTAGCGATCGCGATGCGGTGCCCGGCACGAGCGTGGGCGATCTCGACGAGTCGCTGGTCGACCGCACGATAGAACGCGCCTATTCGTTGACGCCTCGAGCGATGCGTGGTGCGACGGACAAGAAGACAAAGATGGAGCGCCTGAATCTCCTCGACTTCCAGGGCAATGTTACCAAGGCCGGCCTCCTTGCCGCGGGCGTTTACCCTCAGCAGTTCTATCCCAAGCTCTTCATTGATGTGGCTGTCCATGCGGGAACTCAAAAGGGCGCTGCGGGACCGCTAAGATTTATGGACCGCACAGTCTGCGAGGGCACCCTGGGCGAGATGATTTCGGATACTGTCGCGGCTGTCGCCAAAAACCTGCGCCGCACCTCGACCGTCCAAGGCATCTCGCGTATCGACTCGCTGGAGATTCCCGAGGAGGTCCTGCGCGAGGCAGTCGCCAACGCGGTTATCCACAGGGAATACGGGGATCGGTTCTGTGGGCAATCGATCACCGTCGACGTTTTTGACGACCGTATCGAGGTGACGAATCCCGGCGGCCTTTATGGAGGGAAGACTCGCGAGAACTTGTTTGACGGCAGCTCCCGATGCCGTAACGCGACGCTCGTGAAACTCATGTCGATTGTCCCGCTTCCGGATGGCGCAGGTTCGCCGGCTGAGGGCAATGGCTCGGGCATCCCGATGATGATCGATGCCATGCGCGCGCATGGTCTGGCCGAGCCCCTGTTCTGCCCGGGGTTCGATCGGTTCAAGGTCGTACTTTACCGTTCAAAGATCGAGCCGGTCGATCATGGCGGAGGCTTAATTGTGACGGCACTCAAACACTACGGCGAGCTGGGGACGCGTGAGCTGGCAAAACGCACGGGGCTTACAATTTCCCAGGTTAGGTCGCGCGTCAACGCGCTCATTGCTCAAGGCGAGCTTGAGCCCACGGCGCCGTCGACAAGCCGCAACCGCAAATATCGACTGTCAGAGCGCGTGGAATAAATGCGTTAGTGGACGAGGCGACCCAATAATCGACCCTCGATTGGCGCCCACTAAGGTAAAGCGGTTGTTGCCCAGTCGACGGTGATGCTAAAGACTCGGCTTACGCCGGCATGGCCCCGAACCCGTCCATCAGGAACAGCCTGAGAACCAGCTTGATGACATTTCCCGGTTTGACTTCAGCCGTGCCAAAGACGTGGCGCTCGGCGAGCTCGCTGCAGTATGCGTAGATATCGCGGATAAGGTCCGCGCCCGAAAGCGTAAACATGTAGCCTGCGTCCGAAAGCGCATTGGGTGCGGCGGGCAACTTGGTCATGCGACAAAAGGTCAACAGGTCGGGCGCCATAGCGTCTTGGTAGCCAAGATGGCCGCCGTCTTCTTGTGCGGCGAGTTCCAGCTGGCGTACTCGATCCAGCGCCGCTGCCAGCACAAAGCTCGGTGTGGGAGCATTGACGTCTTCCGTGTTCGCCACGAGTTTGCCCGCCGCCTGCGTGACAAGCCATGCGACCTCGCGCTGGCAGCGCACGGCCTTGCGCGTCACCGGCTTGATGGACGAAGAAGAAACGCTCCCCTTAGGCGGATTCGAAGCAGCCATAAGACCCTCCCATGAACAATCCGGCCCAACAAGCCCGGATGAAACACGTGCTACATCAGTATACAGGGGAGTGGGGTAGCGGGGTACAAGCGCGCCAGCGGCAAACCGAGAGCATCAACAATGTGCCTCCGCTCTATTTGGACGATGGTACGTGGGTCATTAAGTACTCGGTTCAAGCGCCGGGTACCGTTGGTTTTCGAGACCAGAATTACAACCGTAAAATGCTCAACTGCATGGAATGCGGCGTCCCAGTCGGAGTCATATTTGCAACCGAGGTGGGCTATAAGGTGCTCGGCCTTGCGTTTGTTGAGCGGTTCGAGCCCGAAAACGGATGGTTTGTTCTGCACGGTCCTGTTCATAAAGGCGGACCGGACCCTCGTTTTGCGCCCGACATGAGTTATCTGAAGCACATACCCGTCGATATTGAGTTTGCCGGACAGGGTGCGACCGACGATGAAATATGGCTTTGGCGGTCTTTTAAGATCGTGTTGTTTGATCGGATCGCGTGGCGATGCAATCTCGCGCACGCTCGCCGGTGCATGCTCTTCCTGATTTGTATAGCGAGAGGGGAGCGTGTATGAGCTGGCGAGGCGATGTCGTGATGGGGAAGTACGGAAAACTGCCGCGTGCCCTTATAGACAACAAAATGTTTCCGAGCGTAGAAGTTGATTGCGGGTCGTTTGTCGTCTCCTGTCCTTGCTGCGGCTCGCAAATACCGTGCCTCGACATTCGGTTCATCGATGCACGTGACAGGTTCAGCGACGAAGTGAGGAAACGTACAGGCGTTCATATGCCGGCGTATCCGGAGAAATGCCCTGTTTGTGGCCTCGATATCGTGTACGACGCCGGCGACGAGGGATAGGTGATGCGGAGGAGCTGGCTGTGAAGGCCTCTCCGTCCCTACAAATAAATCCCCTCACCGAGTTGCCTATGGAACTCGGCGTGATGGTCGCGTGCCCAGGTAAAGAGCGCCTGGTCAAAGTCGGTGCGTGTGGCCGGGACGCCAAAGACGCCGGCAACTTCGACACGCACAAACTCCAGTGCCGGCAGCTTGTTGATGGCGGTGAGGGCAAACGGGGACGTGGGTTCTTCGAACAGATAGCGGCTGCCTTGCAGCGCGTTGCAACTGGTGCACGTGTTGCCGAGCGACGGGGCTTTGGAGGCTCGTGCGCCTACGGGTTTGTAGCCACAGCGCTTAGAAAGATAGTCGTGGATCTCGCCCGGGACGCAGCCAAGAGCGGGAACAATGGCGAGCGCGTTGGCATTGGCCGTGTCGATGGTAATGTGCCCGGCTTCGTTGGGCGCGTGCGCAATGGCGATGCCCTTGCCGTCATCGGTTCGATAGGGAATGCCGAAGGCCGCGACCGAGGTCCCTTTGTGACACTTCCAGCACTCGCGCTTGCCCAGTACTAGATATATATACGGCGCTGAGGGGTCGGATCGGTCAACACCGGGCAGCCACTCGGCAAAGGGCTCGGGGTTGACGCCGCTGGGTACATACCAGATCTTCTTGGTCCGGTCCCATTTGGCGCCCAGTGCCTTGGCTTCTTCTTTGTGCGAAAAGGGGACATCGAGCTCGGTGCGCATGGCGGCTCCTTGGTGCTGCAGGTGCAAGTGGCTCAAGGATACCGCAGGGCGCAGACATCGCGGCGTTTTGCTGAGAAGTTGCGGTGCGGACTGATTGGTTATGCCGATGGATAGATCGGCAAGTAGATGGTCGGCTTTTGGCCAGTTGGGCGGTTGGAGCAGCTTGCGGCGCAGTTTTGTGCCTGGCTATTGTTGATGTTGGGGTATTGAATTTGTTTGGCAGCCATTCGTCAGGTGAATTGATGTTACGTTGCGATGACGGTTGGAACTGCCAGCGGATTTAGCGACATAAAACAAAACAGCCCAGAGGACATAGCCTCTGAGCTGCGAACATTTGGTGGGCGTTAGAAGATTTGAACTTCTGACCTCTTCCGTGTCAGGGAAGCGCTCTCCCCCTGAGCTAAACGCCCGATCAAGGGTGCGCAAGCGCGCAAGGGATAATATAACGGAGCCTGAACTCGGTGGCAAGAACATTTTTAAAAATCGCTTACATTGTGGAATTCCTTGATTCTCATCTTCATTGCAACAGACTCAGGACTCAGCGCAACGCGTTGCGCTGAGTCCTGAGGCGCGAATCCGGGTAGG